>JAEXUD010000054.1 GCA_023453025.1 Bacillota bacterium
GGACCTATAGGGCCTACCGGTGACACTGGGCCTACAGGACCTACTGGCGACACTGGGCCTACTGGACCTACCGGCGATACTGGGCCTACTGGACCTACCGGCGATACAGGACCTACAGGACCTACAGGTGATACCGGGCCTACAGGACCTACCGGCGATACAGGACCTACAGGACCTACTGGTGATACCGGGCCTACAGGACCTACCGGTGATACCGGACCTACTGGACCTACCGGCGATACTGGGCCTACAGGACCTACTGGAGACACCGGTCCTACCGGTCCTGCGGCAGCAGCGCTTGCTACTGTTTTGATTGATAGTAAATGGACTAGCGGCGGAGCATCAACTCTAGTGAATGGAAGCTCTGTTCCCTTTGACACAATTCGTACAAACGAAGCCACTCTTTCCTATGCACTGAACCCCGGAGAATTTATCATAAATGAAACGGGATACTATTTGGTTAACTGGTGGGTAGCTGCAGACGGAGCTAAAGCTGCTACAACAATTGTTTTTGATCTTATGTTAAATGGCGTTACGATATCTCAGACGGCCTCTCCAGTCGTATCCGCTCAAGTTTTCGGAACAACTTTAATTGAAATTGACACAATTCCATCCACATTGGAAGTGGTCAATAATACAGGTGATGACATTAATATACCCAAGATGTCAATCCAAGGAAATATCACGATTATAAGAATTTCATCATTGTCATAATGATGACTACGCACAATTTATCAAACTTTAATAACCGTCTTGTTAATATGAGGTCAGTAAAGTATTGATAGCTTTAGCAATAGTACCGCCATCCATGTCGGCGATACAAAAAAACCGCTTTTTGCCCGGATGAATAGGTTGGGCAACACCGTCACCGGCAAAAGGCGGTTTTATCTTGCAAATATAAAACTTCACACACTGGCATACCCGTTAAACGCAATTTATAAAAGCTCTTAACGGTAATATAGCCCTTTAATTTTTAATTATTTTAATTTCTTTGGATGCTTTGTTCAGTACTTCATTTCCGTTTTCAGTAACAGCCACAATATTTTCAATTCTCATTCCAAACCTGCCCGCTATGTAAATTCCTGGTTCGATACTGAAAACCATTCCTTTTTCGAGGTTTCTCTTATTGCCTGCTTTTATGTCCGGAGCTTCGTGCACTGAATATCCTATACCATGACCTAATCTTGTGAAAAAGTGCTTACCATAGCCTGCTTTTTCAATTATTTCCCTTGCTGCCTTATCTACATCAGGAATGTAAGCTCCCTCGACGGCTGCTTTTTCTCCTGCTTCCTGAGATGCAAGAACAATTTCGTAAACGTGTTTTTCTTCTTCTGATATATCGCCAACAAATACTGTTCTTGACATATCTGCACACATGTCGTTATACTTGCAACCCCAGTCAAGAACTATAACGTCTTTTTCCTGGATTACTCTTTGATCAGAGTTATAATGAGGATATGAGGAATTAGGTCCTGAACAAACCATTGTGAAGCCTTCATCAGCTCCCTTTGCCTTAAATATTTCGTTCATTTTCTTTGCAATGTCAGCTTCCTTTATTCCCGGTTTTATAAACTTCAGAAGCTCCTCATAGGATTCATCGGTTATGCGTGCAGCTGTTCTTAGATTCTCAAGCTCTTCCTCGTCCTTTATAATTCTCATTTCTTCCAGAATAGGTTTACCATTTACAAATTTCACATCAATCGTATTCATTATCTGAAGAATTAAAATTGCTCTTTCAGTTGAATTTACCCCAATCGTTTTTCCGATTAATCCATTTTCTTCAAAAGCCTTTTTAACAGTATCTGTAAATACATCACCGTCAAACCATCCATACACTTTTATCTCAGGTCCCAGGGCTGCTTGTACCTCATCAACTGTCAGTAGGTTGCAAATATAAAAATACGTTCCGTCATTTTTGATTATTAATGCCTGGAATCTTTCACAAAGATGGGTGTTGTGTCCCATTATGAATTCCATTTCTTCAGAAGGAGCAATTAATATAGCATCCATGTTCTTTTCTTGCATGATACTTACGAGCTTATTAAGATATTTTTTTCTCATTTGTAATCTCCCGAATTTTATTTGTTATATCAATTATAATTCTAAATTAATAAAAACACAATATCTTTAAAAGGAAACAGCAAACAGAATTTACGTTTACACTACTGATGGTTCTAAAAGTAAATTACCTGTTTTAAATCTGCTTAAATTCAGCATACTCACATCTATTGATGGTTTTTCTCCCAATATCATTTCCGACATAACAATTCCTGTTATTGGTCCGAACATAAAGCCATGACCGCTGAATCCCACCGCAAGATAAAAGCCTTCTACATTTTCTGCCTTGTCATAAATAGGCTGTTTGTCAGGCGTCATATTATAAAGTCCTGCCCACTGTCTTACCACTCTTAATTTAGATATCGGCGGCAGTATTGAATCAATGGTTTTAGCCATTTCTTCTATAAAATGCCAGCTTGATGTTATTCTTAAATCTCTCGGTTCGTTTGAATCTCCTCGCCCCATAATAAATGAACCCTCCGGTGACTGCTGCACATAAAAATTAAGGCCAAAGGACATTACCATAGGTTCTTGCATAGGCTCCACAGGCTCAGTAACAAGTATTTGATGTCTTTCAGAATAAACCGGTATATCCAGTCCAACCATATCACATATAATTTTAGAATAAGCATTGGTCGCATTAACAACTATATTTGTAGATATAAATCCCTTGTTTGTTTCTACACCGACAATCTTTCCTTTTTCAGTCTTAATCCCTGTAACTTCGGTGAACGTGTTAAACTCAACACCAAGGCGCTTGGCTGCCTTGTAATATGCATCTGTTGTATGAAATGGATTTAAGAATCCGTCCTTATTGCAAAAAGCAGCACCTTTCAAAAGGTCAGTGTTTAGATATGGAACAATTTCCCTTGCCTCCTCCAGTGATAAAAGCTTAGAAGGTATACCGCAAGAATGCTGTACTTCTATGTTCTTTTTAAACTGTTCAATTTCTTTGTCGGTATCTGCCACAAGTAAATATCCGCTTTGCTTAAAATCAACATCCCTGTCATATTCAAGAATTTCATTTGCATGTTCATAAAACTCTATACTTTTTTTTGCTATTTTACAGTTCATTTCAGTGCCCCACTGCATTCTTACTCCTGCACCGCACCTGCCGGTTGAACCTGAACAGATGTAGCTTTTATCCAGCACAACTATATTTTTCACACCTTTTTTGGCTAGATTATAGGCAGTTGAACAGCCTGAAATTCCTGCACCAATAATTACTATCTCAGCACTACTCTTCATTTCTTCTGCCCTCCTCTGCAATCAATCCCAGCTTTACTCCAACTACAGGAGGTCTGGTTGTTTGAAATGTGATATCCTTGATGTTTTGATCTGTAGCATTAGCTATTTCTCTCATAACCAGCTGTCCGCAGGTTTTTCCCTGGCATGGTCCCATACCGATACGGGTGATTCTTTTTATTTCATCATATGTTACATAGCCTTCACTGATTAAGTCTCTGACTTGTTTCAATGTAACATCTGAGCATCTGCATATAATAATATTTTCTTCCATATTATTCCTCCACCTCTATATTTCTTATATCGTACAAGTACTTTCTGTCAGCTTCTATCGTAACAACCGGTGTTCTGTCAAAGGATTTTGGATTCATAACATTTATTACCTTCACTGCTGTCAGATATCTTCCTTCTCTATCAAGACCTTTGACAACATCACCCGCTTTTGGAAGAGGCAGAAATTCATAAGGTATTTTTACTTGTATTGATGCTTCAGATTTAGAACCGTCAACAATCATTATTGCAAGACCGGGACATTTACTTAAGCAGATAGCACAGCCTGTGCAATTATCAGAATTTAATGATGGTATGTTGTTTATATCTTCTCCTATGTTTATTGCATTAAATTTGCATGCGGTCTGACAAGGGTTGCATGGTATTTCCTTGTAGCATTCAACTACCGCAACAGGCCCTTTGTTAATTCTATCTATTGAAGGGAATTTTCCCATTACCATTTCTTTGCTTGGTATTCCGGTTTTTTCAAACATATTTTCCTCCTGCTAAACATTTTTTATGCTAACACAACTATTTGTTCAATTCCTGCCAGTATATGCTTTCCAACCGGTCCCGAACGCAAATCATCCAGCTGCTTAATGTAATCATTTTTTCTCTCCACATAATTATCCGGTCTGTAGCCTATTTTGTCAGCTGCACATATACCTGCAAGATATCCCTCAACCATTGCGGCGCTTGCTTCTTCAACGCCCGTAGCATCTCCCGCTGCAAATACATTTTCAATGGTAGTTTCATAATTGCCATTTCTGACAGGAACGAAGCCGCTTAGCTGTGGAACATATTTCATTTCACAGCCTCTCATTGTCAAAAGCTCATTTAATGGCGTGAGTCCTACTGAAATACACATTACATCCACATCAAATTCTTTTTCGGTACCTTCTACAGGTTGAAATTTATCATCTACCTCACATATTATTGCTTTTTCAAGATAATTTTCGCCAATAGCTTCCTTTACCGTATGAGACGTTAAAATAGGAACACCCATTCTTCTGATTTTAGAAGCATGAACAAGATAACCTCCTATTTTAGGGGCTGCATCCAGTATTGCCGCAACCTTGACTCCGGCCTGCATAAGCTGATAGCTTACTATTAAGCCTATATTTCCTGCACCGACCATCAAAACCTTGTTTCCAGGTTTTACTCCATGGACATTCATCAATGTCTGAACAGCGCCGGCACCATAAATTCCGGGCAAATCATTATTCGGAAATGCCAATGACTTTTCAAAAGCTCCTGTTGCGATAACAACCGCCTTAGGTTTTATTTTATAATAATCATTTTCCTTGTGAAGAACAGTTATAACTCCATCCTCAAACATTCCTACAACCGTAGTTTCGGTTAATACTTCAACATTTTCCTTATAATCATTTAATTTTTTTAATAAAATATTTGTAATATCAATTCCTCTTGTGGATGCATATTGCTTTTCGGAGCCAAAAAACATGTGAGTTTGTTTCACCAGCTGACCGCCCAAGGATTTATTTCTTTCTATAATCAAAACACTAGCTCCACTTTGTGCAGCACTTATTGCTGCGCATAGTCCTGCGGGACCGCCGCCTATAATCACCAATTCCTTTTCCTTCATGCTATCACCCCCTTACCTTCCTGTGTTTCTACAATCATGCCTTCCTCTAAATCAGTCACACAGGTTTTAACATTAGCAATGCCATTTACAATCATTAAACAGGAAGAACAATTCCCGATAGCACAGTAAAATCCTCTGGGTCTGTGTAAAAATAAACTTTTTCCAAGAACCTTTACTCCTGCTGCATGTAAAGCAGCTGCAATAGTCTCGCCTTCATATCCCTCTATCTTCTCTCCATTAAAGGTGAAAATAATTTTCTTTTCCTTATGAAATTCTAAGATGGGATGCTTTTCTATTCTCATATCTAAAATCTCCCTTACTTTTTTTATGTCAACAAACATTGTTTAGCAAAAATCATGCCAAGCAGTAATATTTTTTATACCCTTAATACACCCCTAAGTTGGTTTGACTAATTAAAATACCGTCAATATGCTGACGGTATGTCCGATTTTAGACATGTCGGTTTTGTGACACAGCTAAATAGATTTGTTCAATTTCATATAACACTCAAATTTTCTTGCAAAATCTGTGTTTTGTGATATAATACATTGTATTTTATTAGATAAATTTTTTTATTTAATAACTATAATTTGGAGGAAATAATGAAAATTATAATTGTTGGCGGAGGAAAGGTTGGTTACACATTAGCTCATCAGCTTACCACCGAGGAACACGACATAATACTGATAGACAGCAATGCCGAAGTTTTAGCCCATGCAGATGAAACTCTTGATATAATGTGCATTAGGGGAAACGGCGCAAGTGTTGAAATTTTAAGAGAAGCAAATATCGGCGAAACCGATTTGTTAATTGCGGTAACAGACGGTGACGAATTAAATATGATTTGTTGTGTTATCGGGAAAAAATTAGGAGCCAAGCATACTGTTGCACGTATCAGAAATACAGATTATTCTAACGAACATAAAATGCTTAAGCAAGAGCTTGAGCTTGATATGGTTATTAATCCTGAAATGGATGCAGCCGATGAAATAGCAAGAATGATACAGTTCCCTTCTGCAACAAATGTGGAGACCTTTGCTAATAATATGCTTGAAATGGTTGAATTTCGTGTTTTTGAAACAGATCCTATAACAAATACAAAACTACTGGACTTGACCAAGTATCTTCCATCAAAAGTCTTGTTTTGTGCTGTGAAAAGAGATAGTGAAGTTACAATACCTAAAGGTGATTTCACATTCAATCCTGATGATACTGTATATGTTATAGGCGAAAGAAAAGATATCAACAGATTTTTCTACTATTTAGGCAGAAGTACTCATAAAGCCAAGAATGTAACTATAATTGGCGGAAGCAGAATAGCAATTTACCTGACCTGGCTTCTGGAAGAGCTTAATATGAGCGTTAAAATAATTGAATTAAACAAGGACAGATGTGTTCTTTTAAGCGAGATACTTCCTAACACGTTAATAATATACGGTGACGGAACTGACCAAGAGGTATTGGATAACGAAAATATACAAACAGCTGATTCAACTGTTGCATTGACAGATATGGACGAGGAAAATTTGATTTCATCATTGTATGCACATCAATGCGGAGTGAATAAGGTTATACTTAAAATAAACCGTCACAATTATATTCCTATTGTCAAAAAGCTTGGTCTGGACAGTATTATAAGCCCTAAGCTTACGACAGCAAACAATATCCTAAGATATGTGAGAGCATTGGATAATTCTCAAGGAATCGCAGTAGAAAAGCTTTACAAAATTCTGGATGACAAAGCTGAGGTTGCAGAATTTACGGCTAAAAACTCTCCTGACTTAAATGATATAAAGCTTAAGGATTTAAATTTAAAAAAAGATATCTTAATTGCCGCATTGGTTAGAAGTAAAAAAATAATAATACCATATGGCAATGACTGCATAAAAGAAGGAGATAAAGTGATTGTTGTTACTAAGACGGGCTTTATAAGCGACCTTAGTGAAATATTAGAAATTTAGCGGAGGTTCAGAATGAATATTAAGATTGTACTTAAAATCTTAGGTACTGTATTATTTTGGGAATCAATTCTGATGCTGCCTTCCCTGGTAATTGCAATAGTTGATAACAGTTATGAAATAAAATCGTTTATTATAACAATACTGTTATGCGGTATCATTGGATTAATATTAAAGGGTATGAAAAGCAATGAAAATGAAATGCGAAAAAGAGAAGGATATGCATCTGTCGCCTTATGCTGGCTTGTAATGTCATTGGCAGGCGCACTTCCATTTTATCTGAGCGGCTCACTGACTTCATATATTGATGCTTTGTTTGAAACAGTATCCGGTTTTACAACAACCGGTTCTAGTATATTGACTGATATAGAAAGTATGCCGAGAGGCCTTTTGTTTTGGAGAAGCTTTACTCATTGGATTGGCGGTATGGGAGTATTGGTATTTACAATGGCTCTTGCTCCTTTACTAGGCGGTCGTTCAGTATTTTTAATGAGAGCGGAAAGCCCCGGTCCGACATTTGGTAAATTGGTTCCTAAGCTATCCGAATCATCAAAGATTTTGTATATCATTTATGCAGGAATGACTGCAATACTTATTATACTTTTAATTATAGCGGGAATGCCTGTATTTGATTCTTTTATTCATGCATTTGGTACTGCCGGCACAGGCGGGTTTTCCAACAAGGCATTGAGTGTTGGTTATTACAACAGCCCCTGGATAGAATGGATTATTACCATAGGTATGTTTCTATTCGGTGTAAATTTTACTCTTTATTATATATTATTAATAAAAGGGGATTTGAGGACTATCTTTAAAAATGAAGAGTTCCGCCTGTACTTTGGATATGTTATAGCTGCCATATTGCTGGTATTTTTAAGCGTGCTGCATAAATTTGGTTATAGCTTTTCAGAAGCCTTAAGACATTCGGCATTTACTGTTTCCTCCATAGTATCTACCACAGGTTTTGCAACCGTAGATTTTAATATATGGCCAATGTTTGCAAAATCAATTCTGTTAACATTAATGATATTCGGAGCTTGCGCAGGTTCAACAGGAGGCGGTGTAAAATCCATAAGAATTCTGGTGCTTTTTAAAGCCATATTTCACGAAATCAAACATACCATACACCCAAATTCAGTACAGACTGTAAAGGTTGACGGAAAATCAATTGACAATGATACATTAAAAGGTATATTAGTATTTTTCTTTGCATATGTAATTATAATTATTTTTGCAACTATTATAGTTTCGCTTGATAATTTTGATTTTTCCACTTCTTTTTCAGCAGTAATTGCTACTATCAGCAATATAGGACCCGGGCTTGAGGTTGTCGGCCCCATGGGCAACTACCATGGATTTTCCAATCTAAGCAAACTTATTCTAAGCGCTTGTATGATAATTGGAAGACTGGAGGTCCTTCCTGTGTTAGTATTATTTTCTCCTTCTATTTGGAAAAAGCACTGATTTGAGTTATGTCTGAGTTAATACTTTGCTCTAAGTATTAGCTCTTTTTTATTGCCCCGATTATTAACAACTCATAGGTATACTCCCTAGTTATTTAATTTATATAAGTAAATTTATATAGCTTAGATTTTTGTAATATTAAGAATATCAATTCATAAGCTTAAATAAGAATAGTAATTTGGAGGCAATAATGGAGGATGTATTAAAAAGAATAAATATAATATTTGCCATAGCATTAGTTATTATTGTGCTATTGTCTTTATTTTCTAATATAAGCAGAACCTCTGAAACAATTGATGCAACAAATGAAGAACATGTCGGAAAAATAAAGGTAATAATAGACCCGGGGCATGGCGGTGTCGACCAAGGAGCGAGCGGAAGCACAGGAGTAGGAGAAGCTCCAATAAATTTGGAAATTTCCGAAAAATTAATGAAATTTCTTGAAGGAAGCGGTTTTGACACAGAAATGACAAGATATGAAGATGAAGGTTTATATACTTTAAAATCCAAAACAATAAGAGAAAAGAAAAATGAAGATTTAAAAAACAGAGTACAGTTTATTAACGAGTCCGAAGCTGATTTAGTTGTCTCTATACACCTTAATTCCTTTACTCAGGAACAATATTACGGAGCCCATGTCTTTTATCAAAATAATAGTCAGACCGGAAAAATAGCAGCTGACATATTGCAGGATTCTTTAAAAAGTATATTAGATAAAAGTAATGAAAGAGTTCCTCAAATTAAGAAAAACATAAAAATTATGGATGACACTACAGTTCCCGTTGTATTAATAGAGTGCGGTTTTTTGTCAAACAGAGCTGAAGAAAAAAAACTGATATCAGATGAATATCAGGAAAAAGTAGCTTGGGCGATTTATGCAGGGTTAATGAAATATTTCAACGAATTTTAACTTGTCAGGCCATTCGCAGACCCCATAGCCAATTTGTATGCTCCCCTCTGTCAAGTGTACAGAAAAAATTTTATAAGTCACATCAGAATAAGACTTATTAATTAATATCTATAATTTTATCAGAAAATACAATTCTTGTATCATCCAGAACAAATATGTTCCCAAGAAAGTTGTCGACTATATCAATATTGGTTTTTCTGCATAAATTAGCAGGTGTTTCATTTAATACAATTTCTCCGTTAAACATGAACGCTATTTTATCACTCATGAAAAACGCATCTTCCTTGTCATGGGTAATCATAATAATTGTTATATTAAATTTTTCATGAATTTTTAGTATAAAATCTCTTATGTAAATTTTCAAATTATTATCCAGACCTGTGAAGGGTTCATCCAATAGCATCACCTTCGGCTCAGCAGCTAAAGCTCTCATCAAAGCAACCAATTGCTGCTGTCCTCCTGAAAGTTGTTTCGGATATTTGTTTGTATGCAGTTTCATATTGAAAAAGTCCAATAAATCATTTGTTTTTTCATTGATATAATCCTGGCTCAGCTTTTTCATTTTCATTCCAAACTGTATATTTTCAAGAACAGTCAGGTGTGGAAAAAGCTGCTTTGACTGATGAACCATAACAATCTGCCTTTTTTCCATCGGCTGATTATTTATAATCTTATCATCTAAAATAACATTGCCGCTGTCAGCGGAAATTGCACCTGTTATAATCCTCAACGCAGTTGTTTTGCCTGCTCCGCTGGGACCTAAAATAGAAAACAGCTGTCCCTTTTCAATATTCAAATTTATATTTCTCAATAATTTATTTTTACCTATAGAATAATTAATATTTTCCAGAACTAAAAAGCTCATACAATTCTTCCCTTGTTATATAATTTTTCAATGAGTGTGCAAATTACCATGACAATTATACCATACAATATGTACAGCATAGTATATACTGATGAAATATTTCTGTCTGATCCGGTTACGTACGGCGTCATTATCATGGAAAAATTTACAAAGTTTGAATCTCCAATGAAAAAGTTTATGAAATACTGAGAATATGATATTATAAATGCCATTATAAAGCTTGTGACATAGCCATTTAAATACACAGGCACATTTATCAGATAAAATGCCTTTAATCCGGTGGCACCAAGCCCCCTCGCAACCTGTTCCTGTTCTGTTCCCCAGACCTCGTAGCAGGAATAAACTATTTTAAAAGCATAGGGCAGCGAGAAATATATATGCAGCAATATGACAACTAAGATACTGCAGCCTGAAAAAAGCTGCAAAAACATTTTATGGCTCCCTATGCACACACTTACAACAGGTAAAAGCATGGGAAGATAAACCAAGCTTTCAAGCTGAAGCTTATATTTAAAATCTGTTGATATAAAAAACCTTGAAAGCATTATGCTTAAAATTAAAGAAATAAAAGCAACCAACAATGAGTATAAAACTGATTTTGATGCAATAATCCAGTCCTGTGAGCTGAAGAAATATATAAAGCCTTTCAAAGTGAAATTTTGAGGCAGCAGACTTCCGCTTTCCCAACTTGCAAAAAATGACCATATTATCATTGACACAAGAGGAAGTATTAGGAATGCCATAACAATAACAAATATGAATTTATTTAATATTTTCATGCTTCCTCCCAATACTCATTCTTTAACAATCTGTAATATAAAAAACAAAGCAGCAATGAAATTGCTATCATAACCAGATTAATTGCCATGCCGGAAGCGCGGTGTGTAATATCCGGATTCAAGTACGTAGCGTATGCAAGAACTCCGATTGAGGGAGGATTAGACGGTCCTAAATAATAAAACCCCTCATATGTGAATAAATTATAATTGAATATAATCAAGGCAGATGATAAAATTGCCCTTTTGCAAAGAGGCAGTAAAACCTTGATTAAATACACAATGTTTGTGCAGCCCAGATTTCTCGCAACCTCCTTATATAATACATCTGTCTTTAATAATATCGGATATATGGAAAATGCAATAAACGGTATTCCTTTAAACATATTAAGTATAATCACGGCCAGTCCGTTTGTATTATAAATTATGTTCAAATCATCTGCTGCAAAGCCGAAAAAAACAAAAATGCGATACAACAAGCCATTGTCGCTGTATGTGTTGTATATAAGCGCTGCGGCAGCAACATATGACAGAAATATCGGAAATCTGTATGATATTTTTGCAAAAGCGTTTCTTGATTTAGAAACAGCATATCCGAGATATGTTCCAAAAAAAGCTGATAAAGAGGATGAAACAAAAGCTACAAAAATACTGTACAAAAAGCTTCTGAAAAATATTTTGTCAGCAAACAACTCTGCATAATATTTAAATGTAATTTCATTTAAAAAAAGCTCAGGAA
This sequence comes from Bacillota bacterium, assembly GCA_023453025.1. Classification (GTDB taxonomy): domain Bacteria; phylum Bacillota; class Clostridia; order Tissierellales; family Sedimentibacteraceae; genus Sedimentibacter. Next base: position 11,892 of record JAEXUD010000054.1, read on the forward strand.
TTAACCCTAAGCTTTCCTTTAACGTATTGGCAACAACATATGCAGTGATTGAGAACACAATTAAAAATGACGGCAATACCATAATTATGTTACTTATATTCTTATTGTTTTTCAAAAAGAACCACATCCTCCCAAATCTTCTCGATAACAGTAACCAAGTCTGCTTTTACTTCGGGCTGCTTATGAGCAGACAATTCATTGTAAGTTAAAATACTGTCTCTATATTCGTCTGAAGGTTTCAGCGCCGCATCAAGCTCAGCTTGCCCTTCTGTATTCAGCTTGTCATATTCTAAAACAGGCAGGTCCCCCCATCCGCTTAGATTTGCTTTTGATATCTGCATTTCAGGCGAAAGTGCGGCATCAATTAATTTCATCGCATTTTCCGCATGCGGGCTGTTTGCTGCTATAGCAAGATAGTGAGTGTTGAAAGGAGTTCCCTTTTCCCACACAAATGTTTCGGTGCTTTGGCTCCAGCTCTTGTCCATTACCTTGCTCAGAGCTTTATTGGCATTGTAATCCATTGCAATGTATACTTCGCCGTCCTGATATAATCCGTCAAGCTGTGCTGAATCTTTTGGATAGGTCTTACCTTCCTTCCAAAGATATGGCTTTATTTCATTTAAATAATCCATTGCAGGCATTACTGTTTTTTTAACTGCTTCATAATCTGCAGGAAGGTCCTTTATATTTTCATAGCCTACAATATCGTATATTACAGTCCTGATAAAAGCAGAACCGACAAAATCTTTGGCTTCGGGATATGTAAAAACTCCCGGATTATTCATTACAAATTCTTTTAACTGTTCAGAATTTTCAGGCGGTTCAGGAATCAGGTCCTTATCATGGACAAATACAAATTGCGCTTTTCCCCATGGAGCCTCAAACCCTTCAGTAGGATACCCAAAATCCACAGTTGCTTCAGGTCCTTGTAAATCCACATATTTTTGTGCATTTTCTATTTTATCCAGAAACGGCCCATACAGTAAATCATATTGTTTTGCATAGTAAAAATTTTCTCCGTTTATCCATATAACGTCAATAGATCCATCATTGCTGTAATTTTTTTCATTAGTCAGCTTCATCAATATTTCATCAATGTTCATCGGCACTCGTACAACATTTATGCCGTAGTTTTCAGATGCAAATGGTGCCAATTCATTGTCAATCCATTCGTTGACTCTTTGGTCTCCGCCCCATCCGTATATTGTTACTGTATTATCCGTTTTTGGTCTGCTGATAAATATTGCCGCTCCAATTATTACAACAGCTAAAAATGCTAAAAGTATTTTAACATTTGCTTTTTTCATTTTTCTCCTCCAAATTTTTAATAGTTTCAATAAGCCTCTGTCCTGCAGTAAATAGTATTAGTGCGGCATATAAAAATGATAGTTCCTTCATGAATGAATTAAAAACCATCATAACAGTGAACATTATAAAGCCTTCGGTTCTTTCCATAAGTCCGGCCTGATAATGAAAGCTCTTCTTTCCTTTATTTTCAAGAAGCATTCCGCTTGTTAAAAACACTGACATGGATAGTACAATTGTACAGCTCAGACACAGTAAAGCAAATGTTGCATCACTGTGTTTCAAGGCAAAAACAATAATAAACACTAATTCCACAACTCTGTCAAAAAAAATATCAAGTAATGTTCCTGTCTTTGTAATTGATTTGCTTTTCCTTGCCATTGTGCCGTCAACCGCATCTAAATAACCTGAAAACCAAAGTAATATCAATGATATAAAAGTATGGTTAAAATAATATTGAAAACATGCAAATAATCCGATTAGTAAAGCAATTACAGTAATATGCGTCGGAACAAAGTTCAGCCTCAGTAAAAATTCGGCAGTTTTATCAAAATATTTGTCCAAATATTTTCTGCCATATGTATCAAGCATTTTCGCAGTCCTCCTTTGCTCATTTTATTCCTTTAATAAACTTTACCGCTTTGTATCTGTTGCCCCATGACCCGGATACGCCCACCTGCCATAGAAGTTCCAGCACATGCTTTGAATTGAATGAATTTTGCTTAAAAGTATCAGAACAGGATGCGCAATAAGTGACTATATTCTTGGATGGAGCCTGAGATACCCTTAAATCAAACAACTTCCTGCCCTTTTCCGGCTCAAGTGCCATCAGCATGTTTTTTTTGCCGCAGCACATTGTTTTCTCCCTGTTGTTTTTAAATTCTAATATTTCTATTCCCATCTTCCTCAAAATGCTTCTCACATATTCTGCTGCCTCAATATCTTTAACTATCGGACAAGGGTCATGCAGGGAAAAGCTCTTGCCTTCATGAATATTACGGCATTCCTCAGGAAAAAACTCATCTATCATGGACCATACCGACTTAACATTAAGTCCGTTGATTTCAGACAAGGTGTTAAAGCAATTTGGGCATAATGTATAAATGTTTTTTGTTCCGTTTCTCTTTAAAGATCTTTGTATAAAATCGATTCTATTGTCAAAATCCTTGCCGTTGTATATATGCTTTGAAGGTTTTCCGCAGCAAAAAGTGCTGTAAGCAATATCAGGAATCTTTTTTTTAATGAGGGTATATGTTTTATCTGTAATATCTTTCCCGAGAGCCAAAATAGCACAGCCAGGCCAGAATATATCCTGCCCCGGTTGTATTATTGCAAATATATTGCTGAAGCTCATTATTTGATGATTATTAACTACAAATTCATTATAACTCATTTTTTTTAGTTTCTTTCTTTTTATTCTGTCTGTCATTATATACTTGTTTGAACATCATCACTATTATACTCAGCGCAAATAATATCAATAAAGCCGTTACAACCATTTGTGCTCCACCCGTAAGCATGCCTCCCACATAAGAATAAACTATGGTTGCCGGTAATTGACCTAATCCTGTCGCTACAAAAAACGGTATGAAAGCCATAGATGTAAGTCCTGCTGCATAGCTTACGTAATCAAATGAAACAAATGGAAGCAATCTGCATATTAAGATTGTATGTTTTCCGTACTTGTCAAAAAAGGCATCCACACTATCTAATGCAAACTTGCTGGTTATTTTTTCAACTGCATCACGTCCTAATATCTTCGCAATATAAAAACATAAAGCAGCGCCTGCCATAGAACTTGTCCAGGACAAAATTGCACCTTGCCACCATCCAAAAATAGCAGCATTGGCAAAAGTTATTAAAAACGCCGGCAATGGGGCAGCAATAGACTGAAACATCATTAAGAAAAATGATACAATTGCTGCATATATGCCATATGACCTTATATACGCAACTACCTTTTCTACACTCATAGAACTAAAAACGGTAAATATTCCATTAAAAGCAGAATTTACTTTTGGAATAAAATAATAGGAAAGAATTAAAGCTGCCAGTAATATTACAATAACAATTTTTAATAAATTATTTTTTTTCATGACTGCTCCTTTATTTTTATTTTGTAGATATATACAAACTTATGTTACCGATTAATCGAATTAATCGAACTGCTTTTGAGTTTGAAAATCCTTCTTGGGACAATTATAAGCAAGCACAGTCCAATCAACAGCAAGCCTGAATATAATATTAATTCTCCGGTACTGACATAACTGTATGCCAAATCACCGAAACAAGTATATATAAATGTTCCGGGTATCATAAATATCAAGGAATACCAGAAATATGTACTGAATTTTATATCTGTTATACCATATGCATAGTTTTGTAAGTTAAAAGGAAAAATAGGTACAAGCCTGCTTATAATTAAAATTGTATTTCCCTGCTGTCTGATATAGCTGTCCAGCTTTGCCATCTTTTCATTTTTTTCCACCAGCTTTACTACTAAATCTCTTCCCAGATACCTTCCTATCAAGAACGATGCTGAAACACCAATTGTTGAACCTATTATTACATACAAGGTTCCCCACCATAAACCAAACAATGTTCCTGCTAGCACAGTTATAGGCAATCCGGGTATAAATGCTATTGTGGCTAAAATAAATATCGCAATGAAAACAAGAGGCGACAACATACCGTATGAATTAATAAATGTTTTTAAATTATTGATGTTTTCAAAGCTTAAGAAATCAAACAAATTGTAATATTTGATTATAAGCAGCAAAGCTGCTGTCAGTAATATAATAGTAATTTTCTTTTTCATGGTATCACCTGTTTAAAGATTTTTAATTGATATTTTTAGGTGGTATGCACCACAAAACATTCCCGATAACCATCAGCAAGATAAGTATAGCATTTGCCTGATGCAGAGAAAGAGATCCGAGAAAAAAAGCTTCTTTGAATCTCACAGCAGGTATAACCATAAAAGCGCCGAAATCCCTATATATGAGATAAAACATTATAATAATCAATATTTCAATGCTCCAAAACCATTTCTTCTGCAAATGTAAGTTTTTCCACAATCCAATCATACCTCCCAATACGGTAAATATAAAAATGGCCATAGATGTGTTAACTCTCATTTCCAGCCAAATTGAACGACTTAAAATAAGTGCAGTTAAATATCCAAAGAATAAACCTAAAAACAGAAACTTTCCAACCCTGACTATCATTAATAATGACCTCGCACTAATTATCCTTTCTGACACTATTCATCAGAAAGTTATGTAAATATAATAGGGCAATATTACTTTAGTAAATATAATGCCCTATTATATATTAAATCGATATTTCTTAAGCTATTTCTGGCGCAGCTAATTTATTTCAATTTCAGTGTTATTGCAACATATGTACCATCATCAGGCAATATTTCTTCGTTGCCTGTAAAACCAACTTCATTTGTCTTTTCAACCGCACCCATGGTATATGTTGCATTGCTTGTAATCCCAACAGGGCAGCTGTCAAGGCAAATCAGACAGCCGGTGTTTTTACTTCTGGCATTTTCTAAGTTTCCGCCAAACCTGATATCAATAGGATTACCGTTGCTGTCTATAATAGCTTCGTCTAATGAAACCGCCTTTTCTGCTCCTTCCCAGTTAACCGTAACATCAAACGCATCACCATCTACATGAGTTTGCGCTGCATTATCAAGCGTCATGTTATTGCCGGCCACAGCACCCAATTCTATCAAACCATTATAAAAATCTTCATGCTGTGCAAAAGCACGAAATACTGCCTTTTCACCATTGCCTCCGTCAGCAAAAACTGCTGCATGTCTTGTAGGTTCATAAAAATACTTGCCGTTTACCTGTGCCAGAAAAGTAATTGTGCCTTCTTCTTTATTGACCTGCAAAGGATTTTCTTTTGTTAAACCACCAATACCGGCTTCCGGTTCATCTGACGGTTCGGCCGCAGGTTCATTGCTGTTTGAGCAGCCGGTTAATGCAACAAATAAAATAAGAATTAAAATCAACATTAAAAATACTTTTTTCATTTTTTCTCCTCTTTTGACGCAATTTGTTTTGTTTATTAATTAACAATATCGAGCGATGTATTAAATTTTACCCGCCCCTAACTATGTATTGGGAAATTCTGTTCAGATGATTTGTTTTTATAAATACAGCTTCTAAAAAAACATATTATCATTATCCAGTTATTCAAATTGCCTCCATTTTACCATTCTCCTGGTTTTTAGTCTAATCACATAATTTTATATACTCAAAGACATATATGAAATTTATTCATATACCACGAACAAATAATCTTGAATAAAATCTCCAATTCTTAAAGCTTTTATTGCATAACCTGTATGGCCTAAATTATTGATTTTCAATATTCCTAGATGTATTAAATTTGCTCCCAGGCGTTCTGAAAAATAGAGTTAGGATTAAAAAACACATTTTTCAAAACAAATGAAATGTATTTTTTTGTATTTTTTTGTAATTTATTTAAAAATATCATATAAATTGTTAAGTTTCTGTTGAAATATAAAGAATCCTGTATTATAATAAATGTAGTATAACATTTGGAGGACTACAATGAATTTCGAAGAAATTGAATATTTTCTTGCCAATATTAAATCAGTTCTATCATGTAAAATCATTACAGATTCAAATAATAATATTACAGAAATACATGTACTGTCTGACAGCAGTCGACATTCCAAGCAAATAGTAAGAGACATAAGAACCGCATTATTATCGCATTTTGATGTAGATGTAGATTATAAAATCATAAGTGTTGCACAGGTTAATAAAAATATTTCTATAAATTCTGATTTCAGACTGCTGTATGAAGGTTATACAAATGAAACAAATTCAGATAGAATAAAAATAGGCACCAAGCTTTCTTGGGATGAAAAACAATACATAGGAGAAGCCGAAGGAATTAAATCAGAAAAAAACACTTTGATGGTTGCAGCTAATTCAACCTTAAACGCTATTAAAAAGGCTATCGATTTGGATTGCTTCCTAGTTGATGATATACAAGCTGCCCGTGTCTCAGGTAAAGATGTTATGCTTTCTGCCATAACTTATATCGACCATGGAAGAGAAAATATACTTATAGGTACCTCCATAATAAACAGCAACAAAATAGATTCAACAATTAAAGCGACACTTAATGCTATAAACAGAAAAATTTGTTTATTTATAAAGGAATGACGGGGCTGACTAAAAAATAACAAAAGAATAAAACAAGCGTAGCGAAACCTTCCTGTTCTATTAGCGAGACGAGCAGAGACTCTCTGTAGGAGGTTTCACACATGAAAAAGTTAATGGCTATTGTATCATCATTAGTAGCATTAGTTTTAGCAGCAGGTGCTGGTATTAGCTGGATCTAAACACTATCAATTAAGTCAGCCCATCATTATATAGAGGATTGAAATGGAAAAAAATGTAGAGACCCAAAAGCAATATGGAGAAAAAACCAAATTTAATAAAGAATTATATATATATATATTCTTAATATCATTATTTGCAATTATTCTTATGATTTATCTTTTTGAATCTTACGATATTAACGATTATATTTTGCTTGTGGTTTTTTCATTTTTATCAGCAATAGCTGAAACCTTTTTAATATTACTACCAAAAGTTGGCGCTATATCTGTTAGTTTTGCATTAGGTTTTTCAGCAATTTTATTAACAAATCCATTAACAGCAGCAATAATAGCTGCATTTGGTGTAGCTTTCAGATGCCCATATGTAGATGGCAGAGGAAGAGTTCATATATTTAATAGCCCTATTTATAAAACAATTTTTAACATAAGCCAATATTTATTAAATGTAGGTTTGTCAGGCATTGTGTATTTTGTTGTTGATAATCTTATAAATGTAGGTTTTAAATTTTATAATCCGATAGCTGGAACTGCAGCTCTAATAGTTTACATCTTATTAAACACCTTTTTCATGTCAAAGCTAATGTCAATACTATTAAAGGATAGAATGAGCCATATTTGGAAAAGCAGTTTTTACGGAATGTTAATTAATATAATACTTGTAAGCCTTTTAGGTATTATCCTTGCTTTTGCCTATAATGCTTATGGCATTGGTGGTTTGCTGTTGTTCTTCATTCCCCTTTTGCTTGCCAGATATACCTTTAAATTATATATTGACATGAGGAAGAACTATTTCGATACAATGAATGTATTGGTACGAGCTATTGAAGCAAGTGATCCATATACAAGCGGACATTCACTTCGTGTAAGTGCATATTCTGAAGCAATTGCAAAAGAATTAGGATTACCTCAAGGAAAAATAGACCTTATAAAAAGTGCAGCTCTGCTTCACGATATAGGAAAGATTGGAATAGATAAAAATATTTTAAACAAAACCGGCAAATTAGAAAATGATGAATTTGAAACAATTAAATCACATCCTGAAATAGGAGCGACAATAATAGCCGACTTAAGCTATTTATCCAATATATCAGATATCATAAGGCATCATCACGAACGGAATGACGGTAAGGGTTACCCTGACGGACTAAGCCATAACAATATTCCGCTGGAAACCTCAATACTTATAATTGCAGATTCATTTGATGCAATGACAACCAACAGACCATACAGGCATTCCTTGAGCCTGGAAGCAGCATTGAATGAAATAAAAATTAATGCCGGTACTCAATTCAACCCAGATATTGTTGATGAAGCAATAGTAGCCTTAAGAAAAACATATTATAACTTATCAGAATAGGTATATTATGATTCCAGAAATATTAATCCTAACTATAATTTCAATATTAATTTTACTCATAAGAAAAAAAACCCTCGATATTTCCATTATAAAACTGGAAATTAAAGGTTATCAAATATTAATAATTACAGCTTTAATAGAAATTACTGCTGAATATTTGTTTAAACACTTTAGTAATAATGAATTTATAAGAGTATTATCATTTCATTGGATTATTTATCTTGCCATATTTGCAATTACATTGTTAAATTTTAAAAAGCCTTTTATGAAGCTGTTATTTTTTGGTACATTATTAAACTTCATTGCAATCATATCAAATGATTTCAAGATGCCTGTACTTGTTTCTGAAATATTGACAGATACAGAAGCAAAAAAATTATATCTTCAATCCGGTCAGAATTTAATACATTCGCTGTTGACCAAGGACACAAATTTTAAAATTTTATGCGATATTATAACACTTTCCCCACCGTATCCATTTCCTAAAACCATATCAATCGGTGATGTATTTTTGCTTATCGGTGTTTTCTTTGTATGGCAGGAATCAGAATATAAACATAATTGACATAATCAAAACAAAAATTTACCTGCCACCAATGCGGCAAATATAGATGCGCAGTGAGCAATTAAACCGACCTTTACCGTGTGCCTTATATTTTTAATCCCAACTGCACCAAAATATACAGCAACAGTATAAAATATAGTTTCTGAGGAACCCATCAATATAGAAGCGCTTCTCCCTATATATGAATCCGGGCCATAGTTATCTAATATTGATTGAAATACACCCAGAGACCCTCCTCCGGACAATGGCTTTACAATTGACAGGGACAAAAGCTCCGGCGGAAATCCAATAAATGATGTAACAGGAGTCAATATTTTAACAATAAATCCCTCAGCACCGGATTGTATAAATAAATTAATAGCAAAAATGACAGCCAGAATGTATGGAAAAATCTTTAATGCTGCTTTTGCTCCATCCATAGCCCCTTCTATAAAGACAGCATATATGTCTACTTTTTTATATATTCCATAAGATAATATAGAGCCGATAACAACGGGCAAAATTACATCTGATACACTCATTAAATTTTTTTCCTTTCATAATATTTTGTAACTAATATCGCTACAGCAGTTGAAAATGTTGTGGCAGCAATAGTTGGTATCATTATATCGCCGGGAACAGCTGCACCAAAATCCGCACGCAATTTTATAATGTTCAGTGGTATGAGCTGGATAGAAGAAACATTGATTATTAAAAACATGCACATAGCATTGTTTGCTGTTGTCTTATCTTTATTGGTAAGCTGCATCTCCTGCATAGCCTTTATTCCAAATGCAGTTGCAGAGTTTCCTATACCCAGCATGTTTGCTGCAATAGTCATAATTATTGCATTAACTGCTCTCGTATTGCTTTGAACCTCTTTAAAAAGAAATTTAACCAATGGCTTAATAATTATTGATATTTTATTTAAAATGCCGGTTTTTTCTACTATAGCCATCAGACCGGTCCAAAAAGCCATAACAGGCAACAAGCTTAAAATCAATTCAACAGATTTTTGCAAATCAAAAAATAAGACATTTGTGACTGTTCCGGGGTTTCCGTTAATAAATGAAAATATTAGCCCAAGACCTATTAAAGCAATCCATATGGTTCTCAAAATATCATTCCTTTCATACAAGAACAAAGAGACATATTATTAAATAATATGTCTCTCTTTACATAAATATATCTTATAAATTAAATTGTTATATTTTCTTCATTTTTGATTTTCTCTACCTGTATTTCCAAAACCTTTTTAGCTTCGGCCTTGGTTACGGTAATATCCAGGTTCTTATATATGATTCTGCCACCTGCTTCAGGAATTCCCTCAAAAATCATTGTAACAAATCCATTTACAGTTGTTACATCTAATTCTTCCTCAGGTTCAAGACCGAATAAATCAAACATGTCGTCAATATCTGCATTGCAAGAAATCAGAAACTTATCCTCTCCTATTTTCTTGAACCATTCTATTACCTCATCGTGCTCATCCCAGATTTCACCCACAAGCTCCTCTATGATGTCTTCCATGGTTACCAACCCTTCAGTTCCGCCATATTCATCAATTACTACCGCCATATGTGCCTTCGAAAGCTGAAGCTCCTTTAAAAGCTCGGAAATTTTTTTATTAGGTGTAACATACAATATCTTAGCAACCAGCTTTTTAATATCTTTTTCTTTTCTGTTCAAAGCCTGATAGAAATCCTTCTCATGCAGTACGCCTACTATATTATCCATATCACCTTGAAACACAGGAAGTCTTGAGTAGCCGCTTACCAAAAATTTTTCCTTAATCTCATCCAGACTGTCATTTTCTTCGGTACCCACAATATCAATTCTCGGAGTGTATATATCCTCCACCACGGTTTCATTGAATTCTATAGCTGATCTGATTAAGTCACTTTCATTTTTATTTATTACACCTTCATTTTCTACTTCGTCAATCATCGTCCTCAGTTCTTCCTCTGTTATTGAAGGAAGTGTTTCTGATTTAAAAATCTTGTTTGCTGCATTTTTCAACAAGCTAAGTAAAAAGTTTACAGGGGTGCAGATAAAAAGTAAAAATCTTATTGCAGGAGCTGAAAACATGGCATATTTCTCAGGTGCATATTTCGCTAATCCTTTAGGAAGCAATTCTCCAAATATTAGAATTATTAAGATTATTAAAAATGTAGATATAATTATTCCATTATTATTGAAATGCTTGGAAAAAATAAATACCGCCAATGAAGTTGCCACAATATTGGCAATACAGTTAAAAATAAGAATTGTTGACATCAAATTGTCGTAATTGTCTTCTAAATATAAAACTAAGCTAGCATTTTTATTATTTGAATTAGAAAAATTTTTCATTCTTATTTTATTAAAATTAATGAATGCTGTTTCCGCAGCAGATAAAAAAGCGGACATCAATAAAAGTAAAATTAATATTACGACCCGACTTATACCGTCATCGTCCATTATTGTAATTCACTCCCAATTATTTATAGTATAGCAATAGTATAATATATACATTTGAAATAGTCAATTGATTTTCTGATTTATGAACAAACGCAATATGTTCAATATTTGCGTTATTGTTACATTCAATGCATAACCGGAGTTCTTAAATATATTGTATCGATTAGTGATTCTACTTATAGCATAAATGTAACTTTTTTAACATTTAGTTATTAATATTGCAGTTCAAATAACATAATTTCATGGCAGGAATTATTGACATTTGTCATTAACTCTTGTATAATACTATTGAATCATTTGATTTTTCAACATTTAAATTGATGCACTTTAGTATTATTTTCCAGCAAATTTAAGTTAATTAAAGCGTTATCTATATTTTATGTTGAAATTTTTTTATCAAATTAAATATTGTAACAAATAAAAATTATTAGGAGATTAAAAATGAGCGAAAACCTTAAAGAAAAAACTTGTTCCAGAAGAGAATTATTAAAAACTGCCGGAAAAGCTTCTGCTGGAATAGCTGTAGTAAGTCTCGTCCCTTCAATTCTCACAGCATGTACAGAAAAACCTGCTGATATTCCATCTAAGGAAGTTCTTAGCTACGAATATAAGGAATTAAGCAAGGATACTGCTGCTCACCCTTATGTTTATCAAAAACTTGACGTAGCTACTACTCAGGAAAGAGCATATGCCAGCTATTTCAACAAGGGCGGATGCTGTATTGCAGTTGGTGATGCATTGATAGGTCAACTTGCTGATAATGCAGGATATCCTTTTAACCAAGTTCCCGTTGAAACATTTGTTAACGGAGCAACAGGATATGGAATCGGCTCACTTTGCGGCTCTCTCGGAAGCGCCGTTTTCACCATAGGCCTGCTATGTCCTAGAGATGATGCAAAAAAACTGACAGCGGATTTATTTGCCTGGTACACAAGTGCAAATCTTCCTATCTATCAGCCGGAAGTTAAAAATGAAACTACGGTTTCCGGTTCCGTTAACTGTGCTGATTCCGTTGGAAATTTTATGAGCAAAACAGGATACGCAATGGGTGACCCTGAAAGAAAGGCTCGCTGTGCAGGAGTTGCAGCTGATGTTGCCGGCAAGACCGTTGAGTTGCTGAATACATACTTTGAAGTATAGTAATGGGAAAAATAGGTGTTGCGGAACTTATAGTTATACTCGTTATTGCTCTTGTAATATTTGGTCCGTCCAAGTTACCTGAAATAGGAAAATCTTTAGGTTCTGCAATGAGTGAATTCAAGTCTCAGATTAATAAAATTTCCAAAGATGATTTAAAAGAAAAAAATTCTTAATACTAAAGCCTCATAAAAAAATATTACACTTTTATGAGGCTTTTTTTGAACAATTATATGTTATATCTATTTCTTACCCTGTCACTTCTGTATCCATTAACCTTATCTTAATTCGTTTTTAAAAATTTTTTATCTTCAGATTCATGCTCTTTTCTGCAATTTAACATCATAGTAAGTTAATGACATATATAGGAATATTGCAAAAGCATAAAAATATATAATAAAGAAATAATAATTAATGCCTTCACATTGCAATAATTGTTTCATATAGCGTTTTCTCCTGAAAATTAAACGAATTTTAAGAAATACTTAATTGATTTAATTTTCCTGAATGCTATACTTACAAAGCGAAAAGGTAATCAAAAATATGGAGGTAATAATTTGTTATCGTTTATAAGCATATTCAATATAATTATATTTATATTATTTACAGGATTTTATTCCTATCAGTTTTACTATGTTTTAGTTGCTTTATTTCGAAAAAGCAACATGCTTGTTGCTAGTGAAAATCACAGATATGCAGTATTAATAGCGGCAAGAAATGAAAGTGCTGTTATAAGTCAATTGATAAATAGCATAAAAAAGCAAAAATATCCTTCATTTCTTGTAGATATTTATGTTGTAGCAGATAATTGTACTGATAATACCGCAGATGTTGCCAGAGAAGCCGGAGCAACGGTATTTGAGAGATTCAACAGGCAATATGTAGGGAAAGGCTACGCATTGGATTTCGCATTTAAGATAATTATGAAACGAAACGAAAAATATGAAGGGTATTTTATATTTGATGCAGATAATTTATTAGATGAGAATTATATGGCTGAAATGAACAAGGTTTTTGACAATGGATACAAAATAGTAACCAGCTACAGAAATTCCAAAAACTATGATACAAATTGGTTGTCAGCAGGATATTCACTATGGTTTTTAAGAGAAGCAAAGTATTTAAATAATTCAAGAATGATATTAAAAACAGGTTGTGCTATATCAGGTACAGGGTTTATGGTAAGTGACGAGATAATCAGAAAAAATAACGGATGGAAACATCATTTATTAACAGAGGATATTGAATTTTCCATTGACAATGCAATACAAGGAGAAAAAATAGGATATTGCGGTTCAGCAATATTGTATGATGAGCAGCCATATTTATTTGAACAATCCTGGAATCAGAGGTTACGCTGGGCTAAAGGCTTTTATCAGGTTTTTGCAAAATACGGAATGGATTTGTTTAAAAGCATATTTACCAAAAGAAGCTTTTGCTGCTACGATATGTTTGTAACAATATGCCCTGCATTGTTTTTATCACTGCTAAGTGTAGGTATAAACACCGTATTTTTAACTGCCGGATTAATCAATATAGAAATTTATCCCGAGTTAATTCAGGAAACTACAACCGCCATTTTTATGTCTGTATTTAATTCTTATTCAATTCTATTTGTTTTAGGGTTAATAACAACTATTACAGAATGGAAGCAGATTAATTCATCCTCATGGAAAAAAATAAAATATATATTCACATTTCCGATTTTCATATTTACATATGTTCCAATTTCTATTGTAGCATTGTATAAGAAAATTGAATGGAAACCAATTACACATAGCATAGCAAAGTCTATTGAAGAAGTCAGACAATAAAGAAAAATATATCAAGCTAAAAGGGAAAATTTAAAAAAATTTTTCCTTTTTTATATGCCATAGCCCCTTTTTTTCGTCCGTAAGATAGAGGAAAATGAAGCCTTATGTAAAATTTTATAATAATTTTTATAAGAAGGATTTTAATGGTTGAAATTAACAATTTGCTGTAGTATCATATGTTTAAAAGCATAAATCTGATATAATTATGACGAGGTGAAGCTTATGGCGGTGGAATACAAAAGTATCGAATTCAGATTATATGAATATCTTGTTCAGATCCAGGATATGCTGACTCTTCTGGAAACCGATGAGGACATGCTGTCCAAAATAATTAAAACCAAGGAACTTATAAAAACAAAAAAATATTATGTTGCCGTTATGGGAGAATTTAAGCGAGGAAAAAGCTCCCTGATAAATGCCCTGCTGGGACAGAAGGTTCTCCCTGCAGATGTTGAGCCTGCAACAGCAACAATTAACAGAATAACCTACGGAAGCTCTTTAAAAGCCGTTATTGATTTTAAAGACGGGACAAGCCGTGACTTGGATATTGCGCAGCTTGCGGATTATGTTACAAAATTAACTCCTGAAGGAGCCTCTCGTGCCGCAATGATTAAAGAGGCAATCGTTTATGCTCCGACGGTTATCTGTCAAAATCACGTTGACATTATAGATACCCCCGGACTCAATGATAATGAGGAAATGACAAAAATAACCATAGATACATTAAATAATGTCGATGCCGTAATTGTTGCAATTCATGCCAGAGCCCCCTTCAGCGAAACAGAACGGAATTTTGTCTGCCAGCTTATTAAAAGCGACAATATAAACAATATAGTCTTTGTTGTGACCTTCATAGATCAAATTGACGAAGATGATTATCCGTATGATGACTTTATGGATAAAATAAGAACCAGAATACAAAAAGAAGTTTTTCAAAAACTTTCGAAGGATGATGAACCTGAATCCATAATCAAAAAAGCCCATGATATTATGGATAATATGCATATTTACGGCGTATCTGCAACTCAAGCTCTTAAGTATTTCATGACAAATGATAAAAGAGCCTTTGAAAAAAGCAGATTTGATACTTTTAAAGAGGAGCTTCTGCAAAATTTAACAGCAAAGCAGGTAGAAAGTGCCGTTCAAAATGCTGTTGTGGACATCAGTGAAGTTCTTTCGGAATTAGATGGTCAATACATAATAAGGATGAAAGCATTTGATGATGAATCACAGTTAATTCAAGTGAAAGCATCAAATATATACAATTATTTCAACAATACCGGCAAAACCCTCAGCAGCCTGTTTGTAAACAGGCTTGGTGAAATTGACACAATAGCAAATTCCATAAATGCATTCAAGAATGTGCTGGTTAAGGAATTTATAAAAGGACTGTCATCCATAAGAAGCGATAGACACCGTGATATTGAGGCTCTTTTATCCTCTGTTTCATCAGCGCAGCACAATATGATGAATATAAATTATCTCCCACCCATAAAAAAACAGCTCTCAGATTTATTTGAAAGCATTTGTATGGAATTTAATGATATAAGACAAAGTGCACTATCAGATACTTTCAAGGAATTTATCACAGATGAATTCAATTCTTATGAACTAATAAATAATGTTATTTCAAATAAAAATAAAAATTTAAGTAATCTGCACTTCTCATGGCAGATCTCCCCCGTACCAAATGTACGAAATCTTGCAAAATGCAATGTTATTGACACTGTTATAGAGGCTGTTGACGCATCTGTTAATAAATATATCACTGATTTAAACAGATATTTTGATTTATCCAGAGAATTTTTATTTTTAAGCATTAATAACGAATCCCAGACCATGAAGCCGCTTGTATCCATGTCAGAGGATGAAATGAAACGCTCAGTTAATATAAGAAAACAGATCTATATCAATAACTACGAGACATTTTCTGAAAAGGCCAAGGATATAATTAATAAAAGCCGGCTTATTTTAGATGAGTTCTATAATAAATAAAGGGAGAGGAAAATTATGTTAGAATTAATACTTTTTATAATCATGGTGATTGTGTCTGTTACTGTCGCATTTTTTTCTGATTATTTAACACTACCAGACAAAATAGCCGTTGTTATTATTACCGTAGTTCCTTCAGGAATAATTATGTACATTATATACAAAATCAGAAAAGCATTCCGAAGAAAATTCGGAAAAAATCGTTATGAAGCACCCGCCAAAATAAGCAGGAAACAAGAAAAAAAGAATGCATCATATTCTGAAAGAGTATCCCCAGAAGAACAAGGAAGCAAGAAATGCTTAAAATGCGGAAATGAAATTGAAAACGGGATGATTTTCTGCGACAAGTGCGGAACAAGAATTCAATAAGGCGCCGACCATTTTAAAATAATTTGCAATAATTAAAGGAGAGAATTTATGCGAAAATCAGAAAAAATGAAAAAACAAGCGAGATATTTAACCCCTATAGGCGCTGTCGTGCTTGGAGTCATACTTTTCTTTGTTGTTGATGATGATGCCCTGACAATCCCCATAAAAATTTCTATAATCATTATATATCTATTTATTGAATCAATTATTCTTTCTATGATTATCGGCATCACCAAGTTAGCAGAAAAATTCTCCGGTGAAAAGCCATCTCAACAAAGTTTTGAGAAAAATAAAAAAAGTACCCGTTACAAAAACGTTAAAGCGGATGAGCAAAAAATCCCCAAATGCCCTAATTGCGGAAATGAAGCTGAAGAAGGGATGATTTTCTGCGACAAGTGCGGTACAAGAATCCAGTAACCCTTAAGTCAAAAAAGGAGGATTAAATCATGACACTGGAAATGATATATATATATCTATTTATAGTTGTTATTGTTGTAATTGAAATTATCTTAATTAAGAAATCGATTAAAAAAAAGCGTGAAAAGAAAAACAAAAGCTTATATTCAAAGAACATAATAGTGGATAAGCAGGAAAGCAAAAAATGTTCAGGTTGCGGAAATGAAATTGAAAGCGGAATGATTTTCTGCGACAAGTGCGGAACAAGAATTAATTAAAATATTTATAAATCAAATCACTAAAGAATGAGAGGGTTAAATATGTCAGAAGAAATTATTTTCAGCAGCTTTACAGGTTACAAACAGCTGGTCATGGAGCTGGTAGGAGATTTGAAAACATTAAAGGAATACAGCGAACGTCTGAATCTTTCAGGAAGTGTTGAATCCATTGACAACGCTCTTAAAAAGCTTGCCGAGGACAGCTTTGATATTGCCATAATCGGTGAATTTAACAGAGGCAAAAGCACACTTATCAATGCGCTTATAGGCAAGGATGTTCTTCCTATGGATGTACTGCCTACTACGGCAACCTTGAACAGAATCACATATAATATTGCTCCCTATGTGCATGTTAAGTTCAAGGATGGGCGCGAAGATGATGTGGATATTGAAAATCTTAAAAGCTATGTAACAAAGCTAACAGACGAATCGTCAGAAATGGCAAAAAGCATCGATGAGGTTATAGTAAACTATCCGATAAATTATTGTAAAAACAATGTTGATATAATAGATACTCCGGGACTTAACGACGAAAGTGCCATGACAGAAGTAACAATGTCCGTGCTGCCAAAGGTTGATGCGGCATTGATGGTCATTATGGCACAGTCTCCATTTTCCGAATCAGAACGTGCTTTCCTCGAAAGCAAAGTAATTACAAGTGACTTAGGAAGAGTATTGTTTGTGGTAACGGGCATAGATTTATTAGATGAGGAAGATGTTGACCGTGTCATTAACAATATTGCTTCAAGTATCCAAAAAAACATCATAACTAAAGCAGCTAAAACAATGGGCGAAAATTCAAAGGAATTCGAAGTATACAAACGAAAAATAGGAAAAGTACGTGTATTTGGCTTATCGGCAAAAAAAGCCCTGAAAGCAAAGATGGCAGGAAACGACGAAGCTCTTGAAAAAACCCGTTTCCCTGAATTTGAAAATGAGCTTGAGCGTTTCCTGACAGAAGACAGAGGCGCAATTATGCTGAGCGTTCCTGTATCAAGAATTTTGAGTTCATCTGTTGAGATTTTAAAATCCATATCCCTGCGTGAAAATGCACTGAGCATGCAGAAAGAGGATTTCAACAATAAATACAGTCAGGCTATGGAAGAAATAGAACAAATACGCTATCAAAGGAGAGAGGAATTTAACCGTATAAATAAATCAGCACAAAAAACCTTTGATGAGTTAAAACCGCTGATAAAAAGCTTCTGGCCTAAAATTGAAGCCAAAGCCGAAGAGGTAATTAACTGCTACCCGTTGACAAATGATGACATCAGCAATGAAAGTATTGATTATACGCAAACATTAATTATGGACTCTCTAAAAAAAGAGACCCTTGAGACAGCACAAACCTTAAGTGAACAAATTCAAAACTGCATAACTATGGCGCTTGAAGATGAAACCGATAAAATTTCAGCTTTTGAAGATTCCTTCTTAGAAGCAACAGCAAAAATACAGGATTTATTTTACGTACCTAATACAGTGCAGGAAGGCGGCGGAACCGTCCTGGGTACAACACTTAATTATTTCACCCTGGGCGGAGGAAGTGCTTATCTGGGCTTTAAGGAAGCCGGATGGAAGGGCGCATTAGTGGGAGGACTGAGCGGAGGTGCAGCAACCTTCGGCGGAGCATTCGCCACAGGACTTGTGTTCACTGCATTAGGATTGCCTGTGACCTGGCCTGTTTTGTTAATTGTCGGCATAGGCTCTTCTCTTCTTGGAACATTTACAGGAAAAAGAGCCACATCTTTGCTGTTTCCAAGTGATAAGACAGAAAAATTCAAAAATGAATTTAAAAAAGCAGTTGCCGCACAATTTGCAGAAATGAAAGCTGCGGAAAATTTTTCTGAAAAAGTACGAACACAGGTAGACACAGCTTTTACAGCATTAAAGGACAGTATTCAAAGAGAAACTGAAAATATTCTAAATGATACTCAAAATACACTTACACAACTTAAAGTTAATTTAGCAAACAATAATACTGCAACAGAAAAAGAACAGGAACAATTGAAAAAAATGATATCAGGCACAGAAAAAATCATACTGCATGCCGATAGTGTGAACAACCAGCTTACGGCAGTCATGAGCAGGAGGTAATTAATTGATAAATTATAATCCCACAGACGATATTGATATCAGCTTTAATTCCTATGTCAAGGAAAGAGAAAGAGTCCAAAGCAAGCATTTGGAAGGTGGAATTCCCGACTATGCTTTTGCTTCCGACTATGCAATCAGACAGAAAATTAAGGCTCTTCCGGGGGTTTATCCTTTTTTTAAAGCACTTACAGCTACATACGTTCCACGGCATAAGCAGCAACTTAATTTAAGTGCTCTGAAGGTGGGCGCCGACCAATATCCGGAAATATATAAAATGACAGCAGAGTGTGCGGGTATTCTTGGAATAGGTATGCCGACGGTATACATTCTTCCCAATATGGCAGTACTGAACGCCTATACCATTGCCACCGATGACGAGGCTCCAATAATTGTCCTCCACTCATCTATTGTGGAAAGATTTACACTTGATGAGCTTAAAACAATTATAGGTCATGAATGCGGTCATATACACAACAATCACGGTATTTATTCCATCGCTGTGCAGACAATGCTGGACCAAGGCATGAATATACCTATTATAAGTCAAATATTATCTGCTCTTACAATTCCTGTCAGGTTAATGTTCATGGCATGGAACCGGGCGGCAGAAGTGACCAGTGACAGGGCAGGAATGATTTGTGCAAATGACCCTATGGACATATTGAAAGCAGATGTCAAATTAATGCACGGAGGCATGATTGATTCTGACGAGGCTAATATTGAAGCAGCATTGAAGCAATATGATATACTGAAAAAAACACCCGTGCGGCTCCTCGAACTTGGCTCCACTCACCCCACAACTGTCAGAAGACTCTATGCCGACCTGGAATTCCTGAACAGCGAAATCCTGTATAAATGGCGCCCGGAATGGCGAAAACCCGGAATGGAGCTCATAGATAAGCAGGAACTGGATACACGATGCGAAAAATATATCAGTGTACTAAGGAGCGGAAACAAGAATGAATAACAGGATAATAGTAAATTATGATGATTTGAATGCAGATATTGACACCCTTCTTAATGAAATCCGACTTATCAGAAATGAGCGTCTTTTCACGCAAATAATGGGAGATGATATAAAGAAAATCAAGGAATGGGAAAAGTCCTTGATCAAACGCATAAATGAGCCCTTTAACGCGGTAGTGGCAGGTGAATTTAAAAGAGGTAAATCAACCCTGATAAATGCGCTGCTTGGGGATAATGTGGTGCCTACAAGTGTCTTGCCGGAAACTGTAACTATTAATAAAATATCTTATGGTGAAAAGACTTCTTCCACGGCAGTACTAAAAAATGGGAAAAAGGCAAGGCTTGAGCAAACTGAACTCAAAAGAAAGGAGCTTGAAAAAATAATATCTGAGCTTCCTGACGAAATTGAGTACGTGGATATAATACAGGACAATGACTTGTTAAAGGAAATGTCCATAATTGATACTCCCGGTGTCGGAGACATCTTTAACAAATTTGATGAGCAGGTCAGTGATTACTTAAAAAATGCTGATGCGCTGATATATGTCATTTCTGCAGCATCACCATTTTCTTTCACAGAGCAAAGCTTTATTTCTGCAGCAGTTATTCCGCAGAGTTTTTCGAGAATTTTTGTTGTGATAAATATGGCTGATTGTTTGGAAAACACTGAGAATATAGATAAGGTTGCGTCATATATAAAAGAACGTACAGAAAGAATCCTGCCAAATGCAAGTGTTTTTTGCGTCAGCGCACTTGATGAATACTGCCGCCTGAAAAATCTTCCTCGTCCGGCAGAAGAACTTTCAGGCTATCTGGAAAATAAATTTGAATTTTTCAGAACAGCGCTCAGAAGTGACATGATAATGCAAAAAAAAATCATCAAGACCATGCGTGTGGTTTCGATTGCAGACTATATGCTCAACGATATCAACAGAAGGGCTGATCTGTTAATAGGTGTTCTGACATCAAAAATAGCCGATTTGTCAGCCTTTGAAGAACAATATGCTCATAAAAATTCAGAGTTTTCCATCAAGATTGAACGGGAAATCTCTTGTATATCATTAGATATAGACGAGATGCAATATGAAGCGGGCAAATGGATTTCAGAGTTTATGAGCAGGGTTCTGGCGGAAATAAAATCAATTCAGTCAACTACCGGTTCTGATGTCTTGCAAAAATATTTCCAATTCTACATGATTGAAAAAATTAAAGGAGCAGTGGCAGCATGTACGGACAGGCATCAAACGCTCATTAATGAAAAATTGCAAAAAGCAGCCAAAAACATATCCTTGGAAATCTGCGCAGCATTCGATAGCATTGATTCCCGCATTTCCGACAGCATTTCAGATATGAGCTGGACTAATGTTGACTCAGCAATGTTTGCGACGGATGTAATAGTCAGCGGTATCAGCGGACTGAATTTAGGGCCAATTATGCTTATCGGACAGGCAATCGCAGGATTCGTGAGGAAAAAAGAAAGCAACGCAAAGTACATGGATTTTCTGGAGCCCGTCCTGCAGAATTATGATGATATTGTTTCCCAGGTGCTTGATGAGGTTCGTGCCGTATATGACAAGATGAAAAATGCGGCGGCAGATAAGCTGAATTCCATATATAACGAACAGCTGGAACAATCTGTCTCTGCCGTAAAACAGGCAAGGCAAATTAAGGAATCAGAAGAAATAAAGCAAGAAGATATCATTAAATATCTGAATGAAACAAAGGATAAAATTACGGAACTTAAGTCCATACTGGACAAATACAAATAAAAACCCGCCAGGGGGAGCCAAGGTCCCTCCCCTCGGCGGGTTCGCTGGATTCTAATTTATGTATACTCTCTCTACATATGGGTTTGAAGTTGTGGCTCTTAAAAGACTGGAATAGCTTAATTTAAACTTAACAATATCTCCGACCTTGTATTTCTTGTCAGTGTTGTTCACATTTAAAATCAAATGGTCAGAACTTGCGCCCAATATGGATATCTCTGAGTCTATAGGATGCAGGTTGTCAGGATCTGCGTCCTGTCTTCCTACTGCTATTATGGCTCTTTTTATAATCCCTAAATCCTCATAAACAGGCTTGCTGCCGAATGCATCAACCCCTGTTTCACCGATGGGAAGAGATTGCTTTTCTTTTAGTTCGATTATTTCAGCCTCCAATGTAAATGCATCATCATAGAAGCCGTCAAGCATCTGACTGTAGGAGGTTTCATCTCCCAGCAAAAATGCTTCTCCGATTCTTAAGTTGTTTATTCCCTCTGGAAGCTCCTTCTTGCCTATTAAATGTACAGTGCTTGAATTTCCTCCGGATATCATTTTTAATTTGATATTAAACTTCTTTTCTATTTTTGCTGCTGTTTCAACCAGTACAGAGAGATTTTCCTTTGTGGGTATTACCGCACCGTAGCAAGTCAGGTTTACACCCAATCCGTACAGCTCAATATTTGAAAGCTTAAGTATTTCTTCAACTGCATGGTAAATTTCATCTTCATTCTTAAAGAAAATTCCTTCTCTTAAATCTCCCAAATCAATCATCAGAAGAATTTTGTGTTTTTTATCCTGATTAACAGCTGCTTCATTTAGCTTCCTGATTGTTTCAATTTCGGAGTTTAATGATAAATCAGCGTGTGCAACAACTTCTTCTGCTTCAGACATCATAGGCAGTCTTAAAAGAGCTCTATCCTTTTTTGTTCCCTCATATTTTTTCAGATTTTGAATTCTTGAATCAGCCAGATAGTCAACATTTGATTCCTCCAGCAGCTTGTAAATTTCCATATCCGCACAATAACCCTTTGTGACTATCATTAGGGAACAGCCTGAGCCTTTTACCATTTCTATGGTTTTGTTGAGGTTATTTTTTACCTTTTTTAAATCGATTACCAATCTAGGATACATATCATTCTCCTATTCTCAAACTTTTCTTCATCAACTTAACAGCGTCTTCGGGATAGCTCTTTGACAGAACACCCAATGAGGACAAAATATAATCCTCATCAATCAATACTTGCGCAGCCTGAGCAGGGTATAATTCTTGCTCCTTGCTGTGGTTCTTAACCATATTAAGAATTGATTTCTTGTTCGGGAGTCTGGTCAATGCACCGCCGGTTCCGATAATATATTTTACGGCAGTTAAATCCTTGCCCTCAGCTACTGTCTTTTTGCCTGAAGCAGTATAAAAATATCTTAAATGTCCCGCATGCCTTTCCATTGAAGTCAAAACAGCTTCCTTTGTAAGGCGCTCAACAAATTGTTTTTCCCTGTCAGTTTCCGGTATTGGTTTGTAATTAGACAGAATTTCATCTGTATCGGGAAATTCTTTTCTCAGATTATCAATTCCTATTTTTTCTATAACATGATTTGCATTTACATAAACTCCAAGGTCGCCTTCAACTGTACGCTTTGCTTCAGGCTCGGGGCTTATCAAAATCATACTGATTTCTTCAGAACCCTTTGTTACTGAATGCACGTCTGTTGTTGCTCCTCCCACATCAAATACAACTAAATCTCCTAATTCCTCTTTTAAAACCCTAGCCGCTTCCATTACCGCACCGGGTGTTGGAATAATAGGACCCTTTACAAGCTCTCTCACCTTTGCCATGCCCGGGGCATGTATGATGTGCTCCTCAAAGGCATCCTGAATTATTTTTCTCGTCGGCTCCACAACAAGAGTGTCTATTTTGGGATATACATTCTCAACTATATAAACCTGGTTGCCTGCTTCCTCACACATCAGCCTGACTTCTTCCTGATTCTCAATATTGCCTGCATAAATAACAGGAATATTTAAATTCATTGAAAGAATCATTTCCAGATTGTGAATTGCCGTATCTCTTTCGCCGTAATCAACACCGCCTGCAACAAGAATTATATTAGGTTTAATTTCCTGTATTTTCTTTAAATCTGTTCTTCTCATTTTGCCTGAGGTAATCATTTTTATGATACCGCCTGCACCTAAGGCAGCTTCCTTAGCTGCTCTGACTGTCATATCATAAACCAGTCCATGGACAGTCATCTTTAATCCTCCGGCAGCACTGCTGGTAGCCAGCATATCATCCCATGTCAAATCATCTGCCTGCAGGTTATTTGTCAGAGAATCGATAGCTCCTTTAAGCCCTACTGTCACATCACCTTCTAAAACAGATGTAGGTGCCTGACCCTGCCCTACAAAGACAGGGTTTAAAGTACCTATTCCATTAAATGCATTGACTACTGTGGTGGTACTGCCTATTTCAGCCACCAATACATCAACCTTCAATTTATTTCATTTCCCTTCTGCGTTTTACTAAGAAGCTTGCGGCATCAATGCCGTGGCTTCCTCTTCCAAATCCTGCATCCAGTCCTGCTTCAACAGCTATTTCATTTGATACCTGAGTTCCGCCGCATATAATCATTACCTTGTCCCTGATACCCTTTTCAATACAAAGGTCGTTGATTTTTTTCATATTTTTGTAGTGTACATCATCATGTGTGATGATTGTGCTTACCAATATAGCATCTGCGTTTGTTTCAATTGCTGCATCAACAAGCTTTTCTACAGGGCATGAGGTTCCGAGATATTCATATTTGATACCGAATTTCTCAATTCCGCCGTGCTTGATATCAAGTGTTTCTTTAAGTCCTACTGAGTGTTCATCCTCTCCTACAGTAGCAGCAACTACAAACATAGGATTATTTTGAATGTCTTCTCTGATTTCTTCTTCCGACAGAACCTCAGGTTTTTCAGGAATAATAAGCTCGTTTATATCTATATCAAAGTTTACCTTTCCTTTAATTTCGCAATATGTTCCTTCTGATGGGTGTAATACCTGCTTGTGAACAACAGTTACATCCTCGAGCCCCATTTTTTCTCCGCATTTGATAGCAGCAAATTCAGCTGTTCTTTCATCCAGCGGAAGGAATATCGACAACAGTACTGTTCCGTCGGCTCTCCATTCAACCTCCGGTTTAACCAAGTTTGTATCGTAATATTTTTCGACTTCTTTAAGTCTTACATTGACATTATCGTTTTCATCCAATTCGTCAATATACTGAATTTTAGAACGATCTTCGAATGTATCTCCCCCGATTGCTTCACTTGCGTTTTTAAATTCCTTTGGAATATTGTTATATCCATAGTGAACTGATACAGGAGCAAAGTAATCCTCATCTCTTTCGTAAACAAAGCCGTATCCTATTCCGCCCTCTATTTGCCGAGCTATACCGTCTCCGTTTCTTTCCGGATATTTGCCGCTGTCAACAAAAAATCCCTGTTCGACAGCCTTAAAAAATCCTCCGACTTCGAGAACCTCTTCCATAAACAATATTGCTCTTTCCTTAAGCTCTCTTACGTCCTTCCCAAGAACTCCTTCTCTGTCAAGCTTAACCATTTCTCTTAAACCGTCCATGCCTGTAAGAGCTTGCTTTGCCGTCATAGTTCCTGCAATATTGTTGTAGTGCCACGGCACATTCCTGCCTTCGTCAGGAGTGATAGTTGACTGGATATCAGCACTCGTCAATCTCGAAATCATCATGTTCATCGTATGAGTAACTGCTGCTTCGCGAGTATCTGATTCCATGTATTTTGTATTTTGCTGTGCTCTCATCTTGTATTCTCTGAATAAATCACGAAGAGCAACTGCATATGGCAAGTCCAGTCTCATGCAAGGTGCCGGGGGTGCTGTAGGAGGCACTGTTGACAATGCAATATTTTCCGGTTTAATGCCGACCTTGCGGGAGAATGCTGAGTTAATAGCATGCTGAACCATTAATTCAGGCATTACCTTCCATGCCTTCATAGCTGTGGCATTGGCATTGTGTGCTCCGTCTATCTGAAGCATGTCAGCCCAAGCCATGATTTTTTTAGCCTCACAGGCATCAACAAAGCTTCTTACTACGTTTACGTTTCTGTACAATACATTGTATTGCGGATCCTGGTGAGCACCGTTAACTCCCTCTTCAGCAAACATAACTGCTATATCAGGACCTGCAACACCTGAAATGTACGAATGGAAATTAATTGGGCGGCCTACTTCATCTTCGATTAAGTCACAGGCTTTTCTGCTGGCTCTGACTTGTTTTCTCGTAACCATGATACCGCCTATACCCTGGTTGGTTCCTTCAAGCAGCGAGTCAATATGTGACTGTCCTGCAGTCCTTATAACCATCAGATGGTCAGCACCATGCCATGCAGCCATACGCATTCTTCTTATGTCATCTTCAAATCTTCCGGAAGCTATTTCTGTTGTTATAACGCAGTCCGGCTGAGGGTCAATATATCCGAATCCTCTGCTGCCTGGCAACGGAACAGAATTTTTCAGGCTTTCTGATGTTTCTAGATATTCAAAATCACCGACGGTTCTTTTTTCGTTCCTTCCTTCTCTCCAGTGCCATCCGCGTCTTCTTGGTTCATATTTATCTAAATCTTGTAATAATTCTTTAATATCTAACTTTTTGTTAGGTTCCAGCTTCATTTGCATTCCCTCCTTAAAATAATGTGTCTACATCGTCCCAGTGTCTGCCGTTTGCAAGCTCCAAGCCTGCTTCACGCACTGTAAGCCCAAGTTTTTCAGATAGTCTCCATACAACATTTCCTGCGCCCTTGCCCATTAAGCCTTTATTCATAACACCTTCGATTATTGGCTTAACTTCCAGACTTGAAAAGCCCATTCTTAAAAGAATGCTTCTTTCAACTGATGGAGTTGTGTTCTTTTTACCTAGCTCTAATAGAGGGTCTACTATTTGATTTGCTAAATTCCAAAATCTATCATAAAGCTCTTCGTCTGTGAGATTTGCTAAATGAGCTCTTCTTTGTTCGTAATCGTCAGCTCTTTTCATGTTCATTCCTCCTGATTTTATTTATAATCAGCAATAGGCGTATTTTGCTGTTGTCATTCTGAACGCAGTGAAGAATCTCATGACATAACGCCCATACGCCTTTTCGCTTCATAAATTTATTTTATAATGATGCTATCACATTCTTTACATATTCTGTATCTGTATTTGTTTCCTCAGCAAGGAATACAATATCAGCATCTGTCGGTTCAACCTTGTAATTAGCTAATGCATTTTTAATCAATGACTTTCTTAAACTATC
>JAEXUD010000068.1 GCA_023453025.1 Bacillota bacterium
ATAGTATACACTATAACGGAGAAAAAGTGGTTGTCGTTAGCCATCTTTTTTCTTTTTTTGCAAAAAAACACTACCTTTTTATTCTGGTAGTGTTTTTCTTAGGGGGCTATTTCCCGACTGCCCCTTATATAGAAAAGGTGGACTATTATGCAATTGTTATAAGCGGTAGCCTACACTATCCTATGCTTGTACCCATTATCTGTTACATACTATAGGTAGCTTATACTATTTCCGGGTGCATTCTTCATTGTCTCTGCCAATTTTAACAGCAACGCTTCACCAAACCTGTAAAACTTAACATTTCAAATTTTACCTCTGCCTGCCCTTGGGCAATCTTCCTCAAGTTTTCATCAACTTTCAAGAATGCTTCATCAATGGTATATCTTTCAAATAAGTTGAATTTTTCCAAACACCCTCGTACTCATAATATCCGGTAGGACCTTTATTGGGATTCCCGGGAGCATGCCCCGGGTCTATCATTACCTTAGCCATTGTCTACACCTTCTCTATTTTTAAGCATTTCCAATGTTCTTTTAATTATATCCGGTATAGGCACTCCCATTAAGCCTGCATTTTCAATTATGCTTATGGCTTCATTTACAACATATGCAATTATTACTGCATCTCTTATAATTTCTGTGCCGGTCATTTTATCCAATTGAGCAGCCACCAATACAATCGACAGCGTTACACCTTTTTTAAACAGACCCCTCCATCCGGCTTTACTTTCCAATGCGCCGCTCTCGGATTTCTCTGACTTATTGAATACTCCCGCAACAATCAATCCAGTTATATAGTCGACAGCCATAAATAACACTAATGTCTGTAATGCCATGTCCCAACCTCCGAGTAAATTAGCTGTTACGCTGCCAATCATGCCTAATACACTTAAAACCTTTATTTTAAAGTTTTTTATATTCTCCATATTAAATCATCCCTCCCTTCTAAGAACTGTGAACTTCCAAGTATATTATATGTTGACTTTAGGTTTGTTTTAAAAATGCTGAAGTTGCTTTTGTGCAAATTCATTTGGTAATATTTTATCCTTAGGGAACAAAATTTTCGTTTTGTTCCCTACTGTGCGAAATAATCTCTAATTTCTTGTTTATCCTCCTCTGTAAGTTTTACATATGTTGCTAATATGCCATCTAATAATTCCCCTCGATCAAGTTTAATTTTTATTCCTGCTATAATTATCTTCTTTTGAATTAATGTCATGTCAGATAGCACCTCCCAATAAATCCGCTTGCAACTCTACAAGTAAATTAATACTTTCGGCTATTTCTACAAGCTCTTGTTCCTCTACTGATAAAGGTGTTTCAATTACCACTTCACCAACATTTACAATTTTATCCTCGATATATTGATATTTATACCGATTTACATTAGCATTAAGTAGTAAATAGTCTTCTTGAGATATTTCAATGCCTCCAAACATTTGAGTTGAGTTATTTGTTTCAAGCAGATATATAATATTTTTGCTTTCATCTAAAAACATATAATATTTCATTTGCTCTCCTTCTACTAATAAAATTCAATTACTTCTAAATACCCGACAAATGATGTACTTGAACGCCATACAGTTAATTGTGTATTGGCAGTAACCTTACCATTTGTAGCATACAGAGAGCTTCCATGATTAGTACTCATTTGTAATACAATACTTTTTGTTGGGTCAACTGATGATATTGTAACTAATGAACCGCTCTCAACTCCTGTAGCTACTGTAATGCGTTGTTTTGATTTTATTACCCCTGCTTCATACTCTATTATTGTAGCAACACCACTCGCCGGGTCTCCACTTACTGTCAAGGTAGTTGAGTTTGTCAATATAACATTCCAATCATCATTAGAACCCTGAGAATATGCTTGAAATATTACTATTGAGTTAGCTGGAACGACACTATTAATTGTTTTTGCTCCTGAGCTTGTTACTCTAATACTTTGAATACTTTTAATACCAGTAAAAGCACCGATAACATTAAATATGTTTTTACTTGCTGCAATATTAGCCGCAATCAAATCAGCATCGCCAGCTATAGTTTGAATCTCGCTCAAATATTGCCCTGCGGCTATTGTTTGATTTGTTGTTCCTGGAGTATATGTTTGTGCTGATTTACTCGGTATTGTGCCGGTTATTTTATTTCCATTAACATAGGCAATGGCTCCGGACAACATTTGTGCTGCTGTTGCTGTTGCATCACTTGTAAACGTCCCAAGTGTCCCTCCTACCGTTGCACCTGCTTTTATTACATTTGCTGCAAGTCCTGCTATAACTGCTTTTATTTTTCTAAGTCCAGAATGGAAGCCATAAGCTATTGTATATTCTTGATTTTGTTCGGTCAAATTGACTATATTCTCGGATGTAGGTCCACGGTTAGGCATTGTACCCGTCCTTAGCTCGCCTTGTGATACTGCCTTTTTGCCATCCAATATATCTGCCACTGTCGCATCTGTTGTACCAATTGACGGGTCTGTTTCTATGGCATCTATGTTGTCAGCCATAGTTTCAAATGTGGCTGTAGGGGATGTAGATACTCCTTTGTCAGTTATGGCTCCCGCTACGATTGCCTTCCCATTACTGACAGATTGAAAAAGTTCATTTACGTCTTCTGCTAAATTATTATTTTGTTCCCTAACTTCATTGACTGCTGTAACTAAATCTGATTTATCTTCCGTTTCCAAGTCTGATAATTTTCCTATTGCTTCGTCAATTATTGCATTATCGTTGACAAAGTCTATTCTCTTGGGGTACTCGTTTCCTTCCCACTGATTAAGCCCCAAGTTTGCTGTTTTGATTTCACTCGGCATTTATGCCACCTCCTCATATATTTCAAATTCATCCCATGATAAACTCAACACATCCCATTCATCAAATGTTTTGCTGTGGTTTTCAAATTCATTCCATGTCATCCACGTATATTCAAAAGAAAGGACTAAATGCGCAGGTTTGATTTCCTCGATTGTAATCGCTAAATC
The DNA here is from genome assembly GCA_023453025.1 of Bacillota bacterium. Lineage (GTDB taxonomy): Bacteria > Bacillota > Clostridia > Tissierellales > Sedimentibacteraceae > Sedimentibacter. The sequence goes on from JAEXUD010000068.1 coordinate 2,980, forward strand.
TGCCATATTAGCCGGTATACCCTTTGACCCGATAAATTTTATTATAAAGCTGTAATTATCCGGATTTTCTATGACTTCAACCTCACCGTTGCTGTATGAAGCCGCGGTATTGGCTATCATTTGTTTTGTCACAGTTCCTGTGCCTCGTATTTTTGCTCTTATGCGCTCTCTTCTGAACTCATCTGACTTGTTTACATCAACTTGTATTCCATATGTTTTTTCATATCTGGATAGCAAGGCTGATGCTGTATTGACAAAGCATTCATTAATTGTTTCATCAAAATTACCTGCCAGGGCATTTATTTCATTGCTGAAAATGCCCTGCAGCTCTTCCATTGTTATATTACCTTTATAATACTCAGGTAATAGTGTCATAAGGTTCAATTATATCACCTCCGTCAGTGTGATAGCTCCGATAATAGGTATTTCCTCACCACCTATAGTTATATTTGCAGTACCGGAGTTCACAAGAAGCATATCATAGTCCAGCACCCCTTCAGTTGAGAGTAAAATACTTCCTATCTTCGCATAGCTTATACTGTAGGTTTCAAATATTGTGTCTTTCAAATATTCGGTTAATACAGCATTAAATGCCGTCCGCACATCACTCATCAATCTGGTACCGTCCAATATAACATTTGCAGCAATGTCAATTATCCGGCTTGTAGGACTTGAAACCATAACTGCCGCTCCAATCGGTCTGACTGATTCTATATGTGAGTCTACTTTTGCCGGCAATGATGCATCTATAGATATATCACTGTCTACAACGAGGACCTTAACCGTTCCCGGTCCGTTCCAAAGAGGAAATACTTTGGCATCTCCCACTCCTGGCACTTCCAGCGCCCACATTTTATAATTGTCGGCATTGCCGGATGTACTCGGCGATTGTATTTGAGCATAAAATCTTTCACGCAGATTCTCATCTGTTTCTTCATCGGTTCCTGAAGTAATTATTCCTGTTAATAAAGCTGTAATTCCTGCCACATTATCGATATTTTCAAGCCTTCCGGTATATTGATTGCCTATAGTTCCCGACTGTTCACATCTGGCCTTGTAAATACTTGTTGAAACTGATTCCGTAATCACATAGGTTGTATCTTCCAGCCCCCATCTTGTGCCGACAGTAACTGCTCCTGTTGTTTCCACCTGCCTTATAGCATAACTTGCAGATTTCCTGCTGATACCATAATCCGCAACCACTCTGTCCAGATATTTTCCTACGGCGGTATCTCCGCTTACCAAATCAATAAAATTGTTAAGATAAAAATAAGTCTGTGCAAGCTGGTATGCACAAGGTGCAAAAGCATCATAAATAACTGAGCCTTCCCTCTTGTCCACATCACTTGTAACCCTGCCGAGCATGTCAGTCAGAATAAATTCATATGTCATATCCTCAAACATTAAATATTCACCTCCCTTGATACGGTCAAATTGCCGTAAGAGCTATGTACATCAAAGGTACAATTCAACATATCTCCGGCTTCCGCAAATTGAAAGTTATCAACTTCTGTAATTCTTTCGTCCCGGAGCAGGCATTCTTGAATTCGCCTCTTCAGCTCAATTTTCACATAATTCTTATCCTTACCTATGAGATTTTCCAGCTCAATCCCATAATAAAAGCTATATATGGGATACTCATACTTTTCCGTATTAAGCACCTTATATATAGCCTGCTCAAGAGCTTTCAATCCGTCCGTAAATCCTTGAATACTTGTCTGTGACAATTTATATGTCCGGGTTGTTTTGACTTCCTCTGTAACTTTTGTATCTGCATCAATTTTTCCTCTTGGTATCATTCTTCTATCACCTCCAAGATATAGAACTGCTGGCCGCCGTGATTTCTCAATAATCTTACCTTGCGGCCGGCAACTAAAGAGCCTTTTAGGTTCCCTACTACTAATTCATTCGGAATGATGAGCTTGTCACTTATTTTAATTCCGCCGGATGCCACTGTTCCGACCATCAGGCTGCATAGCTTAGCATTATTAAGATAATTTTGAACAATTGTTTTTATTTCATTAATCATATAAACACCTCTAACGACATTGTATGAACAGGAAGAAATTTATGAGTAACAGATTGAACTATCAGGCTTTTGCCAAGCTCTGCATCTTCAATTCTGCCATAAAAACTGCTTCCTGCTCTGACTCTTGTATCGCCCAGACATTCCAGGCTCAATGATTCGACTTCCCTGTTATATATCTGAAGAAGCATATCTGCCTTTGATCTTGCCTGAGATGGGTTTAAATTCTTGTCAAGAACTTCAAAATATTGCAGCATACCAAACCTGTCAATCGAATTTCCATCTTTTGCAATATAAACATCTCTCTTACCCGACGATTCATTATCACTTACAAGCTTTATCTGATTATAAAAGCTATCTTCTATGGACTTTTCAAAGCTATAGTCATAGCATAGGCTTTCATCTCCCAATACAAGGTCAAGTTTTAAATCTGTGAGATTGCGCAGAGAAATTTCGCCAAATTCATCCTTCAACGAATACCACTTACCCTTATTTGTCAATGTTTCCTTTATACCGTCATAGATTATATCCAGCCATGTTTTATCATCCTGGGCACTTGTGGCAAGAATATAGCCTGTATCAGACAAATTTCCTGTTTTCAGTTCAAAATACAGACACATCTTCTTAATTAAATCAGTTATAGTATTGTTTTTTATCATTATCGAATCTTTAGCTTTGCAATATCTGAGCTGATCATATGCGGTAACAGATATCTCATCTTTGCTGTTTCTGCCGTGCTTGAAGACGTAACCGTAAAATATACCTGTATCGTCATATTTGAATGTTATTAAATTTCCGTTTTGTATTTTCAGCTCATCGTCAATATAAGAGAATTCAAGCTTACTGCAGCCGTCATTCAGCTTATCGGTGTATGTTACTTCTCTTACAAGTTCACTGATATCATACTTTTGTCCGTCTATTTCTGTTAATAATTCCATTATGGTATCACCAGCCTTTGCCCCGGATAAATCAAGCTTGGATTTTTTATGTTGTTTGCTTCAACAATCTTATTGTACTTTGAGCCATCGCCATAATATTTTTTTGCGATAGCCCAGAGACTGTCTCCGCTTACAACTACATAAAGTCCTGTTCCTTTTGGATTCATTTCGATTTCCGATGACTTTCCAAAAATAATCCCTGCTTCGGATTGAACCGGTTTGTAATTAAATTCCTTATATTCAGAGAGTCTAAAGGATACATATTTGTCTCCCTCTTCTCCTGCTTTTTCTGTTATGGTAAGCTCTTCAATCAATACAAGGGAATTTATTGCTTCTCCTAACTCGTTGCTTGCTGTGAAATGTACAGGCTTCAGCTCTTTTCTTAAATCAGAAAAAAGCTTTAAATAGTAATCTGATGTTTTGAAATCTCCCGCATTCTCAACATAATGACACAAGCTATGCGGAAATTCTGCATCAAAGCTATACTTTGTAAGCTCCATATGGGTTGGTACTACTATTTGCCCCAGCTTTAATATATTATACTTTTCATTGGCCTGCGCAATTGATATTTCTATCTGCTCTGGGTTAACAGGTAATGCATGTGTTTCATTGTTATATTTAAAAGATACTGAGTAGCTCATTAACTGTACACCCCCTCTGCCGCCGTTGCGATTTCTTCCTGTAATATTCTTTTTATACTTCCTGCAACCTTGTTCGCATCTGCTTCCTCATGTATATCACCGAATGTCATCTGTATGCTTGGAGCCAGTGTTGCCGTACTGAATTGATTGATATAATCTCTCTCGGCTATATTTCTCAGATACTGTAAATCTTCATTGTCCATATTGACATTTATACCGCTGATGTTTGAGCCTGTACCCACAACACTTGAAGGAGCACTGAAATTAAATCCTGAATTTATATCTGCAGCCTTGTCAACAGCATTTTCTTTTGCAATATCAATTTCCCATTGTCGCATGAATTTATTCATTTTGGCATCATAACGAGCATTTTCTAATTCTTCCAATCGTGCAGATTTATTCGCTTCATATTCTATTTGAGCCGTTGCTCCAAATGTAACATTATCGATTGTATCAAATGAAGTACCTAGTATCTTGTTAGCAGCTTTGATAAACTCATTAATAAGATCTATTCCGCCATTCACCAGTTCCTGTGTAGTTGTTAAGAAATCAACTTTCATGCCTTCGATAAAATTATCAACAGTGCTTACAAAGAGCATATAACCTATAGCCAAACAATCTAATCCCGTTAAAATCTTATTAACTACAATCTGCCAAGCTATATCAATACCTCCTACTGATTGAACCCATTTAGCTATTGCTGCAACTACAAGTCCTATGCCCAATGCTACCAACATTAACGGATTGGACATTAATGTAGCTTTTAAACCTTTATCCGCTATAGTTGCCTCTATCTCCGCAATTTTAAGAATGCCCAGTCCAAGAGCATACGCAAATACACCTGCTGCGGCTCCATATAGTATAGGTACTATATCATCCCAATTATCACCTATAAATTGTGCTGCTTCGGCTGCTGCCTGAATAATAAAGCCAAAATTCTGCAGTAAATGGTTTTCTATCTTATTCCATAAATCAGCAAATGTCATAGGCATAGTTTCAAATTTATTGTTTATATCATCTGATGCCATAAACATGGCATTTTTAATAATATCAGAAGTTATTGCCCCTTCGGCCGCCATTTTTTCAAGCTCACTCTTTGATTTTCCTGTGAATTTTGCAATTGCATCAGCCATCAACGGGGCATTTTCCATAATATAAAGAAATTCGTCGCCTTGCAGGCTTCCATCTGACATAGCCTGGGTAAGCTTTTGCATTGCAGATGATTGTTCTGCTGCACCGGCTGCTCCGGCTTTGAATGATTTTTGCACCAATTCCGCAAATGCTATTAGTTCATCATTTGATCCGAAAGAATCACCCGCCAGATTAGCCATATTATAAACGGAATTTGCCATATCTGTGTAAGAACCTCTTGAGCGATCAGCAGCAGCAAATACCTTGTTCTGCAACTCTGTCTGAGTTTGCAGACCGTCATTTATTAAAGCAAGACTGGTCGATGTATTGGTGAATTCATCTATAATATCCATGCCTTTTTTAATATTTTCAATGCTGGCTAATGATTTAAAAAGCTTATTAAAACCTATGCTTGCTTTTCCGGCACTAGCGCCTGAGGCTTCAAATTTATTATTAATTTTATCTGTTTGAGCATTTGCTTTAAATATCTTATCTGTCACTTGATATGTTTTTCTAATTATTTTTTCAAGTTTTGAAGAATATCCATCAAGTGAATTAAGAGATAATTCTAATGTCGCCATCCCTTTCTGCCTCCTTTCTGTTTCAATTTGCCTGCTTCCTTTTTCTCCGCCTCAGTTCGTATTTGTATACTTGCGTATATGAATGCCTTTTCTCTTTGAGACATTTCATTCAGAGCTGAAGGAAGAATACAGAGCTTTTGCAGGGCGAAATGCGCCAGATTCAACTCTGCATCGCCCTGCTTAATTAGTTTTTTGCTTCTTCGACATCCTCATTTATATCCGTATCAAGACTGCTCAGCTTTTGTACGGCTTGTGACAGCTCCGCATATTCTCCTACAAGCAGCATTTTTTGAAGCAGTGCTGATTCACCTAACACGCCATAAGCACTTTGCAGTTCTGAGTTCTTAAGATCCGGAAATACAACAGCACTTGCCGTCAAGGCCGATACATATTCCGCCCTGTCGAATGTTTCAACACCTTTTTTATCTCTTTTTGTAACTTTTTTGATAAGCTGCTTATTTTCCTCCTGTGATATAGGACGGATAACAAACGGAACAGTTTTACCGTCTTCAATGAATCTGTTTGAAATAACAACCTCCTGATTTTCAACTTTTACAGGGTTTAAAAATGCATTTAATGAACTCATTTCATCATTCCTCTCTTCTTTATAATTAAAATCAATCTCTTTTGAATATTTTAGGCTGCTGAAAGATTCTTCTGTTGCTTTACTTTTAAGGCAGGCAATGCTACATATACCGGAATACTTGACCATTGCCTGCTTTCTATATCTTACAGTACGGACTCCTTCAACAGCCTTGATTCTTTATTATATTTCTGTTATCTATAATTTTCCGGCAAATCGAAATAGCTTAATACTTCCATATCATCAAATGTAAAATCGGTATCAACCGTAACAGGATCATCTGACTGATCATCAATCGTTGCAACCGGTATTGTACCCAGCAGTACATTTAAAAGCACAACCTCCTGAGCCCCGACTGTTGACTGCTCGTCCTCATTTTTAACCTGTATTTTTATTCCGCCGTATGAACCTTTCTTTATGTAATCTAACGCTTGTCTCAGCATACCGCTGTTCATAAAGTACATTGTCATACTTCCGGTACCTTCTGCTCCTGTCACTTTATGCTGAGTCATCCTGTGTCCCAGCATTCTCCTTGCCTGAATATTCAGCTCCAACTGAGCTGATAAACTGGATATTTCAAAAAGCTCCCTGTTAACACCGTCTATAGTTATATATGCTTTGCCTTCTTTTGCCGATATGGTATCGGCCAGTCTGGTGTAATTATTATCCATAAAAATACCTCCCTATCTTATGCCAGATTGACAGTAATATAAATCTTTTCCACACTGTCAACAGGTTGAATATAACAATCAATTATAACCGCATCTGAATCAACTCCTGCAGATACAGTTACGTCCTCAGCCGTAAAATTCTGAATTGCATTAAGTCTTTGCAGCTCATTGAAGTATTCAATCAATGTTGCGCGAAGCAAAGACCTGCCATCAGCATTATTGTTGATTTTACCGATATAGTTTGATTCAAATATTTCGACAATATCATTATTTATGCCATCCAGTGTTCTTATAACACGATTTTTTCTGAATACTTTTCCTTTGTCGACAGTTTCAGTAGTAAGTGAATTAACATCATATACAGCTGTAACATTCTGAGCGGAATCGACCTTGAAAATAAATTTGCCTGACGTAATGGCTGCTTCCATTTCTGATTTTGTCATGCGCGGTACTACATCTACAGCTCCCGCATATTTTCTGCCTGTATTTGATTTGTTGACGCTTGCACCTGCCGTTATACCTGCAACCCATGCCACAGCCTGTGCCGCTGTTAAAGTTGTTCCGTCGGACAGTCTGATTCCCTGTGAAACATTTATAGCAGCTTCTGAATCAGCCTCATAATCAGCAAGTACTACTTGTATTTTCTTGCCTTCGTCATTGCGCATCGAATCCACCCATCCGGATATTGAAAGCTTATTAGCATCAAAGCTCACACCATTATACGGATATGCCAGTACATTAAACTGAACGGTTCTTAGCGTGGATAATGCAACGGTAATATCCTCAGCACCATGTTCTGTTCCTAAATTATACACCAGTACGGTTTTTGCCCCTTTTAGTGATTCGTTTACCAACAGCTTATCAACTGCTGCTGTTCCTTCAGGATAATTGTCTTCTGTTGCGGTAACCGTATAGATTTCTCCCGATGTACCTGCGCTCATTTCCTGTAATAAAACTACCGTTCCTCTGTCACCTGGTGTAATAGACAGCGGAGTACTGGTAAGAAAATTTATATACGCTCCCGGTAATATTTTATTTTGATTTTCCCATGTTCCTGCCATTTTTTAACCTTCTTTCTTAGATATTTGTATTTGTTTCTTGCTTCTGCATTTTTTCCGACACCTCTGTTTTAATTTCAGAATAATTTATGTCAAAAGTAAAATGCAGCACATTGTCTGTTATTGTTGCTTTCTTATTCAACGCCCTGTATTGTCCGGCCAAGTCAAAATTCCTGAGCAAGGACATCTGCACATCCCGGCAATCCGTTATGATTTCCTCCGCATCTTTATTGCTGAAATATGCAATATCAAAAGATACAGAGCTTTTGTATTTATTGTCAAATCTCTTGCCGTAGCTCTGGTTTGTAATAGATATCAGAAATGATTGTCTACTAAAATCCTGTGGCATATCTTCATCATAAATTGTATATCCCGGATACAATTCAAGAAGCTTATTTACAATAGCTTGTTTTATCTCATTTATCATGTTTTTGGTTTTTCCATTCCACCTCTTTTCTTAATTTTCTTGAAAAATCTACTTTTCAATTTATGAGCTGTCCTCCATCTTTGCTCACATATAGAGATGTACCATATTTTACATCATTAATTTAAATATATAAGCAGTTCATAAATCAGGTTTAATGATATTAACTATTTTTTTAGTCATAACTACATACCTCTCTTCCATGTTATTTTTAGCTTTCTCTCGCAATAAAATGTCTTTTATTCCTTATTCCAAAGTTTTCCTGCCGACGGCAGTCTTGTCATTTACGGTATAGTTACAGCGCAATTAAAAAACTCCTTATAATATAAAGGAGCATCCTTTTGGTATTTTACTTGCAACTGTTACCGCAATAAGGTCTGTCTTGAAAACCCTCATCTATCTCTTTGGATAATAACATAGTATCAGATTTTTACCCCTTACTACTATCAACTTAAATCTAAAATTGTTTTTTTGGGTCTTTTATTTTTTATCTGTACAATGTAAAAGACACTGCCGGAGGAAACAGTGTCTTTTGCCGCAGGTGGACTGTAATTTCGGCAATCTGTTATTATGCTCTTAATTTATGCTTGCCTCAAGTAAGTTCTTCATTTCTTTGGATGATATCATAATATCAGTTTTTTACCCCTTACTACTATCAACTTAGATAAAAAATTATCTCCTCAATCCTCTTTCATACGCAAATATCTCTCTTGCCTTTTTTAAATATCTATATACTGTGGCTGCCCCTGCCGGAATATCAATACTAGCTTTATTAACTCTGTCCTGAACTTCGCCTTTTCTCATATCCTCCTTCGCATGTGAAAAATAAACTATTTCAACAGCTTGTCTTTCCAATGTATGTAATTGTGCAACTGTCTTTTCTACAGCCAGTATGTCCCATAATTCAGCTTGTTTTTGTCTTATGACACCTTCGGCATACATGATGGCCTGCTCTGTAGGCTTGCTGATTCCTGTTCCGCCTATCTGCTGTCTTCTTTGGTATTCGTCAAGTGCATCCTGATAATACTTTTTTTCCAAATCTTCCTTATGTGGCTTACCAATGAAAGCATAATATCTGAATGCTTCTGTTGCATAATCCCTTATATGATCTTTTTTCAACTTATCTCTCCTCTACTGTAATTTTTATCCTTTCAATACACAATAAAACTCCATTTGTTCCAACTTTTGCGTCAAACTCTGTTAAAGTTATATCTGCAATTTTTATGGCACCATATACTTGCCGGCTTATATAGGTGTCCAGTAAAGTAAATTTATTTACGAATTTTAGTAAATTATAATTATATTATATACGAATTTTCGTTAATGTCAATAAGCATTTTTGATTTTTCGTAAATAATTCTTGATTTTTCGTAAATAATATATTAAAATATATTTGTAATTAATTTTTAGGAGGAATTATGCTGTGTCAGTAGAATTGGAATTAAAAAATTTAATTTTAGATAGGTATAAAAGCCTAAGAGAATTTGCAATAAAAATAGATATGCCCTATTCAACAGTGGATACCATATTGAAAAGAGGAGTTGATAAGGCAAATATATATAATATTATCAAGATATGCAAAGAGCTCAATATTGACACAGAAGCTCTTGGGGAAGGTAGAATCGAACACAAACAAACTGACGGCCAACCTAACACTATAGCAGCGCATAAAGATAACATTGATGTGGACTGGACAGAAGAAGAGCTTGAGGATATTGAGAATTTTAAAAAATACGTTCTTAGTAAAAGAAAAGGCAAGGAATAACTTCTCGGGGGAGGCGACCATGACTGCATATGAAAAATTATTACAGACAGCAGATGATGAGGGTATTGAGGTTATAGAGTTTACTTTTAAAAGTGATATCAAGGGATTATATTCTGATAATTGCATTGCAATCAGCAGAAAATTGAATACTACTACAGAAAAGAAATGTATACTTGCCGAGGAACTCGGCCACTATTATACATCAGAAGGCAATCTTATTGACTTAAAAAACATCTGCAATCGCAAGCAAGAAAGGCAAGCCAGAAATTGGTCTTTTGAAAAGCTGGTTACTTTGAAAAGTCTGATTAAGGCTTCTTTTGAATGTTGTACAAATTTATATGAGCTTGCTGAATATTTAGATGTAACTGAAGAGTTTCTAAAAGAAGCGTTAGATTATTACCAGTCAAAGTACGGACTTTACGCTGAAACAGATAACTGTTGCATATATTTCAACCCTCTGACCGTATGTAAATACAAATATAAAAATAAAGATTGATATTGCAACCATGTACAATTAATATATTTCCCCAATTATTTACGGCATAATCCTCTGTAGCTGCGGGGATTATTTTTTACATTCATATTTTTTATCAATTTTATATGAAGTATTTGTTCAATCTTTATGAAAATTTTAAATTACGCACCTTTTAAATTTGTAGACTCTTTCTTATTCTCTATCCGTAACCTTTTTGGGTATTATGAATATAATATTATGCCCTTATAAAAAGAGGACAACTTATTGAAAAGAAGTGATAATATGGCAGTTATATTAGTTAACCCTAACATAGACTTGACAACTTTAATAGCTTCTGCAACTGTGAATCCGGGTGATGTTTTACTACTGGAAGACGGAGTATACAATCAATCTGTTAACATTTCCAAAAATTATCTTCGAATTGTAGCTAGAGGACGTAACGCCATTTTTAACGGAGGCAATACATTAGCAGACGCTTTTATCCTAACTAATGTGCAGGGTGTTGAAATCAGAGGCATCACAATTATGGATTATACTGATGATGGAATACAGCTTACTGCTGGCTTTGCCCATAGAATTTTAAATAACAAGATTATACGTGTAGGAAATAGAGGTATTGCCCTTATTAGATCGAATTCTAATTTTATATTGAGAAATCAATTTGCACAGGCTTCATATGGCATCAGAGTAGAAACATCTGACGGAAATGTAATTATTCAAAATAAAGTTTCTCATTGTATCAACGACGGAATTGAAGTATTACCGTCAAATGATACAACAAATTATTTCATAGGCAATTTTGCCGAAAAATGTGGCGGAAATGGACTTGAAATTTCTGGGATAGGTAATTTTATCTGGAAAAATGTAGCCGTAGGCAACAGTCTAAATGGACTGCGTGCTTTCTTCGGCAATAATAATGTTGTTATTGAAAATATATCAAAGGATAATGCAGGCGATGCATTTATGTTTTCAGATGTTAACGGATATATGTATAATAATGTTTTTGAAAACAACAGTGAAAGTGGTATTGACCTTAGTGGAGATTATAATATTATACTCAATAATCTCATAGCATGCAATAAGGATAACGGCATAAACATTAATGCAGGAGCAGATTTTAACACAATATCTAATAATATATTAAGGTATAACACTCCAACTCAAATAAATAATAATGGAGCTAACAATAATTTTATTGATAATACACTTATAAATACTGATTTTTAAAATAACCGGGCATTTCAGCCCGGTTACTTTTCTGTATTTCCACTGAGAATCCATTATTTAGCAATGGCGCTCAATTGCAGCCTTTGTTATATCTAACTCTTATCACTCATCACCTGTAATATTGTCCCGTCTATGACTACTCTAATCATCTCTTGAGCAATCTTTATTTTTAAGCACTTCCAATGTTCTTTTAATTATATCCGGTATAGGCACACCCATCAAACCTGCATTCTCAATTATGCTTATTGCCTCGTTTACAGCATAGCCAATTATAACCGCATCCCTTATAATTTCTGTACCGGTCATTTTATCCAGCTGGGTGGCAACCAGTACAATCATCAGTGTTACACCTTTTTTAAACAAACCTTTCCATCCGGCTTTACTTTCTAAAGCTCCTGTTTCGGTTTTTTCGGATTTCTTAAACACTCCGGCAACAATCAGTCCTGTCATATAATCGACAGCCATAAATAGCACTAATGTTTGTAATGCCATATCCCAACCTCCGAGCAAGTTTGCTATTACACTGCCACTCATACCTAGAACACTTAATACACCGATTTTAAAATTATTTATATTTTCCATAATGGCTACATCTCCCTTCATAAGGAGCTATTCAGCTCCATAATATATTATATGTTTGTTGTTTAAGCTTGTCTCAAAGCTGGCGCAGTTGCTCCCATTTCAGCGATTTATTTACCTGATTCCACACAATCCGTATTTTACTGTCCCCAGGAACTCATATTTATATGTCATGCTTCTGATATACTAATTTTCGTATATAAAAAGGACCTTTCAAAGATCCTCTTCATATAAGTTTATAATATGGTTTGTCTTCATCAAACATCCACCACCTTAACCAGTCATCCAAGATGATAGCAGGTAATGATAATAAAAACCATAGAGTGCTGTATTGCAAGCTTACTTGCCCCAATAAATTAAATGGCATGCTGCTATAATCCCAAACCTCTAAATGCAGGTATACATTTAGAATTAATCCGGCTATAAACTCTGCAGCTGTAACAATAACAGCAGCAATTAACTGTTGCCTCCACAACGGTGTGTCAAATGATAGGTATTCATTTATTAAACCTATCAGTATAAAACAAATACCTCCTACTATAAACATGCTTACATGACTGTATCCGCGCCAGAGTATTTCAATTAAATAATACAACAACCCGCCGATTGTAAATAAACATAAGTTCTTGCTTAACTGTTTCATATATTATATCACCTCATAGTATATAATTATGCTTTCAATCGTTTCACGAGTATTACATTTTCTAATAATAAGAAGAATAATAAGTAAAGCAACATCATACATATTATAAATAACCTGTTAATTTGTGAGATATAGGGATAATATAGTATAAAAAATGGTTTATTTCTTAAATTTTAAAACTTATTCCATAAAATGTTTGATTATTTTGTCATAATGTGATATTATGGTATAAATAAAAATTCAACTTCAACCGATAATAGCAAAACTAATGAAAGTTAGTGACGCAAAGCTACAGGGCCTTTAAACTGGCAGCCAGCTACCGAATGGGAGTTTTTTTGTTTACCTCATATAAAGGTTGAAGCATAGTGGAGGGTAAAAGAAATGTACAAAAGATTAAGAAAGGCAACATCAGTAATTCTTATTATGGTTTGTTTGTTAACATTGTTTGGACCTACGGCTTATGCTAAAGAAAAACCAAATGAGGCAGCTTATGAAGTAATATTGAAAAGGGTTGACAAAACTAATGATTACATTTTTAAATCTGTCGAAAAGGCCATAAAACAAGCTGACAAAGCTCAGAAACATGAAAGTGGCGAAGATTTAGAAGAATGCATTGATGAAATTATTGAAGATTTACTTGAGAAAACTGAAGAAAAAGTGGACAAATTAATTGAAGATGCTGCTGATGTAGGGATTGTAATTACAAAGACTTACGTTGAAGTGTCAATAGGCGGAAGAATCGTATTAGTTGATCCATGCTATGCACATTAATAAATTATAATTTAGGAGGGAGTATTCTCTCCTATTATTTTATTTCAAATATAATTTCTTTTTTTTAATAATATGCTATAATATATTATATTTGCTTAAGGAGTGATGAAATGGACGGACTATTTATATGCAAAGATAATAAATATATTGATCAGGTTAGAGGAACTTCAATACTGAGCCTTCTTGCAAGAAAAGATGATTTTGAAATTATGTTATATGAATTCAAGGCAGAACGGCCAAATAGTATTACTCCGGGAAGCACTGCTGACTTAATGGAATTTTACTATATTTTAGAAGGATCAATTGTCATTGATGACGGTAATAAATCTGTTAAAATGCAAAAGGACGATTATTTTTACGTAAATAATATAAAAGAAACAGTACCATTCAGGACTCTCACTGATACAAAAATGTTATATATTACATCCCAACCGGTTTACAGCTTACTATATACATATACTGACGATTTAAGAAATCTGTTAGATAAATCCGAACAAAAGGATGTGTACACTTATAAGCATAGCAACAGAGTTCAGGATTATTCTGTAAAGGTAGCCGGCAAACTTGGGCTTTCAGGTGAAATAAATTACTCTATAGCTTTAGCCTCCCTTTTCCACGATGTTGGAAAGTGCTTTATTCCTGATGAAATATTAAACAAACCCTCAAAGCTAAGCGATGAAGAATTCAACTATATTAAAAAGCACAGCACATACAGTTCAGAATTATTGCAGGGTAAATTCAGCGAAGACATCTCCGAGATTGTTGAGGCACATCATGAAAGATTAGACGGGTCGGGATACCCAAAGGGATTAAAAGGTGATGAAATACGTATTGAAGCCAAAATTATAGCAGTGGCTGATTCCTATGATGCCATGACATCAGATAGAGCCTATCGTAATGCTTTAACACCAAAAGAAGCTATGGATGAATTAAAGCACTGTATTGGTAAATTCTATGATAATAATATAGTACTGGCTTTGGAACAGGTGTTAATCGAAGATGGTGTTCTTAATAATTAACTCTTTGAATATTCTCTAATATTTGCCAAAATAAAACTACCGAATAAACCAATACTAATTTATATAAATATTATATAAGGAAGTGTGTTTATGAATAAAGTGCATTATACTGTATCTCGGATTCAAAATAACAATATGAAGACTCAGTTGAAAAATGTTTTGAATGATATTGAAGGTGTCGGCATGGTTAATATAGATATAGGCAGAGGTTCAATAGAAGTTGGCTATGACGATACTACCGATACAAGCCTAATAAGGCAGTGCATTGAAGACGCCGGATGTAAAATAGAATAATAATGATATGAGCTTCAAAGCTTGGAGCTTATAATAAATACTTTCTTCATGAATAAGAGATAATTGCAGCTGCAATTATCTCCTGTTTTTATTGTTCACTCAAGGTATGAATCAGATTCCTATTTTGTCCTCTGGCAAATACATCGGTTCGCCTTGGTCCCCATGATACTGCCGCCGGTTCCGAGTCAATGTTCCCCCCCAGATCCTGCCATTCCTCCCATCGAGATCCGTTCCAGGTTCTTTTGAACAATCTGTTATTAGTTCCTCTGGCAAATACATCAAGATGATTTGCACGTTTCGAAGATGCAGCCGGACCTGATGTCAATGTTCCGCCAAGGCTTTCCCATCCGCTCCAGCGACTTCCATCCCACCACTTATGAATTAAATCATTATTTGAACCTCTTGCAAACACATCAATTCTATTTGGTCCCCAAGATACTGCTGCAGGCGAAGAAGTCATATTTCCTCCAAGATTTTCCCACTCACTCCAGCGGCTTCCATTCCACCATTTATGCCACAATGCATTATCTGTTCCTCTTACAAATGTGTCTATGCGATTTGCTCCCCAGGATGCAGCTGCAGGCGCTGAAGTAAGTACTCCTCCGAGGTTTTCCCACTCGCTCCATCGACTTCCGTCCCACCATTTATGCCACATTGCATTATCGGTTCCCCTTACAAATGTGTCTATACGATTCGGTCCCCAAGAAACTGCTGCCGGCGCTGAAGTCAAACCTCCTCCAAGGTTTTCCCACTCGCTCCAGGCTCTTCCGTCCCACCATTTATGCCACATTGCATTGTCGGTTCCTCCGGCAAACACATCGATACGCCTTGGTCCCCAAGAAGCTGCCCCGGGTGCTGTTGTCAATGTTCCTCCAAGGCTCTCCCACTCAGCCCATCCAGGTGCAGGAGAAGGCCCCGGTCCAGGTTGCTCGTCAGCAATTAATCTCAGAACTATATCAATAATTCTTAGTATATATCTGTCCACAATGTTTCTAGGAATATTTACTTGTCTTATCATTAGATTAAACCACGGGTACTGGTTTTGGAACTGATCATAAATCTGCCGGGGCGGTCGGTTTGAATCTGCTTGATTGAGCAAAAACCCAATCAAAAAAAGCATTAAGTAGTCTATTAAATTTCTGTTTAATCCGCGTTGTTCCAATTCCCTGTATATATCATCGTTTTGTGAACGAAATCTCCTCATAATTTCTTGAGAATCTCTCTGTTGTTGTGTTCCCATCAAATTAGAATCATTAAAAAATGGAAACTGAAATCCATCATACGGGTTTCTATACATACAAACCTCCTAAAATAATAAACTTTGTTATATTATTTTATTTGAATATCTTTTATATGTTCCTGTTATTAAAATTATAATTTATATAATGGAACTTTAATGAATAATAAATCGTCTAAATAAAAAACATAAATTATTGGCAGGAGGTTCTAATGAAAAATATAATTAAACTGACTTCATTAATTTTGTCAATTACGTTCCTATATTCAATCCCGGCTATGGCTGGCGAGCTTGAATATGCTTCGCCGCAACCCTACTATTTTTCATTTACGGGAACTGTGGAAGAAATAGTTAAAGCAGATGATGTAATTACAAAGGTTTATTTAAAAAATGAGGACAACCAGGAAGCATATTTTATTTTAAGCGAAAATACATATTATGCTGATGATGTGAAAATTGAAAATGGTTTAGAAATTACAGGATACTATGAATCAGGACGACCTATGATTATGATCTATCCCCCACAATATTCGATAGACATTGTTACACCTGTGTATGAAGAAGGATTTGTAAAAGCTGATAAATTTGATTCTAACCTATTAAGCAAAGATAAGCAGTTAAAGCTTAATATATCTGATGAAACTGAAATAGTTTGGGAAAATGATACTCAAATTTACTGGTTTGCCAAACCGACTGTTGAGGACCTTGAAGCGGTTCTTACCAACAGGAATATGATTATTTATTATGATTTTATGACAAAGAGTATTCCGGCACAGACCACCCCTGACAAAATTATTGTCTTATCAGAACAAATTGAGGATAAGATTGAAATAATCGTGGATGATGCAATAATTGATGCCCCAAATGCTTTTATTAGCGAATCAGGAAATCTTATGGTTCCTGTTCGTGCAATATCTGAAGCATTAGCGTACAGCGTAAGCTGGGATAACGATGAAAAAAGTGTACAAATAGGCAGCAATATCTCATTTAAAATGAATGAAAACAGCTATTCTATAACCGGAGCCGTTTTAGCTTTGGAAGAAGCACCTGTTTTAAAAAATGACCGAACCTTTGTACCTCTAAGCTTTTTTAAAGAAGTTATTAAAATTAATGAAGTAAGCTTCATTAATTTTAATATAATAATTCATTCATACACCCCCCAGGCTGAATGATACACCTATGCAATAACAGATATCATATGATATCTGTTATTTGTTTACAAATTATTAACTTCACTTAAAAACTCTTTTATTTTAGGTAAAAAAATTATAAACCAAGGTGTAAATTCATGAGGATTATTTTTAATCCATTTCATCAGCGTGTCAATATCAACCCATTTTGCATCGGAAGCCTCTTTCCTGTTAATTTCATAATCACCATTGTATTCGCCTATAAAGACATGGTCATATTCAAATTCAGTTAATCCGTTTTCGAATTTATAATAATATGTAAAGCGTAACAATTCCTCCAGCTGCACATTTTTTATATTCATTTCCTCTTTTAATCGCCTGCTTACAGCATCTGTCAAGTTCTCATCCCATCGTGGGTGGGAACAACAAGTATTAGTCCATAGGCCGCCGCAGTGATATTTATCATGAGCTCGCTGCTGTAAAAGTATACTGTTTTTATTGTATAAAACTACTGAAAAAGCCCTGTGCAGTATGCCATACTTATGAGCATCCTCTTTAGTTACTTCCTTTAATTTTCTGTCAAGAAAATCCACTTCTATTATTTTATCCGCGGTCAATTTATTTCCTCCATTCAGCATCTTTAAAATAAACTTTACTTTTCTTTTTCATTATCTTCTATATTCTTCAAACGTCTCCACAAAGTAGTTACGCTGATACCTAATTTTTCAGCTGCAAGCGATTTATTACCATTGGTTTCCTCAAGAACATTTTTTATAGTTTCGTTTTCAATATGCCTTAAAACACCTTTATTATTTTTTTGATTTTCCAGAATTATGTTTTCCTCATCATTTATATGTACGGGAACCCCATCAGTTGCCTCATCAATAGTATCTATATTAATTTCTTCGCTTCCTGATAATACAACGCAGCGTTCAATAAAGTTTTCAAGCTGCCTTACATTTCCGGGCCAATCATAAAGAACAATCTTAGCAATAGATTCATTTGTTATGCCCTTGACATTTCTGTTAAGCATCCTGTTTTTCTCATAAAGAAAATAAGAAACCAACTCATATAGGTCATCCTTCCTGTTTCTCAAAGGAGGTATATCTAATCTTAAAACACAAAGTCTGTAGAATAGGTCTTCTCTAAAATCTCCTTTTTCCACTTCATTATATAAATCTCTGTTTGTTGCTGCTATAACCCTGACATCAACCGGAACTATCCTGTCATCACCTAATCTGACCACTTCCTTTTCCTGTAGAACTCTTAAGAAACGCGCCTGTAAATTAGGTGACATTTCACTTATTTCATCAAGAAAGATTGTTCCTCCGTGTGCAAGCTCGAACAAACCAATCTTGCCGCCCTTCCTCGCCCCGGTAAATGCCCCTTCTATATAACCAAATAATTCGCTTTCCAGGAGGTTTTCAGGAAGAGCGGCACAATTTACAGCAACAAACGGTTTATCTGACCTTAAACTGGTATTGTGTATGCTTTGTGCAAAAAGCTCCTTGCCTGTACCGGTCTCGCCCATGATTAATACTGTACTGTCAACCTCCGCATATAGTCTGGCTTTTTCTTTAGTTTTTAATATCTCCTTGCTTTTACCTTTAATATCATCAAATGTACTTTTAGCTACATGCCCCTTAGCAAGTAGTTTCTTCCTGATTTGAGTCTCCATTTTTTGTATTTTTTCTATTTCCTGAAATGTAGCTACTGCACCAAATATTTCCCCATCTACTACTATAGGAACTCTGTTAGTGACAATGGATGTATTGCCAATTTGCTGTATTTCACCTAACTCAGGAACACCTGATTTAAGAACCTGTACCATACGAGTATTCTCTACAACATCGTCAACCGCTTTATAAATTGCATTTTCATAAGATACTCCGGTAATTTTTTGAATAACAGGGTTAAAAACTGTTATCATCCCTTGTTTGTCAATACCCAGTATTCCGTCATAAGCAAAATCTATTATCGATCTTAATATAGCCGCCTTTTCCTTTTCTATAAGCTGAACCTCCATCAATCCTTTTGCATAGCTTATAGCTTCAGATACTGCTTCCTTGCCTGTTTCAATAAGCACCCCTTCATAGCCGAGCATATTAACAATTTCCATTACAGCTTGTCCGCCTATAAACACCCTGCATCCCAATGTATATAAATTATGTACATGCTGTTCGATTTCTCTTTCTGTCTTAATTGTAGATGTATATATTTTTGCAGAAAATGTTCTCTCCATTATATGACTGATTTTTTTATATGTTAATGACATTCCGCTAAAACCAACAACACCTATAGCATTTGAGGTTTTTATGGCTTTATAAATTGAATTGATAACATCATAGCTGCCGAATTCTATATTGACAACCGGAATTTCAACATTTCTTTTTATTAAATTTCCTGTTCCGCCTCGGCTGATAATAATATTGGCTCCCTCCTTTATTGCACTTCGGGCATGCCTGAGTCCCTCACTGAAAGATCCTATATATATTTCTACATCCTCATTTTGCTCTTTGATAGCAGATTTAGCCGTATTAGCCAATTTTTCATCAGGTACAACAAATACAATTTTTCCGTTCAAAGCATTCCACCTCAAATAATAATATTTGTTAACGTTATCTTATTATACTTTATTTTTATAATAAATTAAATATTTTTTAATTTTTTTATGCATATAGTTATTTTGTAAACAATATGTGAAGGTTTAATTTTCCTGCATTAAAATATCTATTACATCTGGTATATATTCAACAATTATATACGCATATACTTTAGCTTCGTGAATATTTTTTAAGTTAATCTCTTTTTCCAGGTTTATTATTGCATTATCAATTATATTGATTAAATCTGTCGGCACTGATTTTGAAATAAGTGCTGGTTTTAAATCATTAAAATCAGTTTTAATCAGAGCAAGCTTATCCAAAGCTTCATCCCAGTTTTCATTATTAATATCTTCCATAATAATCTTAGAATTAGATTCAATTTCAGAAACCTGATTAATGATATCAATAGGCAGTTGTTTATTTGTAATAAAAACCTTCTGTCCTACTGATATATTTCCGTTATATAAAATTTGAGGGTTCAATGATAAAAGTAATTTAAGCGGTATGTTAAATCTTTGTGATATTTTGTTTAAAGTATCTTTTGAACGCACCTTATATG
>JAEXUD010000026.1 GCA_023453025.1 Bacillota bacterium
TTTCAAAGTGCTGTCCTCCTTTGTATAATGCTCTATAATTATACATTGGAGTTACATATCTTGACATCTAAAACTGTAAAATCTTATTTGTCGTTTTCTGTTAATTCAATTTTATCATCTACAAATATTGGCTTAAATCGGAATCTTCAGGGAAATACTTGAATGTTTATGGGAATGAACAAGTTTCAAATCTGAGAAATGTGACCTTGTTTACGAAAGTAGATGGGGCCAACTCGCAAGGATGGTTTATTTCTTCTAGGTCCGCAGGATTAAAGCTTCTGACAGCTCTTGACACAAGTTATGGTGTGGACCATTATAATGGTTCCGCTAATTTAGGGAATTGTGATATTTATCAGGAGTTTGGAAGTGACACAGATTCCGTTATCGTAATGGATCCTGTTGATGCATCTAATAATATCTACAGAATCAGACTTGCAAACCATAATAATCGTTATCTTACAGCAAAGGATAATGATGATGTAAGATGGGAAGCTTCCGTTGGTTCAGACTCACAGAAGTGGAAACTAGAACCGTGGAATGTTCCTTCGTCAAAACTTATTGCAGGGCTCGGAATCCGAAGTATTTACAACCAAAAGTATACGGGAACTTCCAATTGGATAAAAACGTATGGGTGTGCGGTATGTGGAGCTTGTAGTGTAAGTGCATTTTATAAGGGTAGTGCCTATACAATAGCCCAGGCTTTTGCAGATGGGCTGTATACTGAAAGTGATGGCGTTTCCTGGCCAGCAGCAAAACACTTCTCGACAGTACAAATCACAGGATTAACTCAAGCCGGATATTTGACCAAAATAAGAGAACAAATTAGCTTGCAAAAACCTGTTTTAGTTCATACAGAAAATACTTCCACTGACGATCAACATTGGGTTGTTGCTTATGAATATTCTGGAGCCGGTACTTCAACAGACCAAATCTTAGTTCTTGATTCGGTTCATAACGCAGGCGACCAATACGGAGTAACAAGAACTTTGAATATTTCAATGGACCTTAACTTTGACACTTTCACCATTAAAGAACTTCGTACTACTTCTAAAAAGTAAGACTACACTCTATGAAGCAACAAACAAGCTGAAAGTCAGAATAGGCTTTCAGCTTGTTATTCTTTTATAAATACTAAAGAGTTTAATATATCTGCAATTGCTTCTCTGTCATCCCAGTTTAAGAATGTGTGAAATTCAACAATTAACTCATCACTGACACGAACAAAATCCCAGTAAGAAACACTATCACCATCTTTGATTCCGCCACGTGCATATTGTATGTAAGGATATCCTTTATCCGTTATTCCGCTTGTCACTATGGCAGAATCACCATAATGGATGAGTCCCCCACCACCGTGTAAATCTTGAATGCTTTTATCCATTATGAAATCATTTGTGACCCTACTTGTACTAAATCCTTCCAGTCGTCTTTCAGAATCAAGAAACTCATCATTGCTTTGTGTCCAATCGTCAAGAACATCTATTATTATTTTACTTTTGTCCAATTCTTTGTCATCGAACTCCGGATGAGAAACAGCTTCAAAATTAAGCCCATTTTTAATTAGCCATGGATGTACAGTAGCTCTCTTAAATCCATCCTTAACAGGCTCTAACTCTAAGTTTTGGACTTGATTTTCACCAGTATTGTTTTGGTCAGAATTATTTGATTCGTTTGTTTGTTGCTCTGAATTTTCCACCTCATCTTCTGTTTTAGGCTCTTCGATTTCATCATCTTCACTACTTTGAATTGAATGGTTCGGTACAGGATTTGGATTTTCATTTTTACAACCAGTTAAGGCAATTGCAACGATTAATAATAAGCAAAGTTTAATTTTAATCATGGTACCTCCATTAATACTAAATCTATTTTATTATAAAATATTCATGTAACATTTTTTGCCCTTTTAACTCCTATAGAAATACGTCTTATATTTAAGACGTATTTTTGATATAAACAGTTCCATTAAATAGCATTTCTTATACATATTTTTATTTATAAATCAATTGATTTTACATTAGACTGCTTAAATGCAACGTTTATCCTCTCTCTGCAAAAAAGAACGTAACTTAATATGTATTCCATTTCGTTCTAGTCATCTCAATCCGAAATTGTGTGAATTTCAATGATAATTTCATCGCTTATGCGAACAAAATTCCAGTACTCATCTTTCACCTTCTTTTATTTGGCTGGTGTATATTGTATGTAAAGAAAGTTTTTTTTGACAAGTTGTCGTGCATCCTTTAAGTATTATTTTTATTTAACGGGTTAAGTTTTACTGCATCACGAAGCTGCTCTTTATCTATATGCGTGTATATTTGTGTTGTTGAAACACTTTCATGACCTAAAATTTCCTGCAAGGCTCTTATGTCAACGTGTCCGTATTGATACATCAAGGTTGCAGCGGTGTGTCGAAGCTTGTGTGGAGAATAATGCTTTCCAGCTAAACCTGCTTCATTAAAATATTTGTCAACCATGTGCTGTACACCTCTTTGAGTGAATCTTGTTTTTCGATTGCTTATAAACAGCGCATTTTCATGTCCGGGATTTGCTTCCGGTCTGACAGCCAAATAATCTTCTATTGCTTTAATACAAACATCATTCAGATAAATAGTCCGTTCCTTATTGCCCTTTCCTACAACCGTCAGTGTATCACCTTTAATTTTATCAATATTTATACCTATAAGTTCGGATAACCGTAAACCACAGTTCAAAAACAATGTAATAATTGCATAATCACGTTCTTCATTATTACCATTGATAGAGGAGAGCATGTCCTTAGATTCATCTAAAGTGAGAGCAACAGGCAGACGGCTGTTTTTCTTAGGTGTTTCCAAATCAACAGCAGGATTTACCGGAATTAATCTGACAATTGAATATAAGTATTTGAAAAAAGAGCGGAGGCATGCAATTTTTCGAGCTTTGGTTCTGTTTGTATTATTTCTTTCTCTGTCTATGAAACCGACAAAAGCGTGAAGATCCATGATTTTAACTTTCTTAAGTATATCCAGAGTAACAAGGTTAATATCAATTTCATCAAATATCTCGACTTGGGAGGACAGATTATATCTCATTACAAGAAATCTATAGAAGGTTCTTAAGTCAAGAAAATATTCACTGACAGTCTTAGCAGACCTGCCTCTGATAGATAACATGTATTCTAAAAAATCACTCATGGGAGCAGGGCATAGGTCACTGTAATTTACATACATAATTTTCTCCTTAATACAGCAAAATGTCGCAAAATCTTTATAAGCTTAATTATATAAAAAAATGAAAAAAAAGACAAGCATAATAAACAAAAGGTTTCAGTTAATATTTTTACGTGGTATATCAACATATTTAGATACATAATAAGGCTGATAATTAGACATAATAATATAATCGTAATGCCATTATTAGAATATAAAGGTGAGCTATGAAAAAAATAGTTATTATTCCGGCTTATAATGAAAGTAATAACTTGATAGGAGTTATTGATGATCTCAGAAAAAATGCCGCTGACTTTGATTATGTCATTATTAATGATGGCTCAACAGATAATACAATATTTTTATGCCGTGAGAAAGGCTTCAATGTAATTGATTTGCCAATAAATTTAGGTATTGGCGCAAGTGTTCAGACAGGGTACATCTATGCGTTGGAAAACAACTATGACATAGCTGTACAATTTGATGGAGACGGACAGCATGATGCCGAATATCTGGATAAAATGTATGATGAAATGATTAAAAACGGCAGTGATATAGTTATCGGTTCAAGATATCTGTCTAAAGAGGGGTTCCAATCAACAGCTTTAAGAAGGTTTGGTATTAAAATATTATCTAAGCTCATTAAAGTTTTACATAAGCAAGAAATTAAGGATGTAACATCAGGCCTTAGGATGATTAACAAAAAGGTAATGACGGCCTTCGTAGAAAATTACCCCCATGACTACCCAGAGCCTGAAACAATTGCTTTTTGTATGCGCAAAAAATTCAAAATTACAGAAGTACCTGTAACAATGAATTCACGAAATGAAGGTAAGTCTTCAATCAATAAAATACAGTCAATATACTATATGCTAAAGGTTAGTTTTTCAATAATCATTGACTACTACAAAAAATTATAGACAAAAGAGGTATTAGTATGAATGTGGTAACACAAGTATGGATTTTTATTATATCAGTTAGTATTATAATTTACCTGTTTGAAAAGATACGAAAACAAAAATACAGCGTTAAATTTTCTATGCCTTGGTTTTTAGCTTTTTTGATTGTTATTATATTAGTAATTTTTCCAAATTTGATAGACAAAATAGCAATGGTGTTAGGAATAAAGGAGCCGACAAATGCTATATTCTTTCTTGCAATATGCATTCTTGCCGGCAATATCATTAATCTTTCATTTTCAATGTCTGAATCTAAAAAGCAATCGATTAGACTGGTTCAGGAAATTGCGCTTTTAAAGAGCGAACTGACGGATAATAAAGAGAAAGACGGTGAAAAATGAAATCAGTAACTTCAAGCAAGGTAACAGGATTTTTGTTATGGATTTTGTACTCTAATATATTAATATATACATCTTTTTATTTTAACTGGAGGCAACAGCTTATTCAAAGCGCTTATATGATAACGGTTATTATTATACTGATAAGCATTGTATCTGTTATATGGATGCACAAAAATAAAGATTCAGAAAGCACAAAGACAATAACATCTTTGAAAATGCATTTTGGGAACTATGTACTTACTATTATATTTGGGTTAATTGTCAGTTTTTTTTATTTCGGAAAATCCTTTTTATATGATAATACCGGTTACTGGATTACTTTAAACAAGCTGCATTACTTTTTATTATTATCAATAACTGCAGTTATTTATATTTTTTTGTCCTTCAGCTTACTTGATATGTTTAGAATGTACATTATAGACATATCAGATACAGGCATAGATTACCGAACTCATTATTTTATATTATTTATTATACAAGCTGCTATACTTGGAGCATATTTTTACGGTCTCAATCCGGGAAATATGTCTTATGACACCTACAATCAGGTAAGCCAGCTTAAAGGCATTATTTCTTTTAATACATGGCATCCTATCGGTCACACACTTTTTATTGGGCTGTTGTTAAAAATTTGGGACAATTATGCCATAATTACAATATTTCAAATTTTATTTTTTTCTGCAGTTACTTCAGCATTCTATATTATGCTTTTAAAAAACAGAGTTAAATGGCAATTAATTTATGTTACCGCCATAGTAATGAGTACAATTCCTTCAACCGGCGTAAATGTAGTAACACAATGGAAGGATATACCTTTTACTGTAGGGCTTTTATGGGGAACCTTAATACTTTTTAAACTGACATTAGAAAGGGAATATTTCAGTAAAATTTTCCATGTATTTGAATTTATTTTTTGCCTGCTTACAATATGCCTCTTCCGTTTTAACGGAATATTAGCATTTATATTAATGCTGGCATTAGCATTTATATATGTAATTAACAGTAAAAATAAAATTCAAAAAAGAAATTACTATATTTCTACGGCAACTATATTTTTGATAGTTATTTTAATAAATAATGTAATACCTGATAGATTACAAGCAGTTCCAAATCCACCCGGTATGAAACTGCGTCCTGTATATCAAGGTTTTGCTGCTATGTATGTGAGTGGGGAAGAGGATGACCTTAGCAGTCAAAACAGAAAATTGATTGAAACTGTTTGTGCCCCTGAACAAATGTACGAATTTTATAATCCATACTTTGCTGATACACTTTCAAGCAATACACCTAAGTTTTTAAATAATCTTTCAAAAATAAATACCGGTACAGCTTTGAAAATGTACATTGAAGCATTAATCAAAGAACCAGAAGTAATTATCGGAGATAAACTCAACCTTGCAACCACCATGTGGTCGGTTACTAAAGATCCGTTTAGTTACAATAACGCCTATACAACAGTAATCCAAAAGGAAATGACAGAGGAATTCGGAGTATCAAGATCTGAAAATATAATGACAAGAGTAGTTGAAAAAATCGCTGGAATAACATATTATGAAAATTACCTGTCAAATACATTGGTATGGAGAACCGGATTTTTTCTGGCACTGGAATTTATATTGATGCTTTACGTAATAATTATAAGAGATAAAAGGTTAAGTTTATTTATACCGCTGTTAAGCAATGCCCTAATAGTGTTTCTGACAATGCCTGCTCAGGATTATAGATATCTTTGGTTTATAAATCTTATTTTCCCGTTTTTAGTGTTGGCCTGCTCGGTAAAATTGCCGGAAGATAATCGAAGGAAATAGAGGAGAGAAGAGAGCTGTGTATAATTTTATTGCATACATTTTATTTACTGTAATGGGACTTTTCTTGATGAAACTGTCAGGAGAACCTATTAAGCTTGGAATTAATGAAGGATTGTTTTTCTTTAACATAACACTTAAAATGGCTTTAGCTTTATTATTTTATGCGTCCAGCTTTTTCTTATGGACCGGAATTGTATCCAAAAATGATTTAAGCTTTATAGTACCATTTTCATCTGCAATAGTAAATGTAATATCAGTAGTAATTGGAATACTTATATTTCAGGAGTCTGTTAATATATATAAAGTTGTCGGTATTATAATGGCAATCATGGGTGTAGCATTGATGAATTATAATAATTGATAATAGATATTGTATTTAATATACCATACTATAGGCTAAAAATTAAAAGGCCATCATTTTGACTTAGTTTTCTGGCATTAACTTACAGAATATCTAAGTCAAATTGTTTTTATAGAAATTCTTCAGGTATAAATGCTCAAGAAATAAATTAACTTTCGTTAAAACGCATTTTAAAGCCTCGGATTTTTAGGGGTATGAATAATAGCTGAATACATAGCCATTTAGCTAAGTATCGATATATTAATTTACAAGCTCAACAAGTAGCTGACCAAGAATATTTATCGCTATATATAACAATAAAATTTTTACTAAAATAAAAATAATCTATAATCTAGTTTATTAAAATATAAAAAATAAAAATGAAAACAATAAAATATTGTATAAAAAGTTTTAAGCTAAATTTGGGCTCAAAAGTGCTAAATATTGAAATTTGAGGTATTTGCAGGTCTGTTCTTCGTTTTTACCCAACTTATGTCGCAAAATAGATATTTTGCGACATAAGTTGGGTCTATTCTAGTGGAGATTTTTGTCAAATCTCCACTATTTCCTCTGTAATATTTCATTTTTTGTACATGTTGTAATATTGTTGACCAGCTGTAGGTGTAATTTCTCTGTATTCAAATAATTCATCTATTGTCACAAGCTGAAATCCTCTTTGAATTAACTCCGGAATTATTATCCTGGATGCTTGTGTGGTACTGTCGTATAAATCGTGCATCAATATTATGTCTCCGTCTTTCACATTTTCAAGAATTGTTTTATTAATAATTTCAGAATTTCTATTTTCCCAGTCCCGTGTGTCAATAGACCATTTAATAATCGGTTTTTGTATTTTTTTATTTAACTCTTCATTTGTTGCACCGTATGGCGGTCTCATTACTGATGGTGTGTAACCGGTGGCTGAATATATCAAATCATCTGTTCCTTTGATTTGCTTGTACAATTCTTCATCACTTATTTCTGTCAGGTATTTGTGGTTATAGCTGTGATTGCCTATTTGATTACCTTCTTCAATAATTCTATTTAAAATATCTTTGTTGCTATTTACTTTTAAACCTAACACAAAGAATGTTGCGGCAGAATTATTTTCTTCCAGTATATTTAATATTTCCGATGTAAATTTAGATGGACCGTCATCATATGTTAAAGCTATCATTGGCTTATTTGGGTCTATCAACCTTCTACCTGCTTTTCCTTCCACCACCTTTCCCTCAATAGGTCCAGGCGCTTCAGTCATAGTATATTGGGCATTACCTGAATTAGGTGTTTTATCCTGCGTATTACTTTTAACATCGCTATCAATATCATCATTTTCTTCTATAGCCGGCTCGTTAGAATTTTTCTCTAATTTTATTATCTGATTAACATCAGGTATTTGTATTTCAGATTCATCAAACTGTTTACTGTCAATATCAGTAATATCACCTTGAATATTGGCTTTAGCATTAGTTATTATTGAGCTCATCGACAATATAATCATCAAAATAAATGATATAATCATTATTTTTTTCATTATAAATATATCCCCCTATATATTTTTTTATATATAAATCATATATCTAATTATATTGAACTTCAATATTAACTAAAAGGATATACAGCCAGATATATCATAGTAATAGCAGTTGTTTGAAACAATACCATTTGTTATCACTTTATCATTGTTATTATCAGCTCCTGTCTTACAAAACATATAAAAAACCAAGGAATCGATATCCTGATTTCGTGCTTACCCCTAATTTTGAAACGGTAAAAAAAAGTAGCCATATTATAATGACTACTTATTTTTTTTACTGAACAGTGATCTTAAACAATCGATTAAATT
This sequence comes from Bacillota bacterium, assembly GCA_023453025.1. GTDB lineage: Bacteria > Bacillota > Clostridia > Tissierellales > Sedimentibacteraceae > Sedimentibacter. The sequence goes on from JAEXUD010000026.1 coordinate 8,483, forward strand.
CAGTCAATCTAGCAAAATTTATTTCTCATGGGGTCTCTTTTATTTACTGTCTCAAAAATATCTAAAACTTTCACGTTGTTATCATCAATTATTTTTTTAACAGCCGATATGTCGTTTTTATTTTTAATAAGCAGAGAAATGCCGCAGCATTTGGTTGCCTCTCTGGGCGTCGGAGCTATTGTGACAGAAATTTTTTCAGCTTTCAACAGTTCATTAAGTCTAAGCCCGTTTTCAACATTCGGAAAAATTACATAGTACTCCATTTCTGCCATTCTTAATCCTCCTGTTAAGCATTCTGTCTGTTTCCCAGCATCTCTATGAATGCACCTATTCTCGTTTTTAGCTGCTCTGCATCCTGGTCGGTATAATCAGTTTCTATGCCAAGAACCGGAATACCCGCTTCCTTTATTGCTCTTTCTACCTTGTAGCCTTCAGTGTCATACAGGTTGCAGAACTTCAGATTAACATCTATAATACCGTCAACATCATATTCTTCAGCCAGGCGGAGTATATCTTCTACTCTGCCCTCGTTAGGAGTGAAACATGCACAGTTGATTCCCATATATCTGTCTGCCAATGCAACTACCTGCTCATCAAGTGTGGATTTTGTTTCGTCTACGAGATTTTCAAAGTATCTGGTGCCTGTACACATTTCTTCAACTACAACAGCTGCTCCGCTTGTTTCTATTATATGATGCAGCTTCCAGTTGGGAATTGCAAGAGGTGTACCTGTGAGCATTATTCTCTTTGTTCCTGTAGGGAATACACTTACATTTTCTTCAACTCTTTTATCCAGTTCATCACAAAGCTTGTTTGTCATTGATGTAAATCGTGTAGGATCGTCATAGAATGCAATTTGTGATATTAAAAGGACATCCTTACCGCTTATAGGAAGGTTTTCGTTTTTTCTGAAAGCATACAGTCTTTCCAATGCTCTTCTTTTATCGTTGATAAGCTTAATTGAGTCAGCCAGTTTTTCGGAAGTCACCTTGTTTCCTGTAAGCTCCTCTACTCTATTCAAAAATATTTTTATTTCATCTGCCCATGCGGCGATATCCTTCGGGCGTTTCATTTGAGGCAGATCCATTACATGGACGGGAACATCTTCCGCAAGTATTTCCCATGCCTTTTTCTTTCCATCACAAGTCGTTTCACCCACATACATATCTGCGATTCTAAAGAATGGACATGTTTTATCAAGACGTGCACCTACAGAAGCCTTTATAAGAGGACATGTACTTGTAGGCAATACCTTTTCTCCTCCGGGAACCCAGAACTGAGAACCTCCGCATAATCCGGTGGCAATAGCATCTGCTGCAAAAACAACTTCATCGGGAACGTATACGCAAAATGTTCCTAAGACTTTACCGCCCTTTTTCTGATGCTCTATAAGCTCTGCCGGACGGACACCGTGAATTTCTGAAACTACAAAATTATAATAGTCCATTGATTCCGGACGATTTTCCTGTGTTAAATATACATCCCCAAATGCAACAGGCAATACTTCACACAACTGGTCATGCAACTCCAAATTCATATCCAGGCTTTTCCACATTTCTTTGTAATCTGCCATTTTAAAACCTCCACTAATAAATTATTTATTTAACAATTCAATATAAATTATAGTGGAAAAATATTGAAATTACAAGAAACATAAACTTATACAACATAGCCCTGATATGAAATTTTTTTATTATTCATTGATTGGCATTCCATGTGATTATACATAATATTGCTCTATGAATTCCCGGAGCTTTGATATATTTTCTTTTTCATTGCCGTTATAATCAACTGTTACTTTCAAGCACGGAAGCTCTGAAAATTCTGAGCAGTCTTTTTTCATAAAACTGCATCCTCTCATACTTGCTCTGACCAATGCACATATATTATATTTAGAAATAATTCTGCTTACATCCTCTTTTATGTTTACAGTCAGGTATTTCTTAGCAAGAACATGGTAAATATCACCGCAATTATCAATAATCCTGTAATTTTCTCCCTCACAATCTGATATTGCAATAACTGAATTTCTTACAGCATGCAGTTCTTCTGACAGCTCATCCCTTAATGGTACCATGGGAGCACCAGTTATAAGTACATTGGATGTGCTCATATTTTTTGATCCGACTATAGCCTCCTCCAAAGATTTTTTAAGACTATTAAGCTTATTGAAACGCTCGTCTAAATCAAAGACAAATTGGCTTCCGTATACTATATTTATTAAATCCACGGCAGATATGACATCTGTGTGATGCAAATAGATATCCGTTATTTCATTTATAATCACGCTTACTGCATTGGTTTTATTTACTATATCCGAAAGCTTGTCTTTGTCAAGTATCGTATCAAACTTTTTCTGAAGGAATTTAACAAATTTTTCGTATTCTGATACCAGTACATGCTCATTTGTATTTTCCTTTATTATGTATACTTGCTTAATACCTTCAAGTTTGTGAATCATAAATTTCTTGTGGGGACAATAATCGGTGCCTACTACAATATCCGCAAAATGTGAAAACGGACATCTGTCAGTAATTATATATCCATAGCTTGCTTTAATCAGAGAGCATAAATTATTATCAATGACTTCCTCTGCAGGCTTAATATTGGACCCGTCAATTCCATATATATTTACAGGAACAATATCCATTGCCCACAGTATTTCTCTCGGAACATTAACCCCATAAATCCCGGCTATATTTTTTCCTTGGTTTTTAAGCTCTAAGGCCGCTATAAAGGCATTGTGCCTCATGTCGTTGAATTCTTCCAATTGGGAGCGCAATTTATCGTTCATCTCGCTGCCGCCTATTTTGAAAGTGCTGCACCGACAGCTCCTGCATAACGTGCCATATTATTAGAATTAACAATCTTTTTAAGCTTTTTACCCAGCTGGTCACACATATACCTGCTCTCGCAAAACCCTCCGGTTAAAAAGAAATTGTCATTATCCGAATTTAATTTAGTACTCAAGGTATAAACCTTGTTTACAATAGAATTTACAACTCCCCAGGCTATGTCTTCCTTTGGTCTTCCGTTTCCTATCAGGCTGATGACCTCCGATTCTGCAAATACAGTGCACATTGAGCTTATAGACACTTCATTTCCTCTTTCGGCAAGATCAAAAATTTCTTTAAGCGTAACTCCAAGAGTGTTTGCCATTATTTCCAGAAACCTGCCTGTTCCTGCGGAGCATTTATCATTCATGATAAAATTAGTTACTATACCGTCCTTGACAGCAATTATTTTTGTGTCCTGTCCTCCTATATCTATTACAGTGCAATCTTTTTCGTTTAAATAATAGGCTCCTCTGCCGTGGCATGTTATTTCGGTTACAACCTTGTGTGCAAATGGTACTGATACCCTTCCATAACCTGTCGCAGTTATATGAGAATTATCTGTTGTAATTTTTCGCTCTTTTAACCAGCTCTGAATGCTGAAAGCCGTCTCCTTGCTGCTCCACCCCGTGGGCATAAGCAAATTATACAATATTTCTCTGCCGCCCCCCGACATTACGATTACCTTGGCAGCAGCAGAACCTATATCTATTCCTACGCGATACATAGTATTCTCCTTTATTTTATTCAACAGTTACAAATATTTTATTCAACAGTTACAAAGCCTGTCCTTTTTAAATATGTCGATTTACTACAATAATTATACAACATACTTATTATAATTTGTATCATTGTTTTATTAATTATAATTTTATATGATATATTTAACCTTTTTATTTTTGAAAAGTTCCTCAATCTCTCTTTCAAAAAATTGTTTAATTTCATCTAAGTTTTCTTTTGGGTATACATATTTTCCGTACCCGAATTGACCGTATTTATATTTTCGTTCTTCATCGTTCATTGGCAGCATGCTGTCAGGAAATACCTGGAGTATTCTGTTCCTTGCTGTTGTTGTATAACGGTGAGATATAATTTCAAAAGTTATTGGGAATTTCAGCTCCTTAGTAAGCTTTGATTTCAAACTAAGAAGCAAATCATGATACTCTTTTTTCCATTCAGGATAAATGAATACAGGCGCAATCAAATATCCTATGGGATAGCCTGCCTCAGCGGCCTTTATGCTTGCCTCTATCCTTTTATCTCTGGAGGCTGTGAAATGCTCATACTTATCTATCACAGAAGAAGTATTGATACTGAATCTTATTTCTGTATGTCCATTATGCTCTAAATTAAGCAATGAATCTATATCGTTATATTTTGTTACAAATCTAAATCTCCCTTTTTCCTCACCGCCAAAGAATGTTATTGCTTTTCCCAGCGAATGGGTAAAAGGTTCAACCGGTACCGGGTCAGATGTTGCAGCTCCTTCAAATATAGTTTCATCAGGTATTCTTTCATTTATATATTTCTTTGCCTGATTTAGAATATCATCCACGTTAACATATACCGTTACATAAGGCTTATCTCCTAACATGGTATTTAAGTAACAATATTCACATTGACCCATACAGCCTGATATAAGAGGCATCTGATAATGAGCTGAAGGTTTGCAGGTTTGAAATTTCATACTTTTTTTGATTCCGACTACCAAAGTACTCTTTCCTTCCTTATATTGCTCACTCAGGACGTCGCCCGGAATATGCTGCTTTATTTTATTAGATGACATATTTATTATTTCTATGTTATCATTATTGCCGAATTTGGCAAGTATCTCCCTGCCCATATCATAATCCAGTGACTCTTTTTGAAAAATAATTCTTTTTGGTATAAACATATCTGTTACTGTAAACGGAATTATATCACGTTTTTTTCCTTTCTGTTGTTGTGTTTATTAGCATATTCATTACATTTCTGAATATAATTTCACCAACATCAGGATGATTTATTCACTTCGATATTAAAAATTGTATCTTGCTGCTTTTTACCTTCATTTCAACTGAATAATCGGCAAATGAATCCTGTTATGTATCCTGACAGGAAAACCGCTGTTGCTTAATCCTCTGCTGACTGACATTTGGACATTATTATCAGAAATATAAAGACCAGATGAATATTTTGGGAAAGCTCCCTGATTAGGTGCATATATGCCTGTATTGATAAATGGTATCCTGAATTGCCCGCCATGAGCATGGCCCGAAAGTATTAAATCCGGTCTGATGCAATCCGGAGACGAACAGTAATTGCTAAATTTTTCCGGTCTGTGTGACAGCAATATTTTATTAATACCGGTCTTTAAATCTTTACATTCTAAAAATTCATCAGAATAATCACAGCCCTCTTTAAGCCCTATGACAGCAGCTTCAAAATTATTTTTTTTAAATATTTCAACTTTATTGTCCAAAACAGTAACATTATTTGCTTCAAGTATTTCATTCCATCGTTTAACGTCATCGTTCCAAATTTCATGATTCCCGGTTACTGCATATGTTTTAGCCGCTTCGGACAGACTTAAGCATAGTTTCCCCAATTGTATCTCATCTATTTTTTTGCGTTTCTGAATTAAATCACCTGTAACAACAATAAAATCAGGTTTTTCTTTTCTTAATATATTCATTAATTTCTCTATATTAAAAGTATTGTTTGGAATATGCACATCCGAAATATGTGCTATCTTTAATTTTTGAAAATCCTCAGGCATATTCTTTAATTTAATATCAATGTGTTCAACTTCAATCCACCTATTCTGTAAATATAAATACACCATAGCTATTACTAAAATAATTATGGCTGTCAACAAATTGCCGTTTATCATTTCTCCATTCATAAAAACTCCTTAATAAATGTCATGATTATTTTAAATGCAGTAACACTATTCAAATTACTATAAAAAATATTTTATGTAAAAATTCATTTTTGTAGGAGTATAGCCTATCCTTGTATAAAATTCAAAGGCATTATGATTTGTTAACTCAGATTGAAATTGCAATCGATTATATCCGTTTTCTTTAGCATATAGTTCGATGTATTTAAATACCTCACTTCCGATACCTTTTCTTCTATGTTCTTCTTTGATAAATAAATCATCTAATATTATTGCTTTTCCATGAGCCCAAACACTAAATATAATCATCAGGTTTGCAAATCCAATAATTTTACTCTCATATTCAATCAGAAATAGTTTTATTAAATCCCGATTTTTTAAAGCTTCATTAAATGTATGTCTGAATACTTCAAGAGAATTTTTCTGTGTATTGTTCCAAAAACTGTCATCTTGAATTTCATAATTCATAAATTCCCGATTCAATTCAATCCATATTTGTTCATCATATTTGTCGCACAATCGTAAATTCACATTAAATCACTCCCATTTTATATTAAAAACCTTATATTTCTTTCAACAATAATCTTATTGTTCATTTCATTAACAACCCTTTAGATAATTTAAATCAAACTAATTAACTTAATTATGTAAATACTCTATATAAAAGAGGAAGTATAAGCGGTACGGAAAATGTCAAAATCACACCGGTAATTAGTGTCACCAATCCAATCTCCGCCCCCACAAACTTTGTTATCGGAACAAGCATTGTATCCATATTGCCGGCTGCTCCTCCGGCTATTGGACTTCCTTTGCTTATCTTTATAAGCAAAGGTAAAAGTAAGACTGTAAAAAACTCTCTCATAACATTGACAATAAACCCATATGTACCGGCTTCAATACCATAAGCTTGAGTCATATAAGCTCCCGTTAAACTATAATAACTCATGCCTCCTGCTGATATTATCGAAACATGCAACGGTAAATCAAGTAATATTCCGGAGACAAGTCCACCAATAATACTTCCTGCAAAAATAGCAACAGATATATATATAACACGAAAACCAAGTATTTTTATATACTTAAAAACCTCTATATTAGAACCAAGGCTTATCCCTACTCCTGTGTAAAGTATAACCAGTGAACCAATAAGTAAATAATCAAGTACAAATGTCAAATTACTTGACATAAAAAGGTAGCTTATTATAACACCTGCAATGATACATGCAGGCATAATCCAAATTAAAGGTGAGGTTTTCTTTATATCTTCATCGAGTATGTCAATCTTGCTTTCCAGGTTAATATTTTCTATATGAATCTTTTCTTCAAGTGCCTCCAAAGGAAGTATCGTTCTTTCTATAGCCACCGTAAATAAAACGCTGAAAGCAATGGCAAACAAAGCAATTATTAAGCAATTGAATCCTATCAAATGTAAATTCAGCATAACATGCTTATTTATACCAATGTTTAGTCCTATCGTCAACATCAATATAATCAAAGCAATATTTATAACTACATCAATTCTAGATAGTAAGCTTTTAGATAAATTATGAAGTCCAATAAAAAGTCCAATTCCTAAGCACAAAAATGGTATCAAGATCATTAGAATTTAACCTCCAATTACAATTAACAATCTTATTCAGAGAAGACGGTAAAACCGTCCTCTCCTTTTATTTTATTTTTACAGAAATTCGCTTTGTCAGCATTCTGATAATAAGCAATGTCGGCAATACTATAGCAAGTGTTTTCAATGTTGATATGAAAAATGACGAATTTGTGTACACTGCTGCTTCTAAATCAGCGTCAAACGGGTTTATATTCACACTGTACAATGTTACAATGCTTAATTTCCAGATCATAGCGTATACCGTGTTTAACGCTACGGATAACGCTATGAACATAAGCCCTATAATCCAGTTGAATCTGTAATAGCCTACATTGATCAGCCATCCAAGCAGGTAGCTTACAAAAGCGTTATAGCTGTACAATAAAAACGAAGCAGGATAATTATTTATTATTGAATCATTAATTCTGAAATTAAATAATAAGGACATCAGGTATTCAATCCCGGCAAACATACTGAAAATCAACGGAAGTGTGACAGATATCAATATTGCCGAAACTACAGTTCCATAAAACCAATATTTCCTGGTAACCCCTAATTTTAATAACTGTGGAAGAAATGTCGCTCCTGCTATTATACCAATTACAAACATGTAAATCATGGAAGAACCTGACGAAAAAGCCAGTAAATTTTCGACAAAGTTAAAATCATATATAATTACCGCACCATTCAGCACAATATAAATAACCATCAATATGCTTATAAACCAGACACTCCACTTCATCTGCTCAACATACATATCCAAAGCGACTTTTTTAATTGAAATTTTTTTCATGCTATTCCTCCCCTTCAGTTAAATGAATAAATAAATCCTGAAGTGAAATGGGACCTATTTCCAAACCCATTTCATGAGCCTTATGCTCCAGCTCTTCAGTTCTCTCTTCGTAAATCATTACTGACTTGGTGCTTCCAAGCTGCTGAGAATTAAGTATCTTTCTGCCCTGAATTAACTCATCTACATTGCCGTAATAACCTGTCAACGAAATTCCTCTTGATGTTAATGATTCATAATCTTCCTGCAGCAGCAGTCTGCCCTTATGAAGTATTAAAACCTCATCAAATAAGTAGTCCATTTCAGATACCAGATGAGTAGATAAAATGAACATGCGAGGATATTTTTCCTGTTCCTTTAAAAGTTCATTATAAAACGTCATTCTGGTAGGTGCATCCATTCCAAGATAAGATTCATCAAAAATTGTTACGGGTGAACGGCTTGCTAAGCCCATGGTCACCTCAAAGGCTGACTGCATACCTTTGGATAGCTTGTTGACCTGCTTATTTAACGGAAGATTAAAGAGATTAATCAGGTAGTGTGCATATTCAGCATCATAATTTGGTCTGTATTCACCGACTATTTTCAGCATGTTTTTAACCTTCTCTGTTTCCTCCTGATAGTTTGTTTCAAAATGGAAAGATACATTCTGCATAATTTGAGGGTTTTCAAAAGGACACTCTCCCGCAATTTTTACTGTTCCTCCTGACGCACGCCTGTATGAGGCAAGTACCGACAGAAGTGACGTCTTGCCTGCTCCGTTTCTTCCCAGCAAGCCGTATATTTTATTATCATCCAGATTAAAAGACACATTTTTTAATGCCTCAAAATTTTTGTATTTTAATGACAAATTATTTACTTCAACATTGTAAGCCATTAGTCCTCACTCCCTTTTACCTTTTTTATTAAACTTATAATTTCATCTAGCGAAATTCCTATTTTTGCTGCTTCCAAAACCATGGGCAAGACATACTCATCCGAAAAGGCATCTTTTCTTTTTTTCATGAGCTTGTTTTTCGCTCCTTCGGCTACAAACATTCCTATTCCGCGTTTTTTGTACAGTATGCCCTCGTCCACAAGCTGATTGACCCCCTTTGTGACAGTTGCATGATTTATTTTGTAAAAGCCGGACAGTTGGTTTGTTGACGGAGCCTGGTCTCCTTCTTTAAGCTGATTGTTAACTATCTGATCTTCTATAATTTCCCTAACCTGAATAAAAATCGGTTTATCATTGTCAAGACCCATATTCAAAAGACTCACTCCCTTCCTCGAGTTTGATGGTTATATACTTGTGTGTATAACCATATCACCTATAGTTGTGTTTGTCAATATATTTTTTAAAAAAACCTAAAATAAAAAGACGTTCCTCAAAAATCCAAAGGTCCGCCATACTATATTTTTATATATTCGCATTAATAAATATCAGTTTTTTTGCTAAGTCTTGCTTCTGTTGAAATTAAATGATATCTCATCATTTTAACCATTATTATAAATAAATCTGCTTTTCGTGCCCTTTAAATTATCAAGTTTTACAATTATATTCCAGCACTACTCAAATCCACCTTCTCGGTAATATCTTCTCCTTCAGAATTGTAAATTCTAAGATTTCCCAAATCCAAATGATTTTCTTCTATATGCCTGTCAATTTCCGTATAAACAAAAAAGCGTGTTTTTTCAGGAATGTCTAAACCATAAGTAAATCCATCTAAGGTGAATGTAATGCTTGCTATCTCCAAGCTGGTATTTCTTCCGCCATACAGTAAATATTTTTTCCCTTCACTTTCTATAATTCCGTCTCTGAAATTGCTGTCTCCATAACCAAGCCTTTCAATCTTAAATCGTCCGGTAATGCTTTGTTCTAAAACCACATTGCCTATATCCTCGTCGATTTCAATCAGCATATATTTGCGTTTCCCTAAGATTACGGAATCATGTATTTTTATGACGGGAGAATATTCAACGCTGTATCCCCGGTTATAAAAATCTTTTATGTACTCTTCTAAATTAGCCAAATCGGCTTCAATAGGAAAAGATAAATGATAAATAACAGCCATTACGATCAGCAACAGGACAGCTAACCCGCCTATCCTCCAAGATGTAATTCTATATTTATAGCGCATTGCATGCCCTCCCTACAGCTTTGAATTTGTAATATATATATTATAACAGATTTCACTAATTAAATAAGTTTTATCAGGAATTCTTTCGTTGATGTATTATTATCACTCAAACGCTCGTCTCTTGCACTAAAGGAATATCACTTGTATCGTACATTACTTTTGCATGATTTGTTTTTATAAGTTCTTTTGATAATAATTTCCCCGTTTTTGTATCAATGCAATTCCTATAAACTTTGCTGTTTCTATATATTTGATTATTTTCTTCAACATTGCCTAATTTTCTCCTTATGAGTGAGCTTTGTTTATATATTGTATATGGCAATAAATTATCATTTTTTTCTGTAGCAAAATTTCTTGTTAATAAGTTTTTTATATGGCGTATAATACGGCATTTTAAAACTGATATCTTATGTGTTAATGGTGATATCTCACAAAAAAGTTTACGTCTTCCAAAAAATTCTCTATACATCATATTACAGCCATGTCACAGGAATGCTTATATTTTTTTCATTAATATGAACACTTTTATCATATAAACACACAATACATCCCGTTCCTACATTTATATTTTTGATTTTGTCAAGCACAGAAAAATTCTTAATATGTTCCTTGCCCGGATTGGCGGTCTTTTTAATTTCAACAGGATATAGGGTGCCGTTTTCTTCTATCAGGATGTCAATTTCTTTGGAATCCTTATCTCTGTAATAATAAATTGACGGCTCCAGTATTCCTGCATTATAGTAGCTTTTAAGTATCTCGGCTATAACAAAGGTTTCAAAAAATGCTCCGGACATAGCCCCGGCTTCTATTACATCAGGAGAATTCCATTTGGTAAGATAAGCTGCAAGACCTGTATCCAGAAAATACATTTTGGGCGTTTTGACAACTCTTTTCATAATGTTGTTATAATACGGCTTTAACAAATAAACTATATTAGATGAAATCAGGACAGAAAGCCATCTATCAGCCGTGGGTACACTTATACCAACTTCATTGGCAACAGCTGTCATATTAAGCATCTGTGAGGTTCTGCTTGCCATTGATGTCATAAACCTGATAAATTTCAGTTCATCTCCCACCTTTGTGAGCTCTCTTACGTCACGCTCTATATATGTCTTTGTATAGGATCCGTAAAACATCTGCCAGTCAAGCTTATCAGCATACATAGCGGGCATCGATCCCTTATATATAATCTCCCATATTTCCTTATAATCCGGTTTCCCGGCTGAAAGCCTTCTTCTATCCATATAATCTTCGGTCGGTATAAAAGCTTCGTTAAAATTGTCACCCCTAATTTCACGGAGAGACAACCCCAATAAATTGATTATGCCTGCTCTGCCTGCAAGGCTTTCACTGACATTTTTCATCATTTTGAATTGCTGCGAACCGGTAAGATAGAATTGACCCTTCTTTCCGTTTTCATCAGCAATCATTTTGATATAGCTGAATAGCTTCGGTGCATACTGTATCTCATCAACCATTACAGGCGGAGGTGCTGCTTTGAAGAAGCTCCCTGCTTCTTCGTTAGCATTTTGAAGCATAATAGGATCATCCAATGTCACATACGAAATATCCTTCGTGATATGTTTCAACACCGTTGTTTTACCAACCTGCCTTGCCCCCGTTACCAAGACAGCAGGAAATATTTCAGAAGCTTTTATTATAGTACTTTCTATATTTCGATTAACATATTTCATCAAATCCTCCGGCTAATTTAATATTTAATATTATTATAACCGATATAAACAAAAATATCAAGGTTGCATATTTAATTACAGCAAAATATTTACCCTGATTATATATTTAGAAGTGATAACCGATATAATGACACTAATACGGTTGATATAACAGTACTTGCAAGTATAATTAACAGCACTAAACTTAAAAAACTTTCACCAACTTCACTTCATTTCCAAACCGCTCCCGGTTTCGGAGTGATACTATTTTAGCTATCTGTGCTATAATCACTTTTCGATGCTACAAACAGGTATTCAACAAGCGCATATACGATTGGAAATATGGCAATAACAATATAGACGAGGAAGTTATTTAGTGCTGATTCAAATGCGCCGCCGTGTTCTCCAAACAACCTTAGAAACTCAGAAACAAAGATTGGCATACCATTATTTTTATCTAAAATGTATCCAATCACAAGAAAGCAAAACACAGACAGGAGCCGAGCAGCCAATCTGTAAGCAGAAGCTTTGGAAATCATATTTCGCGAATCAAAGCGGAAATTGCCTCGGTGCATTAAAAAACAACAACCGAAAGCACTAAGCAGAGGGATTAAGATATACGGAACAGCAAGCAAAACCCACTCTATGCGCGGCCAGGGAATGAAAACCATATATATGTAAAATATGGGGCCGAATAAAATATACTGGCACATTGATGTAAGGAAAGCAAGAAATAATTTTTGCGCCGAATAATCCATATCACGTTTCTTCATGATGTTTCTCCTTTTCTATTTACCACATTATATTACGTCATTTATTGTTTATCAATATTATATATGAAAAATCTAGATTTTAACGCATTCCGGGGATGGGGATTGGAATCCCGGGATTACCAAAAATTATTTAATTAATCTTCATGCCAAATAATCCATATGATATTTCCTTATCCTATTTCTCATTTGGTGAAAAAACCACTGGTGACATTGCAAGTAACAGTACCAACATTTACAACATCAATCTTTGTTTGACATCTAAGTGTCAAGCCAGAATAGGTTTTAGGATCTATATACTTTCTATAATTATCAGTTGGATATTGAACTGTAGGACCATCAACCCAAAATAACCCAGCAATGTCTGACGTACCGTATCGCACTTGGCGATTATTGACAGCCACGTCTAGCGTTAGCCATTCAGCTGCGGCAGCATATAACTCATTATTTGCGCCTTGGTTGTCAATCCAATAAACATAGGCCCATGCATCAATTCCATACTGGTCCTTGTGTGACCAATCTTCTTTAGGTTCTGCGGCAACAGCAGCCACGTACATATTTGATATATCGCCGTTTTTACAAACAATTTCTCCGATTTTTTGAACCGTTGAGTTAACTTCGAGCTTGATTGCATCTTGTGCAACACCAGGCATCGGGCTGAAATCTGCGCTAGCAACAATACTCTCTCTGATTGAAATAGGAACGGAATAGTCAATAGCATTCTCCATAGCATCCAACATCAAAGAATCTTTATCAACCGATGCAATCAAAGAGTCGGCTTGAAGCTGAATTGATCTAGCCTCATTGACTGCACTCACGTTCGCAAAAGCAGAGGGGGCACCAAGAATCATCGTTGCGACAAGAATAGTTGCCATAATAGTCTTTTTCATGGGTGTTTTCATTTCTTATCTCCTTCTATTTTTTATTTTTTGTAGTTCATTTTCACAATTCGCTTTAATTATGTGCAAATGGAATAGTCCAACGGAATCACCCCCAAAACTTCATATTATATAATCCTTGATGTCATCTTTGTGCACTCCAGCAGGAAAATATCTTGTTTATAAAATTTTTATCTTATGTTTAAAGTTTATATGCTGTTGTAATTATTCCGAACTAATATAAAAATCAATTTTCAACTACATCCGAATACAAAACCGGTGCTTCGATAACATTGTTGTTATTGTCATATACAGTGGCTATGCTTTTCACCCTGTATTTGTAGCCGGAACTGACTGTAGATGTTTCATTTACAAAAGAATATATGTCTTTATCCCCATTCCAGCTATCAACTGTAATCCAACTGTTATTGACATATCTTTGCAGGTAAATTGTAATTCTTACCGTATAACCGTCGGAACACATTGCATCACCTGTTGAACTTGCAATACCATTATTAATGTTCAAATCACATTTATGCCTCTCAAGTGCTATAAATGTCGGGCTGAATTCATACCCCTCAACTGAATTCACTGTTATGGTAAAAAACATAAGCAGTATAAAAAAATATGGACAGTATAGATAGTTTTTTCATAGATTCCTCCTTTAATAAGTTCTCTACTATATAAACCATTTAACTGTCCAAAGCGTTACACTTTTTTGGGAAATAATATATTAAACTTTCTTAACAACTTTATCTCTTTATACTTTCAGCAATTTTTTTTAATATTTCAACGCCTATATTGCCAGAAAGCACAAATTTATATTCCTCGTTCTGAAAAATAATCATATTACGGCTGTTATCTTTCTTCGCATATAACAGACCAAGCTGATTATTTATCAAAATTTCGTCCTTGATGCAATTTTCAGTATCTAGCTGCTCCGGACTGTTTAAAGTACTGAAAGAATATGTTATTCTTGAATTATTATTTTTATTTAAATAAATAACGGTTCCCATACTCTCCATATTATTTTTTACAATTATTTCATAGTCATCCGGTATATATCGCGGATAATAGAAGTTTTCGAATTCCTCGATATTTTGATTCTCTGCCGGTTCAAGCCTGAACTCCGTATATTCGCCCTTATCTGTCGCAGTAAGATTCATCATCCTGAAAAAGAAAGCATTTACTTTTCCGAATAATGGCGGGTAGAATACAAATGTCAATAATATGACTGCTGCAGATGCAGCAACGGTTTTGAAAATCAACTTATTTCTGCGGTTTCTTCGCCCTCCCTGGTAAATTTCGTTGATTTTATCATGCATGTGACTGTCAAAATAGGAAAGTCCGGGAATTTCTTTGCCGTCGTCCATAAAGGAATCAAACAGCTCCATGTCTTTATTGAATTGGATCTCCGAAGCTCTGTGAATCAAATGTTCATCCTCCGTGCTTAAAATTTCGTTGTTGTTTCTGTCCTTATTCATTACGGCTTCCCTCCTTTGACTTTTTTATAGAAGACTTGATTCTCAGCAGCATGACACGCACAGTGGCTGGCTTCACATCAAGCTCCTCCGCTATTTCCCTGTTGCTGTAACCCATGTATTTCATGTTTAATACCAGCTTGTATCTCGGATTATTTAATTCATCAACCAAGCTTTTAAGTTCATCATATGAAATCTCTGACACAGCTGTTTCTTCGGCGCTGTCAACAGTTGCTGAATACTCTTCAATAGTATCCGTATCACTGTAATCATTGCGTTTATTTTTATCAAGTATTTTATAGGACGTGTTTATGACCGTTTTAACAAGATATTTTTTTATTTCATATTCCTCTGAATTAATTATTTTTTTATAATTTCTTGCTGTATTAATAAACGCTTCTTCCACCGCATCCTCTGCTTCGTGCCAATCATTTAACTTGGAAAATGCAAGCTTGAGCATTCCTTCCCTATATTTATCATATAGGTTCAAGATGAAATCCTTTGCATGTTTATCATATATAAATGTTTTTTTCTCTTTGTCCATCTCCCTGCCCCCGAAATTTTCTTAATTAATTTTACATTAAGGGGCAGTATTTTTCAACTGATTTAATTAGCAGGGAATCTGGAAACATATTCTAAAGTAAAATATGCATACCCAAATTTTGTTTAAGCTTCATACGTGCACATGAAAGTTCATCATTTAATTCTGTTATGTCTTTATTGATTATGTGTGCAATGTCAGATAATTGAAAGCTTAATAAATCCTTCCATATTATGATTATCCTGCTCACAGGCTTCAAACTTAAAAGAGTCTTTTGGATTTCATATGTTTTATCATTCAAATTACAGTCAAAATCAGGCACGTCAGGGCAAACATCATACTTTTTCCAAAACAGGCTGCACACTTCCAGGGCGGCAGATTTAAATATGTGATCTGATATTTTGTTATTTGTATCTATTTTGCCTGACAGTTTTAATATTGCCTGTGAGGTTAATTCACATGCTGCTTTTTTATTGCCTGTAAGCCTGAAAGCAACTGTATATATTTTTTTTAAATAAACGTTTATATTCATAAGTACCACCTGATAATAATTTTTCATAAAGGCATCCAAAAAAGAGCAGTAAACAATTTATAAGTCATGCTTTAAAAGCCGCTATTATATAAACCGTTTAACTGCCCAAAACGTTACAGGTTTTTTCAGAAAATATTGTTAATTTTTTTTAACAATTAGAAACACGGTAGAATTACAGCATATTACAGCATATTTTAGGTTAAATAGCTTATTATTATTGATAAATTATAATAACATTAAAAAGAACAAGGAGTAAATAAATTTAATCATTTGCATTTTTATAAAGTTATTCAGATCACCTCTTATATAAAGAAGTGATCTGTTTATGTTTTTGTAATTTATAATGTGTCTTATTCATTTATTCTATAATCCTATACTTTTTTACCTTCCAGATACCGGTAATCCCTTGGTCTACAGGCTGTATCAAAAATAATTCAATACTATGTTTTTTATCAGGGGTTGCTCTAAAAAACTTACCTTCATCTGACTCTTCTGTCATTTCAAGAGGAATGTCACCTTGAAGACCTAATTGTCTATCTAAAAATTCACGGGTAACTTGGCGTGGATCAACTAAACCCATTTTATGACCGTTATTAACCTGATCTTGTAAATCTATTGCTTCGTACATATTTATTGGCACTTCAATCCATTGAGGTTCACTTTGTTTTTTTGGACTTGATTGACATCCATATAAAATTATAGTTCCAATAATGAACAATAATAAACAATATTGATAAGTGTTATAATATTTATGTTTATACATTATGCTTAATCTCCTTCTTAAGTCAAATGTGTTTAGATGTTTCTCACAAGAGATTATTATGTAAAATTTAAGGCAAATCAGAATAATATACCTCAAGCCAAACATTTTCTAATATGGACAGTATAGATAGTTTTTTCATAGATTCCTCCTTTAATAAGTACTCTACTATATAAACCATTTAACTGTCCAAATCGTTACACTTTTTTTGGAAATAATATATTAAGCTTTCTTAACAATTTATCTATTTATGCTTTCAGCAATTTTTTTAAATATTTCAATGCCTTATTGCCAGAAAGCACAAATTTATATTCCTCGTTCTGAAAAATAATCATATTACAGCTATAAATGTTTTTTCCTCTTTGCCCATCTCCCTGACCCCGGAATTTTCTTAATTAATTTTACATTAAGAGGCAATATTTTTCAACTGATTTAATTAGCAGGGAACCCGGAGACATGTTCTAAAGTAAAGTGTGCATACCCAAATTTTATTTAAGCTGCCTGTTATTGAACATACGGAGTCGGAGCATATATAAACGGGCAGTGTAAGCAATTTATAAATTCTGCTTTAAAAGCATCTATTATATAAACAGTTTAACTGCCCGAAGCGTTACAATTTTTTTGAAAAAATATTATTTTTATATAAGGTTAAATTTTTTAGCATCTTCTGTGAGCTGATCCCTGAAATCAGGATGAGCGAGACTGATCATTGCCTTTACCCTGTCTGACATATTCAGTATCTTTAAATTTACACAGCCGTACTCGGTGGCGGCATATTGAATGTCGGATCTGGGGGTTGTAATTGCTGTTCCTGCAGGGAATGCTGTCACTATCTTGCTTATTCTTTTTCCGTCTTTTACAAAGCTTGAGGTAGTTGCAATAATAGACTTGCCTCCTTCCGACCACTGGGCGCCTCTTACGAAGTCCAGCTGTCCGCCTGTAGCGCTTTGCTGCTTCCATCCCAATGAATCAGATGCTGCCTGACCAAAAATATCAAATGCCATTGTTGTATTGATTGAAATCATTTTTTTGTTTTTTGCAATATTTCTTGGATCGTTTACAAATGGAAACTCCGCACCATAAACCTTGTCATTTCTGTTCAGATATTTATATAATTCTGTTGATCCAAGAGCAAATGCAAAGACACTTTTTCCATCCATAAACCCTTTGCACTTATTTGTAACATTTTTGTTAATCATTAATTCCATCATGGGTTCGCTCAGCAATTCTGAATGGATTCCAAGGTCATTCTTGTTACCGAGTTCGAATCCTATAGCAGTCGACAGGGAGCCAAGTCCAAGCTGGATAGTAGCACCGTCCGGAACCTGGTCAGCAATAATATTTGATAGTGTCTTTGTTACTTCGTCGATTTCAGGATTTGCTAAGGTCACCAGCCTATCATCCGTCTCAATTATTGCATCTGCTTCAGAAACATGTATCAGGTTGTTTTGTCCATATATATATGGAGTCTGCTTATTAACCTGAACAATCACCCGGTCCGCACTTTCCTTAAGAAATTTATGAAGTGCGATACCTGACGGACCAAGACACATATATCCATTCTCATCCGGCTCTGAAACCTCAAAGAAACATACATCCGGTCGTGCAACTTCCTTGCACCAGATATCAACCTGACTGAGATGTACTGATGTGAAGTTCAGTTTCAGTCCGTTATCTCTGGCTTTTCTTTCTTTAACTCCCATGAAAAAAGTAGAAAATGTAAATGGATTTCCATCTGCTTCATCATATAACGGTGTCGGCTTTAATACCAGGGCACTTGTTATTTCAATACCTTCAAGCTCTTGTCGCCTGTCCCACAGCGATTTCATCAATTCAAAGGATACACTAGAACTAGTACCGACATAAACTCTCTCCCCGGAATTAATAAGTCTGACCGCTTCCTCTGCATTCCTTAATTTTTGTTTATATTCATTACACCAGTTCATATTTTCCTCCTAAAAAACTCGTTGATTATTATTCGATATAAAAAAATGTTATATACTGCGATGCATCTTACACACCGCAGTATTTTATATTTTTCTCCTTTTAGAAAAGCATAACCAATATCACTAATGACACTAATGTAATAATAGTCGGTATTAATACAGTTGTCACAAATATATGTTTGTATGCATTCTTGTGAGTAAGGCCAAGTACTGCAAGTGTCAGGAATATTCCCGGTGAGTGCGGTAAAGTATCTAATGCACCGGCAGCAATGCTTACCAAACGATGTAATAAGTCCAGGTTCGCACCTGAAGCTAAAAAGCTTTCCGTAAAAGAACCAAACATTATTCTTAATCCGCCTGATGATGATCCGGTTATGGCAGATACAACGCTTGTAGCAACCACTCCTTGTGTATATGGATTCATTTTCAGGCTTAGCACCCATTCAACTATTGATGCAAAGGCCTGAGATTTTGATACAACCGCACCAAAAGCAACAACAGCCGCAAATCCTCCAATAGCGCCGATACCGCCTTCTAACCCTGAGGATAGTATCTTTTTAATGTTTTTACCTTTAAATTTATCAAAATTAATAACAAATACAACCGCAGTACCCACTAGCATAGCTCCCGTGGCAAGCATGGTGGAATTAAGCCCAAATCTGCTTCCTGCCACAAGAATAGCAAGCAATATTATTATCGGTAAAAATGCTTTAAATGATGATGGCAGCATGCTGCGACTCTCAGCTTCATTCTTTGCAACTTCAAAACCCTCTGGGTTTACCCAGCATTCGTTATTAGCTCTTACTTTCTTTTCAGCATAATTAAAATAAAATAACGTCATTACAATAAATGCTATTGAAGCAATAATTCCGAAAATAGGAGCAGCTGTTAATGTAGTTCCCAAAAACTCGGTGGGAATAACGTTTGTAAGCGCAGGTGTTCCCGGAAGAGAAGTCATTGTAAGTGTCGACGAGCCGGCCGCTGTTGCAGCTACTATTAAATGCCGCGGCAGGTTTGCTTCTCTGAATAGCGTGTATGCAATCGGTGCCAAAGCATATATAACAACAAACAAGCTTATACCGCCATAGGTCAGCACTACAGTAATCGCATAGCAAACAATCAGCACTTTGCCCCTTCCGAACCAGTCAATAAACTGATACGCAATAGATGTCGCGCTTCCTGATTCACTCATGAAGCCGGCGTACATGCTTGAACAGCATAATAACAAGAAATATCCGGCGTAAGCCCCTACGTAACCATTCATATAGAATTCTGAAAATCCCTGCCATATACCAATTCCATTTGTAAGTATTACTACCAGGGAAGCCAGAAGCGTAGATACAAGGGCGCCAAATCCTTTGTATGCGCCGACAGCAAGTACCACTACAGCTAATAAAAGACCAATAATTCCTAGTGTATTCATGTTTTTTCTCCTTTAAAATTTTTATTTTTTAAAGAAATTGCATGATGAACCTATATGCAATTTCTTTAATTAACTTGATATTAAAACTCCTTTTTATACTGATATCTGTGAATTTATTTTTATTTCAAGTATGTTGAAGAATTCAAGGTTATAAATACTTAATATATTCTTTATTTTCTATGATCTATACATTGCACCATTAACGCTGAGTGTAACACCGCTTATAAATCCGGCCTCTTCAGATGCAAGAAATGCTGTGGCTGCTGCTATATCTTCAGTTCTTCCTGTCCTGCCGACCGGAATGCTTGCAATAATTTCTGTCCTTATCTTTTCCGGAATTTCCTGTGTCATAGCTGTTTCAATAAATCCTGGTGCTATAGCATTAACAGTAATTCCCTTTTTCCCTAATTCCATGGATAAGGTCTTAGTCAGTCCGATTATTCCTGCTTTAGCTGCTGAATAATTGGACTGACCATAGTTTCCGGAAAGACCAACCACTGAGCTTATGTTCAGGATTCTGCCATATCTGTTTGATTCCATATATTTGCTTAGCTCCTGTGTGACAATAAATACAGACTTCAAGTCAGAATTAAGCACTTCGTCCCATTGCTCATCGGTCATTTTTTTAAAGGATGCATCCCTTGTAACTCCTGCATTGTTGACTAATATGTCAATTCTGCCGTATTTTTCAACAACTTTTTCTCCAAGAGCTTTAACTTCTTCTCTGTTTGTAACATTGCATTTAAGACCAAATGCTTCTCCGCCGTCATTTTTTATTTCAGCAACTGCTTTATTCACTTTATCTATATTTCTGCTGGTTACTACAACCTTTACGCCTTCTTTTGCAAGCCTTTTGGCTATTGCAAGTCCTATACCTTGAGTTGAGCCTGTTACAACTGCAACTCTGTTATTAAATATCATGATATGCCTCCTCGATTTTTGCCGATATTACTTAAAGTGTTGAATATTTAAATCTATTATTTAGCATCTTGCTGTTCTATTTCAAAAATGCCGGCAGCACCCATTCCGCCGCCAATGCACATGGTGATTAGTGCGTATCTTCCGTTGGTGCGTTTCAGTTCGGACAGTGCTTTGCATGTGAGGACTGCTCCGGTAGCACCAAGCGGATGTCCAAGAGCCATAGCACCTCCATTGGGATTAATTTTCCCCAAAGGCAGCTTTAACTCACGGATGCAAGCGATTGCTTGCGATGCAAAGGCCTCATTGATTTCAATTACATCCATATCATCGATAGTCAGGCCGGCGCGCTTCATTACTTTAGGCACGGCTACAATGGGACCTAAGCCCATAACATCGGCAGCAACACCGCCAACAGCAAAAGATACAAATTTCGCAACAGGAGTATAGCCAAGTTCTTCTGCCTTCTCACGTGACATCAATACAACAAAGCTTGTGCCGTCAGTCATCTGAGACGATGTAGCAGCAGTTACTAATCCGTATTCCTTAAACGGTGTTTTCAGTGAAGCCAGATCTAACATATTTGTATTTGGACGGATGCCTTCGTCCTGTGATATGACAACCGGTCCGTTATCTGTTTCTACTGTTATGGGAATAATCTCATCAATGAATTTTCCGGCAGCTTGAGCCGCTGCTGCTTTTTTGTGACTTTCTACAGCCATAGCTTCCATTTCATGTCTTGTAATTCCGCAGCGTTCAGCAACATTTTCAGCAGTAAGCCCCATAGACATATAAGTGCCCGGAATTTGTTCAGCCAGCAACGCATCTTGATATTCTTCAGGATGTCCCATATTTGTATCGGTCATCATTTCAACGCCGCCGGCTATTATTACATCCATTTGATTTGCCATAATAGCATTTGCAGCCGTAACTATGGTTTGAAGACCGGATGAACAAAATCTATTTACTGTCTGACCCGGGACAGAATCAGGAAAGCCCGCACGTTGAGCAATCAAACGCCCTATATTATAACCCGTATATCTTTCCGGTGTAGCACATCCTACAATTACATCATCTACAACAGACGGATCAAAACCGGGCAGCTTTGCAATTACACCTTTCAGTGTCTGTGCGCCATATTCTATGGGATGAGTCTTTGCGAAAGAACCTTTATATGCCTTAGCTAGCGGTGAACGTCCATAAGCCACTATCACAGCATCCCTTTTGTTATTCATAATTACCTCCTAAATTTTCATAAATCAGCAAAGTATATAGTACAATATACCTTGCTTAAATAAATTAGCTGCATTAGCGAACAAATGGTTTAATACCAAGAATTTCGCGCGCTTCTGCAGATGTAGCCGGCTGCTTGCCGAATTCCTTGACAATTCTAACAGCTCTTTCTACCATTAACGGATTTGTCGCTTTCACTCCACGTGACATATATAGATTGTCCTCAAGCCCAACTCTTATATGACCGCCTAATGCTATGGCAGTATACATGATTGGAAGATGTCCGGTTCCGATACCCGTAGCCGACCATACGGTATTTTCCGGCAAATGTCTTACTAAATATAATAAATTGTCGACAGTGGCATCCATTCCGCCTAAAACGCCAAGAACTAATTGGCACCACATAGGATTTTTAATATATCCCTTTTCAATGTAGTGTTTAGCATTTCCAAGCATACCGTAATCAAATATTTCCACTTCCGGTTTAACATCATTTTGATTGTACACGTTGCATAACTTCTTTAAGAAACCGGGATTGTTGTCAAATACAAAGGTATCTCCCCAGTTAAAAGAACCAACGTCGAATGAACCCATTTCAATTTCAGGGATTTCAGTAAAATGAGTCATCCGGTAATCTTCATTTGAAACAAATCCACCTGATGATGTACAGTTGATTACAACATCGCAATCTTTATGTTCTCTTATCAAGCGTACACTTTCTTTAAATCTTTCTGCATCCATAGTACCAACACCTTCATCATCTCTCATATGAAGATGTACTATGGCAGCTCCTGCCTGCCAGCATGCATAAGCGGCATCTGCTATTTCCTGTGGTGTATACGGAACATTGGGATTCTTTTCTTTTGGTGTAAGAGCACCTGTCAAAGCACATGAAATTATTACTTTATCGTTCACAATATCCTCCTAAAAATTCATTTTTATTTGTTATAATCTACTTATTTTTCTTTATACATTTCGTAGCTGAACCAGTCATCATTAAAGTACTCCAGATTGCTCATGGACAAAGGTAATTCCTTGTTCTCGATTTTTTTAACAATTTCGATAACGGTATCGTTAAAAGGAGTAGGAATTCCATGTTTTTTACCGACTTCAGAAACATAGCCGTTAATCATTTGAACTTCTGTAATTTTACCCTTTTCTAAATCCTGAAGCATGCTTGCCTTTGCATTAGGCGCGAATGAATACATGTATATAAACATCTTCTGATTTTCATTGAATTGCTCTTGGTCCTTAATTGATAAGGAATCAGGAGATAACCCCAAAACCAATAGCGGCAATTCATAGCCTTCTGCCTCACAGCATACTTTAACCTCACGTCCTAAATAACTAACGCAAGCTCTTGCTTTTTCATTCTGCATCACTTGACCAAATGTACATCCGCATGCTGCAGACATACCGCTGACGCATGCATTGTTAACCAGCTTGCCCCATCTGGAAGCCATAAGATTAGTTGACACTGATGTTGTACCCATATGATTCAGAATTTCTGCAATCTTCTGAATGCGTTCCGTTATTCTCCCGTCGATTTCTCCGATATCAAAAAAATGATCAAGATTGCTGACATCCTGTGTCAATTCGGATACACCGGGAGCAGAAAAAGTTGCGCTCCAAAGTACTGCACCGCCAACTGTACGGTTTTCACCTACATACTTTGCAACAAAAGGCTCCGGCACACCGTTCTGAAGTGTACATACAGTACTGTTATCATCCAGATGAGGAAGCAGCTGAGGAAGGATAACTTCATTGGCAGTTTGTTTGGTAAACAGAAATACAATATCGTAAATACCCTCCATTTCATCAGGTGTATACGCCTTGACAGGAACCGTAAAATCCACCTTTCCAATAATATGAGCACCTTTTTCATTCAATACCTTTACATGCTCTTCGTAGTTATCGATAAAATCTACAGAACATCCATTTTTGGTCAAGAACGCACCCAGAACAGTGCCCATAGACCCGCAACCTAAAATAGCAATTCGCATAATATTACCTCCATATATTAATTAAACTAAAATTTTTCCCTGCAAATTTATTAATAGCAACTAGTGTGCCAATTTATCCTTATTTGTTTTTTCATGCACAATTATTTAAATTCTTACTTGTTTTAAGCATTGGAAGTACAAGAAAATCACATACGATTTAATTTTTTAAGCTTAGATTGTGTTTTGATTAATAATTCTACAAAAAATACTTGCGAAAACGCAAATTTTTGCATTTTCGCAAGTATATCTTGCATTATCGCAAATTACATGATAATATTTATTAAATTATTTAAAAATATTAGGGAGATTATCTTATGGACTATAGCTGTGAATTTATAAGTACAATATTGGAAAATATAGATATTGGTATTTTTGTTTTAGATGCCGATGGCAATTATCTGTACGTTAACAATGAATATTGCAACATTCTTAACAGAACACGAGAAAGTTATGATGGTATGTCTATTCCAAAATTTAAAGAGCAAGGATATCTGACCTCTAGTGTCTGGGATTTGGTTATGGAGAAAAAATCACCTATAACCGCTATTGTCACTATTAATGATTTTTTATTCAATAAAATACATCATTTTCTTACTACTGCTAAACCAACCTTTAATTCAGACGGTTCAATCAAATATATTTTTTTTACTCAGGAACCAATTGAAAAAACAAGCAGGCGTGTTCAGTCAGGTATGTTGAACCGGCATATTATTACAGGTCATTGGGTAAATCCAAAGCCTCAGCAATTTGATATTATAGCTGAAAGTCCTCAAATGAAACAATTGTTGGAAATGCTGGCTCAGGTATCGAAGACTGATGCGTCAATATTGATTTCCGGACCATCAGGAGTAGGTAAAGAAGTTTTGACAAAATATATTCATCATACCAGCCTTCGTAAAAAAGGACCATTTGTTGTATTAAATTGTGCCGCAATTCCCGAAAACCTCATAGAATCAGAATTATACGGATATGAGAAAGGTGCATTCAGCGGAGCATCTTCTTCCGGCAAAGAAGGTTTGATTGAAGCTGCCAATGGCGGTACTTTGTTTTTAGACGAAATAAACTCAATGCCTCTTGGGCTTCAGGCTAAGCTTCTGCGCGTGCTTGAAACCAAACAGGTTACACGTCTTGGATCTGTTGTGCCAAAGGCAATTGACTTTCGTCTGATATGCGCTACAAATGAGGATCTGCCGGCCCTTGTCAGCAGGAAACTCTTTCGTCCGGATTTATTTTATCGTATTAATGTAGTATCCGTCTATATTCCGCCGCTTTGTGAGCGCAAAGAAGATATAATTCCATTATCCTTGTTTTATATGCAATATTTCTGCGAAAAATACAACTGTGTAAAAGTATTGGATGAAAATGTATTAAAATCCATGCTGACTTATACATGGCCCGGAAATGTACGCGAGCTGCGAAATTTTATTGAACGGCTGATTATATCATCGCCTGATGCAGAAATGATAATTTCAACTGTTCCGCAGAACCACCCGCTGCAAAACGATGATAATACCACCGACAAAACTTTACCGGCAAGTCTATCAACTTTTATGGATACTACTCCAAATTATGATGAATCATTTTCACTAAGCTCTTATATGGATGAATGTGAAAAGAAGCTATTGGTTAATCTTCTGGAACAGCATAAATCTCCGGTAAAGGTTGCACAAATATTAAAGCTTGATTTATCTAATGTTTATCGCAAAATTAAAAAATATAATATAAAGACTGTAAAAGACTAATAAATAACTTGTTTATTTCCAACCATCTTTATATTTTTTCATTTCTCTTTTGAAGTTTCTTCTTGTTGCGCCGTATTTTCTTTGGTGTTTTATATAATTGATGAAGTCACCTCCAAAGAAGATAAAGAAATTAATCAACGAAGCAACAGCGGCAACTCTGGTACTCATATTTCCGAGAATCAAGCTGAAAATGAAATATGCCCAGTCCAGATATGCAATCCATTTAACCTTGACAGGAAGTATAAAGAATAATAATATTTCCATATCGGGGAACAAATAAGCAAATGCCAGAAACAGCGATAAATTCAAATAGACACTGGTTCCTGCACCTGTTAAAAATGCTGCGATAATTGTACCTATCATCCCAAAGAGATAGTAAATATTAAACTTAAACGTCCCCCACTCGTTTTCAAGAGTCGAGCCCATCATGTAATAAAAATACATGACAAATATTATGGTAATGATTGATGAAGCAGGCGGTATAAAAATAAAGGTAATTATTCTCCAAATCTGCCCCTTCATAATCAAGCCGGGTATAAAAGCCAAATAGTAGGACAACGATATGTTCAGTATGTATTGTACAATATATACTGCCATAGTTATCCCGATTATGTAATACATTAAATTTGGTATGGCATAGCGACCAAATTTTCTTTCAAGTTTATTTAACCATTTCATATAATTTTCCTTTCTGTATTTAAATTCAAATGCCTTGCTGTTATAATACTTTTATATATAGTATTATAACAAATATTTTCATAATATCAAATCAAAGATGATTTATTCCTTTTTTTATAAGAAATTCGGGTACGAACCTTTATTTCAAGTTTCGTACCCGAATTAACCATAATTTTTTTATTTTGATTTTTTATTTTCTGATTTACTATTTATTTCTTTGCTGACATTTTTTCCGGTAAAAACATCCTTGCTTTTATCATTGAATGTATTGTTTAATTCATATACCATGTAACTGTTTTCATTTGCTAATTCACTGTCATTTCTGTATGTTTTCTGGTTTTTATCACATTTGTTATTTTTATCGTTATTTATATTCTCCTGATATTTATTAGCCATATTTTCTCCTTCTGCTTTTACAATATTTGTACAATTAAATTAAATTTTAATATTTACAAATATATTATTGGTATTATTGGTTAAAATATTACTATTATAATGATAAATCTAAAAATTTTAAATTCATATACATCATAAGAATATATTTGTCACAGTATGTCCTGCTGCCATATCAACTATAAGTTCCAACAGTGATTTAGAGGACCTCTTCCTTTTCCTAAATTCAAATCTGATTTTAAAGCACCCGTTATATATTTTTTTGCATTTAATATGCCGGTCTTTACATCACATCCCTCTGCAAGGTTGCAGGCAATTGCCGATGAAAGCGTGCATCCCGTTCCGTGTGTGTTTGAATTATTTATCCTTGATTGCTCATACCACATAAATTCGCCGCCTGTATAAAGCAAATCATCGCTGCAGGAGGTTAAATGTCCGCCCTTTATAAGAATATATCCGTAATAGCTTTCAGATATTTTAACTGCCGCTCTTTGCATATCTTCCCTGCTTTTAATTTCAAAGCCGCAGAGAACCTGTGCCTCCTGTATATTGGGTGTTATAACTGTTGCCAGCGGCATCAGTTTATTTATAAGCATTTCAATGGAATCGTCCTTGCACAGCTTGCTTCCGCTTGTGGCCACCATTACAGGGTCCAGGACTATCCTATTTGCTTTGTATTCAATAAGCTTATCGGCTATAACACGTATTATTTCTTTATCTGAAACCATTCCGATTTTTACGGCATCAGGATAAATATCATTAAAAACCGCATCCATCTGTTGCGCTACAAACTCCGGAGAAGCTTCAAACACACCGAATACGCCTGTTGTGTTTTGAGCTGTCAATGCCGTTATGACACTCATGCCATACATTTTGTGGCTGGTCATTGTTTTTAAGTCTGCTTGAATACCTGCTCCTCCGCTTGAATCAGAGCCGGCTATTGTTAATACCTTTTTCATATATCCTCCTTCATTCAACTGCCTGCTTTGTTAGTTCCAAAAGCTCGGATGCTGCGTTTTTTATATCATCCTGCGCAAAAATTGCCGATACAACGGATATTCCCGCAATGCCTGTTCCGGTAAGCTCAAGAACATTATCCTTTGATATTCCCCCTATTGCAACAACAGGTATTTTTACCGTCCTGCATATTTTATTTAATGTTTCAAATGAAACCGTATCAGCATCAAGCTTTGTTGATGTACTGAAAATCGCACCGACACCTATGTAGTCCGCCCCGTTTTGTTCTGCTCTGACAGCTTCTTCAACTGTACTTGCCGAAAGACCTATTATTTTATCAGCCCCGAGTTTTTCTCTCGCTGTTTTAATTTCTTCATCACTTTGACCTATATGTGCTCCGTCCGCATCAGCTTCAGCTGCCACATCCACATTGTCATTGATTACAAAGGGAATTTCATATTTGTCTGTTACTTTTTTTACATCCAGTGCAATTTTTAAAAATTCTTCGTAGCTTAAATTTTTTTCTCTCAGCTGAATAAAGCTCGCCCCTCCCAATATTGCTTCCTCCACTGCTTCGGGAAGCGTCTTTGTATTCAGCCATGCTCTGTCCGTAATTGCATAAAGCAGCAACGATTTATTATCTGGCTTCAACCCTTGCACCTTCTTTCAGCATTTCAGCATCAATTTTGCTCATGAAATCTATTAAATATGATCTGAGTAAGGATGTTCCGTCATCATTTCTTTTCATCCTCTCATAAGCAAGCTCACCGCTTAATCCCATGGCGCATACTGCGGCAGCTGCGGCATTAATAATATTGTCTTTGTTGGCACCGCAATAAGCACCGATTACCGAAGTCAGCATGCAGCCTGTTCCGCTTATTTTGCTCATAATAGGATGACCGTTTCGAATCACATACGATTTTGTACCGTCTGAAACAATATCTATGGCACCTGTAACGGCCACAACAGCAGACAGTTTTTCTGACAATGAGCTTATATATTTAATTGCCTCATGGATATTTTCTTCGGTAATTGAATCGGCCACACTGGCATCAACGCCTCTTGTTACGCCTGTATCAGCTCTGCCCACTGTTTTAATTTCAGACATATTGCCTCTTACAACAGCAAATTTAACTTCTTCCAGCAGCCTGAATGTAGTATCTGTCCTGAGCCTTGAAGCTCCTGCTCCTACAGGATCAAGTATAACAGGTATATTGAGTTCATTTGCTTTTTTACCTGCCATGAGCATTGATTCAACTGTTCTTGAATTTAATGTTCCGATATTAATTACCAATGCACTGCATATTGATGTTATTTCTTCGACCTCATCTATATCATCAGCCATTATGGGAGAGCCTCCGCATGCCAGCAATATATTTGCACAGTCATTTACGGTAACATAGTTGGTAATATTATGTACCAATGGCGTGTTATTTTTTACATTTTTAATAATTTCTGAAAACATAATCAATCTCCTCTTATAATTTAGATATATAAAAACCACTTTCTGTAAAGCACAAAATCAAATATTTTTAACAGCTGATTTTTTTATGCTGTTTGCAGACATACATATAATTATGGTTATAGCCATTACGGGAATTGTGCTTCCAACAATAATATCCTTGTTTAAAAGTATTCTGTAAAGTGCAAATCCTGCCAGCCAGATTGCAAAGTTCGTTACATCCACAGATTTTTTCAGATTATCCTTTCTGAGAATAAAATAGTCTGCTATCAGAATTGCAATCATAGGAGCAAATACCGAACCAATAAGGTATAAAAAATTCTCATATTGCTCAACAGGTGTAAGAATTGCAATAGCCGTGCCTGTAACGCATACCAGCATTGCCATTGTTTTTTCAGACAGTCCTTTATTAATTGTTTTAAGGCTTACTCCTGCAGAATAAACATCCAAATATGTGGTCGTTACTGTTGAAAATAATATTATTAACACTCCCAGAATTCCAAAACCAGCTTTATACATTATGGCTGCAATATCACTTTCGCCGGTGAATATGGCAGCGCCCAAACCGATTGTATACATGAAAACACTGCCCGCGAAATATGTAACTACACTGACACGTGTTGCGGTTAAAGGATGTCTTGCATCCTTGGTATAATCAGAAATCAAAGGCAGCCATGAAAGAGGCATCGCAATTGAAAGTTCCATTGCCGCTCCAAAACTCAATTCTCCGCTGATGCTTGTATTAGAACCTCCTTTAAAAACTGTGAAGCTTAAAAGAATTGTCAATATGAACAAACCGCCTACCGCAACAATATTGACCTTCTCCAGATTTTTGAATCCGATAATCACCCATACAAGAATTAAAGCTCCGATTATAATACTCCAAAGCAAATCAGCCTGTGTTCCGATGCCTGTGTTCAGCATAATCCCCATCGCTCTCGAGCCTTGTATTATCATTACTGCAGTCCATCCTACAAGCTGTAAAACATTAAGAAGTGCGAAAAAGTTTCTTCCCTTGCTCCCAAATGATAATCCCACGGATTCCATAGATGATTTACCGCTTTTAGCTCCTATAATCCCCGCAAGGTACAAAATAATGCACCCGATTATATGTCCTGCTGTTATTGCAAAAAAACCTTTTGCAAAACCAAGCGGAACAAATAACGTTCCTGTAAATACTTCTGCAATGGATACGGCTGCACCAAACCATAATAATCCGTTGCTTAATGTTGATGTTTTGTAACTTTCCATAATCCTGTCCTTTCTATTAAAAAATGGGATATACCAACAATGTGGTATGTCCCATTCACTTTCATAAACAGTTCCCTACGTTGGCATTATCCAAATCAGGTACGGGCGAAACTTTCAGTTTCCTCTCAGCCTATTAATAAGCTCCCGATATTTGATTAATCACATTATAAAACAAATCTGTTTTAAATGCAATATATTTAATCAAAAATGCTTGAGCTAAAAGTAATTTTTAC
>JAEXUD010000049.1 GCA_023453025.1 Bacillota bacterium
TCCTTTTATCATTGTATTTCTTATTCCTTATCATCTAAAACCAAATCGTATTAATTTTTCAAGGTACATATAAAAATCAAATGTTTGTTGAAGTGTCTTTTGACACCCTAATCCTATTAAATAAAAATATTGTGCCCGTTAGGGCACATATTATTTTTTTATTGCATCTCTAAAACCATATTAGTAAATATTTCTGTAATATCAGCATCAAATTGTGTTCCGGAATTTTTATTTAGTTCCTCCAATGCTTCACTAATACCTAGTGCTTTTCTGTAAGGTCTGTCGCTGGTCATTGCATCATATGTGTCTGCAATGGCAATTATTCTGGATTGTATTGAAATTTCATCACCCCTAAAACCACCAGGATACCCCTTGCCGTCCCATCTTTCGTGATGCTTAAGAACATACTCTGCTATTTCAGAAAAATCATTGGATGAGCTGAGAATTCTATAGCCTATTTCAGGATGCCTGTTTACTTCCCTTCGCTCATCTTCTGTTAATTTCTGTGACTTGTTTAATATATTTTCATCAATACCAATTTTACCTATGTCGTGCATAAGACCCGCTATCCTTATTTGATTCACCTTATGCTTGTCAAATTTCATTCTTATAGCTAACAATTCACAAAATTCACCGACTCTCTTTGAGTGAAGCATTTCTCTGTTGCTTTTTTCATACAGGGTATTCATAATCAAGTCTATTGTCTTATTTCTAATACTGGAGCTTTCATAAAGCTTGTGTCTGTACATATAATCTTCTGCATTTTTAAATACATCCTGTATGTTATCCTTTATATCTGTTTTAGTTTCATACCCAAAGGAAATAGAAATATCAATTGCTCCTACTCTTTCATTTGCTGCAACTGAATTTATTCTTTTAATTATCTCCTCGGCTTGCAATAAATTGGTTCTGGTCAGTATTGCAACGAATTCATCTCCTCCAAGTCTTGCAATAATATCAGTGCTTCTACAACCTTTTTTTATAACATCAGCAGCCTTTTTTAATAGCTCATCACCAAGGCTATGTCCAAAAGAATCATTTACCAGCTTCAGCCCGTTAACATCTGCCATTATCAATGTGATGGGCAAGTTATCCTTTGTGTCTATTTCCTTTAGTTTATCTTCAAAATATCTGCGATTGTAAAGTCCGGTTAATTGATCACAATAGCTCAAGTATAAAATTTCTTCCTGCTTTTTCTTTTTTTCAAGTTCAAGATTCTTCCTGCTTGTAATATCCGTATGAGTTCCGCTGGCTATATGTGGTTTTCCTTCATTTGTCCATGATATGATCTTGCCTCTGTCCTGAATCCAAACTATGCTGCCATTCTTATGAACCATGCGATATTCATCATCATAGAAATCTATTTCTTTATTTAAAAATTTTTCCCTTCTGGCTAATTGATTTTCCAAATCATCCGGATGAACTAACCCTTTCCATGTCGCATTGTCTATAGGTGATAACTCTTCTAAGGTATACCCGAGAATTTCGGCCCAACGGTCGTTATAAAAATACTCACCGGTCTTAAGGTTCAGTTCCCATGTACCGACATTGGTGCCTTCGATAATATTTTCCATTCTTTTGCGGCTGTTTTCAATTTCCAATAATTGATTTTTTTCATTTGTAATGTCTATAAAATACATCATGAGATAATTATTTATCGGAGAATAAAGGTTTATTCTATGCCACTTATTAACAGCCCTGTAATAAAGCTCAAATTCCTGCTTTCCTTTAGTTACAGCCTTATAAGCATAATTATTTAATCTTTTGAATTCATTATCATCCATATAGCAGAAGACTTTAGAAAGTCTGCTACCTCGTATGTCTTCTCTTTTAAGTTCTGTTCTTTTTTCAAAAATTGTATTTACTTCTTTAATCTCATAATCACAAGGCTTAAATGTCTCATCATATATGATTTTAAAAAATGCATAACCAATAGGCAATTCTTCAAATAAATGCTTGTAAAAGCTGTCACAAAAAAAATGTTTTTTAAGAACGGCATACGCTTGCCTTTTTGTTTTATACAACATGGCATTCCTCTCTAATTGATAAATAAATATCTTAAAAAATTATACCGTAAAATTGGTAATATTTCAATATATTTGTTATTAAGCATTCTTATAAATATAACATTATTTAATTTTTATAACATGTTTTTAGATTATTTTTTTAATCCATTCGGCAACTGATTGTTTTGCTTGCTCTGAGGAAATAGGGTTTTTTATGTTTGTCTGAACAAAAAATGTGTCAATAACTTTTCCACCCTTTGCTTCAACTCGTTTTGCTATTGAATCATATATTGATCTTGGTGTTTTGCTATCAGCTTGAGTTATAAAAAGAAAAACATTTTTATTTGTGAAATTCATTTTATTTAATAAAGCATTAATTGGCGTAGAGCTTTTTCCTGCCCATACTTGGCATCCAATGAAAATATTATCATAATCCTTAAAATCAAAATTCATCGGTTTAATTTTTCCATTAAGCCCTATTAAAGAAGATAATGCCGCCCAGCCAAAACCAATTTCATTTTGTAATTCTATTTTTTTAATATCCGCATCAACCAGCTTCGAAATTTCTTGTGCAACTATTTCTGTATTGCCGCTTCTCGTATAATATACAACTAAATTTTTCATTATATCCTCCTGTTTTTCCTGATTTTTTAAGTAAATAAATAATAATTCAAGACGTATTATCCTAATTTATCTCCTTTTTCAACCGTTCTATCAGGTTGTATTAAAACAACTCCATACTTGGAGTAGGTTCCAAGTACCAATACCTCTGACATAAAATCAGCTATTTGTCTAGGAGGAAAATTCACTACTGCAAGAACTTGCTTGCCAATTAAATCTTCGACCTTATATAAATCTGTAACCTGCGCACTGGATTTTTTTATGCCTATTTCATCCCCAAAATCAACTAATAATTTATATGCAGGACGCCTTGCCTTTTCAAAAACCTCTGCGTTAACTATTTCACCAACCCTTATGTCTATTTTTGCGAATTCATCGAATGTAACCATTTTTCACCTCTCAAATATTATATTGATTATATCTATTTATTATCATTTGTCACATCTCCATTACCACTAACCGGAATTGCTGGTCCTAAATATTTAGAGTCCGGCTTAACTATTGACTTGAAATAATCCTTCACTCTTGCTGCCTTTTCTCGTAATTCTCTTGCTTCTTGTCCCGCATAAATACGCGGGTCCGCTGAAATTCCATAAGCTTCTATGCCAAGAGCATTAGCAATATATAATGCTCTGTACAGATGGTAACTTTGACTGACTATAATTATTTTACTTGCCTGGAATATTTCCCTGGCTCGATATATGCTGTCATATGTTGATATACCCGCATGATCCATAAACACATGCTCTGATAAAATACCATTTTTAACGGCATACGCCTTCATTGTATTGACTTCGTCATAATTCTTTGTGCTGTGATCTCCGCTCATAAGCAATCTGTCGGATATTCCCCTGTTATATAAATCAATGCCTGCCAATATTCTGTCTTCAAGCATAGGACTTGGAGATCCATCTCTTCTGATGCCTGCTCCAAGAACAATTATGCAATCAGCATTGATGCCTGTTGCCTCATCCGCAGCAATAATCTTAGTCTTTGTTGAAGATATAACATGGTTATTAATTATTGCAAATGAAAAAAATGTTATGGCAATTAATATAATAAAAAAAATTAATAAAAACTTTACAAATTTTTTACCTCTGTTCATTCAATCACCCTGCTACCGCCATTTAAATCAATAAATTATCTTACATGAATCTTTTTCTCGCTGCCTCATATTCATCTTTTTCCATAAAGCCATTTTGATACAAACTTTTTAGTGTCTCCAGTCTTTTTTGAGAATCTGTTTTGTTCTTTAAATCTACAGTATTAAATTTTTCAACTTCAGCATCAGGCTTTTCAGCCTTGACAGCGCTTTTTTTGTTAATACTGCTCATATCAACATTCTTCATACGCTTAAAAGTTGTTATTACTATTGCAGCCACAACAAAAATCGGAAGAAGTGCTGGCATTGCTCCTGCCACTCCCAATAAAGCAAAGATAATTCCAAAATAAAAACCTATCGGCATCTTTCCATCATTTGATTTTTTTCTATAATTTCTATTCATCGATACTCTCCTGATTACATTAAATTTTTAATTAATAATCTAATCTCATTATATGCTCTTTTCCAAATACCTGTCCGTTAAATCTAAAGCCAAAGCTCTCATATAAATTTAAATGAATACTCCTTAAATAAATACAAGGTTGTACACTTAATAAATTATATCAACAAGACATCTTATTTACAATAATAATAGCAAATTTATGCCAAATTTATTAGATTAGGATTAATTATTTAATTATTAAATTATTTAGATTTCTAGATAAATGCAACTCTCACTTCGTCGAAATACAAAATTATACATTTGTATTTCAACGAAAGGAGAGTTGTCTTATACCTTTATATAAAATTATTTGTCACCTGTAAAAAAGCAATATCAGACTATCTGAGCTTCTAATTTTTCGTTACGTTTGGTTTCAAGCAGATGAGGATCTGATAAATATTTTTCCAACAGCTTAAATGACCTGGCGAAATACAATCCGTCACAAATTCTCTCATCCATTGTATAGCCTATTTGACAGCACTTCTTTACTACTACTCTATCACCCTCAACCACAGGAAGCTTAGCCGTCCTTCCCAGAGCTACAAAAATACCTGTGGTTCCGAAATCATAAAGGTGGTGATAAATATAATTGGTGTCAATTGACTTCAAGTAAGTAAAAAGTAATGATGTATGAAATGGGCTGGCATCAATGACTCTTTTAGGAAGCATGTTGTATTTATCCAATGCTTTCAAAATTTTAACTAATAGCTTTTTAATAAATCCAGGCATTGACATAACCCATTCAGCAAGCTTGTCTGTATCATTGGTTGTTTTGTAAGACAAGGCTTCATCAATCTTTTTATTAACGATGTCAGTTATCTCATAAATATTTTCGTTACCTGTGAACTCAAATTTTACAGTCGTTTCCTCTCCTTCATCACGAAGCGAACGTTTGACTGCCATAGAAACAAATATGCCGTTTCGCTCATAAATCCGACTGTTCATGATAAAACGATTAAGCTCAGGTCTTTCAGCAATCAGCCGTACATAGCACGCAATAAATAAATGCATATAATTTAATCTAAATCCCTGATCTTTTTTTTCATCAATATATCTGTCAATACTGTCAGCACAAAATATTTGCTTTGAAAAATTCTGTGCATCACTTCTTTTTTCCATAATATAAGGAATAATTTGAATAAATGGTTTTAACGTTGTTATTAACATGCCGTCACTTCTTTTCATGGCTCCTCCATTGTCATCCGCCGAATAATAAAAAATGATGTAACTGTATAATTCATATTATATCATTTACATCAAAATATTCTACAATTATTTAATAGTCACCACTATCAATTTATATGAAAATTATGACCCCAGAAATTATCATGTTTTTCTTAATATGTATTCATCTCTTAATATTGCGTAAACTGCTGAATCGCAGATACCTGTATTATTTTTTCCAGCTTGTCTTAAAATTCCTTCAAGCTGCATCCCCGCTTTTTTCATAACGATTCCAGAAGCCGGATTCATAGTATCATGCCTTGCTTCAATCCTATTTACTCCAACCTCATCAAATAAAAATTTAATTACTGCATTCATTGCTTCAGTTGTAATACCTTTATTCCAAAATTTCTTTCCAATGCAATAGCCAACCTCAAACAATCTTAAATCTTCGAATAATCTAAATACCCCTATACTTCCTACAGCTTCATTTGTTTTCTTCAATTCAATGCACCAATGATAGTAATTGTCCCTTTTTGATTCTAATACGTACTTCTCGACAACTTCATCTGTTTCCCCGATATTCTTATGAGTAGCCCAGGTGATATATTTTGTCACATCATCATCGCTTGCCCAATTTTTGTACATATCTTCAGCATCTGTCAGTTTAAACTTCCTTAATATAAGTCTATTGGTCTCAATTGGTCTTGTTCCTAAGTACTTCATATCTGCTCCTTATTAATTATTTATTCTTAAAATCTGTAGTCAACAAAATAGCTCTTTTAACTTAGTATGCAAAAATTTATGCTAAAAATATTATATATTAGTTAATGATAATTTACTAGAAAATCATTTAAAACAAGCTGTGAATATTGCTAAAATGTGGTATAATCAAAACATAAATGTAATAAACACATGAATACAGAACTTGTACCAATAGTTGTATTATTTCAATGGAGGTAAATTATTATGATAGGTGAATTAGAAATCAAGGTTAATGAACTGGTAGAAAGCTTAGACAATGAACTTGTTGAACTAAACAAATTTTTATTTGATAATCCTGAACTGGGATACGAGGAATTCAAGTCCTCAAAAGCACATATTGATTTACTTAAAAAACACGGGTTTGAAGTTGAGGAAGGATTTTTAGGAATTCCTACCGCATTTAAAGCAGAATATGATAGTAAAAAAGAAGGCCCTTCAATAGGTTTTCTGGCTGAATACGACGCTCTGCCGGGAATAGGCCACGGCTGCGGACATAATATTTTAGGAACCACAAGCACAGGTGCAGGTATAGCTCTTTCTAAATTGATAGATGATTTGGGAGGAAAGGTACTTGTTTTCGGTACGCCGGCTGAAGAAACAAGCGGTGCCAAAGTAGATATGACTAATAAAGGAGCGTTCAACAATTTAGATGCTGCGCTTATTGTTCACCCGGAAGCAAAGTTTATAAAAAGCTGCCCTTCTCTTGCAATGGATGCAATTCAATTCATATTCAAGGGAAGAACCGCACATGCTGCAGCCGCCCCGGAAAAAGGAATAAATGCCTTGGATGCCTGCATTCAAACATTTAACAATATAAATGCCTTAAGACAGCACATACTTTCAACTGCAAGAATTCATGGTGTTATAAAAGAAGGCGGAAAGGCAGCGAACATAGTGCCGGACTTAGCTGTGGCACAGTTTTACGTAAGAACACTCAGCAAGGATTATCTAAGAGAATTGTCCGAAAAAGTTAAAAACTGCGCCAGGGCAGGAGCAATGGCTGCAGGTGCTGAATTAGAAATTTCCAATTATGAATACAGCTTTGACAATTTGATTACCAACAATGCATTGCAAGAGGATTTTATTAAAAATTTAAATTCATTAGGCATAACAACCATCGGTGAAACAGATCTGATGATGGGCTCAACTGATGTTGGTAATGTAAGCCAAGTATGCCCCACAATTCATCCTATGTTCGCCATAGCAGATGAAGGAGTTGATATTGTAACGCATACAGTTGAATTTGCAAATGCAACTTTGTCCGACACGGCACATAAAAACATGCTCATAACTATAAAAGCATTAGTTCTGACCGGTGTTGATGTTATAACTGATAAGGAACTGTTGAAAAATATTAAGGATGAATTTCAATACAACTTAAAATAATAAGCAAATTCATTTTAATTTATTTCAAAAAGAGGTAAAGCTTCTAAAAATATAATATCTTTTCTTTTTGAAGCTTTGCCTTCTGCCAGTATGGCGGCTTTAGCAACAACATTGCCTCCAACAGTTTTAATTAATCTTTCAATTGCTGATAAAGACTCACCAGTGCTTATGACATCATCGATAATAGCAACCCGTTTTCCTTTTATATCTAATGCATCTTGTTCATCCAATACAAGCATTTGTTTCTTTTGAGTGGTTATTGAGACTACTTCATCAATAATCGGTGAATCCATATAAGGCTTTACGCTTTTACGTACTACAATATATTTTTTCATATTTAATAATCTTGACATTTCAAATGCCAGAGGAATACCTTTAGCTTCAGCAGTTACCAAGAAATCTACCTCCGGCAGTCTTTTTACTAAATCTATGGCAGACGCACATACAATTTCCGTATCTCCTAAAATTACAAAGCTTGCAATACTTAATTTTTTGTTTATCTGAATAATAGGCAGCTCTCTTTTTATGCCTGAAATTTCAATACTGTATGTTTTCAATTCTTAATCCTCCACTCCATTACATTTCTTTTCCGAATTTATTAGCCATAACTTTATATTTGCTGTTTTCAGCATCCTGTCTGGTAGCTAATCCATAAGCTAATAATGTTCCACCTTCCTGCCAGCCAAGATATTTGCATAATGTTTTGTAATGTGCCTTTACTCCATCCATTGCCCAATCATCTGTATCAGCTCCTGCGATTATCAGATATAGTTTTTTTGGGATTTCTCTAAGCAATGAATTAACAGAATAAAACCTGTCTATTACAGTTTTTAATTGTGCGGTCAAACCGAAATAATACAGAGGTAATACCAATACAACTGCATCAGCGGTTAATAAATGCAAAATGATTTCAAGCATATCGTCATATTCATGGACGCATTTGCCTTCATTTTTACGGCAATGATTACAACCGAGGCACGGATTGATTTTTAATTTAGCTGTATCTATACGTATAACTTCATGTCCTGACTGTGTTGCTCCTTCGCAAAACTCATCTGTAAGTAATGAAGTTGTTCCATTCTTATGCGGACTGCCTGTAAGTATTAAAATTTTCATATCGGCTCCCTCTACTTTCATATATGTAATTTGTCCTATTATATCATATAAATTTACTTCCAAACAAGAAGAATGATTAACATTGTATCACCATCACTTATCTAATATAATTCATCTTCTTAAACAGATAATTTTTAATTTTGTGTTAATTGTTTATACTGTAAATGAAATAAAAATTACCCAAAATAAAATATCAGAATAAATAGTGGGAAAACCTTATAAATCATGATATAATATTAAAAAATAAAGAATATTTGCATAATAAAACTATTATTTACATTATTAAAATTGGAGAGGTTAATAATGAGAAAATTAAATAATCTATTTTTAATTATCTTTTGCTTAATAGCATTAATTTTTGTTGGATGCAGTAAAAACGAAGAAGATAATGCACAACAAGTTGCAAAGGATTTTGTTGAAGATTTATATGCTGTAAGCAATGAAGAGGTTGAAAATTATAATTCCTTATTAAATTCAGATCCTTCAGAATCAATAGAAATGAACTTGTATAATGCAGTACAGATTAATGATGGAGCTTTAAAGTTATTAACGACAGAGAATGCATATGAAGTAATATTAAAAAACAGGGATAATTTAAAATTTACTGCAATATGCTATGAGGCAGATTGTACAATGCAGGTTACCGGAATCCAATTATCAGAAAACAAAGCCGATATTGATAACAATACAGCCGATTACAACTTCGAAGTAAAATTAAAATTAATTTTCAATGATGGTACAGAGACTGAAGGCACAGCAAAAGGAACCGTATCTCTTAGCAAAATTGATGATAATTGGAAAATTACAAGATATAAACAGGGATCATTTCCAGACTTTCTAAGTGAACTGCTTAATTAGAATAAATATTATACTTCGGAATAATTAATAATTATAGCAAGTTTTTGTTATCCTATAGAGTACAACAAAAAATGAATTAAATATGGGAGGAATAGTGTGAGGAAAATATTAATTACTGGGGCATTGGGACAGATTGGTTCCGAATTAACTGCAGAAATGCGCAGAATTTACGGTACGGACAATGTGGTTGCCAGTAACAGAAGGATTAAGGAAGGGCATGAGCATCTAATTGAATCCGGACCATTTGAAATTATAGATGTCAATGATCCTGCAGCATTGTCAGCTGCAGTGGATAAGCATAAGATAAACACTATTGTAAACCTTGCCGCCATTCTGTCGGCTAAAGGAGAAAAAGCTCCTCAACAATGCTGGAACATAAATATGAACGGGCTGTACAATGTTCTGGAAACAGCCAGAGAAAAAAACTGCATGGTATTCACTCCGTCATCTATTGCTGCATTCGGCCCTTCAACTCCAAAGGACAATACTCCCCAGGAAACAGTTCAAAGACCCACAACCATGTACGGAGTAACAAAGGCTGCTGGCGAATTGTTATGTGACTATTACTTTAAAAGATTCGGTATCGATACAAGAGGCGTCCGTTTCCCAGGGCTTATTTCATACAAGACGTTGCCCGGAGGAGGAACGACAGATTATGCTGTGCATATCTATTATGAAGCCTTGAAATCTCAAAAATACACTAGCTTTATTAAAAAGGGAACTTACAT
Source organism: Bacillota bacterium (assembly GCA_023453025.1). Taxonomy (GTDB): domain Bacteria; phylum Bacillota; class Clostridia; order Tissierellales; family Sedimentibacteraceae; genus Sedimentibacter. Next base: position 10,189 of record JAEXUD010000049.1, read on the forward strand.
GGATATGATGTACATGCCGGATGCTATAAGTGCGATTATTGATTTGATTGAGGCAGATTCAGACAGATTAAAGCACCGCAATGCTTTTAATGTTACTTCCATGAGCTTTGATCCCGAAATGCTGGCTGAATCCATAAGAAAATTCATACCCAATTTTGAACTGGACTATGACGTTGACCCTATCAGGCAGGAAATAGCTGATTCTTGGCCAAACTCGTTGGATGACTCCGCAGCAAGAGAAGAATGGGACTGGAATCCGAAATATGGCTTGGATTCCATGACAAAAGATATGCTTGAGAGATTAAGGGTTAAATTAAATATTACATGCCTATGATTCCTATTAAATCGTATCCGTTGTCAATATATTCTTTAATAATATTAACTGTATCCAACGCAAAATCTTTATTGATATTCCTTTAATCATTGTCTTCGTATTGTTCTTTTGTCATGGGCAACCTTTTTAATCCCAAATACCTGTATTCGGGACTGAAAGCTGATGTATTCCCACATCAGCATTTATAAGCTCCCTGACTATGTCCTTAAGACACCCTTGGCTCTTGCCAACGGATAGACAACCGTATTTTGATTTAAAATACAGTGTGAAACCAGCACAACTCGTTTATTTCTTTCCATTAATTTGATCCTTGCGTATATTTTACAGGCAATTTGCTTATTAACAACAACACTATTATACAGCCTGCAATTTTATCAACGATATTGCTTGCTATTCTGGGAAAGGAGGCCGCTGTAAAAACTGATTGTCCTGATTTAACAAGCCAAGTAAAAAATACATCGTTAAAATCTCCTGTTATACCTCCGTAAACATAAGTAGCTACGGGAGTTATTATAAGCGGGAGCAACCACTGATAATATTCCCCCGGTAATAATTGATTTTATAATTCTTAATGTTCATAATTACACTCCTCATTGTGATTTTATTATCATTCTCACAATACCATGCTGTAAAAATTCAAGTCAATTTCATGTTTTTCATAAATTGCAAGTAAATTATAAAAATAAGTTATACCGGGATTTGCTTCTGTTTAAAGTACCCTGACCCTTAAAACCACTTCCGGAATATTATTCAAAACTGTTTTCGATTTCATAAATACTATTAAGCCAAGTAATCATTATAATAATTTTCAAGATTATCTTTTGATTTAACTATAATTTTCTTATTAATAATATCAATTAATCCTTCATCTATACATTGAGATATTGATCTGTTTAAGCTTCTCATAGGAACACATACTTCTGATGATAACTTTTCCTTTGTTAATTGATCTAAATCCCCCATTTTATAATGAATATAAATGCTGTCTAAAACTCTGTCTTTAACTGTTAATAATGATAATTTGGCAGTTCTGTTTGTACTGTGTATTAATTTTTCAGAAAGTTGTTCTATAAGGTATAAGGTAAAACTAATATCTGCTTTTATCCATTCTATGACTGCATTTTTATTTACAGTTATTGTTTCACAATCCGTTTTCGCAATGACTCCTAAAGTTTTAAACTGGTTATTAAAAATCTCTACCTCACCAAAACAGCTATATGATTCAAATAAGTATAATGAAATATAGGAGCCGGAATAGCTTTGACTGTACACCTCAGCTCTTCCTTTTATTAAAATATAAAGATAATCATTCACTTCATCGGGAAGAACAATTGAACTGCCTTTATTATATTTTTTATAAATAAACTCGTTTTTAATATGCTCAGGCGCAGAGACCACTATATCCTTTAAGTTCAAAATACACCATCCTTTATCATTGGGTCATCTGACCTGTTTTTATTATATCCTTATTATTATAATTTAGTCAATGATATATATTGGAGGTCTGAGATGAGGAGAATAATAATTGATACGGATACCGGAAGTGATGATGCAGTTGCATTAATAATGGCATTAAAATCTAAGGATGTAAAGGTTGAAGCTGTAACAACGGTGTGTGGAAATGTTCCGCTTGATCTTGCAACTAAAAATGCACTTATGACAATTGAGATAACAAATGCTCAAAAACCACCACTATACATTGGTGCTGACAGGCCTCTTATGAGAAAATTAGTAACTGCTGTCAATGTACATGGTGAAGATGGTATGGGAGATTGCAATTTAATTCTCCCAACTTTAATTCCGGAAAAAAAGCACGCTGTTGATGCAATAATCGAAATAGTGGAAGAAAACCCGGGTGATATTGAAATTGTCACCCTCGGTCCTGTTACAAATATTGCACTTGCAATTTTAAAATCGCCGGAAACAATGAAAAAAGTAAAACATATATATTCAATGGGCACATCTGGTTTTGGACGTGGAAATACAACACCTGTTGCAGAGTTCAATGTTTATGTTGATGCAGAGGCATACAGTATCATGCTTAATTCTATTATTCCACTTACAATTGTAGGATTTGATCTATGCGGTAAAGATGCGGCATTAAATAAGGATGACATTGAATTATTGCTTTCAAGCGGTAAAAAAGAAGCGGAGTTTTCTGTGAAGTGTAATAAATCCTTACTTGAATTTAACCTAAAAAGAAATAATGAATATATAATTGATTTACCAGATGCTGTAGCCATGGGTGTAGTATTATGGAATGAAATAGTATCAGAAGACAAATTATGTTATTGCTATACTTGTACTAAGGAAGAAGCCGCTTATGGTCAGGTTGTAATCAATGACGGAAGTAAATTAGCGATCTCAGATGGGTATGCCGGTAATACCCCCAATGCAATTATCTGTAAGACTATATTTCCTAACCTATTTAAGGAAAAACTGCTGTATATATTAACTAATTAACTGAACTAAAGTGATTTTATGTAATGTTAATATTTGCCGGTTATTTACCGGCAAATATTAATTCCTTTCAGTTAATTATTATCATTTCATCTTGCATTGCTATTTTTATTATATGCTCCATAACGCACCTCATAAAAATTCCCTCGATTCTAATAAAAGGAAAAATAATTTACCAAGAATTTATATAATTATATCATCAGGTGTAGTAGTTTTATAATACTGAAACAGCTCTGCTTCGATGATAGCTGTATTTACAGAAACAGGCTCCTGGATAATTACAGCTTTTAACTTCATTCCTAAGACTCCTTTTGGTTTTTCAGTACCCACTATAAATCCCATTCCACCGTTTTTATGGGTCGGCTTTGATTCAAGAAACTTCTTTGTATAAAATTGAAGTGAAATACATTCCTCACATTCATATTCTACAATAGGATAACACATGTCTCTGGGGCAGATTTCAATAAATCTTTCTTCGAAATCTTTTTTTGCCTCAGCAATTTGTTCTTCAGACATTTGATTTATAAGATGTGGATTGGAGAAAATTTTTTCCATTTCACCCCACATGTCATTAAGATAAACTCTGTTAATTTGAGCCCAATATTCTTCACCGGTCTCTTCATTTTTAAACCATAGTTTTTCAGAATATTTTCCGTTTACGGTAAGTGTTACAGACTGTTCCACCAAGTATGAAGCATTGTTTTTACCCATGATAAAATGTAATGTCGGATTATTTTCAAAGTCAGGTATTTTGGTGAAATCACCAGACAACTCAATGCTCGTCAAAAACAGCATATCAATATTTTGATAATCAATACCTTCAGGAGCCCAGCCGTTTCTCAGTAATTCCGACAGAAATAAAACACTCTCGCTATCCTGAACATTAAGGCGTTGATTCTCCGAACTACTTACTTCAAACCCTTTATCTCCAATAAATACACCTTTTATATGCATAAAGGGTTGAGATACCCTCTCTTTAGACTTCATCAAAATTCTGTTAGTCTCAGGTGCTTGTCTAACATCACAAAGCTCTGATATTTCCATCTCTTCAATTTGCTCTCGAAACCGCTCATCATATTCTAATATAACTAGACGTAATTTCTGTCCATACCGCGCTACCCCTACAACATTGCAAACAACACCGTCAACCTCTGTCTTTTTACCAATTATCTTAATTTCATCTATTCTGGATAATAATTTTTGTAAATATTTAATATTCATAATTTCTACCTTATATACTATATAATACTTGTTGTTGATAGCGTCTTCGTTATACTGCATTTGTTAGTTGAATCAATTACTGCACTTTATACAACACATATTTATTTTATATACATATAATAGTATACCAAATATTGGAGGTATAGTGTGAGGAAAACATTTCTAATTACTTAACATAACTGTCAAGTCCTTCACGGTTGCCATCAAACTGTTCATATTCCTTATTTCCCATGATTTTTATTATTCTTTCCACCATTTCATATACATCTTCATATGAGACATATAGAGGAACCGGTGCCAGTCTTATGACATTTGGATATCTGAAATCAGGAATAATATTATTAGCTTTAAACGCTTCGTTAATTCTTAAAGCATCGTTATGTGTTAGGGCAACATGTCCTCCTCTTACGGAATCTTCTCTTGGATTTCCTATTCCGAAGCCATATTTTGCAAGCTTTTCATCAATCAGATACATCATGTAAGCCGTAATTTTTAATGATTTCTCTCTCAGATTCTCAAGTCCTGCTTCATTAATCATTTTTATCGAGCCTTCAATAGGTGCCATTGATAAGATTGGCTGTGTACCCATTTGCCATCCGCCTGCATACTCGGCATGTTCAAAATCCTGTGACAGATTAAATTGAGTTTCTTTTTTGTTGCCATGCCATCCGGCAAGACCGGGCTTCATTTTAAAATGCTTTTTATTTATATACAAGCCTGCAATAGCTCCGGGACCGCCATTTAAATATTTATAGTCGCACCATACCGCAAAATCCGGATCAATTTTTTTAAAATCATGGGGCACAACACCGATTGAATGGCAAAGGTCAAATCCTACATATATTCCTTTTTTATGTGCTTCTCCGGATATCCGTTCCATATCTACCAGCTGTGCAGATCTATAAAGCACTGATGGCAGGAATATCATGCATACATCATCAGTCATTGCTTCTATCATGTCATCTTCATTGATATATTCTCCGTCACGGCTTTTTACTACCTTTAAACATCCATCAGGGTCATACCCATGCGCTTTGATATCACTCATTACAGCATACTTGTCTGTAGGGAAATTAATATCATCCATAATAATTTTATTTTTTTCAGGTGTCGGATGATAGAAGGTATGTATACCTTGATGTATATTAACCGTAGTACTGTTTCCGCACGTAACTTCTGCAGGGTCCGCATTTATCAGTGGAGCCATCATAGCGCCTAATGTATCTTGATACAAAAAATATCCGCCCTTGGTCCAAATGCCAATTCCTAATTCCTTCCATGATTTAAGCGCCTTGAATAATGTTTCTTCGGCATCCTTGCTGCATAATCCGCATGAGTTGCCATCCATGTAGATTTCGCCTTCATTGATATAAAAGCGTTCCTTAAATTTTGCCAGCTTATCCTCCATATCTAATTTTTTTGCAAAATCTTTTGTCAGCTCAAAATTGTACATAATTTTCTCCTCCCTTTATAATCTTGTTATTATTCACAGGTGATTTTTATTATAATAATAGAAGTAACGAGTCTGTATCATGTCTCTTAATATTTATTCAGCTGAAATATCTATACAGCACTTTTGTAAATTCAGGAATGTTTTTCTGGATTGACTGCACTGCGTTGTTTCTTTCGTCTTCAATTTCACGATTAATGCATTCGCCGGAATAATTCAGCATATCCACAATTGTTTGCTTTATGCCCGTTTTATAATAAAACATGTCAGCTATTATATTTAATGCTTCCTGATTATTAATTAATGCAAAGGATGTAAAAATACAAAACCCCACATTTTCCAGCAAAAATATCTGTCTGTACATCAATTCCAAATCATCAATATCCTTAAATTCTTCAAAAAACTTATCAACAGAAATATCGAACTTCTTTTCCTCACTGATTACCGGCTTTGTTACTAATGATTTCAGAGCTGTATTTTCCCTGAATAAATTATATATACCGATTGTCTTAGAGCCTATTATTTTTCCCAGAATCGAATTTGATTCAATTTCATGCAGCAAATCATATATTTCACTTTTGGAAGGTTTTTTATTAATCGCTTTGAAATATATGTTAGTGCTGAATACAAATTCTATGGAATCTATTCCTAATTCAAAGGCTTTTGTATTTACTCTTTTGGCAAATGAAATATCCTCCATATTGTAACAATGTTTCAATGCCGCATTTATCTCGCTTTCGGCAGGAGCAGAAAATGCTTCTTCATTATTTCTGCAATGTCTGTTCAGGCATCCGATAACACAAAGAGGCGAGCAAGTCTTATTTATTTTCTTGTTACTTGATTTATTGGATTTTGCCTTAGTCAATTCAGCATTGTTTTCTATTATAGAAATATTATTTTTATCCTTCAGTAGTTTTATTAATGTTATCGAGCCGTTACCAGGCAGCGCCTGCCCACAAATGGGATTATCAATTATTAGCCTCGACAGCTTTTTACTTTCAACAGAAAATTTATATTTATCAAAGCATTTATTTTCAAAATATTTATCGTTATTAATTACCACTGCCTTTAAATTTTTGCTGCCCCAAATGTCTCCAAATCCGTTTCTGGAACAGTAATACTCAGGATATCCTTCAGGGTATGTGCTGAACAATGTTGACATGGGCATCATAACATCAGCAGCAGGACCTGTTCCTATAATGGCACAGTCATTTCCACAGCTTGACTTTATTTCTGATATAACATTCGGAATATAATTTTGATTGATATTGATATTTCTTATTTCTGTTTTATCATTATCTATATAAATAACTGTGTTAATATTTTCGGATTTCCCTGTAATAACCAGCGCCTCAATACCGGCGGAAGCAAATTTCTGCGGAAAAGCTCCGGTCATATTCATTATTTGCAGCCCCATACCCTTTCCTCTGCGTGTTGCCAATGTTATTCTTCCCGAGCTTGGAGCCGTTGTTCCGGTAAATAACCCAATAGTGAATACAATTACATTATCATCGTCAAGTCTGTCTGTTGAAGGAGTGGTATGTTTACTGCATAAATACGCTGCAAGACCTCTTCCGTAATGTCTTATTTCATTTATATTATATTCTTCATAAGAAATTTCTTTATTTGTTAAGTCCACATAGCAAATTTTACTCATGTTCAGCTCCTGTTATTGTCTTTAAAAATATTTATAAGCTTCTGAAAATCCTGAATTTTAATAAATATTTTCTTTTAAACATCTATAACCTTTACTTCTGATATAGTCTTCATCAAACTGCTTTTTGTCAATTGAGTTTTGTTAAATATATTATTATTATATCAAATATATTTTTTTTCACAACAAATAACTTACAACGCCAAAAACTATCTGGAAAATTTTTAATAATTTTCGAGATAGTTTCATACAAACGCATGCATTAATTACATTATTATACATTAATAATTTATTTTTACTATTTTTGAATTTTGTACTAACACTTTACACATGTCGAATATTGTCTATTGTGTATATGTTAAAACAATATATACTTTAAACTAAATAAATATTTATTTAAGTGTTATGTGATTTTGCAAAACCATAAAATTGTACATGCCCAATTACTCCTGTGAAATTGTAATGGGGACACAATAGCGAAACTAAAAAAGTTAATCTGCTTAGAAATAGTTTCGCTGTTGTAACTTTTAATGAATAATTTGCGTCTTAATTAGTAAGCATGCTTTATTTGTTCACAAAGATATCACATAAATAAAGTAAACTGTAAGGGGTTATTATATAGTTTTGTCATAGCTTCACGCAATCTTTAGTTATTCATAATTAAATAATTCATCTTATTTTCCCACGGAGCTTTAGTAATATGAAGAAAATATTATTTATATATGACGATAAAAATAATGATACTTCTGATATTTTGCATAAAGATGATTCAGAATTAATCGTCAAATGTACAGCAGAGTCAGCATTAAAAACTATTGAACAGCATGTAGATTTTAATCTTATTGTATTTAAAGGGTCAGTTTTAGAAATTGAAGATTTTGAATTTTGCAGAAAAATTCAAAATCTTGTTCAGTGTCCCATAATATACTTACCTTCAAAAATTACGACCTTAAATAATATTTTGGGCCTTGAAATGAATGAAAACGATTATATTTTTCAACCATTTCCGATAGAGGAATTTATTGAAAAAACAGCATCATACATTAAAGAGGGGCTTACCGGTATTAAAGAAGAGTTCGCCGGAATACAGTTGAACAATGATAATGTGATTGCTTTCGGAGATTTGGGAATTAATCCGGAAGACCATGAAGTTTATAAAAACGGGCAAAAAATAGAATTATCACCATTGGAATACAAGCTGTTGCTTTTTTTAGTAGATAACAAAGGCAAAATTTTAACGAATGAGCAGATAATAAATTGTGTATGGGGTATAGCATACGGCGATGTCCGCATGCTAAGGGTCGCCATAAGAAGACTCAGGAGTAAAATTGATCCTTATGGCGGATATATAACAACAATACGAGGAAAAGGATATAAATTAACTATACCTCAAAGTACAGCAGTCAACTGTTAAATCTCATCATCATACGCATAATATCAACACTGAATTTGAGGGGGTACACAGTGTCATATTCTATCATGACTGAAATGACTAAAAAAGTCCTTTCAGAATCATTAAAAAAGCTTTTAATAACAAAACCTATAAATAAGATTACCGTCAAAGATGTTGTGAAAATTTCTAGATTATCACGTCAAACATTTTACTATCATTTTCAAGATATTTATGAGCTGTTAGACTGGACTGTCAAGACAGAATTAAGAGAGCTGTTAAAAAATTACAAATCAGATGATTGGAAAAAAACCGTTATAGATTTGTTGAATAATATCAAGAAAAACAAGACTATGTTTCCTTATGTAATAGAATCAATAGGTTATGAACGTTTTGAATACATTATATATCCTGATATATATAGATTCTGTAAAAATGTGATAAACGAACTTGTCGGTAATACAATTGTTGTAGATAAATACAAGAATTTTCTTGCAAACTTTCACACTGTTTCGCTTATTGGACTGGTATTGCAATGGTCTAAAAATGGTATGAAGGATAATCCCGAGGAATTTGTAAAATTATTGCACATGACTATCTATGAAACAGCTTCCAATATCCTGGAAAAATACGGTGACGCAAGTTAACCGTATTTTTATTGCTTTCATTTATTTAGCGTTAACTGCGCTGCAATACAGGCATAAGGAATGCTGTTTATAAACGATTAAATATTTTCCGGCAACTAAAAACAACAGGTTAAATTTATTGGAATCAATAAATTTAACCTGTTTGTTTTTTAATTCAATTCATTTTGAAGAGATTTTTTCACTCTTCCAGCTTCGCTACGCTTAGACTCTGATAAAATCTTGCCATAATACTACTCAACTATTACCAAGGATACAACAACTCCGCTTCTTACTTCGATATCTTGCACTTCAGTATCGCCTGCTGTTATCTCATCTTTTATGTCCTCATAGCCTATTGCAACTATATTTTCATCTTCATCATAAAGAATTGTATCTTCGTCCAATGTGTAAATAGTACCGTCAACAGTAATCTTGGTTCCTGATGAATTGATATAATCTACTGTACCCTCAGCAGTATCATCATCATCTTCTTCTTCAGTTGTATCTTCAGGCAATACCAGGATTAAGTCGATTTCATCATCAGAATTGATGTAAACAACTATTTCTGTTTCATCTTCATCAATGTCATAAAGATCTCCTAATTCGTCAGCTTCATCACTGTCTTCCATCAGTACTACTGTGCCATGATCTGAAAGTGGGAGCATATCTCCGTTTATTGTAAGCCATCCTCTGTTTGCGCTTACATCATCTGCCGTTCCTCTGAAAATCATGCCGGCTTCTTCACCGTCAATTTCAAAAGCTGTACCGGTAGTTGCGGATGAAGGTATAAATACTGCGTGAGCCTCATCTATAACTTCTCCGTCATAATCTATGGCAAATACACCTTCAACATCGCTTGCTCTGACTACGTCATCTGCATCTGTGTCTTTTTCAGTGTCACTGTCATCTGTGTACACCTCAACAGTCTGGATTTCGTCGCCATTGTCATCATAAGCTTCATCTAAACCATAGATGTATGCGAATATCACATCAGTTGCTTTGTCAATTTCATCAGGAGCTGCTACCAATACTTCTATTTCTCCGGAAGAATTTCTGACAACATATGCAACTACATCGCTCGGAAGATCTTCTACATCGGCTGTTGAATAATCATCACCTGCGTCAAATACTATAGCATCTGCTGCAAACTCATTTGTGGATTTTTCAAGATCAATTTCAGACGGATTATCGTCAAAGAAATCAGTTACATTCTCTATTACTTCAATCTCAGTTATTCTTTCGTCCGCATTTAATTTGTATTTGATTAAGAAATCATCTGATGATGCCAAATTTCCGATAATGTCCAAGTCACCGCCAACAACCTCACCATCATCATACTCAACATCTAATTCTACCAGAGGATCTCCATCATCATATTCAGCAGGATCTTCAATTTCATCACCGTCAGAATTAACATCTACATCAATTTCGTAGGCAATTTCTTCCCCGTCCTGAGTTGCAAGCTTAAGCCTCGGATAATCATCTACTGACCATTCTCCAAATTCTACATCTATATTTCCGGATTCACTTCCTATTACTACGGCATAATCCGTCGGTCCTGCTGATTCACCGTCATAATCAACTATTTCACCAAACTGATCCAGATAGAAAACACCTTCGTCTCCAAGTGCAAGAACACTTCCGATGTACAGTGAACCTAAATCATATTCTGTTCCGTCTATGAAGTAAACTTCGTCATCATCATTTGCTCTTGTTATTTTTCCTTCAACAGTATCTCTTGAAACTGCCAAGATAACGGCTGTTTCATCTTCAGATTCATATACGATTACTACATCATCTTCTTTTATGTCTTCTAAGGAATCAACCGCTCCTGTAATAGTTATATTCGCCAAATCAGCTTCATCATCATCGTCAAGCGGCAAATCAATACCATCTAGGGAATCGTTGCCATCAACATACTCGTTTTCAATCCTTACAACATCGGTTCTTATAGTTGTAACAAATCCCACGATTTCATCTTCGTCAACCTTTCCGTCACCGTCTCCGCCAAGGTCTTTGTCATCATTTGCAACAACCTTTATAGTTTCGGTATCTTCAAGTTCAGCCAGCTCTATGTCAGATTCTTTTATTGCTCCGTTTTCGAATATTATTGAATTATCGATGTCTATATCGTCAAATTCTATATCTACATCTTTTCCGGCTGTTGTTTCAATTGTTAATTCTTCATCAACAACCTCATCAACTTCACCTTCAATAACCAATGAGTTAGTTCCTCTTACGTAGACTACTTCATCATCATCGTTTAGATATACGTCCAGGTTTTGGAACATATAAGGAGCTAAGTCTACATAATCTCCGGCATAGTTGCTGTTGTCAGGATCTAAATCTTCTGTAGTAACATCGAAATCTGTATCAAGCTCAGCTATTCTGCTTAAAAGTTCTACATATTCTCCGTCAGAATCCTCTGTTTTTACAACATCTCCGTCAGTATTTACAGTTACAAGTACTGCTTCCAAAGCATTGTACATGGCTTGTGCCACTCCGCCTCTGTCAGCTCCTGCAGCGGTCATTGTAACACCGTCTGTAATTCCTAATTCAGCTGCTTTAACTTTGAAGTTTGTCGGCCAAGTCATGGATTTGATTTCGTTTGAAGAATCCGTATATCCTAAACCTCTGACTAACATAGTTAAAACTTCATCATAAGTTACCTGTTTGTCCGGAGTGAACTTTCCGTCTCCGGTTCCTATAACTATGTTTCTTCCTGCAGCTATTGCTATCCAAGGATCAGCCCAGTGTCCCTGAGTATCTGTAAAGTTACTCTTTGAACCTGTTACTAAATCTCCGTATCCAAGAAGTTCAACCATTAATTTAGCCATTTCAGCTCTTGTTACGGTATTTTCAGGCCTGTAAGTACCGTCTTCATAGCCTGTTACTACGCCTAAAGCAGTTAAAGTTTCAATTGCTTTTGCATAATCAGAGTCAGCTATGTCTTCGAATGTGCTTGCGAATGCAAAGCTCATGCTTGATAATACCATTGCGATTACCAAGACAAGTGATAATACCTTTTTCATTCTTTATTTCCTCCTACTATTTTTAAATGGTTTATAGTCACTTAATTACTTTTTAATTTATGAATATTAAACAATCTTCCATATCATAAATTTAATACTATGTATCGTTTATTCGTGCAGCACATAAAATGCAATTAAGCGCCTATCCATTAACATATTCACTTTTTTGCACATTAAATTCAATGGTCAATATTATTGATTTGTTAAATATTGTTACACTTTTTGCCATATGTAAAGCATGTTTTTGACTAAATTGTAATAAACTTGTAATAAATGAGTTTGCAAGCATTATAGTAATAGCAAAAAGTGAAAAAGCACAGCTTAAACATCGCTGTGCCTTACTTTTATTAAATTAGTAATCATATATGCATATAATGTAATGGTATACCAAAAACTAAACGGTACAGATCTTGAATAATTCTCAAAATCATTTACAAATGCATGCCATTAATTTCAGCAAAAGCGCTTCCAAACATAATTAAAACAATTATAGCAGCTAATGAAACAACTGCTGCTGACATAATCTTATACAAATGCTTTTCGCCTTGGATATATTCTGCAGCTAAGTGTGTTACTAACACAGTATTTCCGGAAAACAACAGCACAACTATAAATTGAATCCACGATGGTATAATTGTGTAAGCAGTGTGTGCAAGATGAGTCCAAAGAGTGTGACTGTAATAAGCCAGCACAATAAATTCAATCATTGCTGCAGCATATTGGTAAACAATACCCTTTTTTTGCATTTCAGAATTAACCTCAAGGAGTTTTCTTATCTGTTCCTGAGTACTTCTGTTAGTTCGTTCGTTAATTACCTGAATTCTGCTTTGTATTACTTCTATTGCTGCTTTGTATTCCTCGCGCAGCAGGCTCAATTCCTCGTCTGTACTCTCCAGATCAGATAATACTTCATGAAGCGAATCTGTCATATTTTCAAAAATATTTAGATAGTTAATAAGATTAGAGTCTTGTTTTATGTTATTTTCTAATAAATTCAGTCTTGTATTAAGTTTTCTTATGCCATCACGGTTTACGTTCTGATAAGCTACCATTTTAGCAAAGCTGACTGCCAGCCACTCAATATCTTTCTCCAATTCGTCGGTATTGATATTTTCATCACTCAATGTTATTTTAGAATTAAGAATATTTATGAGCTGTTTTTCAAATTCTGATTTTTCACACTGTAGCTTAGTATTTCCATCCGTCAATTTGCGGCTAAGTTTCTGCAAGTGTATTAACTTCCCAAATAAGTAAGGCATATCATTTGACAGCATTTGTGAAGCTACTGCCTCTTCTAATGCTGCATAACAAAAATTTGATTCACACGACTCACTATTCCAAGACAGCAAAGAAAGTGCCCCTTTAATTGGTCCTTCCAAATCATCATCAACCAGTGAAACTACAACCTCATCCTTGTTAAACAGTTCCTCCAAGCTGCAATTATTGAAAAACACTGTCATTTTACCCGAAATATCTTTATCTTTAAACTCATTATCAATTCTTTTAAGTTTTTCCCAGGCGCTTTTATTGCTTGAGTTCTCTGATTCAATTGCTGCCGCAACTATTGTCATTTTGTTTAAGCTATGCTGATACATATAAATGCAATCATTATGCTCCAAAAAATCCGGCGGAATATTTTGTGATATTAATTCCAGTTGAAATTTATCTGCGACATCTGCTACAGTCGAAGCAATATTGCTTTTTTCATATTTAATATAGTAATATCGTATTGCAAAATTTATCATAACTACCTCTTGATATAACTTTAAGCATTAATTGTTATTATTATATTACATTTTTTTACATCTATTAATATTTGTTTGTTCAATGGATTTATGACCGAAAAAGCTTTTATTTGCTTGAAAAATTACGAGGGACGGAATTATTTTAAATATGAATAATTCCGTCCCTTAAAACTAACATGACACTGTTTGCTATTTTAAAGCATCAAGTTCACACTCATTCGATTCTCTTTCTTTCTGTCAAGAACCATCTTTAAATGAGCCTTTTCTTCCTTAAGTATAATTTTCATTTCATCTTTTGCTAAATCCGGATAAAGTCTTTGCAACTCAATTACATACATAACTGTATCTCTCTCAGCCTTTTCGGCCAAATCAAAAATTTGATCTTTTGTATAAATGTTCTTGGCTTTTTCAATTAGTTCTTCGTCAAAAACAAGATTGTTATCAACAAGAGAATCCATATATCCTGCATCATTTTCATCTATTTCCACATCAACATCCTTTGCATGCTTATCTAGCAGCGCTTTATAAATTCCCTCGTGCCGTTCTTCATCCTTGGCCAATATATCGAAAAATCCTTCTCCTATTCTTGCTTCTGATGCAATAGTTTTATAGAACTTCGCCGCTGCTGCTTCATTGTCTGCAATTGTTTTCAATAATTTCATACCATTCCACTTAACGCTCATTTGAAATCCTCCTTAATATTTTGTGTATTATTTACCCATTAATAATACATTCTAAACAGTTTTATGCTTTCTAAGGAGAATAAATAAACAACATCAACAATTAGATTTTTATCATCTCATAACATAGGCATTATTGTTATATCAGTAAAAATGCGCAGCAAATCCTATCCTTTTTCAGACCTTTTAAATTTAAATACAAATGGCATAAATAAAAAAAAACTAAAAATGTATATTATGACCTCAACTAAGTTATAATTTGGAATAACTACCAAAAATAATGGAAATGCAAAAATCAGATATAAAATCCAATGATTAGCTAATATATGCTCTGTTTCACAGACTTCACATCTGAATAGCTTTTTCCCTGACCATTCTCCTTGCCAGAATTCTTTTTGAATATTTTTATACTTGAATTTCGTTCCGCAATTCTCACACTTTTGAATCACCAAGTCAACCCCCCATCTTTTATACTTGTAAAACTTCAATCCCAAATTACCATATTATTGTAGCTCATTTACATCTAAAATACAAATTTTTGGCATAAATGTCTGATATATTTTTATTATTAATAAATACCTGAAAGTATTTAATTATTAATACATAAAATCTTTATAAGAATTGTAGAAATATGCAAAATGACGCCAACTGCTATTTAGTTGGCGCCATGCGGGTATAGTACTTTTTTATTCCTGTCCTTCTGCAGGGTTTCCAATCCAGGACATCATCGATCTCAATTGCTTTCCTGTATCAATTATAGAATGATTAAGCTCCGTTTTTTTCATTGCATGGAATCTTGTTTTTCCTGCTTTGTTTTCTGAAATCCAGTCGTACGCAAATGTTCCGTCCTGGATATCACTCAACACCTTCTTCATAGACTTTCTTGTGTCTTCAGTTATAATTTTTGTTCCTGTTATATAATCACCATATTCTGCGGTATCACTTATAGAATATCTCATATTTTCAAAGCCGCCCTCATAAATCAGGTCAACTATGAGCTTCATCTCATGTAAGCACTCAAAATATGCTATTTCCGGCTGATACCCTGCATCAGTCAATGTATCAAAGCCTGCTTTTATTAATTCTGTAATTCCTCCGCAAATAATCGCCTGTTCTCCAAACAAATCCGTTTCAGTTTCTTCCTTGAAGGTTGTTTCAATAACACCTGCCCTTGTTCCTCCTATACCTTTAGCGTAAGCTAATGTAAGCTCCTTGCACCTTCCTGTGAAATCCTGATGTACAGCATAAACGTCCGGAAC
>JAEXUD010000050.1 GCA_023453025.1 Bacillota bacterium
TATAGTCTGCTGGATATGTACGAAATATCCTCCTTCGGTTTCATACCTGTTGCAATTATTGCACATTTTGCAGGGCTTTTTACGTGCGGCCTGTTTGTCAGGTCTCAGGCAGACGCCAAACGCATGATGCTTGTCGGAATGAGTATATGCATAGCTGCCACATTTCCCTTCTTTTTTTCTCCATCCGCATTATGGGTCGGCGGCTTAATTATAGGTACATATATCAGCGGATGTGCGGTGGCGGCATGGGGATATTTTCTCAGGGCTTTTACACCCAAGAATGAGCGAATTAAATCATGTGCGGATGTTCTGATATATTCCAATCTGGTAATGATTGCAGTCAACGTTGTTGCTATGAATTTGTCACCACTCATGGGGCTTGGACTATCTATGCTTTGCCTTGTAATCGGTATAGCTTTTATTTGGATACTACCGGCAGAGTCAGAAAAAGAGCAGTCCAGAATACCGAATACTAATATACAAAGCGGTATTAAAAATCCATTGTTACTGCTATGCTTTTTTGTTTTCATCATAACAATTAATTCCGGTCTTATGTATCAAGTGATAAACCCTGCGTTTGAGCATATGACGGGTTTGGTAAGCTGGTATTGGGCTGTGCCGTATATTGTGGCACTCGCTGTCATTCGAAATCTGCGTATGAAGACGAAGCGCTCCGGAATTTTATATGTCGGTATGGCAATGATTATGGGTGCATTTATCAGCTTTATGCTTTTGGGGCGAAGCGTATT
Source organism: Bacillota bacterium (assembly GCA_023453025.1). Classification (GTDB taxonomy): domain Bacteria; phylum Bacillota; class Clostridia; order Tissierellales; family Sedimentibacteraceae; genus Sedimentibacter. Next base: position 750 of record JAEXUD010000050.1, read on the forward strand.
TGATTATTTGATTGTTGATACGCTTATGCTTGGTGCTTGTGGTATATTTGATTTATTCTGGTGGAGTATCCTTGGAGAAATGCTGGAGTATACTGATAAATCAGCACAGCTGTTTGGTATCGGACTTTCCGCAAATGTGTTTGGTGTACTTTTTGGAGGAGTGCTTGGAGTTGTTGTGAACTCTATTCATATTCCCGATGCGGAGGTAGCGGTTATTGCACTTACGGTTGTGTGTGTTACGCTTGTTATGCTGCCGCCTCTTAACCGTCAGCTTGTGTTGCTGCTGAAGAACCATGCCTATCTTGCTGCCTATGACAATATGATACAATCACAGCAAACTGACATTATAAGGCAAGTCAAATTAATCGATCCCCTGACTGCCAGAGAGCAGGAAGTGTTGCAGCTGATTCTTTCCGGGAAATCCAACCGTGAAATTGCCGGGACTTTATTTATCACTGAAAGTACTGTAAAAACACATGCAAGAAATATATTCTCTAAATACGATGTAAGCAGCCGTGCTGAGCTCATCAGCAGTCTCCTGAAAAACCAAATCGGAGGATGAAAAATAAAAACTGTAGAAATCTTAAATTAAAACACCTCTCATACTAAAGTATGAAAGGTGTTTTTTGTAAATTCATACTTTGGGGGGATGACTTTTTTTTTATTATTTATAAAATTAATGATGAGGGAGGATATAATACAGATGAAAATAATTCGTAAACGACGCAATTGTTTTGCTTTGTTGTTCGTAGTCAGCATTTGTTTGGCAGTCTATTGCGGTGCGATATTTACAGTAGAAACTGCTATATTTTTTGGTATCATCAGCATTGTTTTTTTTATATTACTTGTGAGACAAAGCTGTCTGCTTTATTATGCAGCTCTCATCCTGGACAATCGCATTCTTTCTGTATCATCTGCTTTCATTTTTACACAAAGTACAAAAGTCAAAAATTATACAGAAGAAATCGTAGTGTCCACTTTCGGTATATTGGCCGGCAGTAAAATCTACCGATGGGGTATCGACGGAGTTCACGGCGTACGGTTAATCACTGCTCGGATTGACAGGGCAAGAATGCAGCTAATATTTGGCTGTGCAGATCAAAACATGCAGGTGGAGCTATTGCATGGCATGACCGAACAGCAGGATGTATTGAATGTTGCAAAAAGATTGCGGGATGAAACCGGTGTAACGGCAAAAATAAGTGATTGGTAATGCGCAACGGAAGGAGGGATTACTATGAAATTTTCAGATAAACTGAATTTTATGATGACGATCACTAATACAACAAACAGTGCTCTGGCAGGACGGATATTGTTGGATGCTTCTTATATAAGCCGCCTGAGAAGGGGTAAGCGTCTTAAACCAAAGGACGAAGGAATTATACAAAGCATGGCTGCAAGTCTTGCGCGGCGCTGTTCTGACGACTATCAAATAAAGGCTGTTTCTGATGCGCTGAAGCTGACAATCATGCCGTCTGACAGTAAAGAGCTCGCCGAGGCGGTTGCGGATTGGTTGATTAATGATGATGCCGGAGTAGTTGAGCAGGTGGGAAACTTTTTAAATGGTCTTTCGGGTATGGGCAGACATTCTGTTACTATACCGCCTAAAGAGGAATGCCGGACACCTTTTCCGCTTGACATGGTATCTGTTTATTATGGTGTAGAAGGCAAGCGACGAGCAGCAGAGTACTTTCTTATGGAGGTAGCTGAGTGTGAGAAACCACAGACTCTCCTGCTGTTTTCTGATGAGGAGACTTCATGGATGACAGCCGATCCAAAATATGCCCGAAGATGGGCGGAGCTTATGATTCGAGTGCTCTCCGGAGGAAATAAAATCAAAATCATTCACACTATCAGTCGGTATCTGGACGAAATGATGAGCGCTATAAGCCAGTGGGTGCCGTTGTATATGAGCGGGAACATCGAGCCGTATTTTTATCCCAAAAAACGGGACGGTGTTTTTAAGAGAACTTTGTTCATTGCTCCGGAGACAGCTGCGGTTGTTTCTAATTCCATCGGTGACCAGATTTCTCTTTCCGCCAATGTCTTGTATCGAGACCGAGCCGTCGTGGCATGTTTTAAGGAGGAATTTATGCAATACTTGCAGCTGTGCCGTCCGCTCATGCGAATTTTTACCGTCAGAGATCGTGATGCCTGCTACGATACTCTAACGGAATTTGAGCATGAGAGAGCTGACACACTTATGAAGACGGAATCTCTTTCCATACTGACTATGTCCGAAAATTTGCTTGAGTCAATTGTTGAACGTTCTGGTCTGGATGTACACAAATACAGTACTATCCATAATATGCGGCGCAGATACTTTTTTGACAGCCTTAAGTCAAATCGGTTTACTGAAATAATTCATCTGCCTGACATAGAGACGGTAAAACAAGGCAGTGTCAAGGTATCTATGTCATATATGCTTGAGGGTGGAACTTTATTTTACACTCCTCAAGAGTATTGTGCTCATTTGGAGCAGGTAAAAGCTTTGCTTGTTTCTTGCGAGAATTATCACGTTTTTTTGGCGGACATAAGCACCGAAGAGCAATATACTGTCTACGCAAGAGAAGAGCTTGGCGTTATTGTGGCAAAGATATCACAGCCGCCGATTGTATTGGCTTTGAATGAGAGCAATATGGTTGCGGCATTTTGGGATTTTCTGAAAGATATGGTTGACGAAAAGTCTTACTTACCATCCGATAAAGCAGAAGTTATAGATGAAATACAAAAATATATTGTTGCCCTTAGAGGATAAAGTCGGCTAAAAATGGAATTATTACATATGCATAATTAAGAAGTTCAGTAAAAATACTATGAAAAATTTTTAACAATCAATAAAAATTTATGGAAATTAAAATTATTAGTGTTATAATTAGATTGCAAAAAATTTAAGAGAAGGAAGGTATTTTTATGAGCTTTAAAAATTTATCAGTTGAAAAAAAAGAAGGTATTTGCACGGTGACAATTAGCAGCCCTCAAACCTTAAATGCATTGAATGCAGAAGTTTTAAATGAACTTGAGCTTGCATTTGACAGCATAAATGAAGATGAGGAAGTACAGGTGGTAGTGCTTACGGGCGAAGGAAAGGCGTTTGTAGCAGGAGCAGACATTGCGTATATGAGAGAATTAGACCCTGCAGGAGCAAAAAAATTCTCTGAAGACGGTTCCAGACTTTTCAGAAAAATTGAAATGTTAAATAAGGTTGTAATTGCAGCAGTAAACGGATTTGCACTGGGCGGCGGATGTGAGCTTGCAATGGCATGCGATATTAGAATTGCTTCAGTTAAAGCCAAATTCGGGCAGCCTGAAGTAGGACTTGGAATTATACCCGGATTTTCAGGGACGCAAAGACTTGCCAGATTAGTTGGATTAGGAAGAGCAAAGGAATTAATTTTTACCGGCGGACATATAGATGCAGAAGAAGCATATAGGATAGGTCTTGTTAATAAAGTGACAGAAAAAGAAAAATTAATGGAAGATGTTTATAAATTAGCTGATAAAATAAAGTCAAACTCCAGAGTAGCATTAAAATATGCAAAGGAATCTATGAATAGAGGAATTGAAACGGATATAGAAACCGGCATAGCATTTGAAGCAAACATTTTTGGATTATGCTTTGCTTCACAAGACAAAATGGAAGGTTTGAGTGCATTTATAGAAAAAAGACATCCAAATTTTCAATAAACCATTTTATGGAAAAAGAGTAAATAAAAGACTTTATTATTTTTTATAAAATTTTCGGTTGATATTACTTAAACAAAGTAGTATAATTTAACCGTTGGTGTTAATGCTTTTTTTAACGCTAACGGTTAAATTATTGACAAGCAACAATTTAATAGGGCAGAGACAAAAAATTAAGGAGTGAAATCATGAATTTTCAATTAAGCAAGGAACACGAAATGGCAAGACAGCTGTTTAGACAATTTGCTGTTAAAGAAGTTGAGCCATTGGCTCAAGAAATTGATGAAGAAGAAAGATTTCCTGTTGAAACTGTTGAAAAAATGAAAAAACACGGCTTCATGGGAATACCGTTTCCAAAAGAATACGGCGGTCAAGGCTGCGATATCTTAACATATGTTATGGCAGTTGAAGAATTATCAAAGGTTTGCGGAACTACCGGAGTTATACTGTCGGCTCATACATCGTTATGCGGCTCTCCGCTTTATGAATTCGGTACTGAAGAGCAGAAACAAAAATATTTAACAAAAGTAGCATCAGGAGAATGGCTTGGTGCATTTGGTCTTACTGAACCGGGAGCCGGAACAGATGCAGCAGGTCAGCAGACAAAGGCTGTACTTGACGGAGATCACTATGTACTGAACGGAACCAAAATATTTATTACAAATGCATCCTATGCGGATGTTTATATAATAATGGCAATGACTGATAAATCACAAGGTACAAAGGGTATATCAGCATTTATAGTTGAAAAAACCTTCCCTGGTTTTTCAATAGGAAAAAAAGAGTTAAAAATGGGTATCAGAGGCTCGGCTACATGCGAACTTGTTTTCGAGGATTGCATAGTACCTAAGGAAAATCTTCTTGGAAGAGAAGGACAGGGCTTCAAAATTGCAATGAAGACACTGGACGGCGGAAGAATAGGTATAGCTTCTCAAGCGTTGGGTATCGCACAAGGTGCTATTGATGAAACTGTGAAATATGTAAAGGAAAGAAAACAGTTTGGAAGAACAATTTCAAAGTTTCAAAATACTCAATTCCAGCTGGCAGATATGCAGGCAAGAGTAGATGCAGCAAGATTGCTGGTGTACAGAGCGGCTTGCAGCAAGGATGCAGGTGAGTCATACGGCGTTAATGCAGCTATGGCAAAGCTGTTTGCGGCAGAAACTGCTATGGAGGTAACAACAAAGGCTGTTCAGCTTCACGGCGGATATGGATACACAAGAGATTATCCTGTTGAGAGAATGATGAGAGACGCTAAGATAACTGAAATTTATGAAGGAACTTCAGAAGTTCAAAGAATGGTTATCAGTGCAAACATGTTGAAATAGGGAGGCAGAAAAAGTGAATATAGTAGTATGTATAAAACAGGTGCCTGATACAACAGAAGTCAGACTAGATCCTAAAACAAACACATTGATAAGAGATGGCGTGCCAAGCATCATCAATCCTGATGACAAGGCAGGTCTGGAAGCAGCATTAAGATTAAAAGATAATATGGGTGCACATGTAACAGTAGTTTCCATGGGACCTCCTCAGGCAGATTTAGCTTTGAGAGAAGCATTGGCTATGGGCGCTGATGAAGCTATATTAGTAACAGACAGAGCATTTGGAGGAGCAGATACATGGGCTACTTCATCAACATTAGCTGCAGCATTAAACAACTTAAAATATGATTTGATAATTACAGGAAGACAGGCAATCGACGGAGATACAGCTCAGGTTGGACCGCAGATTGCAGAACATTTGAAGCTTCCTAATATAAGCTATGCCGAAAATATTCAGATAGACGGTGAGTATATAATTGTAAAAAGACAATATGAAGACAGATACCATACAATTAAAGCGAAACTGCCGGTATTAATAACAGCGTTGGCTGAGCTTAATGAACCGCGCTATATGTCACCGGGCGGAATTTTTGATGCATTCAGAGTAAAGAAGCCAACAGTCTGGAATCTGAAGGATTTAACAGTTGATATTGAAAACATCGGTCTTAAAGGCTCTCCTACAAAGGTTAAAAAATCATTTACCAAAGGTGCAAAAGCGGCAGGTAAGGTATTTAACCTTGAACCACAGGAATCAGCTGAATTAATAGTTGATAAGATGAAAGAAAAATTTATTTTATAGTAGGAGGAGCAGAATGAATATTTCAGATTATAAAGGTATTTTTGTTTTTGCTGAACAAAGAGACCGAAAAGTACAAAAAGTTGCTCTTGAACTGATAGGCAAGGGCAAGGAATTAGCAAAGGATTTAAATACAACCGTAACCGCAGTACTGCTCGGAAAAGACATGATGGACGAAGCAAAAAAGCTTTGCTATGCAGGAGCAGATAAGGTTATATATGTAGATGACGATATACTTGATGTCTATATGACAGAACCATATGTTTACACTTTGCATAAAATATTATTGGATAAAAAACCTGAGGTTGTAATCTATGGTGCAACAGCAATAGGAAGGGATTTGGCTCCAAGAGTTTCTGCAAGAATTCACACAGGCTTAACAGCAGACTGCACAGGACTGACCATTGAGCCGGATGATGCAGAACCTGAAAAGTTAAATCTTATGATGACAAGACCTGCTTTTGGCGGAAATATAATGGCAACAATCGCATGCCCTAACCATAGACCTCAGATGGCAACTGTAAGACCCGGAGTTATGAAGGCAGCTAAATCTTCAGAACAAAACCCGGTAAATATAGAAGAATATAAAATAGATATACCTAAAGAATGCAGAAATGTTGAAATATTGGATGTTACAAAGATAATACAGCAAAGAATGAATATTGAAGATGCAAAAGTCCTGGTATCAGGCGGAAGAGGAATGCACGGTCCTGAAAATTATCCGATGCTTGAAGAACTGGCAGGCTTATTGGGAGGAACAATATCAGCCTCAAGAGCTGCAGTAGATGCGGGCTGGGTACCAAAGGACAGACAGGTTGGTCAGACAGGAAAGACAGTCAGACCAAATCTTTATATAGCATGCGGTATTTCAGGAGCAATACAGCATTTAGCAGGAATGGAAGAATCAGAATTTATCATTGCAATTAACAAGGATGAAACCGCACCGATATTTGACGTGGCTGATGTCGGTATTGTCGGAGATATATTCAAGGTTGTACCATTATTGATTGATGAGCTGAAAAAAGAAAGAACTAATGCAGTAAAATAAAACAAATAAAATAAATTGGTGAATAGCTGAGCTATTCACCAATTGTTTATCTATTTATTTATTACTTATTTAGTCTGCATTCCGCCAGATCCGCTCATTTGTCTCTGAGCCATTTCAACTAATCTCTTTGTCATGTAACCACCAACATAACCATTCTGTCTAGCTGTTAAGTTACCTTTGTCAACTTGCTCATAGTTAGTTAATCCCAATTCATTAGCTATTTCAGTCTTCATTTGATTTAATGCCTGTTTTGCTTCAGGAACTACGATGTTGTTGCTTCCGCTGTTGTTGTTTGATGCCATTTTGTGTTCTCCTTTCATAGTCGATAATATTATTATTGTTTTTTTTGTTAAATTTAATCATGTAATAAATTGTTTATTTGGTATATTCTTCTTGGGCCCATCAACCTGAGTACTGCTATGTAAGCTTCAGGTTAATTCAAATTTACAAGATTAAATTTTCTGAAAGTCAATTAACGACCTTCTAACATTATTATTGACAGCACTTGTTTAATAATACATGGCAAATATTACACAATTGATTGAGAATTGGTAAATTTAAAATTGTTAAAGAAAAATAAGAAAAATACCCGCTCACGGTTTCGGACACGAATAATTCTAAAGCTCATTGCGGCTAAAAATCCTGCAGTTTGCAAACTCGCTGAAGCTCAAACGGTGCAAGCTGCTTAACGGATTTTTACCATCCATTAACTGAGAATTTTAATGGTGTCCTGCAAATGTTCGCTATATATTTTTCTTGTTATTTACCTTGACTTTGACTGTGAATAGTAACGATTACTATAAAATCGATATAAATAATTTAAAAAAGTTGTATACTATTTTTTTAGTATATGCTAAAATGTAAATAATAAAGTAACCATTTTTATTTACTTACATATTTTAATAATATATTTCAAAGGAGGTTTAACAAAGGGAATAAAGGCTGTGAACAATATATTATAGCGCCAGAACTATTATAGTTGACGAGGACAGAGTTATCGAAAATTCGGCGGATGCTCTGCGGTGAGGCTTCATCGATATGGTTTTTACAAATGCAACAGGCAACTGTTGTGACAAAGAAAAATCAAATAGCTTTCATATCTTTTATTGAAATAATATCATTCCATCTTATAATTCCCAAAATTCAATTAAAAAGTATTTAAAAATATTTAATAAAATTCGTCTTGATAACAAAGTTAACTTTGCTTTTGTTATTTCTATGAATAAATTTCCACGCTGTCATTCAGAAAGCGCAGCACAAGAATCCCATTTTTATAATATGAGATTTTTTGCGATTGCTTAGAATGATACCGGTGGAGTTGATTTTATGCGTGAAAATAGCATAAATAATAAAATGCAAGTCATTTTGAAATGTGAAGAAGAATATTATATTAATACTGTTACTTTATAAAACGATAATTAATTTAAAAATTAAAAATCAGAATGGAGAATTATTATGTGTGGAATAGTTGGTTATATAGGATTTGAAGACGTAAAGGAAATAATTTTAGAAGGCTTGGAAAAGCTTGAATACAGAGGCTATGACTCTGCAGGAATTGCGATTGCAGACAACAGCAGCGTCTATATATGCAAGGAAAAAGGGAGAATTGCCAGCTTAAGAGACTGCATTGACAACGGCATTACAGGATATTTAGGAATCGGTCATACAAGATGGGCAACACACGGTGTGCCGAACCAAATCAATTCTCATCCCCATCAAAGCAGCTCAAAAAGATTTACCCTTGTTCATAACGGTATAATTGAAAATGAAGAAGAATTAAGACACAAATATTTGAACGGAACTAAATTTACCAGCGATACAGATACAGAAGTTATAGTGCAGCTTATCGAAAAATTTGTGAATGACGGCGAACAAGTAGAGCTTGCCATCAGACATACAATGAGTGAATTAAAGGGTTCGTACGCACTTGCCATACTTGACAAAGAAGACATGAACACCATGTATGCCGCTAAAAACAAGACACCTCTTCTGGCAGGAAAAGGCGAAGGCTTTAATATGCTTGGCAGTGATGCAATGGCAATGATAAATCATACAAATTTATTTTATGAAATAGAAGATAAGGAATTTTTGAAAATTACGAGAGATTCCATAGAAATTTATACAATTTACGGAAACAAGGTATCAAGAGACCCATATACAGCGGACATAGATGCATCAGATACCGAAAAGGGGACATATCCTCATTATATGATGAAGGAAATAGAAGAACAGCCTTTTGTAATCAGAAAAATCATGTCCGAATACTCAGACGAAGACGGAAATATGTGCATAGCTCCGGAAATAGTAGAGGATGTAAGAGACTGCGACAAATTATATATCATAGCCTGCGGAACAAGCTACCATGCAGGATTGATAGGTAAACAATTTTTTGAAAGAATCGCAGGAAAGCCGACTGAAGTAGTAATAGCAAGCGAGTTTATTTACAATATGCCATTGCTGTCAGAAAAACCATTATTCATGTTTATTTCCCAAAGCGGTGAAACAGCAGACTGCAGAGCGGTATTGGTAAAGGTTAAAGAAATGGGCTTCAAGACATTGACTGTGACAAACGTTAAGGGTTCAACACTGTCAAGAGAAGCAGACAACACGCTTTTATTATATGCAGGACCGGAAATAGCAGTGGCATCAACAAAGGCATACACAGCTCAAATTGCTGTATTGTCAATACTTGCGGCATTGGTTGACAACAAAATAAATATAGATGTATTCAAAGAACTGAGCAAAATAGCATACACTATGGAAACACTCTGTGACGACAAGGACAATTACAAAGCACTGGCTGAAAAATACCTTGTTGACAGCAGAAACTGTTTCTATATCGGAAGAAGCATGGACTATTTTGTTTGCCTGGAAGCTTCATTGAAATTAAAAGAAATTTCATATATACAGACAGAAGGCTTTGCGGCAGGTGAGCTGAAGCATGGAACAATTGCTTTAATAGAGCAGGGCACACCTGTAATTGCCGTAATAACACAGGAAAACATAAATCTGAACACAAGAAGCAACATCAAGGAAGTTAAGGCAAGAGGCGCCGCAACAATGGTCATATCAATGCGCAGACTCAGCCAGGAAACAGATGACATAGTTATAGATGATATCAATGAACTGCTGTCACCGTTGGCGACAATCATCCCGGCACAATATCTTGCTTACTACGCAGCATTCATTAAGGGCTGTGATATAGATAAGCCGAGAAACCTGGCAAAATCAGTAACTGTTGAGTAAAACGGTTTCGCTGTTTTGTGATATGAGTTGTACCAAAATTAAGTTATGAAAAAAACAACTAAGTCGTGAAAAATATTGAATTAATATAAAATACAAAAATGCATAAAAAATATTCTTATAATAGAAAATTCTGTAGAAGATAAACCGCTACAGAATTTTTTTATTAAGTAAAATTAATAATTTTAAAGGTAGAAAACCAAGATTTGTATAATTTATATAAAAAGTATGGTATAATTTAATGGAAACGATTACGTATTTATGAAATTCGGTGAACTAAAACAATAATGGAGGAAAGTTGCTGTGGAAAATAAAGGAATAAGGGCAATCTGGTACGGTTGGGCTGTAGCATTTTTGTGGTTAAATGCTCTTACAGATATACCCTACATTTTTGCAGCATTAGCTTCTTGTTGCATTATTATTGGTAATATACGCAGTAGGCAACTATGAAAAATTAATATAACCTTGTATTTGGACAAGAAGAATTTGATACATGGGTAATAGGAGATGCGTGGGCATAAGCAAAGAAGATTATATAAAGATAGATGATGAAATATTTGAAGAAACTTTTGCGCCAAACTATATTTATAATAGAACAAGCTGTAACAACTTATGCATTGAAGAATAC
>JAEXUD010000003.1 GCA_023453025.1 Bacillota bacterium
GTACCCAAGTGGGTGCTGCATTTTTGCGTTAAGGAGGTTTTGATATGAATAAGCAAATTACTATTATCCCAGCAAGACAAAATCAAGAAGATAAAAGATTAAAGGTCGCTGCCTATTGCCGTGTCAGCACAATAAACCTATTGATTTTCGGCAGGTTTATTTTTTTCTATTAAGAGCACAAATATCTCAAAAAAATAAAGGATTAACTGTCCGCATCATTATCGCACAATTGATTCTGAGCAGCAATTGTTGCAAGTGTATCTCCCAGCTGATTAAAAGCAGAAGATAATACAGCCAGTTCATCATTTGAACAGCATTTTGAAATAGCACAAGCGATGGCGGTTATGTAAGAAACAAGTTCGCAAGATTGCATAAATTTCACCTCTGATAAGTTTATGCAGTAAGAATGCGGGTGTTAAAAGTATTTTTAGAAAATTAAAGTAATTAAACGCAATATGTTATCCTTATAAGAATCCAAGGGATATACCCATTAAAGTACATGTTTTACAAATAAATGCTTCACCTATGCTCTATCTGGACATAACATAAGAACAAAGCAATAATTTATATGATGTGAGGCGAAAAAATGAATACTATAGTTGAAACGGACAGATTAATTATAAGAGAATTTGAAGAAGATGATCTTATAAGCCTGTATAAGATAGAGAGCAACACAAAGATTATTAAATATATTCCATGGAACAAATTAAGCACTTTAGATGATTGCAAGAGACAGATAAAAAAATATATCAGCAATTATAAAAAAAACAAACTAAACAGCTGGGCAATTGTCGAAAAGGAAAACAACCAGGTAATAGGCATTACACAATTAGTTTATTCAAAAAAAGTCAAGGGAGTAGAGATTGGTACTAAAATATTGCCGGAATATTGGAACAAGGGATATGCTTCAGAATTAACCGATGCACTTGTTAAATATGGCCTGAACAAATTAGGTATCGATGAAATATTTGCTGTAACTGATATCAATAATGCAAGTGCAATAAAATCTCTCATAAATATGGGAATGACACTGAAAAGATATGGGTATTACAACGGAGCTGAATCCGCTTTTTTCAGTACAAAGAGAAATAGTAGATAAATGTCAATTTATTGTTGACAAATAAAAAGTACGGTGGTATCATGAACTTAATTGAATAGGCAAAATTTTCTAAAGGAAATGGCGCAAAGCTATAGGGTCTAAGCTACGTAAGTGGTATGACAGCCAGTTGCTGTACAATATTGCAATTATAAATTGTACATTACGATATTATGCTTTGCCGTTTTCGGCAAAGCTTTTTATATTCCCAAACTTCTATGTCACGGAGGTACAAGCCATGAAAAAACTAAAGATAATAATTTTTTCATTTATTATGATATTTTCATTATCAACAGTTGTATATGGAGCAGATATATATAAAGGCGCAAAGTCTGAAATTGACGCTTCAAATTCAGTTGACGGTTATGTAAAAATAAAATATTTAAAAGAAACAACTAAAAAGTTGAAGGTCATAATTGAAAAAGATTCAGAACAGTATACATATGATTTAAACAATAAAGGTGAATATGATACGTATCCTTTACAAATGGGAGATGGAAGTTATAAAATCAGAGTTTTTGAAAATATAAGCGGAAACAAATATGCTACAAAACAAACTGCGACTATTAAAGTAAAGCTAGATGACCAAAATGCTCCTTTTCTGATATCTAGTCAGATGGTTAATTTCACGGATACATCTGAAACTGTTAAAAAGGCCCATGAACTTACTGAAGAAAAGACAACGGATATAGAGAAGGTAGATGTTATCTATGACTATGTAATTTCTAACATTTCATATGATAATGAAAAAGCAAAGGCAGTAAAAAGCGGTTATCTTCCTGTAGTAGATGAAATACTTAACAGCAATAAAGGGATATGCTTTGATTATGCAGCAGTTATGGCGGCAATGCTTCGCTCAGAAAAAATTCCCGTAAAGCTTGTTACAGGTTATTCATCTAATTTAAGCGCATTTCATGCATGGAATGAGGTTTATACAAAAGAAACCGGATGGATTGTATTAAATGAAATGTATTTTGACGGAGAGAAATGGAAGCTTATGGATTCAACAGTTGCTTCCTCAGCTAAGCAGTCAAACAGCCCAAGAGTAATAGAACAAACTAATAAATTAATTGACAGTAAATATTATACTAAAAATTTTGAATATTAAAAAATGGCGGTCCGGTGACCGCTATTTTTAGTCTGTCATTGTTATGAATAACCTGTGCGTTGTCAATTTTGAGAGCACAGCTCGAAAGATTTTAAATCAGTTTTTTATTCATTACATCCGGGTCCAATGCATATATCAATGCATTTTCTTTTGTTATAAGCTTATTTTGATAAAGTTCTAATATACTTGTATCCATGGACTTCATACCTTTATTTTCTGAAGAATAGATAACGCTGTTTAATTGATGAATTTTTGAATCCCGGATTAGATTTGAAACGGCATTGTTAGCAAGCATAATTTCAAATGCGGCAACCCTTCCACAAATCTGTGACTGTATCAGGTGCTGCGATATAACTGCCTGAAGCTGCATAGACAGCTGTATTCTTATTTGCTGCTGCTGGCTTGATGGAAATACATCTATTATTCTGTCGATTGTGTTGGCGGCTCCGGTGGTATGAAGTGTAGACAACACAAGATGTCCGGTTTCAGCCGCAGTAAGAGCAATTTCAATGGTTTCCAAATCACGCATTTCTCCAATCAGCATAACATCAGGAGCTTGCCTTAATGCTGAGCGCAGAGAAGAAACATAACTTTTAGAATCAGTTGATATCTCTCGTTGACTTACTATAGATTTTTTATGCTTGTGTATATACTCGATTGGATCCTCAAAGGTCATTATGTGGCAGTTGCGCTCGCTGTTTATTTTATCTATAATGCATGCAAGTGTGGTAGATTTTCCGCTGCCTGCCGGTCCTGTCAGTAAAATCAAGCCCTTCGTCTTCTTGTATAAATTCATTACTGCATCTGGTATGCCTAAATTTTCAGGGTCGGGTAATTCAAAAAATACAACCCGTATAACAGCAGCATAGGAATTGCGCTGCATGTATGCACTGACTCTGAAGCGTCCCAGCCTTGGTATGGAAAATGAAAAATCCACATCGCCTTCGGTGTATAATTCATCAATATTAATCTTTTTTGCCATCTTGAAAATATCATAAATAATAACATATGTTTCTTCTGCAGTAAGAGGCGTATCATTGCCAGAAACTATTTCTCCCATAATTTTATACGAAAGAGGTCTTCCTGCTATAATAAAAATATCTGAAGCTTTCTTTTCAATAGCATCTTGAAAAATATCCATGATTTTCATCTCATTCAAATCCTTCCCACAGGTTGTAATTTTCTTCCTCATATAAAGGAATTTCTATTGAAGCTAAATTCCATGTTTGAATGTCATAAACAAAAATATTGTTTATTTCATCATACATTACATTCAGAGTTACACAAATTTTTTGATTTTTATTTCCCGGTGATTCGTAATACAATGAAAATGAATCCCTGGAACTGTCAACTATCGAAACTCCGTTTATTTTGGTTACCATGCCGGCAGCCTTGTCCATAAGTATTTCTTTTGAGGAACTTTTATATGTTTCATTAGCTGACATTAATAAAACATATATTTCAGCTAATGTTTCTTCTGCTTTTCCATGAAGTTCATAATAATCATATGTAATTTCTTCAGTTTTTTTAGCAAGCTTTAAATCTGAATATGCAGTAGTAAATGACAATATAGAAAATATAGTCAGGCATAATGAAACGAATATTGTAACAATAAGCGTTCCTCCCATGCCAATTGAAACGTTGGACAACTTAGAGTTCCGTCTTTCCATATTATCACCTGCTTTCATTATTGGTAAAGAATTTTTTTGTATTTATCTCATATATAATGCTATTCTCGTTATGATTATCGATGAAAGGGTAGTGCTTTACTTTCTCGGCATGCATACTGATATCTTTCATGTCGCCAAAATCAACCGAAACATCATTAATTTCGATGGTGATTGAATACTCTTCATTTTGCTCGTCACATAGATTCCAGTTACCATCATAATAATTAAAATAAATAGTCTCATCGTTGCTTAGCTTGTTATGCTTGAAATTGTCAGAAAGATATTCATTCATTTCATATATGTTGTCAGCCGATTTAATAATTTCAGCACTTGATTGAATAATATTTCCTGCTTCAACCTTGTCATTAGCTTTAAGCTGAGTAAATTTCGCCACAGCAAAACAATTTAGAGTTATTGCTCCTGCTATTGCAAATATTAGTATAGAAAATATAATTTCAACAAGTGATACCTCTAAATTTATGGATGTCTTATTTTTCATTTTTCCCTCTTAATAAGAATATAAGTTTAGTATAAGTTCGGTACTTTCTCCATTGGCAGTTGCTGTGAATTTATATAAGCTATCATTAATTTTTTCAATATTGAAGCTATCAACATCCAATATCTTCATTCCATCTTCTAAATTAAACTCAAAGCCTTCATCCGTAAACATTTCATATAATGCATTGTTGTAAAAGTAAATCCAGGTTTCATAAGCTGCATCATCATATATTTCATTAATTACAACTGCATTCTCATTATTCAAGCTGTCAATTCTAACTGCCTTATCCTTATCGGACTGCCTTATTTTTGTTGCTATATAAGAAAGAGAAACCCTCTTTTCATAATTAACTGACCTGTCATTGTTAATAGTTGAATAAACATCTTTTCCAAGCAAAATAATTATTATGGACATAATTACAAGCATAAGAAAAAGAAGTAATATAAATATAAACTGAAATGAAAACCGCCTGTTATTTTCTTTAATCATATTATCCACCTTATTTTAAATAAACCTCTATGCCAGGCATTATGTTGGAAGCAAATACGCTGTAGACTATAACATATTTGTCATGATTAACAACCAACCCGTAATTATCTTCCAAATACCCTATGCTTTGAGGATAAAAGCCCTCAATGGCATAACACTGAACAGCACTGCGTTTGATAGCATCAGACAGTATTACAAATCTTTCATTTTCGTCAGCTTTCTGAACATTTTCAACAGCATTATAAAAATAACAAGCGAAAAGGATTATTAATAAAACCGCTAATATTTTAAATTTATAATTTTTCAAAATATCATCCTTTCCTGCTAACCTATTGAAGACATTATGTTCATCAAAGGCAGCATTACAGAAATCAATATAAAGCCTATTACAATACACAGTGTACCTACCAGTATCGGCTCAATAAGAGATACGGCATTGCTTATTGACTGATCTGCTTCATATTCATAAGTGTTGGTTATTTTTTTCATTACTGTATCCATCTCTCCCGTGCGCTGACCCATATTCAGCATTTGCATATGCATGCTTGAAAAAAGTGACAGCTTGGAAATAGATTCAAGAAAATCCTCACCTGAATTCATTGATCTGCTGCATTGTTCAATTTTATATCTAAGATCAGGTTCTTTAACTATATCCAACAGCAAATTTATAGAGTTGTCTACATTCATACCGCTTGAAAGCAATAAAGACATGCTGGAAGCAAATCTGTAGGCAGTTATTTTTTTCATAATAGATCTGGTTAAGAAAAAACTATTTAAAAATTTGTTTAATAAGCTATTGCCATTTTTTGTTTTTGAAATTATGTATACAGCTGTAATAAAGAGCAATATGATTATTACAGCAGCCAGCGTAACCTTTCCGGTCATTATTCCGGCAGAAAATGATATTATGAATGAAGACTCATTAGACATCTGTCCTCCCAGCTCTTTAATCATCCCTTCAAATATTGGAAAAATCTTTGTAACAAGCAAGATTATGACAAATGACATCATTATAAAAAGCATTGAAGGATAAAATACAGAATTTCGTATTTTTGATTTTAAATAATTTTCTCTTTCATAATATTCAGATAAAGAACTCATAACATCATCAAGTCTGCCGGTTACGTTTCCGATTTGGCTCATATTAATTATATAAGAAGGAAAGTAACCGGAATTTTCCATAGCTTTATAAAGGGGAACCTTGTAAGAAAGCTCATCCATTAATGAACCAAGTGCATTTTTAACATTGCCCTCTTCAATATCATTGTACATCCATTCAACTCCGTCAGGTATCAGCATGCCTGATTTTAATATCATTGCAATCTGTGTACAAAAATAAGATAATTCAGATGAGGACAGTTCTCTTATTGATGTGTTTTTCATATATACACCATCCTGTTTTGTTTGTAACTTTTTCTTAATTATATTATAATTAAATTACAAACTCAACAATATTATATATAATTTTACATATTTCGATAGAATGCACAAAATATGTTTTTAAATTATGGTTAGCATTGATAAGGTAAGTAACTTTTTAAAGTTTCTTCATATATTATATATGCTTGAATTAAAAGCTATAAAGAAAATTTTAAATAGGGGATTGACAAAGAGAATCAAGTAAGCTAAAATAATAAAGCGCTTCAGATTTGAAGAGTTGCAAGTAAAAACTTTAAAGAAAAATATTTAAAAACCAGTTGACAATAACATGTAGTTATGTTAAACTATCAAAGCTGTCGGAAATGGCAGAAATTAAAACTTAATAATATTTCTTGACAAATATAATTAAGTATGATAGAATCTTAAAGCTGTCTCGTGAGGTGGCTAAAGAAAAGAAAAAATAATAGTTGACAACATCAACAAGATGTGATAAACTAGTCAAGCTGTCGCAAGAGACAGAAGAACCTAGACAATAAAACAGCATAAGAAACCTTTGAGAGTTCTAAAAAAAGAACAACAAAAAAAGTAAAAAAAGATAGATAATGCTAAGCGTTATCTTGAGCGAGAATATAAAACGAGAGTTTGA
>JAEXUD010000037.1 GCA_023453025.1 Bacillota bacterium
ATAGGTTCAGCAAACGTAGAAATAACTAAAAAAGACATAGACGAAGAAGACATTACAGTAACCCCATACAGCGGAGAATATGACGGAGAAAACCATAGCATATCAGTAGTTGATGCTGATGGAGGAAACGTAACATACAGTACAAGCGAAACAGGAGAATATACAACAGGAAATCCGGCATATAAGAATGCAGGAAGCTATACAGTATATTATAAAGTAGACAGAGGATTAAATTACAATGTGTTAAAAGGTTCATCAACTGTAGAAATAATTAAGTTAAATATAGCTGCAGAAGACATCACAGTAATCCCATACAACGATGAATACGACGGAGAAAGCCATAGTATATCAGCATCAGATGCAAATGAAGGAACCATAACATACAGCACAAGCGAAGACGGAGAATATACAGCAGATAATCCCGCATATAAGAATGCAGGAAGCTATACAGTATATTACAAAGTTGACAGAGGAACAAACTACAATGTGCTAAAAGGTTCATCAACTGTAGAGATTGATTTTAGAGAAGTAACTTTAAAAGGAATAACTATAACAGATAAAACGTATGACGGAACTGCAGATGCCACATCCAATGTAACGGGAGCATATTTGGATGGCGTTATAGAAGGCGATGATGTTGTGCTTGATTCATCTGACATGACAGCAATGTTTAATGATGAAAATGTCAATAATGACAAGCCTGTTTCAATCTCCGGCTATGCTCTAAGCGGTGAAAAAGCTTCTCAATATAATCTTATTCAGCCTGAAGGTATAACAGGGAATATTATATCGGAAACAAGTTCAGATATGAATATTTCAATAGACCGAGTTGTGGCGGAGGAGACAGATTATAACGGCGAATGGACCGGCAGTAACGTTACAATTACCTTAAGAGGAGATGCCCCTTCCGGCATAGAGAAATATCAATATACGACAGATGGCGGATTGAATTGGGCTGATTTTACGGATGCATTTTTACTTATCGAAGAGACAACTGATAAAATTTATGCTTTCAGAGCAATAAGCAACGGAGGTATAAATAGCGACTCAAGTGATACTGTCACAGTTAAAATTGATAAAGTAAAACCAGTTATTCAAAGTATTGAGGGGAATCCTGCAACTCCTAAGAATACTTCTCAAATAATTACATTTGAAATTTTTGAAGAAAATAGCGGGATAGACTCAAGTACGTTGACTGTATCAAAAGACGGAGCCAATATTGAGATAAAGCATGAAGATGGCAAATACAGCTTTATTGCCGACGCAAATGGCAAATATGATATTAATGTATCAGATAATGCAGGAAATGCAGCAGATACAGAAGCCGTTGAGGTAAATAAATTAGATTTTGAGAAACCGGTAATTTCATCTTTAATTCCTGCCAACAATGCCCAGCAGGTAGATACAGGTTTATTGACAGCAATATTCAACGAAGATGTAATGAAGGCAACAGACGGTATCGATGGTGATATTACAATATTCAATTCAAATGGTGCTGTTTTAGAAAGAATAAATATTAAAAATAATCGTATTAAGGCTTCGGAAAATCAGCTAGATATATACCTGACAAAACCATTGAAGCCTGGTACTGAATATTATGTGACAATAGACAGCGGTATTATTTATGATATAGCCGGTAATAGCTTTGCAGGTATTGCGGATAGTGCTGTATGGAGATTCAGGACAAGCAATGCAAATATTAACAACAGCATTATCGGAATTAATGTTTCAGTAATTGGAGAACAGTATAAAGCTATTGTTGACCCCTCTGATGAGACAGTTTATTCTGTTACAGCAAAGCCTTATGAAGACGGACTGGTGAAGGTTAAAATTACACCGGTATTTCTTAAAAATGCTGAAGCAGTGATTACAACCGAAGATGCAGGTGTTGAAGTTGATGGAAACATTGTTACAATAACTGATATTGACAGAGAAATTGCAAATGTAAAAATTCAAGTTAAAAATGCAGATGGTTCTATTGACGAAAATAAAATCTACACATTAATAATTCACAGAGGCAGCTTAGAAACAAAAGTGACCAAGTCGGGTATGAGTGTTGATGCCGTTGCAGACAATTTAAGAGGAGCGGTTGATGTAAGTTCTGATATTTCTGACGGAAAACAAATGGAGTTGGAGCTTGAGATAGCTGATAACGGAAATATTGTAAGCGAAAGCCAAAAACTTGAAATTGAAAATTTCTTAGAAGGTCAAAGTGTAGCAATGTACCTTGAAATTGACCTCAAATTAAAGAATATTACAAATGACACAGAAACTCTAATTGAAAATACACAAAATCCTGTAAAAATAAAAATTGAAATTCCGGAAAATATGCGTGGAGGAAGAGATTACAAAGTAATCAGAGTTCACAAAGGAGTTATAGAAATATTAGATACGGTATTAGAAGGTAATTATCTGGTGTTTGAGACAGACAGATTTAGCCAATATGCAATATCATATAAAATTTATAACGAAAAAGATGAATCTGACAATAGTAATCAAGTGGTAGAAAAACATATAGCGTATATAAAGGGTTATGAGGATGAAACCTTCAGACCTGAAAATAATATTACACGAGCAGAGGCTGCAACTATTATTGCCAGGTTGTCACCTGCTTATGATGAACTTAAATATTATATAAACGTATATGGTGATGTTGATGCTCAGGCGTGGTATGCAAATACAGTGAGCTTTGGAGCACAGAATAAATTAATCCTTGGGTACGAGGATGGAAGCTTCAGGCCGGATTCTTCGATAACAAGAGCTGAATTAGTGTCGATTATTGCAAGGTTTAACAATATTGATCCGAAAGATGAATCAGAACTGCGGTTTGAGGATGCCTCCGGCCATTGGGCGGAAGGAAATATTTCAGCATTGTACAAGCTGGGATGGATTAATGGTTATGAAGACGGTTCATTCAGACCTGATGCGGCGATCACCAGAGCTGAAGCTGTAAAAATTATAAATGCTTCTCTTGGAAGAACTCCTGTAAAGGAAAGAGTGGATTTGAACATTTCGAAATATTTTGTCCGATTCACTGATATTAGTGTTAACCACTGGGCTTATTATGATATTTTGGAGTCATCAATTACTCATGCGGTAGAGGATTTTAACTAGTATAAATACAAAGTACTCCCACTTATATAGTAGGGGTACTTTTTTGAAAAATTTACCTTTCGGATCTGAAATTGCAATGGAATGTTGACACTGTAACAGCTGGGTGTTATTATAAAATTCAAAGGGAATATTTTTCAAAATTATATATATTTTAGAATTCAGACAACTAACCGGGGTATCAAATGAAAAAGAAAATAAAACATTTATCACCGTCTCAGACAATTATGGCCGGATTTGCTCTTATGATACTTATAGGAGCATTTTTATTAAATTTACCGATTGCAAGCAAGTCGGGAAACAGTATCGGATTTATTAATGCTTTATTTACAGCAACTTCCGCAAACTGCGTTACCGGATTAGTAGTGGTAAATACCATGGAGCATTGGACATTATTCGGAAAAGCTGTAATATTAATATTGATTCAATTTGGCGCTCTTGGATTTATGTCAGTGATGACAATTGCTATGATTTTAATGAAACAGCAAATATCCTTAAGAAGCAGGCAAGCAATTCAGGCTTCCTTTAACCAGGACAACATTGGCGGGATGGTAAGGCTGGTAAAAAAAGTGGCTGCTATTGCATTTGTATTTGAAGCCATAGGTGCAATACTTCTTGCAGCTGCCTTTTACAAAGAAACGCAAATGAAATTATCAGAAGCGGCTTTCCAAGGAATTTTTCATTCAATATCTGCTTTTTGCAATGCAGGATTTGACAATATAGGCACTGACAGCTTTGTTCCTTTTCAGTCAAATGTACCGATAAATTTTATAATTATGACGCTTATTATTGCAGGGGGACTTGGATTTACAGTATGGTTGGAGATTATCGAACTGCTTCGCAATAAAGCAAAAAGATCTCTCAGACTGAGAATTATACATATGAGTCTTCACAGCAAAATAGTATTTTCTGTTACAGGTGTTCTGATTACAGGCGGAATGCTGCTTTTTTTGCTGTTTGAATGGTCAAATCCTGATACCATTGGGAATTTACACATTGCAGGGAAAGTTCAGTCCGCATTATTCCAATCTGTAACACTTCGTACAGCCGGTTTTAACACTGTTTCTCAGGGAGCTCTCACAGAAATTTCAAAATTTGTATCTTGTATATTTATGTTGATAGGAGGCTCTTCTGCCAGTACAGCAGGAGGGATGAAGACAGTAACGATCGGTGTAATTATAATTTCTATGGTTTCTGTTCTTAAGGGACGAAATAAGCTTGAGGTCTTTGGGCGCACGCTGCCCTTTGATTTGCTGCAGAAAGCGTTAACTGTTGCAATAACAATGTTGATTGTAGTATTTATATCTACAATACTCCTGCATTTTACCGAATCATCCAATTCAATTCAGCATTCTTTTTTAGACCTGCTGTTTGAGACATGCTCTGCTGCAGGAACAGTTGGGTTAACTACAGGAGTGACTTCAGGTATTTCTTCAGGTGGGAAAGTAATTCTTATTTTATGTATGTATCTGGGACGCTTGAGTCCGGTTACCGTTGCTGTTGCCCTTAACGCAAAATTGCACGAGGGCACTGACGGCATAAGTTTTCCGGAAGAGCGAATTATTATTGGATAGGAGGGTGCAATGATAAAAAAATATAAAAATAAAAGCTTTGCAGTTTTAGGACTAGGACGTTTTGGAATGAGTATTATTCAAACCCTGTCAGAATATGATGTGAATATTTTGGCTTGTGACAATGACGAAGCAAAATTGAAGCTTGCTGAAGAATATGCCACACATGTGATCAAAGCAGATGCTTCGGATGAAAATGCTCTTAAAAATCTTGGCTTGCAAAACTTTGACGTGATTATATTAGCCATGGGTGAAGAATTTGAAACCTCTCAAATTGCTACGATGATCGCAAAGGAAAGTGGTGCGAAGCATGTTATTGTTAAGGCAAGAAATCTGCGTCAAAAGAAAATATTAGAAAGCATTGGTGCGGATTCGGTCGTCCTGCCCGAGCATGAAATGGGCTCGAAATTAGCACGAAAAATGGTTGTCTCCAACATAATGGATATTCTTGAGGATTCTGAATACTATACTATCACAGAAATGAAACCTCTTGATGAATGGCTGGATAAAACCGTGCGGCAGGCAAATATACGACATAAGTACAACATAACAATTCTGGCTGTACGACAAGGAGACGAATTAATACTCCCCATATCTCCGGACAGAGTAATAAATAAAGAAGATGTCTTGATAATTTTAGAAGAGAAAAATAAATAATAATTACTCTGCTCCTGT
Organism: Bacillota bacterium; assembly: GCA_023453025.1. Taxonomy (GTDB): domain Bacteria; phylum Bacillota; class Clostridia; order Tissierellales; family Sedimentibacteraceae; genus Sedimentibacter. The sequence continues at coordinate 5,358 of JAEXUD010000037.1, forward strand.
GTCCCGCTTTCACGAAATTTCTACTTCGACATAAGATATAACAGTGTGAAAATCCCTATAAGGAGGGCAATATGGCATTAAAGTATACCATATTAGGCGGAGATAAAAGAAGCCTGGAGCTTGGTAATTTACTGATGAAAGACGGAAATGATGTTTGTCTCTATGGGTTTGACAGACTGGAGCCGCATAAATACGAATCAATGGACCTGAATAAAGCAGTTGAACATGCTGATGTTATTGTAGGTCCATTGCCGTTTTCTACTGACAATATAAATGTAAATGCTCCGTTTACAAATAAGTCAATTCAAATTGATGCGGTAATTGACATGATGTCTGAAAAGCAAATGATTATCGGCGGGAAAATCGATATTGAGCATGAGAAAAAACTAAAGGACAAGAATCTTAAAGCAGCCGATTATTTTAAAAGAGAAGAAATGCAAGTTTTAAATGCGATACCGACAGCCGAAGGAGCTATTCAAATTGCAATGGAGGAAACCCCTTTTACACTACATGACTCAAATGTTATAGTCCTTGGTTATGGAAGAATCGGAAAGGCTTTATCAAGGATGCTGTATGGAATCGGAGCCAATGTACATGTAGAAGCAAGAAATTACAGTGATCTTGCATGGATAAAGAACAACGGATATGTTCCGATACACCAGAAAGAGTTAAAGACATATTTACCGGAGATGAATGTAGTTTTCAATACTGTACCTCAGATAATATTAGATGAAGAGTTGTTAAAAAGAATCGGTAATAATTGTATTGTTATTGATTTGGCATCAAAACCGGGCGGAGTTGATTCAGAAGCTGCCAATGAAATGGGGATAAGGGTTATAAGTGCTCTGGGCCTTCCGGGAAAGGCAGCTCCGGTAACTGCCGCTATGGTTATTAAGGACACTATTTATAATATTATAGGGGAGTTGGATGTAAAAAATGTCAATTGAAGGATTGAAAATAGGATTTGCATTAACAGGTTCGTCTTGTAATTACAGAAATATATTCCCTGTAATAGAAGATTTGGCTGATAAAGGTGCTGATATCTATCCGATAATATCACATGCAGCAGATACTTTTGATACAAGATTTGGCACAGCTGAAGAATGGAAAAATAAATTAAAAGAGATTACAGGCAGGGAATTAATCAGTACAATAATTGACGCAGAACCTGTGGGACCCAAATTGAAGCTTGATGTTCTTGCGGTTGCTCCATGTACAGGCAATACGGCGGCAAAGATTGCAAATGCAATAACCGATACGTCTGTAACCATGGCATGTAAAGCTCATTTGAGAAATCAAAGACCATTAGTCCTGGCTATAGCAACCAACGACGGACTTGGAGCCAATGCTAAAAATATTGGGTTATTATTAAATACAAAGAATATTTATTTTGTGCCTTTTGGTCAGGATGATGCATTAAATAAACCGAATTCCTTAATTGCTGAATTTGATAAGCTTGAAGACACAATAGAAGCAGCAATACTAGGCAAACAGCTGCAGCCTTTGTTAGTATAGCACAGAAGACAACGGTGCAGAATCTGACAGAATCTGCACCGTTAAATTTATTGGATAAAATTTGAATATAATTTTTGTAAAAATTGACCGAGCATTTCATTTTTAACAACTATGGAAGCATTATCGCTAAAATACTCTGTACTAATAAAATGTTCCTTTTCATCAAATAAGAATTCATCTAATTCTTCTTTTATTTCATCTTTATAATTACCATTAAAAATGAAGGATATTATTGAACTGTTTTCTTGGTTTTTTATTCCAAAACCTATTATCCTTGAATTGCTATTTTCATTGGAAATAAGTGTGCCCGGGTCATCAGTAAAGGTCGAAAGGATTCTTATAGGTATATTATATTGTTTTCCCAGCAAGACTGCATCAGGGTGAATTACATTTGCGCCGTTAACTGCCAGCCTATACATGTCATCATAAGAAATTTTCTTGATATATCTTGCACTTGGTATCACCCTTGGATCGGTAACAGCAACTCCGGGTACGTCGGTAAATATATCTACTCTTTCGGCATTCAAATATCCGCCAAGTGCAACAGCTGTCGTATCGCTGCCTCCTCTGCCCAGTGTGGTTATCTCTAAATCCTCAGTAGCCCCTTGAAATCCTGCAACTACTGCGATTTTATTTTCATTGAGATATCTTTGAATTTTATTTGTATTGATTCCTGTTATTTTACTGGAGTTAAAGATATTATCTGTAACTATTCCGGCCTGGAATCCCATTAAGGCCTCTGAGGATAAACCTTCACTTTCTAACATATGAGATACCATAGCTGCAGAAATTGTTTCTCCGACCGACATAATCAGGTCCTTCTTCTTTGGGTTTATTACGGTGCTTATATTTTCCAATTGATTTATTAAAGTATCGGTAGAGTAAGGGTCACCGCTTCTGCCCATTGCTGATACCACTACCACAAGCTTGCTGCCGATTTGCACTTCCTTTTTTACCTGTTTAAGAAACTTACTTTGATTACTTAAATTTCTGAGAGAAGTTCCCCCGAATTTTTGAATTACAACGCCCATTTTTTACCCTCCATTAAGATTGCCCCGGTAATCGGATATTTTTATTTTATTCAGCAGGACTCTTTTTTGTTAGCAATATACAGTATATTTCATAAGATGAATTACAATAATTTTTTAAAAGGAGAATAATATGGTTGAATGGGGAAGATTGATAACTGCTATGGTAACACCCTTTGATGAAGAGCTGAATGTTGATTTCGAGGCTGCCGGTGCACTGGCAATTAAATTAGTTAAGGAGGGAAATACTGCTTTAGTTATAACAGGAACAACAGGGGAGGCTCCGACGCTTACAGATGATGAAAAAATAAATTTATATAAAAAAATAAAGGCATGCGTGGATGTACCCATAATTGCAGGTGTAGGTACAAATAGCACAAGGACTACCATCGAAAATGCAAAAGCAGCACAAGAGGCGGGGGTTGACGGGCTTCTTGTAGTTACTCCATATTATAATAAACCCGATCAGGATTCTTTGTATTGTCATTTTAAGGAAGTTGCGGAATCTGTTGACTTACCGATTATGCTGTATAATGTACCCGGAAGAACCGGCTGCAATATATTACCTGAAACGGTAGAAAAACTTGCTGAGATTGATAACATAGCAGCCTTGAAGGAGGCCGGCGGAAATATAATTCAATTTGCCGAAATAATAAAGCGCGTTCCTGAGGATTTTTTAATTTATTCGGGAGATGATTCAATGCTGCTGCCTGCAATGTCAATAGGCTGCTATGGAATAGTCAGTGTAGCCGCTCATGTGGTAGGTCCTGAAATGAAGGAAATGATACATGCTTTCGTGTCGGGGGATAATGAAAAGGCAAAGGAAATACATCTGAAACTGTTAAATATCTTTAAAAACTTATTTATAATATCAAATCCGATACCGGTAAAAGCAGCGCTGAATCTTATGGGAGTGCATGCAGGAGGAGTAAGGCTTCCTTTGACTGAAGCAAGGGAGAATGTATTAAAAGTATTGAGAGAGGATTTAGAGAAATTAGGAAAGATTTAAATGTATCTGTTAAAGAAGGTACTGCCCGCATAATTCATGCTATGGCAGATGCTGTCACATTAAAATATACTGTTCACATCTTAAGGATATGCTTATGACATCATATCATCAAACCTTAATTTGTGAGCAGTCATTTTTACTTTAGCCCAGCATCCGGACCAAAAACTCCTGCAGGGTTGAAACATGCATCTTTTCATAGATGTTGGAGATGTGTTTATATGTTGTGGCTTTTGAGATATAAAGCAATTCACTGATGGTAGTCGGTGAAATACCCTGGCACAGCAAATTTGCAATTTCCATCTCTCTTGTGGTGAGAGTTGTTGTTTCCCAGGAAATTTGATCGGCATCTTGCCGGCTCGTCTGCTTGCAGAAAAATTTCTTGTGCAGATTGTTTATCTGCGGAACTGCAAGGCTCACAGCTGTAAACTCATCGTCGGTGAAATTTTCGTCCTTTGTCTTGTCCAATGCAAACACAGTCCTGGGCATACCGTTTATATCATAAAGAGCAAAACCAAGGGAATACTTCAGACCACGAGAACGGATATAATGAGGAACAAACTCGGTTGAAGGTTCTTTTTCCCATTCTTTGATATTGATTGTAGGTTTGTCAGGATTTTCCCGTGCGTTTTTAACGAGACCGTAAGAGCCGTTTTCAGTTTTTGAATAGTATTCAAGATACAAGGTACTCCATTGTTTGTCAATATTCATCAGGTATTGATTGTATACCTTGCCGTTTCCATCCAGGAAATATATGAGGGACTGGTCAAAATTGCACAGATCCTCAAGGCCGTACAGGATTTTAACTGAGAACGATTTCAATTCGTGTACATTTCCGCATGAAAGAGTAAAGTCATAAATTTTTTTCCAAGGGATATCCGTGTTAGCCTTCATCTGCATTTCCTCCATATTTATGTCAGAAATTTTTTATAGAGCATGCTACTAAGTTGATATATTAAGTATATTAGAGGCTTATATAAATGTCAATATAATAGAAATCGACTTTATGCAAAACTTGTTAAAGTGATGAGTTATGAAAACTTTGAAGTATTATTTTAACATACATCCTGCCGCCAGGTTTTATAAGACTTGGGCGGCATTTTTTATTAGCAGGTTTTTGACTGGCAGTGTTGCAAATCCGCGGATGAATCATGATGACTGTCTATGTGCGAGAAAATATTGCTGAAAAATGATTGGAATATATCGGGCAGCGTGATAAAATATAAGTAATATTTAGATTTTATTTATAAGATTCATGACCGTGGATTTCAAACCTTTAAAAATTTGTTGAAATACTACATGAAATATAAATTTTTAAATACACCGGCCTCTGATATTATTATATGGGTGGTATGGGGTGAATAAACAAGGATGAAATTATGACAAAGAAAATCGTACTTATTGTTATTGTAGTTGTAATAAGCATACTATTGATTTTGTTATTTTTTAATGAATCAACTGCTTCTCAGCCGCCAAAGCCAGCAGAGGGCGTTTTGGATTTGAGCGGCTGGTCCTTCGAGGATAATGGAATTGTGAGCTTAGCGGGTGAGTGGTCATTCTACTATAATCAGTTACTGACCCACGAGGACTTTGAAAATGGCGTTGATGCTTTACCATCGCCAATTGAGATACCCAGTACAAAAAAGAGAATGGCACTCTCCAAGCCGTTTGCCGATGATAAATTCTACGGTACGATGAGGCTTGTTATAAAGCTTCCGGATTCTATAAAGGCTTATGGACTGCGGACAGATATTATATTGACAGCCTATAAGCTCTATATTGATGGTGAGCTTCATGGAGAAGTAGGAAAGGTTGGGACGAGCCGGGAGGATAGCGTGCCTTTCTACAATATACTCAACACCTATTTTAACCCGGAAAGCAACGAGGTGGAGTTAATTTATCATACATCTGATTTTGTGGCGGGAGATTGTTCGATGGCGGCACCTAAAATCGGATTGGCTGCCCAAATTTCCAGAGAAGGGCAGTTGGGTTTAGGCAGAGATTTATTTCTTTTTGGTATGCTGTTTATTATGGGAATTTATCATTTCGGTTTGTATTTTATGAGACGAAAGGATCGTTCACCTGCTTATTTTGGGTTTTTTTGCCTCTTGTTTTCAATTCGTATGCTGTTAGTGGGGGAGCGCTTTTTGCCAAGTCAGTTGGGTCTTGATTTCTTTGTTTACGGGAGGATGGCTTATCTATGCGTATTTATCGGGTTTGCGGCTTTGTGCGGATTTTTATATCATACTTTGGATGGGCTATTTGCCAAATGGTTTATTAAAAGCAGTCTTGTCCTTGGATTGTTGTCTGGCATTCTCATTCTGTGTACTCCTTATGATTTGGCTGATAGTATATTGATTATTTATGCTGTATTCGGATTTATCTTAATGGGATATGCCATTGTACGATTGTTTATCGGAATACTAAAAGGCCGGCCCTTTGCAGGCATTGTCTTGCTTGGTTTTGCTATTTTGGGAGTGACATTTGTAAATGATCTTATTTATCAAATCACACTTGCCAATACAACTTCGCTTATTCCATTAGGCGTTTCAATTTTTACATTTACTCAGGCTTATACCTTGTCTGCAAGATTTTCAAATGCATTCACGAGTGCGGAGAAACTCTCCGCGGAGAATGAACTTATTTTATCAGAGCTAAAGCACATGAACAGTAACCTTGAATCGATCGTTGAAGAACGAACTTTAGATTTACAGGAGGCCTTAGAGGAAATGGAAGTCATGTCTAAAACAGACTACTTAACAAAATTGCCAAACAGGTGGATGCTGCTTCAAAAAATAGATCAGCTCATTAAACAAAAACGGGGATTTTATATTGCCTTGGTCGATATTGACTATTTTAAAGACATCAATGACAGGTTCGGGCATGTTAAAGGCGATGAAGTTCTTATACGGTTATCCGCAATATTAAGTTCAGCTGTTGGTAACTGCGGGTTTGTTGGTCGTTGGGGCGGTGAGGAATTCCTGATTGTTCTGGAGATGCACCAGGCAGATGCGATTTTTGAAAAGGCAAATGATATACGAAAGGCAGTGTCGGAATGCAAGCATGAAGATATTGATAAAAATGTTACGATTACAATTGGCGTATGCCAATATATAGAGCATGCTACTATAGATGCTACGATAGCAAATGCAGACAAGGCACTTTATCAAGGCAAAGCAGACGGAAGAAACCGGTGTGTTATTGCCGGATGAACAGGTTAATCAGGCATAAAAAGTGAGGACATGAGAGTGAGAACTTTCATGTCCTTTTTAAGTTCAAATGTGCTCATTTCATGATCGATAATATGTGAAAAGGTTTTGAAATTTAAGCTAATGTGTTATATAATAGATATTATAGTTTAAATTATACTCAGGAAGGAAAATACATGAAAATATGTGAATACTGTGGATCAAAGCTTGCAGATAATGTTTTACAGTGTAATAGTTGTGGGTCTAAAGAATTTAAAAATATATGTATAAATTGTGGAATAACATTTAGCGGTATAAAATGTCCCGCCTGCAGTGTTATTGTAGGAGATAAGCCGAAGGTCTGTTTTAATTGCGGGGAAAAAGTATTTGAAAAAATATGTCCGGAATGCGGAGCAGATTTAATAAATGGAAGACAAGTACAAGCTGATAACTATTCTATACCTCGGACTAAAACAAAAAAGAAAATCAGTGCGCGTGTTGTTTTATTATTATTAATTTTTTTTGCTGTAATGGTTAGCATTATTTCCAAATCAAAAGCTAGTATAAAAAATACTATATCAGATAATGAGCTGCTTAGTATAAAGAATCATCCCAAATTTTATGATGACTATAACGAAGCAAAAAAATTCTGGAATGATTATGATAAAGTTAAAGTTGTTAACGCACGGCAAACAAGATATAACGAGGATGCTTTGTTGTTAATAACAACTGGCGACGAAGATAATAATGTAATTACTAATGTAACTATTAATCTTTCAAATGTAGAGAATAAGCAAGATATCAGGCTAGACAATGTACTTAAGCTAATTTGCAGCTATATACCTTATGATATAATTGATGAATATTATACATTTGAAGAATCATTTCATGAGACACATAAATCGGAGAGTTATGAGGCATATCATTACATTATGACAATAAATGACAGCGGTAAGTCTGCAAATAAATCAGGAGATAGACATTTAGAAAGCAAATTTGCATTCAAAATAATACATAGAAATGATGATTGGATTGCAAATATTAATTATTTATCTTATGAAGGAAATCATCATAAATTTAATCCGGATGCTTATGATGTTAAAAGTTGGGATATAAATATTCATAAGTATAAATAGACCGAATGCAGGAAAAGGTGTTGGAGACAAACATCGGACATCAAGGTCTTATAATAGTATTACATACCTGATTATTTTATTGACATAAAATTACAAAAGTAGTATCTTTAACTTAGGAGACTGTGGTCTTTAACGACAGCCTGCAACTTATAAAATAAAAAGGGAGGACGCCGTTGAATAAAAGAACAATACAGGGAAATGAAACTAAGAAAAGGATTATTGATTGTGCTAAAAAGCTGTTTATAGAAAAAGGCTATAACAATGTAAGTGTTGATGAAATTGTAAAAGAAGCAGGTTCTTCAAAAGGAGGTTTTTATACTCACTTTAAATCAAAGGAAGAATTGATTTTTAATATGGCTCCGATGGCGGACGAGGCATATTTGTCATTTTCTAAAATGGATGTAAAATACGAAAACAATATAGAAAAGATATCTTCGTTAGTAAATTATGTTTTTCAGCTTATGGAAAATGAAATCGGGTTAGAATATATTTCTGTAATATATTCCTCGCAAATCAAGGACTTGACTACATACCGGTTTTTAACAGCACCTGAAAGAGAGTATTATAATCAGCTGAAAATTTTAATAGAGGAGGCTCAAAGCAGTAAAGAGGTTACTTCCGATTTGTCTGCCGAAGAGATTGTATCCATTTTAACAACATGCATACGCGGAGTCATATACGACTGGTGTTTAAAAAAAGGCTCATTTCAGCTTATTCCATATGGCATGAAATTGATAGGCATGATGCTGAATCAAATAAGTCTGTAAAATACTTAACCCAATAGCATAAAACGAAGCAGGGATGAATCCAGCAGCTTCGTTTTTTTAATTAGAAAAATAAACTGATTGGTCGTCAGTATGATATTTTCTAAAATTTAAAATTACACTAAATATTTAAAGCTAAGTAGAATACTTATAATTCAGTTGGGAAACAATAATCACGGAGGTGACAACTGTGATATCACGAAAATCGGTAATAACTTTTGGTATGGTTGCGATTCCCATTGCCATGTACACAGCAACGCAGGACAATGACATTCATTTTAATCAGCTACATAAGGAGGACAACAGCCGTATCAGATACAAAAAAACCTGTGCCCACTGCGGCAAGGAGATTAATTCAAAGGACATTGTAAAAGGATTTGAGTACGATAAGGACAAGTATGTTGTCGTCACAGATGAAGAGATTGAAAAGATAAAGACAGAAAAAGAAAAATCCATTCAGATTCTGCATTTCGCCCAATTGAACCAGATTTCCCCGGTCTACTATGACAAAACCTATCAGGCCGCACCCGAGACAGGAGGCGAAAAAGCCTTCGAGCTTCTCCGTGCCGCATTGATGGCAGAACAGAAGATAGCCATAGGTAAGTCAGTTATGGGAACAAAAGACACGCTGATGGCAATAATTCCGCGGGAGGACGGCATACTTATTTCTACGATGTTCTATGCCGACGACATTAAAGAGCTGCAAAAGCAGTATACAAAACCCGAGGTATCCGAACAGGAGCTGAATATGGCAAAGACGCTTATAAATTCCATGGATACTCCATTTGACCCGGCGAAATATAAGGATGAATACCAGGGCAGGCTGCGCGAGCTCATTGAGGCAAAAGTTTCCGGAAAAGAAGTGGTTGTTGCCGAACCGGGCAGCACCGGCAAAGTTATCGACCTCATGGATGCTCTGAAGGCCAGCGTCGAGAAAGCCAATAAAGATAAAGAATCAGCGTGATTTTATGACTGCAAAGCTAAGCGAATACAACCAAAAAAGAAATTTTGAAAAAACATTTGAACCTGAAGGGAAAACAGAGTATTCCGAAGAAGTGCTGAGATTTGTCGTCCAGCACCATAAAGCCCGAAGAGACCACTACGATTTGCGCCTGGAATGGAGAGGAACTCTTTTGAGCTGGGCGGTGCCCAAAGGTCCCTCATATGATACTCATGACAAGAGGCTTGCCGTACAAGTTGAGGACCACCCCCTGGAATACAGGAATTTTGAAGGAACTATCCCTAAGGGAGAATACGGCGGTGGAGTGGTCATGCTATGGGATGAAGGCTTTTGGGAACCTAAGGGTAATGTGGAGGAAGGACTGAGTAAAGGCGAGCTGAAGTTTGTTCTGAAAGGAATACGACTCAAAGGAAAGTGGGCATTGATTCGATGGAAAGCAAAATCCGGTGAAACAAAAGATAATTGGCTCCTGCTGAAAGAAAAAGATGAATTTGTCAAAGACGCTGACGGAATATCCGAATTCATCACCAGTATCAGAACCGGAAGAACCATGGCGGAAATCGAAGGAGGGCATGACGAGAAAACTATCAGAAACCCCTTCGGCAAAGCAGATGCACAGCTTGCCAAATTAGCCGGCAATGCTCCTGATGGTGAGGATTGGCTGTACGAATTGAAATACGACGGCTACAGGATTATGGCGTTTGCAGAGAGTAACAGTGTCAGATTAATAACCAGAAACGGAAACGACTATGCCGGCAGGTTTCATGATATTGCTTCTGTTCTAGCCGGCTGGGCTGCCGGAAGGGCGATGGTTCTGGACGGTGAAATAGCAGTCACGGACGAATCGGGCAGGACTGATTTTCAGGCTCTGCAGAATTACATGAAAAACCCCGGAAGCCAGAATCTTACCTACATCATTTTTGATTTGCTTGCTCTGGATGGAGTGGATATTCGAGGATATCCTTTGATTGACAGAAAAGAAATGCTTGAAACTCTGATGAAGGATGCCCCTGAAAAACTCTACTACAGCCGTTATGTCAGAGGAAATGGAAAGGAAAGCTTTGACGTTGCATGTGAGGCAGGCATGGAAGGAATAATCGGCAAGAAAATCGATTCTGTCTACAGCGGAACAAGGAACGGTGACTGGATCAAGCTTAAATGCGACAGGAGACAGGAATTTGTTATCGGAGGATACACTCTTTCCGATAAAAGAGCAATGGGAGTGAGCTCCCTTCTCCTCGGTGTCTACGAGGGTGAGGAATTAGTGTATGCCGGACGTGCAGGTACCGGCATAAGCGAGGCTGACATGAAGATGCTTGAGGAGAAATTCGAGAAAATAAAGATGGTTGATTCGCCTTTTAAGATCGCACCGGATACCAGGGCAAAGGAAAGGATTACATGGCTTGAGCCTGTATTGGTAGCAGAAATCAAATTTGCCGAATGGACCAAGGATAATCTGTTAAGGCAGGCGAGTTTCAAAGGATTGAGGACAGACAAGGACCCTGGGGACATAAAAAGTGAAAAAGCTGCGGATGAGTCACAATTCCGACCATCAGCCGAAGAAGCGGAGAAGCAAATGAAAGTAACTGATAGCATTATTATTGAAGGAATAAAGATTACAAACCCTGACAAGGTAATATTCGAGAACCCCGAAATTACGAAAGAAGATGTGGTCCGATATTATTCAAAGGTTTCTGAACGTATGCTGCCGTTTGCGGGGCACAGGATTCTGAGCATTGTTCGCTGTCCGAAGGGAATATCGCAAACCTGCTTTTACAAGAAGCATCCCGATACGAATGGTAAAGGAATCATCACAATGCCAATTTCCAACAGCAGCAAAGAAACGGAGGATTACTTCTATATTGAGAACTCATCCGGGATTATATACGAAGCGCAGATGGGTACACTGGAGTTTCATGTATGGGGGAGCCGTGTCGACAAGCTTGAAAAACCGGATATGATGGTATTTGACCTTGACCCTGATGAAGGAATGGAGCTAAGCAGGGTACGTCAGGGTGTACAGGATATCAGAGGTATCCTTGCAGAGCTTTCGCTGGACTCATACCTCAAAACCAGCGGCGGTAAAGGGTACCATGTGGTTGTTCCTTTAAAACCGACCGTGGATTGGAATGTGTTTTACGATTTTTCAAGGCGTGTTGCCGAGGTTATGGAGCAGAAGTGGCCCGACCGCTACACAAGCAATGTAAGAAAAGCCAACCGTAAAGGCAAAATATTCATAGATTGGATTCGAAACGGCAGAGGAGCTACAAGCATTGCCCCATATTCGCTGAGAGCCAGAAAAGGGGCGAGGGTGTCCATGCCTATTTCATGGGATGAGCTTGACACGGTTGCTCCAGACGGTATCACTATGGCAGATGCGCTTATGAGAATTGCAGGAAGTGATCCCTGGAAAGATTTTTTCCGGAATAATCAGATGCTTAAATAACCGGCAGGCAATTTATGTGAACATTAAGAACATGAGAGCAAATCTTTCACGTTCTTTTTTGATAGAAAGTATTTGCTATGATAACGCAGAAATAAATTATTAAAAAGCTATACTTTTTGTTGAAATAAAACTTCTGAATATATACAATAATAAATAATAAATTATGGAGGACAAAATGAGAACTAAAGTAACCGAGCTTTTAAATATTACATATCCCATATTGCAAGGTGCCATGGCCTGGGTATCCGAAGCAAGACTGGCTTCGGCCGTATCAAATGCCGGAGGAGCAGGAATTATCGCCACCGGAGGAAGAGAAGCTAAGTGGGTTAAGGAGCAGATAGATTCAGCAAAGTCCTTGACCGGCAAGCCCTTCGGTGTAAATATTGTACTCATGGATAAAAACAAGGATGAAATAATAGATATAGTATGTAAAGAAAAGGTAGCATTTGTTACTTTGGGAGCAGGAAACCCGGTTCCATATTTTGAAAAGCTGAAACAAGCCGGAATAAAAGTAATTTCTGTTGTGCCAAACCTTAAACTGGCTAAAAGAGTAGAAGAAAAAGGAGCCGATGCTTTAATAATTGAAGGAATGGAAGCAGGAGGCCACATAGGTAAATTAACTACCATGGCTTTAATGACTCAGGTTATTCCTGAAATAAAAATACCTGTTATTGCCGCAGGAGGTTTTTCAGACGGCAGGGGTCTTGCAGCGGCATTAGTTATGGGTGCTTCAGGAATTCAGGTGGGTACAAGATTTTATGCATCCAGGGAGTGTACTGCTCATGACAATGCTAAAAATGCTATAATTAATGCAGGGGATACGGACACTGAAATTACAGGGTATCTCCATGGTCATGAAGTCAGAGGCCTGAAAAATAAGATGACAGACAAGTATGTTATGTTAGAAAAGGAAAATGCTCCATATGAACAGCTGCACGATTTAGTTGTCGGAACAAGCAAAAAAGCTCCTGTTGACGGGGATGTCGAGTGGGGGTTGGTTCAGGCAGGTCAGAGCTTGTCTGTTATCAAATCAATTGAAAGCTGTGAACACATCATACAAAGCATGGTCGAAGAAGCAGGAAAAGCTGTTGAAAATGCATTATCCAATACCGGTATTTTGCAGTAGACACAGCTATGAGGAATATGATCAGCTTTATAGAGATTAATGTTTAACCTGACTTACCAAGGAATGTTCGATATATAAAATACTCCTTCAATAGAACTATTCATTGCTTATTTACAATAGATATATCACTCTTCAATACTTTGTTCATATATTAATATTATATATTATATTATGAAGGAGAGAATACTATGTACTATAACCCATATACTAATATGTTAGCACGGTGTTATATGATGCAGCAAATGAGTAAAATAAGAGTTCTTCATGCAGTTCCTGATGCCCCTGCAGTGGACGTTTATGCTAATGATAACCTTATAGTTGAAAACCTGGCTTACAAAGAAATGTCACCATATTTACCAGTTTCAACTGGCAATTATAATATTAAAGTTTATCCAACGGGAGAAACTACAAATCCGGTTATTGATTCAAGCGTTTATGTTCCTGAAAATTCTGTATATACCATAGCTGCTATTGGAGAATTGCCTGATATAAGCCTGTACCCAATTCAGGAACCGGCCTCAGTCAATAAAACAGGTATGTCCTGTGTAAGATTTATCCATCTATCACCGAATGCACCGCCTGTTGATATAAAATTACCTGATGATTCGGTTGTCTTTAGCAATGTTCCGTTTAAAAGTATAGCTAATTATACGTGTGTTCCTTCCGGAACATACACGTTTAGGGTAAACCCGGCAAGAACAGATAATGTTGTTTTAACAGTTCCTGATGTTAAATTAAATCCAAATACTTTCTACACCGTATATGCGGTTGGCTTAGTTGGTGAAACCCCTGAATTAGAAGCGCTATTGGTAACTGACCTAAGCTGATCCTAAAAACTGCTTGAATTTAAATCGAGCAGTTTTTTTAGTTCCCCAATTGCTGCAGGTTGGGTTATGGCATGTGACGGTTTATCAGACATATGACGATTAATTGGACACGCTCTGCCCAATTTTCATACACTTATTAGTTCTCTTTTTTTAGATATAATTTCTCCGAAATGCTGTCCGCAAAATATTTATACATTAAAGCGTAAAAAACAGAGCCTTAAAGAATGGCGACAAATTTTGCAAATTATGGTATCATATTTGCTTCTGTTACTAAATAATCGAATGTTTTAACTGCATAGTCATTAGTGACTATGACACTATTATACAAGGAGTGATAAAATTGAAAAAAACATCTCTACTATTTCTGGTGCTTTTTGGTATGGTACTGATCTTTTCCTCTGCGGTTCATAAGAGTACGGTGTTTGCGGAAGACAGCGATGCTGTTACGGGAACCTATTCAAACCGGCAAATATCAGCTGAATCGGCTTCTGATAAAGGCCTTGAAGAAGATAATAATAAAGCCTTGGATATCAGCATTACAAGCTCCAGCGCCATTACTGCCACAAGCTCCAGCGCTATCATCGGCAATCTTGGTAAAGTCTCTTTAATCACGGGCAGTGAAATGGAAATTGAATTCGATGAAGAAGTATTAATCGATGCTGATGCGCAAGAAACTTTTACGATTAAAGTTAACGGAGAGCCGGTTGAGTGGGAATTCCTCTCTTATTTCAATTTTGGTCCCTATGAGGATAGGGGAGGGGTTGTCAATGTTCGCTTGAAAGAGCCGTTGGATGTTGGCAAGCCGCGTGTTCAAAGACGAGCAGTCACACTTTTTGCCAACACGCAAAATACAATAGGTGAAGCTGCCGCCGCAGGCATAACGGTTGAAGCAAATGATTCAGAGCCGAAAATTGCTGTTTTTGAGCCGTTCTACGAGGAAATTCAGTTGGGTCATATGTCGCAGATTGAGGCTTGGGGTGCGACCGGTTCAGGTAATAGTGCAACAAACGATTTCACGGGCGATATCGGCAAGCCGCTATATACTACTGACTATTTAACAAAGCAGCTTGGTGAAGGCATTAACGGCATGGTTGGCCGTGCCGAATATTTAAATATACCCGCTGTTGACGCAGGTCTCCAGGCTCATGTGGTCGGTTCGGACCAATCCGTTTATGAGGTTCCTGCGTACCGTGAGCTGTATAAACACGGCGTTACCGACGACACCTATACCCGCACACGTATAGAAGGTACTGCGGAAAAACCGATTATCATCACTACCGCCGACGAAGTTATGCGTCATGACAGCGATGCTAAGGCTGACAACGGTGTTGACCCGGCCAGACTCAGAAACAGTTATTTCGATTTTGGCGAAGATTTCTTTCGTATGTACTATCATTTCGGTGTAGAAGAGGGCAGCAAGCTTTTCCCCATCGGTCAATTCAACGACTGGGATGAATACCGTTATGATGTGCATCTCGAAAGGGCTTACGATAAGGCAATGGCTGAGGGTAAGTGGGCAGGCACTATTATGGCTGAGAGTGTAGAAAATTATTACATATATGGTGCAATGATACATTTTGAAATGATACCTGAATCTTTGGACGGTTCATGGCAGTATGACAGATTTCCGGTAAATACCCGGGAAGAATTACATGATTACGATAATGATTTATACCGTGCATTGTGCGGCATACATGGCAGGTACCATTATTTTACCGGAACTCCGGAGCAAGCCGGAACATTTACTGACGATACAATGAAAAACCGCCATCCCTGGTTCTGGCACAGCCAGACCGATAATTATCTTGCCGGCAGCAATGGTCAGTCTGAGGAGCGTGATGCTCTGGAAATAGAGTATGTACGTATTATTTCGGACAGACAAATTGAAGTAAAGTTTAACCGTGAGATAAACACCGTTGCTCCGGCAGCAACCGCAGGCAACTGGAAAGTCTATAAAGACGGAGAACAGCTTAACGGCGTTACCATAATAGGCGGTTATGCGTGGAGAACCATTACATTGCAGGTACCAAGGGGTGACGAAGCTCGTTTAGACAACGGAAATCCTTATGGCAGAGCATTTTCAGGCTTTACTCAGGCGGATATCGATGAGCGCAAAATAGACGCCGGCGGTTGGATAGCCAATGATCAGCAGCCCGGAGAGTTCTCGCTTGAATATGGTCAGTTTGTAAGCCTTGAGGATGCTATAAGAGATTGGGGTGCAGGGGCCAGCGGCACAATAGAGGTAGAATACGTAGGCACAGACGATGTCAAAGACTGGGACGACAATGCACTGGAAAAAAACATTAAGCATGAAGCAGAATTCCTGCCCTATATCGGCAATGCCTACCGCAGTCCGCTTACCGGATTTTATGTTTACTCCGATACAGTTGTTGATTTAGATACTATAAAAGCAGGTGCGCACATTTATGATACCCAATTGTCCAATAATCAGACTATCACTTACCCGATGAGCGCCGGTGGGGAGGATTTTCCTGACGATCCCGCTGCTGTTGTAGATTCTGATACCCCTCATAATAGTTCTGACAGGAATTATGTTAACTCGCTGCCGGACAATTTTGGTACCAGGCCGATTGAATATGACAGAGTCGGTCAAAGAATAGCGGATGGTTCTGTACGCCTTAACGGCGGAATGCAGATTATCGGCGGATCGCATTTCGGTCATCATGCGGCAATGCAGCCTACTCACAGAAACCAGATAAACAGCGGCTTTCATGTCTGGCTTTATGTTGAGGGCTGGGGCGGCACAACATTCCAGGCTGACGAAGTTCTGATACTCAAAGACACACAGCTGTCGAGATATAAAAATGAGAATCTCATATTCCATGAAGGCGGGCACGGTATTGACAGCTTTACTGGTCCCGGCAGCTATGCCGAATTCGTAAGATTTGACACTACAGCTGCTTGGGTAACTGCAGTTGACCCTGAAAACGGAAGAAGATGGTGGAACCAGTACAATACAGAGGGAGCTTATTTGCGCAACAGGGGCGAGCATGTTTCTACCGGATCCACATTCTGGGACGGGGCAATGCGCGAATCGTTCCTGGGTATCAATGATGGAACATGGACACCTATTAACACACGTGAAGAGCTGTACCGTTACGACCCATACTCCTTTGAGGTGTTTAAGAGGATGTTTTTCAACGGAGAATTGGGGCTTTATTATCACGATGACCAGGGCAATCCGCATGTAGGCGATCCGGAATACAGAGTACTGCCGGAAGACTGGGAACTTCTGAGAGATCAATACCCGGCGGAATTCGGTCATTGGACCGGCGTGAACGACTTAATCGCATGGGGATGTACCATTCCCGAAATTGCGCGGGATAACCCATATACCGGAGAGCACAATCCGTTGGTTAACTGGATATCCTGGAATACTCCAAATGTGTGGGATATAGGTTTGATAGAAGATCCTGCTGTTCCTACTAACAAATTTGATTTCATAGGCCGCGATGCGTATTATCCTGCGGATCCGTCTCCGACTAAGAGTCAAACACACCCATTCTTCAGGGAAGGCGGTGTGCAGAAACCGGTGAGACCCGCCGAAATTGAAGCTCTTGCAATGCCGGTGGAATGCGAGATTGTAGATGGTTCTGTTACCATGCCCCGTCCTGTTCTGGTGCAGTTCAAATTGGTAAATTGCGATGATGAAATCACCAGTAACAATGTGCATACCAGTTTCGATTTGAAGGTAAACGGGCAACCGACACATTTCTACTTATGGGAATACAAGAAAGGTAAAGATGTTGACATGGTAACACTGCGATTGGAATGGCCTATAGAAGAGGACTCGGAGGTAGAGGTCGGCGTAAAAGTTACAAGCATTGCGTCCAATCCGGCAATTCTTGGGTCGAGAGGCGGAACGAGCACAATAACGCTGACAGGCAAGAATCTTGTGGAAGGCATTATGATAATGGCTTTTGACGAAGCCACAGCAACAAGCATAACCGGTATTGCCAATGGAAGCGATACAACTCAAGCCGTAACGATTACATTCCCGGCTAACACTTCCAAATCGGAAAAGATATATACCGTAAAATATTCTTTGGACAGTGGTACTACCTGGGAAGGTGTCTCAACAGTCAAAGTGTCCGGCAGATCATCAGGCGGGGGTGGCGGCACCAATTCGCAGCCTGCAATTGATATTAAGGACATTACTTACACGGTTATGCAGCCGTCAAAGCCTGCCGGAACACAGACAGGTGCTGTCAAGACCAACAATTTATTGGTTTTAGAGGATGAAGAGTCAGAGTTTCCGGCCGTAAATATCGACAGCTATAATTGGCTGAAACTGCGTGATCTGGCTATGCTGCTTATGGGAACATCAAAACAGTTTTCTTTAAGCTATGATGCAGAAACAGGAACTGTTGATATAACCACAGGCGAGAGCTACACACCGCTGGGTGACGAGCTTGAAGATATGCTTACAGAACCGATAACAGCAATCGCATCGCTGCAGCAAATCAGAATTAACGGGCAGATTATTAATATTGCGGCGTATAACATGGATGGTTACAACTATTTCCGTCTGCGCGACATAGCGATTCTGCTGGACTTCGCTGTCAATTATGACGATGATACCCGCATTATCACTCTTAATTTAACCGAACCGTATACTGAATAAATAACAAGTCAATTTATATGAATTTTAAGGACATGAAGTAAAGCATTCATGTTCTTTTTTTTATGGGAAAGGATATTGTTATAATTAATGAAAAAATGTAAAAATAGATAATTTATCTAAATATTTAGCGGCATGTAGAATGAAATTTTTCATTATAAGCAAACGATTGACGAATGTTTTTATAAATGATAAAATATTTCAAATATCATACTTTTAGCAAGTTATTCATAATCAAACAATTACTTATATCAAATAAGGAGTTTAAAATGAATTACGAAGAAGAAAAAAAACTAGTCAAAAATGCTTTGCATAAGGTCATAAACACGGAGAAATCAGGAGCTCAAATAATTGAATATATTCTTGATAAGTACCTTGAGATACCGTACATAAACTTTGCACAGTTTATGAAGGACCTGAATCTAAGTGAAAATGATGCAAACAAATTTTTAATATCGAATGGTTATAAAGACTTTTTGCAGTTTCAGCACAATTTTTCAGAATTAATAATCAGCCTGATACCTAAAAGCGAATCTGTTTCCTGCCTCTCAGGCATTTTGACAGAATCAGACATCAAAAATATATTTACTTCAGTGGCAGATGCGGAGGCTTATAACATGAGCAATTTACTTGCTTCAATTGAAGTAGACAAATTTTCATCTTTGATTCATGATATTCTAAATTCTCCCGAAGTGATTATAATCGGAACAAGGGCATCCATTACGCTTGCACAGTACGCTTCATATATGCTGAATAAAATAGGCATTAATGTCAAAAAAATTACTTCGGCAGACACAAGCTCATTTGACAATATTCAAAATTTCGACAGGTCTTCATTGGTAATCGCTTTTGGGTTTAAAAGGTATCCCAAGGAAACCATTAAACTCCTGAACTATTTTAGCAGAAAGAATTTCAAAATCATATCAATTACAGACAATTCAAGCTCTCCATTGTGTAATTTTTCAAGCTATTCAATTTATATACAGGCCTATTCACTGGCATATACAGATTCCTTTGTCAATGGAATGGTTCTCATAAACGCTCTGGCATTAACTATAGGCAAAATAGATAACAAAAAAGTTGTAAAAAGACTTAACGATTTCGAAGAGACGGCAAGAAGCTTAGAATATTATTTTTAACGGAGAAATCATATGAATATTATCAAGGAAATGTGTTCAACTGAAAACTCTTCTGTCACATTGAAAATACCTATAGAAAAATATAATTTTGACGGAATAGTCACATGCAATAAATCCATGCTGGAGCAAATCACTTTGTTGCAGAGAATTGCAAACAAGGATGCCAATATTCTGATAAACGGCGAGACGGGTACCGGAAAGGAAGTCTATGCCGAATATGTTCACAAAATCAGCAGCAGAAGCTCAAGCAGGTTTGTCAAACTGAACTGTTCAACAATTCCCGATACCTTGTTCGAATCTGAAATGTTCGGATATATAAACGGAGCCTTTACAGGCGCCTCCAAATTCGGGAAAAAAGGTTTATTTGAACTGGCAGACAAAGGGACTATATTTCTGGATGAAATCGGAGAAATGCCACTGGAAACACAGTCAAAACTTTTAAGAGTTATACAGGAAAAATGCTTTATCAAAATAGGAAGCGAGCATGAAATAAATGTGGATGTTAAAATAATATCTGCGACAAATAAGAATCTCAAAAAATTGGTAAGGGAAAATAAATTCCGGGAGGATTTATTTTACCGTCTGAATGTTTTTCCTATAAATCTTATACCGCTGCGAAACAGAAAAGAAGATATAGTGCTGCTTTCATTTTTCTTTTTGAATTCATACAACATAAAATACGGTTACAACAAAAAATTTGACTGCAGGTCTTTAAATAACTTCATCGAATATGACTGGCCGGGAAATGTAAGAGAGCTGAAAAATACAATTGAGAGAGCATTGCTTTTGTCTATAGATGACATTATATTCAATGCAGATCCCGAACAAAGCAAAAATGAATTAAATGATGACGAATACAAAAGGATAGATGACTCTCTTTCAAGTATCAGCCTGATTGCCAATGATGTACTCCTATCCGGCAAATCCTTAAAAGATTTAGTTGATGATTATGAAATAAGTTTGATAAACTACTATATAGAAAAGGAAGGTTCTCTCAGAAATGCCGCAAAGACTCTGAGAACATCTCCCGCTACCTTGTCACGAAAGCTGTCCTTGTATAAGCTGAAGTCAAATTAATTTTAATATTGTTTTATTTATGGAACAGAGCACTGTTTTAATTTTAAAACAGTGTTTTATATTTGTAATGACATTATGTCTAAATGATATAATAAACCTCCAAAAATCAAGCAAATTCTATATTTTTAAACTTGAAAAAGGTGGCATGGATATTGCTTTGATATCCATGAGTTACTTACATCAAGAGGTGATAGAAAGATGATATCAACAGTAGGATTTCCTAAAATCAAGAATTTTGGAGGTGATATAAGAGACTTTCTTCCTTCCTTATTTATTTATTTAAAAAAATTTGAAAACATTGAGGTGTTTTTGGAAAAGGGCTACGGGTCCGGATTTGGATTGAATGAAATCGATTACATAAAAGTAAATCCAAAAATAAAGTTTGTCCCAGAAGAAGAAGTCTATAAAAAGGACTTGATAGTTATTATTAAAATGCCCGAGCTAAAAGATCTGGAAAAACTTAAGGACGGCTGCAGCATCTTTACAATGTGCCATTATCACACAAGGGCATCATATGTTGAGCTGTTCAAAATAAAAGGAATAAAATCTTTTTCCATGGATGCAGTTGTTGACGATTATGGCAAAAGAATTTTTGTTGACTATTTCAGAACTGCATATAACGGATCAGCCATTGCTTTTAATGAGTTGAAGAAGTCAATGCCTGATTTTTACAGCTCACACAGAAGGCCAATTAATGTGACAGTGCTGGGTGTCGGATTTGTTGCCCAAAATTGTGCAAGGTCCTTTGAAATTCTTGGTGATGAAGAATTCCTGGGTAAAAGCATCCCCGGAATCGTCATCAGGCTGCTCCCAAGAACTGTTACATACAGCCGCAGCTTAATGAAGACTATACTGGAAACTACAGATGTTTTGACAGATGCCACCAGCCGCAGGGATCTCAGCGAAGTAATAGTTGAAAACAGCTCTTTAAGTTATTTGCCTGAGCATGCAATAATTCTTGATCTGGCGGCGGATAGATATGATGAAGCTCAGGTTAAGCCAATCGAAGGAACTATTCTGGGAAACTTATCCAAAATGGTAATCTACGGCAATGATGAGTTATACAATGATCTTCCCCGAAATGTAAAAAGCAAAAACAGGAGAACAACCGTAAGCTGCAATGCGTGGCCCGGAGTAACACCCAAAGAATCCATACAATTTTATGAATTGTTGTTAAAGGACTATTTGAATATTTTGCTGACCAAGGATACAGAAGAAATAAACAAGGAAAGTGATAATTATTTCGAAAGGGCGCTTTACAGAAGTTCTTTGTCAAATTATTTGAACAATTTTTAAATAAAATTATAAACAGGAGGTTTTTTATGGAACACTATGGCTTCATATCAATTTTACCGCCAATAATAGCAATCATTCTGGCTATAAAGACTAAAAATGTGTTATTTTCACTTTTTGTGGGACTGTACTTTGGGGCTACCGCTCTGGCCGGCTGGAATCCGATACTTGGATTTTCAAATTTAATACCCAATTACATCTATGCTCAAATTGCATCAGATTCAAATGTTCAGTCACTGACGAATTTATTGATTATCGGAGCATTTGTTGCTTTAATTGGTGCAACGGGAGGAGCGGCAGCATTTGCAAAATCTGTAGGCACAATGATAAACACCAAAAGAAAAGCCGAATTGTCCATGTGGTTCGGAGGACTTTTCGTATGGTTTTCCGACTCGGCGAATTCTCTTTTAGTAGGACCTATATTCCAACCCATAGGAGATAAGTTTAAAGTGTCAAGAGAGAAATTTGCATATGTTCTGGACGCCACTTCATCACCTATATGTTCATTGATTCCTATAATAAGCTGGGGAGTTTATATTATGGGCTTGATTCAGGCAGAGCTTGATGCACTCCCGTCATACAATATGACAAGCTGGGATATATTTGTGGGAGCAGTACCCTTTCAGTTTTACAGCATACTGACATTATTAATGGTAGGATATGTTGCATACACTCAATTTGATTACGGTCCAATGCTTGCTGCGCAAAAACGCGCAGAGGGAGGCTTGCTGCTCAGAGAAGGGGCAGTTCCATTAAGAAATACAAAAGAAGCAAGACTTCCAGAGGGAGCTGTGCCTCAGGCCAGGGCCGTACTTCTGCCTTTAGCAGCATTGCTTGTTATAATGTTCACAGTGTTTTTTCTGAATGGCTTTCCAAAAGCCAGTTTAAGTGGTCCTGTGATAAGACAGGGAATATCCCTGGGATTCATAACCGGGGGTATACTGGCTGCGGTTATATCCGTAAAAAGTAAGATATTTACCATAAAAGAGGCTGAATCCACCGTGTTTGACGGCATGAAAGATATGGTATACCTTATGGTCCTGATGGTTTTTGCATGGTCGCTGGGAAGCGTTACAAAGGACCTTGGAACTGCTTATTATATAATGGATGTTACAAAAGATTTTCTAAATCCTGCTTTTCTTCCGATTATAATGTTTATAGTGGGTTGCTTGATGTCACTGCCTACGGGCTCATCCTGGGGGCCATATGCAATCTTAATGCCTATCGGTATTCCCATAGCTATTCAGATGGGTGCACCTGTATTAGTGACTGTAGCAGCCATCATAAGCGGAGGCTTGTTTGGAGACCATTGTTCTCCTTTGTCAGATACTACATTATTAGCTTCAATGGGAGCAGCATGTGATCACATAGACCATTTCAAGACACAATTTCCATATGCACTGACTGTCGCTGCAGTTGCAAGCTTCATGTATATATTTGCAGGATTCTATCAAAGTCCGGTAATATTAATTCCCGGCATAGCGGTTTTATTTGCACTGGTCTACTTACTGCACAAGATGAGCCTGAAAAAATTCAATGCTAAAAAATCCATTCCGGCAGAATAATATAATTAAACTGAAATATACCTTTATGCAACAATAAAATAAATGCGCCGAACTTGCTTCGGCGCATTTGATTTATGTATACCTCTATGCCGCGTGTTCTTTCTCCGAATGAAAACTTGACATGAAGAACAGCAGCAATAATGCGGCGCTTAATGACATTGATGATCCGAATAAAAACGGTGCCGATGCCCCCAGCCCATCCCATAAAAGACCTGCGATTACACTGGAGGGCAGCAGAGCGACTCCAACAATTGTAGAATGCATTCCAAGCATTGTTCCTTTTAATTCCATAGGTGATATCTCTGCAATAAATGCTCTTTCAACTCCGGCAATCATGGCTGTATATATGCCGTAAAGAACAAAGGCGAAAGTTATGATGGGTTTTCCGGAAGCAAGGGCAAAATCAAGATACACAATTGAAAATACAATGTATCCTGTTACAAGCAGTTTTTTCCTTCCTATTCTGTCAGACAATTTACCCATAGGAATTGACAGAACGGATGCAATCAGATTAAAAATGAAGTACAGCAGGATTATGCTTGTATCGTCGAAGCCGACACTTTTTGCTCGCAACAGCAAAAACGTATTCGAGGAATTTCCGAGAGTGAACAAAAAAGTAACAGCAAGATACAGTTTGAGGCGTCCGTCAAGCTTCTTGATGTTTTGCCAAAAAGGCTCACGGTCAGAGGCATAATATGCTTTTTTTTCTTTGATGAAGAAAAACATGAGCAGTCCTAAAATTGCCGGAATAATGGAAAAAGCAAACAGCTTTTTGTACTCGAAATTTTCGCCTGCATTTTTTAGAAGCATGTAACTTGCAAAAATACCGATGGCCGAGCCTGCCATGTCCATTGCTTTGTGAACTCCGAATGCTTTTCCCATGTGGTCCTTGTCAGCGCTTTCGCTGACCATGACATCTCTTGGTGCTGTTCTTATACCTTTACCCATACGGTCTATGATGCGGGCTCCCAGAATACCAAGCCATGAACCGGCAAATATAAGGGCTGCCTTGTAAACCAGTCCTGCTGAATAACCTGCAAATGCAGTGGCTTTTTTCTTTCCCCATTTGTCCGTGAAATATCCGCTGAATACCTTCAGCAGTCCTGCAAGGCTCTCGGCAATGCCTTCAATCACTCCAACAAGTGCCGGAGTGGCGCCAAACACAGTGGTCAGATAGAGCGGAATGATAGGATACACCATC
Source organism: Bacillota bacterium (assembly GCA_023453025.1). Classification (GTDB taxonomy): domain Bacteria; phylum Bacillota; class Clostridia; order Tissierellales; family Sedimentibacteraceae; genus Sedimentibacter. The sequence continues at coordinate 30,272 of JAEXUD010000037.1, forward strand.
TCGGAGCTTATGTCTGAAAAGAAGCTTACCATACCCAATAAAATTATATTATCCATATTATTATTCCTTCTGATTGCTTTGGCGATAGACTTCTTCGCTGAAGTTATCCAGCTGAACACGACACTCCTCAAGCCTTTCATCTGAGGGTGTTTTCAGAGATGAACCATAAAAGTCCCTGTCCTTGATTTTTTGATGCCAGTCATCCAGCTTTTGAAATTCTTCTTCATTTTCTTCAAGCTCGGCAAAAGTGAATTTATAATTGGCCGATTCTTTTTTCAATTCCCTGAGCATGTCCTCACATTTTTCTATAAGCTCGCTGTATTCCTCATCTCTCGCTCTGTTGAAAGCATCGACTATATTGGACTCGGTTCTTTCATCAATTGGTGTTGCTTTGGTAATATAGGCTTCACCGCCGTTTAGCATGATTTCATCAGAAATTTTTTTAAAAAAATCTTCATTATTATCATTTGCAGGCAGCATCCATACCGACTGACCTGTTATAGCGGCACCGCTTTTCTTTAACTTTCTCCATACACTTACCCGGGTACGTGACGGTTCTTTAGGCAGTGTATAGTTGATAGACAACCATTCATATTTTTTCATATAATTCTCCGTTGAATGTAATACTCGTTACATTAAATTATATATATCAAAATGATATATGTCAAGAAGAGTTAAAAAATATATAACCGTGATCGGTAAATCACGAGAATGTGCTTACGTTTATACAAAATAATGTAAAATATACAAAATAATATTGCAGTTCTAAAACCTGTAATTTCAACGAAAGACCCTTGATGCATTTTCTGAAAATATTCGTCCATGGTTCCAAACGTGCGAAAAGTCGCTTTCGTGTAGCTTTAATTTGAAATCTTTAAACATTATTTATTATACTTTGTTTTTGACTCAAACTGTAGCTGTTATATCATTCTAATAGTATCTACTCCAAGTTAATTTTTTAAAAGCACTTCTGGATTGCTAGGCTTTAATAATATAAGCTTTATTCTTATTCCTATTGAATTATTAAAATTTTTATGATAAAATTAAATAGAAAAAAGTGGAAAATTGTCTATTATTAGTAATATAAAATTTAACTAAATAAGAGGTTATAAATGTATATTGCACGATTCAATAATGATTTTAAAACGCAATCTGTTAAAGAACATACTCTTAATGTGGCTAATTTATGTAAAATATACGGAAGTAAGTTGAAGGTTTCTAATTTTTTATATTTAAGCGGGTTATTGCACGATATGGGTAAATACAGTAATGGTTTTCAAGATTACATAAATCTTGAGATAATTAAGGCAAAAAACGGAGATGTAGGAAAAATTAGCGAGATTGCAGACAAGGTGGATCACGGTGTTTTTGGATCTAAATATATTTATGAAAAATATAATAAACGTGATGCAATCAGCTGCATTACTTCAGAAATACTAGCGCTTGTATGTTGCTATCATCATGGTGGATTGCCGGATTGTGTAAACAGTAATACTAAAGTAACGTTATTGGAAAGATTTAAAAAATTTGATTCGAATGATGTGATGAAAGTTTATAAAATATATAATGATAATATCAGTATGGATATTGATGAAATTTTTGATAATGCATGTTCTGAAATAGAGGAGATTTTCGGTAGATTTAAGATATTTGACAAAGAAACTGTTTTTGAAATGCATTTATTCATTAAGACTGTTTACAGCATGCTGATTGATGCAGACAGATTAGATAGCTACTTATTTGAAACTGGGAAAGACATAAATGAAGATACTATAAATATGGATAATAAGAAGGTATGGCATGGGTATTTAGTAAAACTTGAGGAAAGGTTAGAAGAACTTACACAACGACCATCCCTTAGCGAAAATGAAAACAGAATAAATAGAATACGTCAAGATATATCAGATGAATGCTTACATTTTGCTGCTAACAAAGAAGGCATATATACACTTACGGTTCCAACCGGAGGAGGAAAGACGCTGTCAAGCCTGAGATTTGCTATCAGGCATGCCGAGTTGAAAAATAAAGACAGAATCGTTTATATATTGCCATACACTACAATTATAGAACAAAACGCAAGTGAAGTCAGAAAGGCTTTGCAATGCAATGACGACTTGCTTGAATACCATTCTAATGTAATGGAAGACGACAAAGGTGAAAATTATAAATTATTGACCCATAGATGGAGCAATAAAATAATTTACACAACAATGGTTCAGTTTCTAAACACTTTTTATAATAAGGGCACTCAGGATATGAGAAGAATTCATAGTTTATTGAATAGTGTTATTATTTTTGATGAAATACAAACCATACCGAATAAATGTATAGAATTGTTCAACAGTTGTATAAATTATCTTAATAAAATCGGAAATTCAACTGTTGTGTTATGTTCAGCGACTCAACCGGAGCTGAACAAGTCAAATGTACCTGTACTTTACTGCGAAGAAAGAGAAATAATAAAAAATACAGACAGTAAATTCAAGGCTCTTGAAAGAGTAGAAGTTGTTGATATTACAAGAAAGGAAAGATATACATTTGAAGAAGGGGCTTCATTTATATGTGACATTAAGAAAAATGTAAACAGCTTATTGATGGTCTGCAACACCGTTAATTCAGCTGCATCAATATATGATATATTAATTAATACTATTGGAAAAGAAGTAAATATATATTTTTTGAGTTCAAATCTTTGCCCCGCACATAGAAAAGATTTAATAAAGGAAATAAAAGACAGTCTTAAATTGAAGAAACATATTATCTGTGTAAGCACACAGCTGATAGAGGCAGGAGTTGATATTAGCTTTGAAACAACTGTCAGAGCATTAGCGGGACTTGATTCCATAGCTCAGACTTCGGGCAGAGGAAATAGAAATGGTGAAAACATTAAAGGCTATAGTTATATAATTAATTTGAATGATGATGATGAATTAAAACAATTGACTGAAATAAGGTTAGGTAAAACACATTGCAAAGAATTATTAGACGAGTACAGAGTAGACAATACTAGGTTTGATAACAGCTTGCTGTCTCCAAAATCAATCAAAAGATATTTTGATTATTATTACAGTGATAAAATACTTAATAATAATATGAACTATCCATATAAAAATACCAGTGTATATCAGATGCTAGAATTCAGCGAATCAAATATTGAAGGATTCGAGGAAGACTTTCCGCTTCAATTCAGATATAAGTTTAAAACTGCAGGCGAGGTCTTTAAGGTTGTAGACAACGATACAAAGACAGTACTTGTGCCATACAAAGATGGCAAAAATCTAATATCCGAATTATTAAGCAATGATTCATATGATAAAAAGAAAATGATACTTGATAAGCTTGGTCAGTACTCAGTAAATATCTATAGCAATAAATTTGAAGCTTTGAAAAAAGAGGACGGATTAGTTTTTAATGAAAAATATGGTGTATTTATTTTGAAAGATTTTTATTATGATAAACTCAAAGGTGTAAGTTTAAAAAAGAATTTGGAATTTATTAATTTTTGATATAATAGAAAAGGAGGTTTGTATGGATAATATTTTTAGATTTAATGTCTCAGGCAAATATGCTTTATTTACTGATCCATTGACTAAAATAGGTGGAGAAAAATCATCTTTGATGATTCCGACGTATCAGGCTCTGAAAGGTATTTGTGAGAGTATATATTGGAAACCTAGTATTGTTTTCTATATCGATTCAGTAAATATTTTAAATCCAATCAGAACCGAAAGCAAAGGCATCCGACCGATCAATTATAATGGGGGGAACGATCTGTCTTATTATACTTACTTGACAGATGTCAGCTACAACGTGACGGCACATTTTGAATTCAACAAAAATAGACCGGATTTAGAACATGACTTTAATGAAAACAAGCACTATTTTATCATGAAAAGATGTATAGAAAAAGGCGGCAGGCGAGATATTTTTTTAGGAGCCCGGGAGTGCCAGGGATATGTAGAGCCTGCATTGTCCCAAAGCGGCTACTATGCATCAATGGGTGATATGGAGTTCGGTCTTATGTACCATTCTTTAAGCTATCCTGACGAAAATGGTAAGGACAAGCTTACAGCCAAATTTTGGAGACCCAAAATGGTTAACGGAACAATTAAATTTTGCAGACCTGAAGAGTGTGAAAAAGAAGTATTTATTAAAGAAATGAAAATGAAAAAATTTGACAATTCAAATTTTACTGATGCAGATGATACAATTAATTACCTAAGGATGGTAGAAGGTGATAATATATGAGCTGGATGAAATCTTTATACGACACTTACGAAAACGCTTCCAAGATTGATTATATAAAAGATAACAATGAATTGCTAAAAATAGCACATTCAAGGCAGAATGCTCAAATAGAGGTAACCGTCAATAAAGTAGGAAATTTTGTAGGAGCCCAATTTGTGCCTAAGGACGAAGCCAATACTGTTATACCTGTAACAGAATCCTCTGCTAGCAGAGGCTCCGGCTCAGCGCCTCATGCATTATGTGATAAACTAAAGTACATTGCCGGTGATTACGAAAAATATACAGGAATCAATAATGCAAAATTTCATGATGATTATATGAATGCGTTGAGTGAATGGGTGAGCTCATCATATACATCTCCAAAAATCAATGCGGTATATGAATATTTGAACAAAGGACGCATAGTCCAGGATTTAATAGAAGCAAGCATACTATCTGCCGAAGATAGCAAACTTACGGAAAAATGGCTTAAAACTGACATAAAACTTTCGCCTGGCAAGCAAGAGGATGCCTTCGTGAGGTTCAGAGTTTCGGGCATAGATGAAATTACAGCCCTTTGGCAGGATGCTGCTTTGCAGGACAGCTATATTAATTATTATTTACAAAGGCAGAGCGATAAGAAATATTGCTATATAATAGGCAAAGAGTTGCCAAGCTCCAGCAATCATCCTTCACGAATCAGAAACTCAGGAGATTTTGCTAAGTTGATTTCATCTAACGATACTTACGGCTTTACATATAGAGGAAGATTTAATAGAGCTGAAGAAGCATTTACTATAAGCTATGAAGCTTCGCAAAAGTCACACAATGCACTTAAATGGTTAATTGCAAAGCAAGGTCAACGAGTCGGCGATAAGGTTTTCGTTTTATGGGGTGTAAAAAATGAAAAGACTCCACCATTAATAATAAGTACATTTGGTTTTACAAATAAAGCAGAAAAAGATCTTGATACAAAACTTGAAACAGCGAACAGATTTAATAGTGCGATAACGGGATATAAAAACCAGTTGAACAGTAAAAGTAAGCTGATTTTATTAGGATTAGATACTGCAACCCCTGGAAGATTATCAGTAATTTTTTATAGAGAATTTATGGGTCAGCAGGGAAATGAATTAATAGATAATATTAAAAGTTGGCACGAAAACTGTACATGGAGACATAGTTTTAGAGGAGAAGAAAATAAAAGGTTTTATTTCGAGGGAGCTCCATCTCCGGTGGATATTGCAAGAATTGCTTATGGCACCGAACAAAATGGGGAAATAAAATGCAGTAATGAAAAGATACTGGCTAATGCTGTTGAACGTATCCTGCCATGTATAAGCGACGGTGATAAAATACCCAGAGATATTGTAAATGCAGTAGTAAATAAATCATTTAATCCACAAAATTATTCTGTAATAGAAAATTGGTATAGAGTTTTGGCAACTGCATGTTCGTTATATAGAAAACATTTGTTTGATTATAATAATAGGGAGGTAATTGATATGCGAATTAAGGATGATTACAACGATATTTCATATAATTGCGGCAGACTATTAGCAGTAGCTGATGCTATAGAAAGATGGGCATCAAATGATAAGGAAAGAGCTACTAACGCAGTTAGATATTTTACAAGGTTTTCTAAACGCCCTTGCGAAACATGGAGTTTAATAAATGGCAGATTATCAATTTATAAACAGCAGCTTGGACCAAAAGGCAATAAATTGTATAATTTGCTAGGAGAAATTTCGAGCAAAATGGATCCTGAGGAGTTTGCAAAAGCAAAAAATTTAGATGGTAGAATGAGTTTGGGATTTGATAGCCAGAGACAGAGCTTAATTAGAGAATCAATAGAAAAATCAATTGAAAAGAAAAATAATACAAATGGAGGTAATGATGATGGAAGTGTTGAAAAATAAGATTGATTTTGAAGCAATCATAACTGTAAAAGATGCAAACAGCAATGGAGACCCTTTAAATGGAAACATGCCAAGAACAACATATACGGGGCTTGGTGAGATTTCTGACGTTTGTATTAAGCGAAAAATCAGGAACCGATTGTTAGATATGGGCGAGAGCATATTTGTTCAGTCGGACGATAAAAATATGGATGGATATAAAAGCTTAAAAGACAGGGCAGAAGGGAACAAGGAGTTCGCTCAGGAAGTAAATAAGGGCAAAAAAGCCGATAAGGAAAAAGCTTATAAAATAGCGTGCAAAGAATGGATGGACGTTAGAAGCTTTGGTCAGGTATTCGCGTTTAAAGGTGCAGAATTATCCTTAGGTATTAGGGGACCTGTCTCGGTTCATCCGGCATTTAGTGTTGACCCTATAGATATAACAAGTTTGCAAATTACTAAAAGTGTTAACAGCGAATCTAAAGAAGGCAAGGCTTCAGATACTATGGGCATGAAGCACAGGGTAGACTTCGGTGTTTATATAATAAAAGGAAGCATTAACATTCAATTAGCTGAAAAGACAGGATTTACAAATGTCGATGCTGAAAAAATTAAAGAAGCCATTAGGACAATATTTGTTAATGATTCCTCATCGGCTCGACCGGATGGAAGTATGGAAGTAGTTAAGCTTTATTGGTGGGAACATAATTGTCCTATTGGACAATATTCTTCTAAAAAAGTACATGACAGTGTTGTTGTAAAGAAGAAAGAGCCTGTAAACATCCCATCAAGTATAAATGATTATGATATAATGCTAAATAAGTTGGACGGGCTAGAAGTGAAAGAATATGAAGGAATATAGTGAAGATGATTATTTAATGCTATCTGGAATACAACACTATTCATTTTGTAAAAGACAGTGGGCATTAATTCATATCGAGAATCAATGGGGTGAAAATATAAGGACTATAGAAGGGGAGATACTTCATGAAAAAGCTCATGATAACACTCTTGCAGAAAAAAGAGGCGATGTTATTATATCTCGCGGTATGCCAATAGTTTCAAGGTGCTTGGGTGTAAGCGGCGAATGTGATGTTGTCGAATTTCATAAGGACAAAAATGGCGTGAACATTATTGGCAGGGAGGGTCTTTATAAAGTATATCCGATTGAATATAAAAAGGGAAAACCAAAAGTGAATGACATAGATATAATGCAACTTACAGCACAAGCAATGTGCTTAGAGGAAATGCTGTGCTGTAAAGTAGAAAAAGGATATCTGTACTATGGTGAGACACGCCACAGGGAAACAGTTGAAATTAGTTCTGAATATAAAAACAGGGTTATAGATTTATTTAATGAAATGCATAATCTTTATGAAAATAAACATACACCAAGTGTCAAACGAACAAAGGCGTGCAATGCATGTTCCCTTAAGGATATTTGTTTGCCGGTGATTCTTAAGAAAAAATCTGCCAAGGAATACATAATGCAGGCTATAAAAGAGGTGGAATTCTAGTGAAAAAGCTACTTAATACCATTTATATTACAAATCCAGATTATTATTTATCACTGGATGGACTTAATATAGTTGTTAGTGATAAAAATGACGAAATTGGAAGAGTTCCACTTCATAATCTTGAAGGAATTGTCACATTTGGATATGCAGGGGTAAGTCCGGCATTAATGGGAGAATGTGCAAAAAATAATATTTCACTATCATTTTTATCATATAGCGGAAAATTTCTTGCAGGCATCCATGGTGGCGTAAAAGGAAATGTTACTCTTAGGAAAGAGCAGTATGCAATTTCAGAAGATATGATTAAATGCACAAACATTGCTAAAAACTTTATGATAGGTAAAATCTATAATTCTAAATGGGTTTTAGAACGTGCAATAAGAGACTATCCGCTGAGATTAGATACAGAAAAACTAAAACAAAAAAGTCAATATCTTTCTAATTCTTTAAGAATGATCGATAAGGTGAAGGGGCTAGATGAGCTGAGAGGAATAGAAGGAGAAGCAGCATCGGTATATTTTTCAGTATTTGATGATTTGATACTCCAACAGAAAGATAAATTTGTATTTACAACCAGAAATAAAAGACCTCCTCTAGATTATGTCAATGCAATGCTTTCTTTTTCATATACTTTGTTGACCGGTATGTGTATATCGGGGTTAGAAACTGTCGGACTTGATCCGTATGTTGGGTTCATGCATCGCGACAGACCAGGCAGAGCTTCATTAGCGCTGGATTTAATAGAAGAGCTTAGAAGCATCTACGCTGATAGATTTGTATTAACAATGATTAACAAGAAGATAGTAGATGAATCAGATTTTATCACGAAAGAAAATGGTTCTGTTATCATGACAGATGATGCAAGAAAAGATTTTTTGAAGCATTGGCAAAATAAAAAACAGGAAATTATAAAGCATCCATTTTTAGGTGAAAAAGTGGAATGGGGGATGGTTCCATATGTTCAAGCAATGCTTTTAGCCAGATACATAAGAAATGATTTGGATGAATATCCGCCATTTTTATGGAAATAGGAGGGAAAATGCTTGTTTTAATAACGTATGATGTTAACACTCAGACCGCAAGTGGAAGAAAAAGATTAAGAAAAGTTGCAAAAGAATGTGTTAATTATGGACAAAGGGTACAAAATTCAGTTTTTGAATGTATTATGGACAGTGCCAAATGTCGACAAGTCAAAAATATTCTTGAAAAAATTATAGACAAAGAAAAGGACAGCATTAGATTTTATTATTTAGGCGACAATTATAAGAATAAGGTTGAGCATATGGGGGTTAAGGAAAGTTTTGACGTTGAAGGACCTCTAATATTATAGTGCGAAACTGTAGTAAACATAAAAAGCCATTTGATTCGCACCGAAAATGTGATTATTATGTTAACAAAAAATATGTAAAAATAAACTAAGGATTTTTTAATGTTACTTTTGGGTAGAATTAGTTAATATTATATGCAAAATATAAATAATTTATTTATATTTTGCTGTCGCTCCTCACGTAGGAGCGTGGATTGAAATTAATTGATACATCAAATTATCAATTCCTAAAATTGTCGCTCCTCACGTAGGAGCGTGGATTGAAATCCTGCTCTCTGATGATGATTTGGCAGATCTAATAAGTCGCTCCTCACGTAGGAGCGTGGATTGAAATTGATAAAGATTTGTTGTATTATGATACAGGTAGTGTCGCTCCTCACGTAGGAGCGTGGATTGAAATTCCAACTAATTCTCTTACTAGATCTAAAGCCATGTCGCTCCTCACGTAGGAGCGTGGATTGAAATGCCATGATACTACTACTACCGTTACTGTACAAAGTCGCTCCTCACGTAGGAGCGTGGATTGAAATAATAGGCGGTTTTGTAAATAATATAACATCATCGGTCGCTCCTCACGTAGGAGCGTGGATTGAAATTACTTTACTTATTGCAGATTGATATACATTTAGGTCGCTCCTCACGTAGGAGCGTGGATTGAAATTTTTTGTGATAGATTGTATTTTTCTCTAAGCTCGTCGCTCCTCACGTAGGAGCGTGGATTGAAATTTGCGATTAAAGGAGGTTTAACTTATGAGTAGATGTCGCTCCTCACGTAGGAGCGTGGATTGAAATATCATTACAATATTAATAGGCTTGTTTATAAATCGTCGCTCCTCACGTAGGAGCGTGGATTGAAATTTGAAATAATATTAGCAGCCTGCTGCTGGTCCTCGTCGCTCCTCACGTAGGAGCGTGGATTGAAATTTCAATTTCAATACAACCAATACGAGGATTAATGTCGCTCCTCACGTAGGAGCGTGGATTGAAATAGTAGATACAGAGTCCACGCGCGTGGACTTTTTTGTCGCTCCTCACGTAGGAGCGTGGATTGAAATCTGTTATCCTTCTTACAAAGTACAAAATAATTTAGTCGCTCCTCACGTAGGAGCGTGGATTGAAATAAAATGTCAGCCTTGTATTAATTTCACAGCATGTGTCGCTCCTCACGTAGGAGCGTGGATTGAAATGTATTGCGATTGTTTAAAAAAGAATACAGAGAAGGTCGCTCCTCACGTAGGAGCGTGGATTGAAATTCTTGATTCTCTTGCTGTTCCCGGTGAAGTCCCTGTCGCTCCTCACGTAGGAGCGTGGATTGAAATTAAAGATTTTAATGTAGAGCGTAAAACTTGTGAAGTCGCTCCTCACGTAGGAGCGTGGATTGAAATAAGAAGTTTAGGTCTTTAAATTATGAGATTATATGGGTCGCTCCTCACGTAGGAGCGTGGATTGAAATATCAGGATTATGGCGGTATTATTCCTAGGAAACTGTCGCTCCTCACGTAGGAGCGTGGATTGAAATAGGCATTATTACAAGTAAATTTAAATGAAAGGAAGGTCGCTCCTCACGTAGGAGCGTGGATTGAAATTATTAAAGATACTCTTATACATATTGATGTGACTGTCGCTCCTCACGTAGGAGCGTGGATTGAAATGATATTGCTACTCTGCAACAACTCGCTGTCAATCGTCGCTCCTCACGTAGGAGCGTGGATTGAAATATGATATTAACCTAATATCTCTCAGTTAATAAAGTCGCTCCTCACGTAGGAGCGTGGATTGAAATTCTCCCGAGATTTAGCTAGCAGGGTTGATATGTAAGTCGCTCCTCACGTAGGAGCGTGGATTGAAATATATTAATACCATTACATGGTAAATATTTAGAAAGTCGCTCCTCACGTAGGAGCGTGGATTGAAATCTATAAAGCTTACTTACAAATACCTTGCTAAGCGTCGCTCCTCACGTAGGAGCGTGGATTGAAATTTATTTGTTTTATGATAAATATAAAATAAAATATCGTCGCTCCTCACGTAGGAGCGTGGATTGAAATTTTTTAAGAGTTGCATTTATACCACAATCAGTTGAGTCGCTCCTCACGTAGGAGCGTGGATTGAAATGACACGTATTTAAAAATTAAGAAATATTCAGATGGTCGCTCCTCACGTAGGAGCGTGGATTGAAATTCTCCCTTTATCAAATATTTATATCAACCCTGCTGTCGCTCCTCACGTAGGAGCGTGGATTGAAATGATGGTGAATTAGAATATGGCTCTTTATCTGCTAGTCGCTCCTCACGTAGGAGCGTGGATTGAAATTCCGTTGAAGATGAAAATGGCAATATAGAAGAAGTCGCTCCTCACGTAGGAGCGTGGATTGAAATCTGCTATGTTCTTAGCTAGACCGTCAGTTAGTGGTCGCTCCTCACGTAGGAGCGTGGATTGAAATCAACAAACACTATCAACGGTAAACATAAACCAAGTCGCTCCTCACGTAGGAGCGTGGATTGAAATAACTAATATGATTGATAAAACTTTTGCAGAAGTGTCGCTCCTCACGTAGGAGCGTGGATTGAAATAACTTTTTTTTCTTGGACAACATGACCAATTGCAGGTCGCTCCTCACGTAGGAGCGTGGATTGAAATTGATGTATGGCTTATAAATCACAAATTAGGTAAGTTGTCGCTCCTCACGTAGGAGCGTGGATTGAAATTGATGTTGAATATAATAGTTTCAAATTATCTAATGTCGCTCCTCACGTAGGAGCGTGGATTGAAATAATGTTCAATCCCTGTCCCCAAGCTCCGCATAGGGTCGCTCCTCACGTAGGAGCGTGGATTGAAATTTACTAAAAATCCGGGAAGATTTCAAAACATGTTGTCGCTCCTCACGTAGGAGCGTGGATTGAAATCATAACTGGTTATTATTGTTTCGTTTAATTTAACGTCGCTCCTCACGTAGGAGCGTGGATTGAAATGATAAAAGGAACTACACCGGGAATAGCAAGAGAGTCGCTCCTCACGTAGGAGCGTGGATTGAAATAATATTGTAATCTTTAAAAAACGTCCTGCCAACGTCGCTCCTCACGTAGGAGCGTGGATTGAAATCTTATTAAAAGTCCATCTACCAAATAAAGTATTAGTCGCTCCTCACGTAGGAGCGTGGATTGAAATATCCGGCTGGATATGGTTGTCGTAATCCAAGAAGTCGCTCCTCACGTAGGAGCGTGGATTGAAATTTACAATTCTCATTTTTTTTCTCTCCCTTTAAAGTCGCTCCTCACGTAGGAGCGTGGATTGAAATAATTCTTTAATATCATCAGTAATAAACATACGATTGTCGCTCCTCACGTAGGAGCGTGGATTGAAATTGATTTGCAGGTAAAGCTTTTATTTTTGTATAGGTCGCTCCTCACGTAGGAGCGTGGATTGAAATCGTTATCATATGTTATTCGACCGTCCTTAATTATGTCGCTCCTCACGTAGGAGCGTGGATTGAAATCGTTATCATATGTTATTCGACCGTCCTTAATTATGTCGCTCCTCACGTAGGAGCGTGGATTGAAATTCTTGAATGACAAGACAGAACACAATGTTAAAAAGTCGCTCCTCACGTAGGAGCGTGGATTGAAATTGAAAAAGTCAATTTCATGTTCATCGAAATATCAAGTCGCTCCTCACGTAGGAGCGTGGATTGAAATTAAATTGCAGGATAGGGTTTATCTGCATAACAGGTCGCTCCTCACGTAGGAGCGTGGATTGAAATTTGCAAAGGGCAGTCAATGCGCGATTCATGGTAGGTCGCTCCTCACGTAGGAGCGTGGATTGAAATTGCTGACGATATGCGTGTTTCAAAACTTGATGCGGGTCGCTCCTCACGTAGGAGCGTGGATTGAAATTGTCAAGATGCTGTTTGTCTAAAAATTTTATTGGTCGCTCCTCACGTAGGAGCGTGGATTGAAATAAAACATGTCACCGGCTGAAAAAGGTGCATACATCGTCGCTCCTCACGTAGGAGCGTGGATTGAAATGTCTATACTCATCTAATTGCCATGTGAGTGCCATGTCGCTCCTCACGTAGGAGCGTGGATTGAAATGGCACATGATACATGAAATGCATGGGAGAGTTGGTCGCTCCTCACGTAGGAGCGTGGATTGAAATTCATTTTTATATCAGAAGAAACAGAACCGCTTTGGTCGCTCCTCACGTAGGAGCGTGGATTGAAATTGTCTCGCTGCTGTCATTGTTGCTGTCGTTTAAGTCGCTCCTCACGTAGGAGCGTGGATTGAAATGAACACCAAGACAATTACCACCGTTAAGCTTATGTCGCTCCTCACGTAGGAGCGTGGATTGAAATCATAAGGAAAAATTTATACCGCCTGATGAGCAGGTCGCTCCTCACGTAGGAGCGTGGATTGAAATCGGAGCCTGTGCCGGCAAAAGGGAAACAGAGATTGTCGTTCCTCACGTAGGAGCGTGGATTGAAATGTTGAGAGCGTCCTTGCTGACTGGGCGCTCTTTTGTCGCTCCTCACGTAGGAGCGTGGATTGAAATTTAGGTATATCAACAAAATCAGCAGGATTTGTTGTCGCTCCTCACGTAGGAGCGTGGATTGAAATAACTTCGAATAGAATATACAGAATTTAAGAAAGTATCTTTAAAACAGAATTCATGGATATGGTTTTCAGAAAGCAGAACCGTAGCTCTAAAATGACACTGACGGTTAACAGAATATAAGCTATTAGCCAGGTGGATGCATTTCTAACAGACAAAGCAAAACGGATGCCCTTCCGGGTCAAGCATGGTGGTCCATTTATCTTCATCATACTGGGCGGCTGCTTTGACAGCACCGCAGGAAACAGCGTGCCTGACGGCAATATTCATTTGTTCATGGCTGTTAACCGCAAAATCAAGATGAACCATTTGCTGTTGTGCAGCAGGTTCATCGGGCCATACCGGAGGAACATAATCGTCATTTCTTTGAAATGCGATTTTAACGCCGCCGGACGGTGATGAAATGTCTATCCATTCTTCAGTTTCTTCATAGCTTTTTTCCCATCCGAGCAGTCTGATATAGAAATCAGACAAGGCAGCAATATCCCTGCAGTCCAGTACAACCGTGCTTAAAGTGATTGGTAACAGTTTACCGTTATATTCAGTATTCATAATTCACACTCCCTTATTGTATTTATAAAGCGGAAATAAATCTTTATTTTGATTTTACTGCCGCAAATATAGAAATTAAATAATGAGACCGGTATCCTTATGACCAAGTTCGATACATCCGGCCTTGATTTTTTCCAGACCTATGCACAATTCATCCGTATTATCCGGAGAAGATGTTGCAATTCGTACAAAATGAACATTCTGGGCATCACCCAGTGCAAAGCGCTCAGAACCATAGATATGAACTCCTCTTCCTGCCATCATGGCCTCAAAAGCTTTGCCTGTACAGTTTTCAGGGAGAGGCAGCCATTGAAAAAATGAAGAAGGATGAATACTGTGAGGAAATGAGCTCGTGATTTTCCGATAATAATTATTTCGGGTGACGGAACGCTCGCGTTTATTTTGTATAATTTCCCGGTACACTCCGCTGTGAATCAACTCTGCTGCGATTTCCATATTTAACGAAGGCGTCTTGAGATTTACATTGTAAAGCCCACGCTCCAATAGTGTTTTGAATTTTTCCGGAGAGGAAAGCGCAGCTACCCGCAGTCCTGCACTTAAGGGCTTTGAAAATCCGTTTATATAAATTGTACAGTCAGGAGCAAGCTCTGATATGGGAGTTATACGCTCCTCTGACAGAAAAGCATAGCTTTCATCCTCCAGCACAATTAATTTCTGTTTCTCTATTACTTTCGCAAGTTCTCTTCTCCTGCTTAAATCCATACATTGATTTGTCGGATTATTACATGAAGGCATAAGAAATAATCCCTTGATGCAGGTCATGCGGCATGCTTTTTCCAATTCCGACGGATTCATGCCGTAACGATCACCCTTGACGGGGATTAACTGAATGTTAAGCATATTGGCAAGTCCTATAAAATTCGGGTATGTGTAGCAGTCCGCTGCGATTTTATCTCCTGAGGAAAAAAGAGAGGTAAGCGCAATGGACAATGCATTCTGCGCACCGGCCGTAATCAGTATATGTTCCGTATCGGCAGTACAAGCGAATTCTTCCAGCCATTTTTTCATCATATTTTTCTGAAATGGGCTTCCCGTAGGAAAACTGTAATCAAAATAACGGTCTGCTGAAGGCATTGACAGCAGTTCCGAAGCAATTTTGCGGACGATACTGTTATCTTTGTCAAATGGAAGCACCATTCCCATTTCAACGAATGCCGTGTCCTTATAGTTTGCGACAGTTGTTCTGATGCCGGTATGTGGAGAAACAAATGTGCCCTTTCCTACAACGGCATATATAAGTCCTTTTTGTTCACACAGTTTGTAAGTTCGCGTAACGGTGCTGAGATTGATGTCCAGGTAATCGGCCAGCTCTCTCTGAGGAGGAAGCTTGGTGTTTTCCGGCAGTTCTCCATTTTTGATGTCTGTCTCCAGCTGTTCAGCCAATGAACGGTAGTAGGGGTATTGCAGCCTTTCCTTGTCCGGCTTCCAATTCATAGGATAATCATCAAATGAATTAATCGGCATTGTATCACCTCGTTCAATATTGTATTACATACAATATTAACATTGATTACATGCAATATCAAGCATACAATGTAGAATATAAATAAAAATGTATGCAAGTCAAAACAAACCAAAACAAGTATTAATTTCAGGAGGCAAAAAATGATTGTACGTATAAAACAGGTAGATGCATTTACATCACTGCCGTTCGGAGGGAATCCCGCAGGTGTTGTTACGGATGCAAATAATCTTTCTGACGAACAGATGCAGAAAATAGCAAAAGAGATGAATCTTTCAGAAACAGCCTTTGTTTCGCGTTCTGGCAACGCTGATTTCAAGGTGCGTTTTTTTACGCCGCGATTTGAAGTTGATTTGTGCGGCCATGCTACAATAGGTACATTTGCCGCTTTGCATGAAGAAGGTGCGCTTGATGTAAAAAAGAACATATTTTATCAGGAGACCAAGGCCGGAATACTGCCTGTAGAAACTGAAGCCCAAAACGGCAGGACACTTTTTATGATGACCCAGGTTCCGCCTGTCTTTGGGCAGGCAGATGTAGAACATATTCCTGCCGCAGCTTTGCTGGGAGTCGATAAAGAACATTTGTCGGATATGCCTGTTCAAATAGTTTCAACCGGTATTCCGTGGCTGCTCATAGGAGTGAAAAGTTTGGAACATCTTTCTGGTGCAAAGCCGGATTTGCCTGCAATAAAAGATTTAAGCAAACGCCTCGGTATAGGCGGTATAGTCTCGTTTTGCATGGAAGCATATGATGAGGATTGCCACTATCATTCCAGGACATTCGCTCCTTATGCGGGCGTTGATGAGGATCCGGTCTGCGGAACAGGCAATGCATGTGTAGCCTCATATATCGGCAGATATAATTTAATTGAAAGCAGTACGGAAAAGTTGGAGCTGGTGGGAGAACAAGGACATGAAGTGGGAAGACCGGGACGTGTATACGCAGAAATTATAAAAGGTATTAACGGAATTTCCGGTGTCAGGATAGGCGGTCATGCCGTTACCGTCATGGAAGGAGAAATGAGGTTCTAATCATGCACGAAGTATTTGCAAAAAAGGAGGAAATTCAGAATGATAAACAAGGACAACGCCGAACACTATATGTGGGGGGCTTCATGTGACGGATGGCATTTTGTAAAAAGTGATGAGTTAAGTGTTATATATGAAAGAATGCCTCCAAACACATCTGAATCCATGCATCTTCATCAGCATTCAAAGCAGTTTTTCTTTATTTTGAAAGGCAGTGCGGATTTTGAAATTGATGGAGATACCATATCTCTGCAGCAGCAAAACGGGTTAGAAGTTGCCCCTCGCATTCCTCATCGTATCATAAACAATTCCGGAAAAGATGTTGAGTTTTTGGTAATATCTGCTCCTAAAAGCAGAGGAGACAGAATAGAAATAATATAGAGACAGCTTACACCACGCAATGTGGAATCTGCTTTTTCAATCAAGATGAGAAATAAAAAAACTAAAAAAATTGTTGACAAGTTAATTAAGATGGATTATTATAATGAAAATATAAAAAATATTAAAGTGATACTTCAAAAATAAAATATTGTGAAATTAATTTATATGCAAAGGCGCTATAGGTTTTCCTATGGTGCTTGTTTTTTTATATTGAATTTTTAGTGCTTTTAATAATCCGCATATGGGGGACAATTTTAAGGAATTGTATAAATATAGATAAAAATTGAAATTTATGTTGACAATGAAGCGGGATTCTTTTATAATTACACAAAATAAATTACAGTGGTACTTCAAAAAAATAAAATGGTCTAAGGGGTAATAGTGATGGTTGATATAGATGAAATAGGAAAAAAAATTAAAACAATAAGAAAAGAAAAAGAAATTACACTCAAGGTGCTCAGTGAAAAGACAGATTTGTCCATAAGCTTTTTATCCCAGGTGGAGAGAGGGGTATCGTCATTGACATTAACATCCCTGAAAAAAATTACAAATGCGTTAGAAGTAGGACTTAATGAGCTTGTAAGCTATGAAGACAAAAATATGTATGTTCATAAAAAGGACAACCCTATATATGTTCGTCTTCAGAATAACTATAAAAGCCATCAGATTTTAAGCGGCAAATTCGACGGAAAAAAATTAGAAGGGATTATTTATACTATAGAACCTGACAGTAAAATGGACAGTTTCAATCATGAAGGAGAGGAATTTCATTATATACTTAAAGGACGTGCGGCATTCTTCATAGATAACAATAAATATGAATTGGAAGAAGGAGAAACGATTCATTTTCCGTCGACCTTAATGCACAAGATTGAAAACATAGGGGAAGAAGACCTTAAAATTTTATCCGTTCTTACTCCTACAATATTTTAGGATTATATTATGTGTATGAAGCTTGTATTTATCCGCTAAATAATTAGCATGGGATATTAAATATTATTCAAACAAAAAAGGAGGAGTTTATGGAAATTCTAAAACCCGATGATTTAAGCATCAGGGAATACAACTTATATCGAATGCTCGATGCTTTTGATAAAGATTTAGGAAATAAAACAGTTAAAATGGGAAAGGCAGTGATGGAACCCGGTGTCAGAGTTCCTGCCGAAGGAATGAATCCCCACGATGCAGACGAATACTCCTACATAATAAAAGGATCCTTAATTTCAGGCACAGAGAAAATCACAATAACTGTATCAGGCGGAGAGTTTAGCTTTATACCAAAAGGAATGAAGCATTGGTGTAAAAACGACGGAAATGAAGATTGTGAACTGATTTGGATACTGGTGGGAGATAAATAAAGGAGGAATAAAAATGCGTGTAGCAACAGATATTGGCGGTACTTTTACGGATATAGTTTATATTGATAAGAACGGAGAAATTGGTGTAGATAAAGCACACACAACTCCTCCCAATTTTGAAAAAGGTGTAATTGATGTAATTAAAAAATCAGGAATAGCTACAGAAGAAATAATAAGCTTTGTGCACGGGACTACTGTTATAATCAATGCATTGACCGAAAAAAAGGGAGCCAGGACAGCATTGATTACAACCAAGGGGTTCAGAGATGTATTGCAGATCCAAAGGGGAAACAGACCGGATTTGTTTAATATGAGATATAAGAAGCCTGAGCCATTTATACCCAGGTATTTGAGCAGAGAAGTCGATGAAAGGGTTAACTACAAAGGTGAAATCCTGACACCGCTGAATGCCGAAGATGTAAAAGAATGCATAGATTATTTCAAAAAAGAAAATGTTGAAGCTATTGCTGTCTGCTATTTACATTCATATATAAACAACACTCATGAAAAGCAAACAATAGAAATAATAAAAAGCTTGTGGCCGGAAGTATATGTAACCGGTTCATGTGAAGTAACTAAAGAATGGCGTGAATATGAAAGAGCAAATACCGCAGCTCTCAACTCTTTTGTCAAACCGGTGGCGGCTAAATATATTGATAAATTATACAATGAACTGGAAGATATCGATGTTGCCTGTCCTAAATATATAATGCAGTCTAACGGCGGTACAACAACATTTGAAAAGTCAAAGGAAACACCTATAAGCATGGTTGAATCAGGACCGGTAGCAGGGATTTTCGGCTCGGCAATGCTTGGAAAAATTCTCGGACTTGATAAGGTAATAGGATTTGACATAGGCGGAACAACTGCAAAATGCTCATTGATAGACGGCGGTGAAGTCAAGGTAACAACAGATTACAAAATTGACCAGACAGAAAGATTTGCGGGATATCCTGTAAAAACTCCGGTTGTTGACATTGTTGAAATAGGAAATGGCGGTGGTTCAATTGCCTGGATAGACGAAGGCGGCTCATTGAAGGTGGGGCCTCAGTCAGCCGGTGCGCTGCCGGGACCTGTTGCCTACGGCAAGGGAGGAACAAATCCTACAACAACAGATGCCAATCTGGTTTTAGGCAGACTTTCGCCTGAAAATTTTGATATGGAAGTTGACATGTCAAAGGTAAGAGCATCCATCGATGAAACAATTTCAAAAAAATTTGACATAACAACTGATGAAGCCGCACTGGGCATAATCAGAATTGCAAATTCAAACATGCTGAATGCTTTGAAAATCATATCCGTCAGAAAAGGATATGACCCCAGAGAATTCGCAATGGTTGCCTTCGGCGGCGGAGGAGGAATGCATGCTGCGGCATTAGCCAGAGAATTAGGAATTAAGAAGGTAATAATACCTATTGCTGCTTCTGTGTTTTCAGCCTGGGGAATGCTTATGACAGATTTAAGACAAGACGATATTAATACATTCAACGTGAGACTTGATAAAATAAATTATGAAGATTTAGAATCTAAATGGAATGAAATGGAATCCTTAGCTATAAAGGAATATGAAGAAAAAGGATTCAGCAAAGAAAATTTGGTGTTCCTGAGAAATTTGGATATGAGGTACTGGGGGCAGGAACATACAGTCAAGGTTCAGGTGCCAAACGCCAGTGTATCCGATAAAAATATAAATGATGTTATAGAAGGGTTCCATGCAGAACATGAAAAAGCCTATTCATTCAGAATGGATGACAGCCTGACTGAAATAGTTAATCTGCACCTTGTAACTCTGGGCAAGGTTGACAAAGCTGAATTGAAAAAGCTCGATAAGAATTCCATAAGCATTGATGATGCATTTAAGGAAGAAAGACCTGTCATATTTGAAAATGAGGGTAAGATTAATACCAAGGTATATTTGATGAAAAAATTATCTCCCGGAATGAAAATCACAGGACCGGCCATTGTCGAAGAAGTATCTTCATCTACAGTTATATATCCCGATATGACTGCTGAAATGGATGATTACGGTAATTTAATAATTAATACGGAGGTATAAGAAATGGAAAATAAAAAATATGTCGATCAGTTCACTTTGGATATAGTTAAGGACAGCCTGTATGCCATAGGAGACGAAATGTTTATAGCCGTAGCAAGGTCCTCGAAGAGCCCTGTTATTTATGAA
The DNA here is from genome assembly GCA_023453025.1 of Bacillota bacterium. Taxonomy (GTDB): domain Bacteria; phylum Bacillota; class Clostridia; order Tissierellales; family Sedimentibacteraceae; genus Sedimentibacter. Next base: position 50,837 of record JAEXUD010000037.1, read on the forward strand.
ACGCTTGATTTTGCTTCAGGACTTACAGATGCAAGCGGCAACCTGTTGACACAGGGCAATGGCGTTACAGGATTTATAGGTCTTTTGACTTCGATAGTAAAAGCAACCTTAAAAAAATTCGGTACAAGAAATGAAATTCTTCCCGGAGATATATTTCTTGTAAATGACCCATATATAGGAGGAGGTTCACATTTATCAGACGTTGGCATAGTTATGCCGATCTTCTTTGAAAATAATCTGGTTGCTTTTTCTGCCAACAAAGCACATTGGACAGAAGTAGGTGGTAAGGATCCCGGCTCGTGGGGTGTTGACACTACAGAAATATATCAGGAAGGGCTTCAATTTTCCTGCATTAAATTAGCAGACCAAGGGAAGTTAAATGAATCAGTAATAGATATAATAAAATCTAATGTAAGATATCCGGATTTATCCATAGGTGATATGTGGGCACAGATATCCGGATTAAGAACCGGAGAAAAAAGATTCGTTGAAATCTGCGGAAAATATGGGAAGGACACAGTGCTGGCGGCAATAAACCGATTGCTGGACACCAGCGAAGAAGTGTCTCTGAAGGAAATTAAAAAGCTTCCGAAGGGCGAATATTACGCAGAGCAATTTATAGATGACGACGGCTTAAGCAATGATCCGATAAAAATAAAAGTAAAGGTTACGGTAACTGACAATGAGTTCATATGTGATTTTACAGGAAGCCACAAACAAGTACGAGGTCCTATAAATTCTACGATATATGCTACAAATGCGGCGGTGAGAACAATGTTTCTGGGAGTTACCAATCCGTCCCAGGATATAAATGACGGTGTTTTCAGACCGCTGAGAATCATAGCTGAAGAAGGTTCGATTTTCAATGCACAAAGACCTGCACCCATATCAACCTATTGGGAAAGCATGTCATTTGCAAGCGACCTTATCTGGCAGGCACTTGCTCCCATAATACCTGACAGGCTGACAGCAGGACATCTTGTATCAGTATGCGGTTTCAATATGTCGGGAATTCACCCCGATACAGGTGAGCCATATCTGAATGTTGCACCTAACCAGGGCGGCTGGGGAGCCGGAAAAGGAATGGACGGACAAAATGCACAATTCTGTATAGGTGACGGCGAGACATTCAACATACCTGCTGAAGTTTTGGAAACAAGATACGGATTCCTCGTTGAAGAATACAGGCTGAGAGCCGACGGTGCAGGCAAAGGAGAATTCAGGGGAGGATCAGGAGTAGTTAAAAAATACAAATATTTAAATGATAACAATTTTTTCACCGGAACCTTCGGCAGATCTAAATATTTGCCTTGGGGGTTAAACGGAGGTGCTGAAGGCTCAGGAAATTCATTCCGTGTAATAAAAGCAGACGGAACAGTTGACGGTCCTTTCGGGAAATATCCCAGATATCCTCTGAATACAGGCGACTCGCTTGAGATGACAATGGCAACAGGCGGAGGATATGGCAATCCATTCAAACGTCCGGTTGAGAAGGTGGTCTTTGACTATAAAAATGAATTTATTACACTGGAGCAGGCTGAAGAAGATTATGGTGTAATTATTGATCCGGACACATTCCAGGCAACAGGCTTGACCGAAGCAAGATTACAGACAAAATAAAACGCAGGATTCAATAAAGCAAATAACAAGTCTAAACTTTGACAGCAGTGATTTATCACAATACGTTAAAAACTATAAAAAATTATATCAATGGAGGGTGACAAATGAAAAAAAGTATTAAAATTTTATCTTTGATTTTAATTATGGCAATGATTTTTACGGCTTGTACAGGCGGCAATAATCAGCAGCAATCAAATGCCGATAATAATCAGACAAACAACCAGACGAATAATCAAACAAACAGCACTCAGCCTGCTGAAAAAATTATCAGAATGAGCGTTTCAGGCACACCTAAGGTTGACCCTGCCACAGCAACTGATGGCGGCAGTTCAATTGCCATGGTTAATCTTTATGAATCACTGGTTTATCCTAATCCGGATGGAACAGTTGCTCCTTCTATAGCAGAAAGCTGGGACATTTCCGACGATAATCTTACTTATACTTTCAAGCTGAAGCAAGGCGTCAAATTTCATGACGGCAATGAATTAAAAGCAAGCGATGTTGTATTTTCCATTAACAGGCTGCTTACAATAGGAGAAGGAAATGCCTATATATTTCAGGACTATATTGCAAGCGCCGAAGCAGCTGATGACTATACTGTAAAAATTACACTGAGCAAGCCCTTTGGCCCGTTTTTAACCACACTGCCCAGAATATACATTGTAAGTGAAAAAACTGTGATGGCAAATATTGAAAAGGATGGTCCTTATGGTGAGTTCGGAGATTATGGCAAAAATTATCTGTTGACTCATGATGCAGGAAGCGGTGCGTACACTGTTAAAGAACTTCAGCAGCAAGGATACATGCTGGCTGCAAGATTCGAGGATTACTGGGGCGGATGGGATAACGCAGATGCTCCTGATACAATCAAGCTGATTGACAATACAGAAGCTTCTACAGTTCGTACATTAATGGGAAACAAAGAATTAGAAATCGCAGACGAGTGGCAGTCAACAGAAAATATCACTGCTATGCTTAAGCTTCCTGACGTATCACTTTGCACATATTCTTCAGGAGCTACACAAAACTTCATGTACAATACAAAAAAAGCACCTACTGATGATGTGAATTTCAGAAGAGCATTAAATTCCTTATTTGATTATCAGATGATTTCTGAAAAGATACTTATTGATTCACCGCAGTCAATAGGTCCGGTGGCTGCATCAACACCCGGAGCAAACCCAGACCTTGAGCAGTTCAGCTACGACATTGAAAAAGCGAAAGAATATTTATCACAATCAAAATACAAGGATCAGTTAGATGAATATCCTGTTGAAATGACTATTATTGCCGACGTGGCCGACCATGAAAAAATTGCATTGGCATTCCAGGCCGCTGCTCAGCAAGTAGGAATTACAGTAAACATAGCAAAATCACCGTGGCTGTCAGTACAGGAACAGGTTGCAAGTGTTGAAACAACACCTAATATGATAAATATATCAGTTCCGCCTAATTACTTTGAAGCCGGCGCCATGCTGAAATCCCGCTACAGTTCAAGCTCTAACGGAACCTGGGAACAGGCCGAATGGCTGCAGGATCCTGAAATTGACAATATGATTGATGATGCTTTGGCTACTACAGATAAAGATGAAAGATTTGAAAAATATTATGAAATTCAGGAAAAACTTGTAGAGATGGCCCCTACAGCCTGGTTAGTCGATAATGTCAACAGGCATGTATATCAAAACTACATTTCCTGGCCTATAGCAGAACAATCAAAGGACGGCAGTGTAATATCCCTGCCGGCAGGATATCCGTTCGACTTTAAAGATTTTAAAGTAAATGTAACTAAATAAAGCAATAACTGAAACCCTTTACTAACTTATCAGGGTAATGCACATGCTTAGTAAAGGGTTTTTGCATTATAAAAATACAGTAAAACAAATCACAGCAAGAAGGAGGATGTGAATGTTACGATTTTTGGCAAGAAGACTTTTACAAGGAATATTTGTAATATTCGGGTTATCAATTTTTATATTTGTAATTTCCAGAGTTATACCCGGCGACCCTGCGCGTTTATCGTTAGGACCGCGTGCAACGGAAGCGGCAGTTGAAGAGCTGAGAAATGAAATGCATTTGAACGAATCACTGCCCCAGCAGTATAAATACTGGCTGACCGGAGCATTACAAGGTGATTTCGGCAAATCAGTCAATACAAAGAGAGCGGTAGTTGATGATGTCAAAGAATTTTTACCTGCTACAATTGAACTTATTTTGGTTTCAGGCATAATACTTGTAATTTTTTCAGTAATATTAGGCGTATTAGCTGCCAGGTACAAGGATAAATGGATAGATACGGTGATCAGATTTTCTGCGTATATAGGAATAGCCGTACCCTCGTTTGTAATGGCTATTATACTGCTGCTCTTATTTGGACTGGTTTGGCAGGTAGTACCGGTGCTGGACAGACTTAGTCCATACATTATACCTCCTCCGAAAGTAACCGGATTAATACTGCTGGACAGCTTGTTAATAGGTGATTTTATTGCATTTTGGGATGCCTTTCAACATATTATATTGCCGGCAGTTGCTCTTGCTCTGGGAGGCTTGCTGCAGGAAGCGAGGCTGCTTCGCTCCTCGATGTCCGACAATATGAAAAAAGAATATATAGCCGTTGAAAAAGGTTATGGCATACCGAAGAATGTAATTATGAGAAAATATCTTTTTAAACCATCTTTTATCCCTGTTGTCTCGGTTATGGGACTGGATTTGGCTGCGCTGATGGGGAATGCTTTCCTTGTCGAAAAGATATTTAACTGGCCTGGTCTGTCAAGATATGGAATAAATGCAATGATGACAAAAGATTTAAACGCTATTTCCGCTGTTATCATAATTATCGGGTTGATATATTTGGTAGTAAATATAGTTGTTGACATAGTAATAGCGGCGTTAGATCCCAGAATCAGGCTGGGGGATTAGGAGGTTAATATGGAAAATACAAAAAAAATCTATAATAGTACAATTTTAAAATCCTCTACAAAAGAAAATTTAAAATTGTATTGGTATAAATTTTCACGCAACAAGCTGTCTGTTTTGGGTATGATACTGGTTATAATTTCTGTTTTTCTGGCAGTCATGGCACCTTATGTCACACCTTATCCGGAACATGCCGGACCTTTTGTGGATTACAACAATGCCAGCCAGCCGCCCAGTTCATCATACTGGTTCGGAACAGATATTTTTGGAAGAGATATATTTACAAGAATTGTTTTTTCATTCAGGGGAGCGCTGTATATGTCAATAATAGTGCTTGCCATTTCAGTTCCGATCGGTACACTGCTGGGACTTTTGGCAGGGTACTACGGCGGATGGTTTGAGACGATTATAATGAGACTGACGGACATATTCTTATCTGTGCCTGCGGTGATTTTGGCGCTTTCGATCGCCTCGGTTCTGGAACCTAATATGACAAGCTCGATGATTGCAGTCACAGTTATGTGGTGGCCGTGGTATACGCGTATGGTTGCCGGTATGGCCAAATCCTATTCAAAGGAATACTTCGTCAAAAATGCCGAATTAATAGGCGCATCTAAATTCCATATACTTTTCCGAGAAATACTTCCTTATTGTATTTCGCCGATATTGACTAAGATGGCTTTGGATGTAGGCTGGGTAATTTTGATAGGAGCTACATTAAGCTATTGCGGTTTGGGAGAGCAGCCGCCGACTCCTGCATTCGGACAGATGATATCCGACGGTTCAAAATATATGCCGGATTTATGGTGGATGACTGTATACCCTGCCCTGGCTATTGCATTTATAATTCTTGGGTTTAATTTACTCGGAGACGGAATTTCGGACATGTTTAACAGAGGGAGGTAAAAATGGGCAAGAAAATATTAGACATAAAAGACCTGGAAATTTGGTACAAGACCTACCAGGGATATGCAAAAGTAGTAAACGGAATCAGTCTGAGTGTTCGCAAGGGTGAAAAAATAGGATTAGTCGGCGAATCAGGATGCGGTAAGACTACAACAATGAAATCAATTTTGAGATCCCTTGATGAAAGCGCACATATACCTGCAGGAGAAATATTTTATAATGAAAAAAACATTTTAAAAATGAACGAATCCCAGCTTCAGCAAATCAGAAGAAAAGATATTGCAATGATCTCACAAGAACCGGCAGCTGCGCTTAACCCTGTCTTTACAATAGGGGAGCAGATGATGGATGTTATCAGGTATTCAGGCGAACAGAAAAAACAGGATAAAAAATCAATGAGAGAAAAAGCCTATAAAGCCATTGAAAGTGTTATGATATCTGACCCGGAGAGAATACTAAATTCATATCCGTATCAGCTTAGCGGAGGAATGAAGCAGCGTATATGCATAGCTATGGGGTTGGTTGTTCCCAGAAATTTGTTGATTGCCGATGAGCCCGGAACTGCGTTGGATGTTACTATCCAGGATCAGATTCACAGGCTTTTGAGAGCCCTGGTTGAAGAAAAACACATGTCTTTAATTATGATAACCCATTCACTGGGCGTTGCGCGGGAATTAGTTGATACCATTTATGTTATGTATGCGGGAGAAATTGCAGAAGTTGCTTCAACAAGCGAGCTTTTCAATAAACCTATGCATCCGTATACAATAGGACTTATGAATTGTGTTCCGCGATTATCCGGAGGCGGTATTGCAGAGGGTATATACGGGTATGTTCCGAGCTATATAAATCCGGCTCCGGGGTGCAGATTTTCTACACGCTGTCCCCATGCAACCGAAATATGCGGCCAAAAAAAGCCCCCGATGACAGATATCAATGAAAATCATAAGGTCGCATGTTTCAACCTCGGCGAAATATAATCACCAGAAAGGAGTAATCCATATGAATGACAAAAAAATATTAGAAGTAAGGAATTTGAAAACTTATTTTCCCATTGATAAATCAAAAAAAACATTTGTACGTGCGGTTGACGATGTCAGCTTTACTATAAACGAAGGAGAGCTTGTAGCACTGGTGGGTGAATCCGGTTCGGGCAAAAGTACCATAGCATATACCATAATGGGTATGAATGAAACATCAGGAGGAGACATAATATTTGACGGAGAGAGTATAATCAATAAGAAAAGGGACTTTAATTTTAAAAAGAAAGCTCAGATAGTATTTCAAGACCCGGGTTCTTCATTGAATGTTCATCAGGATGTAAAGCAGGTTCTGAGCCTGCCTCTGAAAGTTCATAAAGTGGTTGAAAAGAATAAGATAGAAGATAAAATATCCGAAATACTGAACATGGTAGGGCTATCCGCCGATTTTATGTACAAGTCGCCTACTTCTATAGGAGGAGGAGAAAAGCAGCTTGTTTCTATAGCCAGGGCATTATGCAGCAATCCTAAATTCATCATACTTGACGAACCGACTTCATCGTTGGATGTTTCAATTCAGGCCAAAATCATAAATATGCTTTTGAAGCTTCACAAAGAGCAAAAGCTAACTTACCTGTTTATTACTCATGATCTAAGCCTCGTAAGGAATATTTCAACAAAAGTAATAATAATGTATTTGGGAAAGATATGTGAAATAGCGAATACAGAGGATTTCTACAAAAAACCTATGCACCCTTACACTCAAATGCTCCTTTCTTCGATTCCTGTTATTTCCGAAGAAGAAGAAAAGTTAAAACCCGAAAAAGTTTTTTCAACTGGAGAAATACCTTCGCCTGTAAATATTCCAAAAGGCTGCAGCTTTAACACACGTTGCAGCAAAGCCATGGACATATGCTTTGCGGAAGATCCCTTGATGCATCAAATCAATGATTTTCACCATGTAAGATGCCACTTGTGCAAATAAATAATTGATTTTCAAAATGGTACTGATATCTATTAAAAAATGTGCTGTTGTATTAAGCGTACCGATTCAATCCTGAGCTGACCACATCAAAATGACAGACCGATAATTGCGCTAATGCAACAGCACTTAAATTAGTGCTTTTTAATTTTGGTTTATTATAATTATACGAAAATAGTATAAAATTCGCAAATCTGCATTATAGTTAACAATCCTGCATTTTCAATGGAAAATTACATTAGATGTTTTGAAAATTTTTTATGATGGTTCCACACGTGCGAAAAGTGACCATTCACGTAACTTTACTCATTTATCATTTGGATAAATATTCATATCCTAACCTATGCTCACGGTGTTCCCTTATATTATATGCTTGTCTTTACGCTGTGACACAAATAAAATACTCCTTTCATAAACTGCCATTTCCTTGAAAAATATATGCCTTGAGAGAAGTTCTTCATAATTGTTAAAAATTATCCTGATTTACATATAAATTGTTGACATATATTACGTTTAGTGATATATTTATTACAGTAAACGTAATAGGAAGAAAGGTGATATTTATCAGAGATAATATAAAAGGCGGTGCACTGACTGAAACAACATTTTTGATTCTTTTAGCCGTATACCATCCGAACCATGGCTATGGCATCATGCAGTTTATAGAGAAAGAAACAAAAGGCAGAGTGCTTTTAGGCGCCGGCACCTTATACGGAGCAATCAATACGTTGCTTAACAAAAAGTGGATTGCTCTCATTGAAGATATAAATGAAAGGAATAAAAAAGAGTATCTCATTACAGAGCTTGGTAAGCAAATAGTTGAAAGGGAACTGGAGAGAATGAAGGAACTATTGAATTTGGCTTTGGATATTTCAGGAGGTGAAAATAATAATGGTTAAGACAGTATTTCGATATTTCTTTGATTTTATGGAGGGGCAGGAAAGGTGGCTTAACCGAATGGCAGAAAAGGGCTATAGGTTAAAATCCTGCGGTCGAGCGTTGTATACCTTTGAAAAGAGCCGGCCAAACGAGTACGAATATGCCGTGGAATTCGTTGCAGATAAATCCTTCAAGAACAGCAAGGATTACAAAAGTTTCCTTGAAAATATGGGATATCGTACATTTTATAAGAATATTAATTTGAATTTTTCTGTCGGAAAAGTGAAATGGCGTCCCTGGGCAAAAGGAATGGGTCAGATAGCCACATCGCCCGGAGGGTTTAATAAGGAGCTTTTGATTATTGAAAAACCGAAAAACGGAGAACCTTTTGAACTTCATACTGATTTAAAAGATTTGATGTCAGGGTATCAAACTCTGCTAAAGGCATATATTTGGAGTGCAGCTCAGGCTCTTGTTTTGGCAGTTATGTTTTTACTGCTTGATTTCTGTACATGGCTTGCTGTATTTCCGGCCGCTTTAGTATTTCTGTGGTCTGTTCCTATAATAAGGTATTCAAGGGCTATTGGTAAGCTTAAACATCAGGGAAGAATATACGAATAAGTAATTTTAAATTTATATGCTGCTCCGAAATTGAAATAATTTTATGGAATAAATAAAATGTATACTAAAATATAACATGATATAATATTAATTAATATGATATAATAAAGTGTAGGCTTAAAGTGAAATCTATTGAGAGGTAAATATGGCGGACAGCAATAAAAGAAAGAAAAGAAATTGGAAAAACATCACAGGACATTTTTTGTTTGTCATTTTATTAGTATCTATTGTATATACGATAATAAGAATAATAATGGCACCTTCCGAGGTCACAAGTTCAGAGCCTTATATAAAAATCAAAAGTGATTATGTCCTTATGCTTATACAGTGTATTTTAGGTCTGATTGTAATGATGATTCCGTCTGTAATTGAGCGCAGGCTTTCCATAGACATACCGAATAATATGGAAGTGGCATATTTCGTATTCCTGTTTTGTGCAATATACCTGGGAGAGGTTCGGGATTTCTATTATTTGATACCACACTGGGATACAATTTTGCATGCGTTCAGCGGTGCAATGCTTGGTGCACTTGGTTTTTGGCTTGTAAGCTTCTTGAATGATTCCAGCTATATAAACATGCACCTGAGCCCGTTTTTCATTGCAATGTTTGCTTTCTGCTTTGCCCTTGCGGCAGGAGCTATATGGGAGATTTATGAATATACTTGCGACGGGTTATTATCTCTTAATATGCAAAAGCATACGCTGAAAAGCGGAGTACCCCTGGTGGGAAGAGCAGCTCTCGCGGATACAATGAAGGATATAATTGTGGATGCTCTGAGCGCGCTTGCAGTCTCGGTTGTAGGATACTATCAGCTTGAAGAAAAAGATGTGAACAATACTTGATGGACTAAACTTAAAAAATGTGTATAATAATGATTATAAATTCTGTATGTATTATATAAAATAAGGACTGATAATTATGGATTCAAAAAACATTACTATATCGGAGGAAAGCCCATTTTCTGCCGATGCTGTCTCATTAATGGATGAGCTTTCCAAATGTCTTCATGATATTACAGGTAATAGTGGAAGAAGCTCATTTGACGCTAATGATGTCTGCAATGATAAAGCCATATTTGTAATTGCCAGAAATCAAAGCGGCAAGGCAATCGGCTGCGGCTCTTTCCGACCTGTGAATGAAGTAACAGCTGAAGTCAAAAGAATGTATGCAAAAGAAAAAGGTATGGGAATAGGCAATAAGATTCTTTCTTATCTTGAGCATCAGGCACATAATATGGGCTATAAAACACTCTGCCTTGAAACGCGTATTGTTAATGCTGGAGCGGTTTCGTTTTATGAACAAAATGGATACGAAAAAATACCAAACTACGGTAAATATGCAGAGAGAACAGATTCCGTCTGCTTTGAGAAGGATTTATCGCTTTCACATTAATGAAATTAATGTGAAAATAATGGAATTTTAGCGGATTAAAGGAAAGATATCAGCAGATATAATTTAAAAAATATTGAAATAAGAATATGCTGCAGTTCATAATTTTATTTATGAGCTGCAGCATATTCTTTATTTTGATGTAAGTAGACGCATGAAAAAATGATTGCAAAAAAAAATTAATTAACTTATTTTATGGTGAGCTGACGCAAAGAAAAGCGAATATTTTCAAGATGAAAAGGCAAGCTATGATAATAGCAGATGCTGTGATTTAACACAGACAAAAGCACTAAAGGAAGGCGGCTCGATGATGGATGCTATTCAAATAAGCAAATTGAGAAAATACTATGGGAAACATCTCGGTGTTGAAAATGTTTCATTTTCAGTAAAGGAAGGGGAGATATTCGGATTTGTCGGACCAAACGGTGCGGGCAAATCAACAACCATAAGAATGCTTCTGAATTTTATATTTCCCAGCGGCGGTTCAGCGGCAATATGCGGTAAGGATGTCGTGAAGGAAAGCGAAGCTATCAAGAGATTCACAGGATACATTCCCAGTGATGTCAGATTCTATGGGGATATGTCTGTAAGGGATTTAATTCGTGTCAGCAATGGATTTTACAGCAGCTCCCACGAGAAGGAAACAGAGAGACTGTGTGAAGTTTTTGAGTTAAACAGGACAAAGAAATTCTACGAATTATCTATGGGAAACAAGAAAAAAACAGCGGTTGTCTGTGCATTGGCAATAAAACCAAAAGTGCTGATTTTAGATGAACCAACCAATGGACTTGATCCCATTATGCAGAAGCAATTATTCACAGAACTGAAGAATCAGTCTGCAAATGGAGTTTCCGTCCTGCTGTCGAGCCACAATCTTGGAGAAGTGCAGGAATATTGCCACAGAGTTGCTTTTATTAAACAAGGAAAAATACGGGCATTAACAGATTTGAGAGAAGTACGCAAACCTCAGAAAATTGTAACCACTTGGGGCGGCAATGACATCATTGATCCTGACATACAGTTGTTGGAACAAAATGAAGTTAAACGTGTTTTCCGCTATAAGGGAAATAGTTCTACGCTGCTTAAATTATTACAGGAAGCTGATTTAGCCGATTTTACCATTGAAAATGAAAGTTTGGAGGATCAGTTTATGAATCTTTACGGAAAGGAGGATGAGCAATGAATGTTTTTAAATTAGAGGTAAAAAACACATGGAAAAGCACTTTGAGATGGGCAATTGCTTTAGGAGGTATTACATATATGCTTCTTGCATTTTTTCCTTCTATGCAATCCGAGTCCATGAAGGAGCTTGCGGGAGCAAAAATGGAAGGCATAGACCCTGCATTGCTGGAGGCATTGGGGTTAGCAGAACTAACGGATTTTACCGTTATAACAAATTTCTTTGGTTATGTGCTGCAATATATAACATTAGCTATCATGGTACTCGTTACACAATTGGCAGTAAATTCACTTATTAAAGAAGAAACAGACGGAACAATTGAATTCCTATACAGCAAGCCGGTTTCACGAAGCTCTGTATTGCTGCAGAAAACACTCGCAAATATCTCTTCCTTTGTTTTGATACTTATTTTTCTTTATATTGTAACTGTCATTGGTTATCTGTCCTACAGCGATTATAATTTTACTGAAAGTATGAAGGAAGCTTTTGTCTTTTATTACGCTATCCTGTATGTCGGTCTCGTTTTTATGGCATTGGGAGTTTTCCTGTCCGCTTTGTTAAAAAGCAGTAAAGGTTCCTCCGGAATTGTAATAGCAATTGTATTTGGCACATTTATTTTAGGAATTATGGGTGTAATAGTGGATGATTTAAGCTTTTTATTCTATCTGTCACCCATGGACTGGATTAAAACACAAAAGCTAATGGCGGAAGGCATACGGACAAAAGAATGGTTAGTTGGGATATCAACCATCATTATTTGCTATATAGCTGCACATGAAATATATAAAAAAAAGGACCTGCGCTCATAAGTGTAAAGTACTGAGGCGGTTCAGGAAGTTTTATTAATTGAATACTCAATATTTGGACAAGTCAGAATGTTCAACTTTTTGTCGGAAATAAGTTGTAAAATATAATGTATAGATGTACATTAAATATATGGAGACAACTTACATGATATAGGAGGTTATCATTATGAAAGTCATTGCTGTAAACGGAAGTCCAAGAAATAATGGAAATACTGCCGTGCTGCTCCGAAATGTGCTTCGGGGAGCCGAAGCAGGCGGAGCCGAAACTGATTTTGTAAATCTTTATCAATTAAATTTTAAAGGCTGCATCAGCTGTTTTGCCTGTAAAAGAAAAGACAGCCGATGTAACGGCCTTTGTGCCGTCAGGGATGATTTGACAGCAGTACTTGAAAATATACTGTCATGTGATTCTCTCATATTGGGTTCACCCATATACTTCGGGGACGTTACCGGTGAGATGAGATCTTTTCTGGAACGTTTGATTTTTCCAAACCATTCTTATAATACGGGAAGCAGATCAACATTTCAGGGAAGGATTACATCCGGATTTATCTATACAATGAATATTACAGAAGAACAGGCACGACAGACAGGCTATGAAGCTGTATTTCAAAAAAACAAAAATCTTCTGAATGTATTTCACACAGAGCCGGAAATTCTGATTTCTTATGATACTTATCAGTTTAAGAATTATTCCTTGTATGAGGCATCAAAATTTGATGAAAAGCACAAAGCAGAGGTGAAGATGGAGCAGTTTCCGATTGACTGCCAAAAAGCCTTTGATATGGGTGCTGTCCTTGTAAATCGCTCCTTAGAAAAATAAGCATAGTGATTTAAGACGTGAAGGACATTTTTCATATTTATTACTTGACAATATTAGACAAGGAGAAAAAATTGACTAAATCAGATAAAAAAACTTCCCAGATGATGTGGGAGATTTTTAGTGTTTATTTTAAAGCAATGTTATTTGCTTTTACAGGTGGAAATGTAACATTACCAATTCTGCAGCAACAATTAGATGACAGATACCATTTGATTGATAAAGATAAAGTATTGGAATATTTTGCGGTAGGGCAGGCACTTCCCGGTGTGATATCTCTTAATGCAGGTTTGATGATAGGTAAGGATATTTGTGGCTGGCCGGGAGCATTTGCAGCTGCTTTTGGTACAATATTGCCTGCATTTTTTGGTATGCTTCTAGTAACCCTAACCTATTCATATATTAATGATTTAGATTGGATAAAGGGTGCAATTAACGGAATTAGAGCTGCATCTGTAGCAATTATTATGTCTAATGCTATAAGCATAGCCAAAAAAGGAAAATACAAATTGGAGTTTATATTAATGGTATTTTCTTTTGCAGCAGTAATTTTTTTGAATTGGAGTATATTAACAGTTATCCTTCTAAACGGATTTATTGGAATTTTACAAGTATTGTATAAAAAATACAGGAGGGTTAACTAAATGTATGCTAAACTTTTTTTAATGTTTGTTAAAATCGGGTTCCTCAGCTTTGGCGGCGGATATCCGATGATGGCTTTAATATATGATGAGGGGCAAAGATTATTAAATCTTACATCAGGTGAATTTGCTGATATGTTGGCTCTTGAATTACTTTCATCCGGACCCGTTGCGATAAATGGAGCTACTTACATAGGTTATATCAAGGGTGGAATAATTGGTTCTATTATTTCAACAATTAGCGTTTGCTTGCCTTCTTTTATTCTAGTGAGCATTGTTTATTTCTTTTTATCAAAGTTTTATGAAAATCCTTATATTCAAAGCTTTTTAACAGCAATAAAAATTTCTTGTGCCGGAATATTATTTGCTACCGCATTAAATTTAGCAAGAGGTATTTTCTTTCTTGAATCCGGAAATATAGCCGATATGACAAATATAAGCAATATTCAATGGGGCGGTATATTAATATGGTTTATAGGATTAATATCATTGGTAAAATATAAGGTTAATGCAATTCACTTTATTTTTGCATCAGCTATATTTGGAGTGATTTTATTTTAAAACAAACAATAATATCTTCAAGCTGTTTGACAGAGAGGAAGCCCATCCAACGAAGCCAGAGAAATTATTGGGCTAAAATAAAGGGGCTGTCTCAAAAATAAATTGAGATAGTCCTAGAATTTTAGAAAAATAAAAAATAGCCTCAATGTTTTTCTTGATTATCAAGGAAAATTCCGAGGCTTTTTC
>JAEXUD010000021.1 GCA_023453025.1 Bacillota bacterium
TAGCCGTTCATTAAGTATGAAAGGTTGTCCGTATGATAATGCTGTTGCTGAAGCAACTTTTAAGATTATTAAAACAGAATTTGTATATGGTCAATATTTTGAAACGCTTAACGATTTAAAATATCAACTGTCAGATTATGTTAATTGGTTTAACAATCATAGGATTCATTCGTCTTTGGGATATTTGACACCATATCAATATAAAATCAATACCCTTAAAAAAATTGTTTAGTTTACTGTTGACAATCCAATAATGCCGCAAAATAAATTACATATCTAATACGTTTTAATTTTAAAGGACGAAAGTAGTTACTATTAAAAATTACATATGCTATTACTGGCATAATAAGAATAACAAGTATCATTGCCTTTAGTATATAATCGCCACCACTGAAAAACTGTAACCATTTTGTTATAGCTAATATAGGTAATACAAAAAACAAAACAGTATACAAATATAAATCAAGTAGTTTATCTGCTATTTTTGTTCGATGATATAGTTTTTTACCTTTATCTATATTTTTTTTATTCTTATAAAGCCAATATGGTGTTTTCCCAAATATTGGAATATGAATAATAAAAGCTATTATTGGAATAGCTATTTTCATAAAATTATTACTGATATATATTTTAGTAAACTCATGGTCATAAACATTAATCATATATATAAATAGAGCTATTAGTATACTCAAAAATTTCTTAAGCTTATTTCTGTTCCATACACTTTTTACCATTTCATATTGCTGCCTATCATTGTCACAATTGCATATATCTTCAGTAGATTTTTTATAAAACACGATCATTTTATCGTTTTTCAACACATACTTCCAACCCTTTTTCTTCATATCTTTAATATATTTTTCTCTATCTCCATAAATCGATAAATCAAATTCATTAAATATAATGACCTCAAAATCGAGTTCTACCGGATTAACTTTGTCAAAAGAATAATAGCCGGCGTATATAAAACTAATCATATAACCCTTGCCAGCCATTTCTTTAAAATAACTTGCTAAATTTTTGTATGATGACACCGAACCATATCTAATAATTTTTTTCATTATAGAACTCTCCATTTTTTCAATAATATCTCTTGGCAAAGCATATTCTGTAACCAACCCTGAATTTTTTATATTGAAACTACAATCAAAAAAGACAAAGAAATGTCCCTGCGTCTTAAATTCACTTTTTACTATCTTTATCCAATTTTTCTAAAATTTTCGAACAAAAATAAGTTATAACTGAGCTCAAATATAAAATTAAATACATTATTGCTTGAAAGTTATCTACTCCTCCCGTTCTCCATGATATTGCACTAAATAAAAACAATAAAATCCATCCTAAAATAAATGCTACAATAGATTTAATTATGCTGTTCATTTTTTCTCCAATTCTCCAATAATTCTTATCATTTTAATAACTTTATATAAGTTGATATCTATACTATCTTATATTTAAATATATAGATACAAACTGAATATAAAAATATTCAGTTTGTATCATGTATTTTAATAAGTGTATATATTGTTATACATTAATTTCGTAGATTTTACCACTTTAGACGCGAGAGTAGGAGTGAATGAAATCCCACCAGCACCAACGCTAACAGATGCACCTAATGTAATAGTAACGTGTCCATATTGTCCATACATTGTGAAATAGGAGCCTGGCGGAATTGCATTCTTGGAATTAGAAATATCTAAATACATTTCTCCATACCCTAAATGACTCATCTTTATATCATATTCACCAATAGCACCATATAGATTAGACTCAACATCCATGCCTATTGTTGTTGAATTATTAAATACATCAAAATAAGTATATGAGCCTCCCATACGTTCTACATTTGTAAAACCGATTCCTGACCCAGTATGTTGTATCGCAATTAAATCATGTAAAGCCCACATAGGAGTTCCTTCCCATTGAAAATTAAATCCCAATCTTTTAATTACTTTTGTTGAGGTTGATTTGTCATAAGCATATACACCTGTAGTTAATATACAATCTTCTATAGAATCTTCTGCATAAGAGGGCATGCTATTAATTACGTAAGATTCATCAACTACTTTGCCATTAGAATTTAGATAATAAACCAAAGGTTCTATTTTTTTAGATTTGATTTCGTTTAATTTCTCTTTCAGAAAAGAATCTTTATATTCTTTATCCTTAAAAAGAGTTTTACTTAAAACATTTAATTTAGTTTTTTCTAGCTCATCTATATCGGTTGCATATGACTTTATTATTTTATTTTGGTTGTCAAATGTTGTTATTTCATTAATTAGTAATATATTATTAATATTTTCTCCACTAAATACATATTGGTTCTCTATTATCTCTTTTTTTTCTTCCTCATCAAGAAATTTAATTATATGATCCGTATATCCTAGTTTCTTCAGTTGATTATAAGTCGTATCAGTACCTGCATACGCTACTACTCCTGAATTTAACACAAATGATAAAATTAATAATAAAATTAATATTTTTTTCATATAATCCTCCATATATTAATATAATTTAATTTTCCTAAAACTAACATTAAGCTCAATATGAATAATGAAGTTGGCATACACTCAGCAACATTGTTCTCTCCTATAGCTATCATCAAAATCAACACACAAAATTCAAAACCCAAAATCATTCTTGCCTTGTTGCCATACACCTTTACCTCTGTAGCATCCAATGGCTTATTCATATCCTCTACCGGTGAGAGAATATATATAATCAGTCCTGAAATTATGGAAATCGTTATTATAATAAAGTTTGTCCATGGTATAAACCTTATTCCCAAAAGCACCGCAACAATTAACACTACAGAACTGATATAGCACCCCCATTGTGTTCTTGCGTGATATCCTCCCGCATACGTCCTGAGAGGTATGTATGTTACTATAAAAACCACGCTCTGCCACAGCATACCAAACATTCTTCCAACAAATAGTATTGTTAAAATATTCAGAAGCATCAATGCCCCCTGCTGTAATCCGTATGTATAAAGCTCACTGTCCTCTGAGTCAATAATTTTATTTGACACTAATTCATCTGTTACCCTTTGTATAATTTTACCTTGCATTAAAATTTACGCAGTTTTTCGGCACCCTTTGGGAGCTTGGGCTGATGAATTAAAAAATGACATGTTGTATTTACATTAAGAGCCGTTATCATCAGTGCAAAGCTTGCAATTACGCTTCCGAATTTTAAAACCAATTTCCTCAAGGTATCCCCCTCCTTTTCGCTTTTCTTGCTTTTGGTGTTTTAATACTAGCATAAAAAAGCTATTTGTGCGGGAACATGTTGAAATCTATATATGTTTTTGTAGAAACTTAAGATTTTTGTGTTGATTTTGACTAATCATTCAAATACATAAGCAATATTACGGTAAAAATATCCTCTGTATGTTCAATTTCCATCTCACCGTTATATTTATCCAATGCAAATTTTGTATTTTTAATACCCATACCGTGATTTTCTTTATCCTCGTTGGAGGTAATCAATTTATCTCCCATATAATTTAAATCTCCGTTATATGTGTTTGATATCTTGATTATCAATCTTCCCTTTTTATATTTGATTTTTACATCCAGCCTTTTATCTTTTTCTAATTTTGAACAAGCATTAATTGCATTATCTAATAAGTTTCCCAGTATTACTGACATATCAAATGAGGTAATGCTTAATTGTTCCGGTATGCTTAATTCTAATGAAACAGATATTCCGTGCTGTTCAGCTTCTTGCAGCTTAAAATTGAGAATACTGTCAATTATAATATTGCCTGATTGTGCATATTCCTTTGCTGTAATAATTGCATCTGTCATTTGTTCTATGTGCTTTAATGCTTTGTTATGCTCATTTTTGTCCACAAGCAGTTTTAATACGGTCAAATGGTTTTTCATATCATGTTTAAATGATCTTGTTGATTTTAATGATGCTTTCATAAGCTCAAATTGCTTTTGATAATAATTATTTTGTTGCATTAAGCGCATTTTTTCATATTTTTCCTCTTGTTGTACACTTAGCTTATCGTATAAATAAAAAACAAAAAAATTAACAAATAACAAGCTGACTATAACAGAAATAACTTTAAAAGCATTATCTGATGCCATCTCTATTATAATCAAAATTATAAATAATGATATAAGGGGTATAAAAAATATGGCAAACCAATAGCTGTACGGAATGACCGTCTTGTTTTTCATGTTCTTATAATTATTTATAAAAAGTGCTGCAATATATAATAATATTTTTACAATTATCATACCTGCTGCAGAAGAAAATTCATCATTTTTACTAAATACTGAAAAATCTAAAAAGCCGAATGTTAAGGCAACTATACTTTCAATTGAAATTAAAATTATGTAAATAAGCAATACGGCTAAAATTCTTTTTTTTAAGCTTGTCTTATAATTAAAGGAAACTAAAAACAATACCGTTACATTACACAATAAAGTAATAATTGGAATGTTTATAAAAATGTACACAGAAGTAATGCTTAAAAAATAAAATATGTATGAAATAATTTCAAGCCGTCTGTTTACATCTTTCCTTTCAAAAAAAGCAGACATAAACTTATAAATTATGTATACATCAAATATATTGGTAATGATATAAAACAAATCATAATTACTTATATTCACTATATTTCATCCCCTTCATACTTTAGCTGCAATTTCCGTACCTCTGCTCTTTTTGACTGGCTGATGGACAAGATTTGTGAATTGGTCATAACAAGCTTGTCATAATAAGACTCTGCCACATGATAATAATTGACAAGGTATGACTTGTGAATAAAGAAAAATTTATGCGGCTCTAACTGCGAATGTATTTCTGACAAGGTACCGTAAAATGTAATTTCATCGGTTGTTGTTACCATTTTGACCTGACGGTTGTCGCTTTCGAAGTAGATTATATCTTTGATTTCTTTTCTGAAAAAATTACGTCCCTGTTTATATTTAAAATAAAAATCAAGCCTGTTTAAAAGCTCCATGGCTTTGTTCACCATTTCAATGACCTTTGTATCATCAACGGGCTTTATTAAAAAATTAAGTGGTCTGACTTCAAAAAGTTCCATTGCATAATTTTCTTTTGAAGAGATATATACTATCTGTGTAATTTCATTTTTCATTTCATTACGAATTATTTTTCCCAGTTCAATTCCGTTTAGCTTTTTTAATTCGATATCCAGAAAAATCATATCAAAATAATTTCCGCATTTTATATGATCATACAGCTCTTCGCCTGACCAAAATACCTCCACATCAATTTTTTCAGAAATTGATGTGCTGTAATTCAATATAATATTTTCAATTTCAGAGCAAACAACAGTGTCGTCATCGCATATACATATTTTGAACATTGTATTCACCTGCTAATCATTCTTTGTTAATTTAATTATACTTTATAAACACTGTCAGGACAACAATAAAGAAATGTATATTGCACTATATTTATCCTTCAAAATTCAATTCATAAGCATATATTGTTATTTTGGTCAATCCTCTAATTCAAATATCTCTTCAACGGGAGTTTTTAACAATCTCGCCAATTTCATTGCCAGTTCAAGTGTTGGATTATATTTATCATTTTCAATAGCAATAATGGTTTGACGAGAAACTCCTAATTCTCTCGCCATGTCCTCTTGCCGTAAACCATATTCTTTCCGCAATTTTTTAATCGTATTTTTCATCGTAGTTACCTGCTCAAAACAACAAATAGATAACCCAATATTGTGGTTATGGTCACCGTTATAATGATGACTACAAAAATTTTCTCAAAAGAACTTTGCTTTTCTTCGTCCTCGCCGTCAACCATACGGTTACGAAAGTATAGCTGTGAAAAACCCATTATTAGACTTTGAGAAACCAGCAGGAAACCGGGCAATAGATTTATAGCTTCGTGGAGATAATATGATTTGTAGAAGCTTTCATATAAACTCCATACAAACAAAAACAATACTGTATAAATCCATGCTACTCGTATTGACCTTGTAGCTATACTTTTTTCCATTTCGTCTGCTTTTTTAAAACCTAACTTACTGAATATTGTTTTCATGATTACCCTCCCAAAATGTTAAGTCTTCTTTACATTTTGATTGTAGCAGCGATTAAATAAAATGTCAAGAAGTCTTTACATTTTATTTTTAGATGAGGCACTTTTCTCATTACTTCCTTATGCTCCCTGCGCATTTGCCGCGGTGTTATCTGTATCTTGGTTATCAAGCTGTCTTTTATACTTAACTTTTAGCATTTTTCTTCAAAATTCAATATATAAACATTGTTTAATTATTTCAGTATGTTTATAATATAATAAAATATATAAATATCAGGAGGGGTATATGATAATTTCTACAACACCAACATTAGAAGGTAAAAAAATAGTTGAATACAAAGGTATCGTATTTGGCGAGGTAGTATCAGGCGTGGATTTCATAAAGGACTTTGCGGCAGGTCTCACAAACTTTTTCGGAGGAAGGTCAAATTCCTATGAAGGTGAATTGATTCAGACAAGACAAAACGCAATAGAAGAAATGGAAAGCAGAGCATTTCAATTAGGAGCCAATGCCGTTGTGGGAGTGGATATCGATTATGAAATACTTGGAAGTGCAAACAATATGATGATGGTTATTGCGTCAGGAACAGCTGTAGTAGTGGAATAAGCGGTCAATACACGCAGTGCTGAATAAATATAAATGTGCCAATAATAAACGGTCTGATATTCTGATGGAATCAGACCGTTTATGTTTTTTACAGGTTTTAAGGAGTTTCTTTGACTTTTATTAAGTTTCCTATCCGACTTAAATCAGCCATGCAGGGACATACCAATTTTTTTTGTCTATAGGCAAAACATCCTGCATCATACAGATAACGGCTCCCGTGCCAATTGTTGTTTTAAGATGTGCTGCGCCGGAGAAAATATCTTCTTCGCTGGGTTCTTTTTCTATGGGTTTTAATACCGAAAAATTTCTAGTTGCATCTTGAGGCGAAGTGCTTTTTTTTATTTCAACAGGGTTAACTATGCCATCCCTGTATATTATAAGGTCTATCTCTTTTTTATTACTGTCACGATAAAAGTACAACGGCGGTCTTTTCCCGTTGTTTATGAAGCTTTTGTAAATTTCCGAAACAACCCACGTTTCAAAAAATTGACCGCTCATAGCACCTCTTTCAAGAACTTCAGAGCTGCTCCACCGTGTTATATATGAGCAAAGCCCCGTGTCAATAAAATACATCCTCGGAGCCTTAATAACCCTTTTAAGTGCATTATTTGAGAATGGCGGAATCAGGACTACCAAACCGGAAGAAACCAGCACGGACAGCCATTGCTTTGCGGTAGGTGCGGAAATTCCGGCTTCATTAGCCAATGCCTCGTAGTTAACATTTGTAGCGGTTCTTGCGGCTACAATCCCTATAAAATTTAAAAACGACAATTCATCCCCTACTTGCGTTAAGTCCTTAACATCACGACTTATGTATGTTTCCAGGTATGACTCGTAATATCCATCCCCGCTAACATTGTCAGACTCATAGAGTCTCGGCATCGAGCCCTTGTATATGCGTTCAAAAACCTGCAGGATGTTCATTGCCGGAACGTCATTCATCCTTTTAATTAAAACCTCCGGCTCAACTGTAAATGGGGGAAAAAGATTTCCGTTAATTTCACTGCTGCTTAGTCCCAGCAACCTGACAACTCCGGCTCTGCCTGCCAAGGACTCGGTTACACTTTTCATAACATGAAATGTCTGGGAGCCTGTAAGCCAAAAATCTCCGTTTTTTTTGTGCTTATCCACATAAACCTTAATATAGTCAAACAGTTCCGGAGCATATTGCACCTCATCTATCAGGACAGGCGGAGCATAACGCTGTAAAAATAATTCAGGTTCCTTTTTTGCCAAAGCCCTTACGGTAGGATTATCTAAAGAAACAATCCTGCGTTTTTTGTCAGCCATCCTCGTAAGCAGAGTGGTTTTGCCAACTTGACGCGGACCTGTCAATAAAAGCACAGGAAATGTTTCACTTATATTTCTCAATGTTTTTTCAATAGTTCTCTCATAGTACATAGTAACTCAACCCTCCTGACATTATGATATGTTATTTTATCTAAATTATGCAAATCTAAAATACAATTTCATTTTAGCATAATTTAAAAATTGTGTCAACTATCAGACCACTGTCGCAACAAAAATATAGATGTTGACAATATTTATTTGTTATGTTAATCTATCAAGAATAATTAAGAAATTTGTATTAAATACCAGTACATATGAAAAGGAGATACAATAATGGCAAAAATTATCAACGAACCATCCAGAACATTCGGGGAATATTTACTGCTGCCAAATCTGACTACTAAGGATTGTATTGTTGAAAATGTTGATTTAAGTACACCTGTTTGCAGATTTAAAAAAGGCGAAGAGCCTGGATTAAAATTAAACATACCTTTTTCATCAGCTATTATGCAGTCTGTTTCTGACAACAACATGGCTATAGCTCTTGCGAAAAACGGAGGAATTTCATTTATATATTGCTCACAATCAATTGAAAATGAAGCAGAAATGGTTCGCAAAGTTAAAAAATACAAGGCGGGTTTTGTAATAAGCGATTCCAACCTTACACCTGAAAATACACTGCAGGATGTGCTTGAGCTTAAAGAGCGAACGGGTCATTCAACAATGGCAATAACCGAGGACGGTACATCAGACGGAAAACTATTGGGAATTGTAACAAGCAGAGATTATAGAATCAGCAGGGACCCGCTTGACAAAAAAGTTAAGGAATTCATGACTCCCGGAGATTCTCTCATAGTTGGTCATGAAGGAATCACTCTTTCAGAAGCTAATGATATTATTTGGCAGAATAAACTGAATGCCCTGCCGTTAGTCGATGATAATTTTAATTTAGTATATATGGTTTTCAGAAAGGATTATTCTGAAGACAAGGAAAACCCGCGCTCATTATTGGACAGCCAGAAAAGATATGTTGTAGGAGCAGGTATTAATTCAAGAGATTACAAGGACAGAGTTCCTGCGCTTGTTGAAGCAGGAGCGGATATTCTCTGCATAGACTCATCAGAGGGCTTCAGCGAATGGCAGTCTGATACCATAAAATGGATTAAAGGTAAATATGGTGATACGGTAAAGGTTGGTGCCGGCAATGTGGTTGAAAAGGACGGTTTCAATTATCTGGCAGATGCAGGAGCGGATTTTATAAAAATCGGTATCGGCGGAGGCTCAATCTGTATTACCAGAGAACAAAAAGGTATTGGCAGAGGTCAGGCTTCGGCAGTATTGGATGTTGCTAAGGCAAGAGATGACTACTATGAAAAAAATGGAGTGTACATTCCCATATGCTCCGACGGCGGTATAGTGCTGGATTACCACATGACCCTTGCATTAGCTATGGGAGCGGACTTCGTAATGCTCGGAAGATACTTCGCAGGCTTTGATGAAAGTCCTACGGCTAAAATCAAGTACGGCAGCGGTTATGTCAAGGAGTATTGGGGCGAAGGATCAAACAGAGCAAGAAACTGGGCAAGATATGATTTAGGCGGAAAAGCAGGACTTCAATTTGAAGAGGGCGTAGACTCTTATGTACCATATGCCGGCAAGCTGGATGACGGTCTTGGCTCGACTCTTCATAAAATAAAATCAACCATGTGTAACTGCGGTGCTAAGTCAATTAAGGAGCTTCAGCAAAACGTAAGTCTTACAGTTGTTTCTGCAACAAGCTTAAATGAAGGCGGAGCACACGACGTTATATTGAAAAATCAGTAAAAAAAGGACCACTTAGTGGTCTTTTTTTAAAACAAATTATTCTTCGTCTTCTTCGAATTCATCGTCTTCATCAAACAATTCATCAAGCTCTGCATCATCAAGTATTTCATCGAAGGCCTTCGTAACTTCTTCGTATTCTTTGTCTGATTCGATGCTCAACAGCTCAAATGTACCGTCTTCATATTCTTCGAAACCATAAAGATAAACTTCACCATCTTCTTGATTTTCTAAAGGCAATAAAGCTATATAATCTTTATCTTCTACAGGGAATATTGCAATAATCGCACATTCAACTTCCTTGCCGTCTTCCAGTGTAATAGTCATTACTTCTTCTTCGTGGTCATGTCCGCAGCCGCAGCCGCAACCGCAATCATCATCACCGCAATCGCAGTCGTGTAATTCTTTATCATCATTCATATTATGTACATCCTTATCTTTTATTTATCTATCCTACAATATATAATCGATAGACATTTAAACTTTATCAGAATAATATATAAATTGCAAGACGTAATTGTAAAATTTTAATTCTTTACATTTCTGAATTTTTTGTGTATAATATGTAACATATTCGGGATGTAGCGCAGCTTGGTTAGCGTACAAGTCTGGGGGACTTGGGGTCGCTGGTTCGAATCCAGTCATCCCGATTAAGAAAAGCATTGAAAATGCTGAAAAGGAAAAAGAATATTAGCTTGTATCTAAAATAGCTAATATTCTTTTATTTTTCTATCGGTATAGCAGTATAAAAATTTCTAAAATCCATATTATTGAGTATTCTGATAGTACCTATTCAAAACTTTTCCCAGTCTTTTTATACCCTCAACAATTTTTTCTTCAGACATGCATGAATAATTGACTCTGAAAAAATTCTTGTGTGCGCTGTTGGGAAAGAAGCTTTCTCCCGGAACATAGGCCACATTTTCTTTTATGCATTCTTGCATGATTGCCCCTGCATCAAGACTGTCTTTCAGTTCAACCCAGGCAAAAAGTCCTCCATACGGATTTGTATGTTTTACTCCCTCAGGGAAATATTTATCCATGCACTCAAGCATTAGTGTTCTCCGTTTTCCGTAAACCTCTATGATTTTTTCAATATGCTCGTTCAGATCATATTTTTGCATGAATGCAGCGGCAATCCGCTGATCCAATGAACTCGACTGTAAATCTGCTCCTTGTTTTACAAGAACATACTTATTAAGTATTTCAGGTGAAGCACATATCCATCCCAATCTCAAACCGGGAGCAAAGGTTTTTGAAAATGTGCCGAGGAACACAACCCAGCCTTCTTTATCAAAGCTCTTGATTGCAGGATGAACTTCTCCTTCATATATAAGTTCTCCATACGGATTATCTTCTATTACAGGAATTTTGTACTCAGCTGCTAATTCAGCTATCCTTTTTCTTCTGTCATCGGGCAATGTCTTTCCTGTCGGATTCTGAAAATCAGGAATTACATAAATAATTTTCGCATCCGGATTATCCTTTAAAGCCTTTTCCAGCTCTGGCATTATCATGCCATGCTCGTCCATTTCTACCTCGACAAATTTTGGTTCATACGCTTTAAATGCATTTATCGCGCCAAGATAACTGGGGCTTTCACAAATTACCACATCGCCCTTATTAAGAAAAAGCTTCGCTGAAAACTCCAATCCTTGCTGCGACCCTGTGGTTACAATTACGTCATCAGCAGTAAGATTCATGTGTGAAGTTGACATTCTTTGCGCAGCAATTATTTCCCTAAGAGGTCTGTATCCCTCTGTAGGACCATACTGCAATGCAGCATCTCCCTCCTTATCCATAACTTCTAAAAATATTTCTTTTATTTTCTCTATCGGGAATAATTCCTTTGCCGGAAGACCACCCGCAAAGGAAATTATATCGGGCATTTCTGTTAATTTAAGAAGTTCTCTTATTTCAGAAGCCTTTAAGCCATTTGCCCTGTCTGAAAACCGTATTTCCATAAAATCCTCCTTTAAATTTTCATTTATATTTTTTTATTACCCACACATCTTTTAATATTATCTGCAAATTCTTTTGCTTTTTCTTTTATATTCTCCACCTTTTCAATTTCACCAAAATTATTGGCTGTTTCCATCAATGCGAAATTTGGCGGAAGCATGAAGGTCTTGTTTATATTTAATGAGCTTATGAGCTGCTGGGCTATGATATCACTGCCGCTGAAGCCTGAAACAATTATGGAATATAAATATTTATCATAAAATTTAACCTTTCTGAACAATGCGGTCAGTCTGTTAATGGCAGCGGACATATTTGCACTTATGCTGTCATTATAATTCGGGCATAGCATAATAAGAATGTCACAGTCAATAATTGCGGGATATACTTCTTCTACCATTATTCCGCCGTAGAAGCAATTATTGCTTTGTGAATAGTGCTTGCACGCTTTATAGGAGCATCCCTTGCAATCTCTGACCGAGCCGTTTTCAATATGTATTTCGCTGATATTATATTGGGCTAAATTTTTTTTAACCATATTCCACAGTGAAAGCGTATTGGAGGTTTTATAATTGCTTGCATGAAGTGTCAATATTCTGGGGTCTGTAAGTTTTTTTACGTTGAAATTCATCAATACTTCAACAACGTTCCTGCAATCCTCTATACATATTTCTTCAAGACTTAAATGAGGAGCCCTTTTCTGTTGTGTGTTAAAGTTTTTTAAAGAGCCGGTTGCTTCCGAAAGAGGCCTTCCCGGGAACATGCATCCTGCTAAGTTTGAATATAAAATTATTTTTCTGGCTATATCTCTTGAAAAAAATTCATTGCTGCTGTTAACCAGCACGCTTCCATATGAATTTTTCATATAATCAGAACCTGATAATTTAATTTTTTCCAGCATTTTAAAAAGCTCGATATTTATTCCCGTATCTCCTAATTCAATGACAAATAATATTTTTTTATTTTTTAAATCTTTTATGCCGTCACAATTCCTTATTATATTATAATCATAACCCCTGATTGAATAATCAAGCATTTTTTGAAGCCTTCCGGAAATTTCACCGGGCATCAAAATCGTTAATTTGTCCAAAATACCACCCCTATCCTGATTAAACAGAAACGACTGAAGCCGTTTTGCAATTACTTGATTAAATTTATCAATTCCTCATATGTTTTTTTTATTCTTGAAAAAAGCACCTCCGGCATATCAATTTTTTCAATTTCCAGCCCCGCAGCAAGATTCCTGTTTTTAGCTCCCATAAATGCTCCTCCTATATAGTTGGAGCTGTAATGCCATTTGCCCTCCAATGTACATATTATCGATATTGCTCCTGAGGACAGTGCCGGTGCTATGTAGGGCTTGAAGCCTGTTTTTCTTACCTCCAGATTGGCTTCAACCGCAAGCCTTGTCAACTCCCTTGACAGCCTGTCATCATAGTCCGATATGCTGTTTGCTATTACCAAATCCTTACCGTGAGGACCATAAGCTCTTCCTTCTGTCAGATAAGAAGAATATTCATCGTATTTTTTAGCGTAATAAGCTGCTCTGGCATTCATAACTCCAAGGCCGTATCCTTTAATTTGCTCCGGTGCAAGAACTCCTCTGCTTTCCTTTAAAACTGTTGCGCACAATAGATCCACCGGGTCGGATACAACCGCAAATATGCCTTTATATCCCGCATCAGCTGCCATAATGGCATATTCCTTTATAAGCTTTGCATTTTCCTCATATTGAACCATTCTGACGTCAATATTTTCCTGACCTACGGGCGGAACTCCTTTAGATGCACAAAACACAAACATATCACAGTCAAAAAGCTCATTTTTTTCAATACCGTGCACCTCCGGCATTAAATTAAATTCAAAGGGAAATGATGTCTGGTTCATTTCATATTCCCATCTTTTTATTTTATCAGTGCTTCTGTCAAATATTCCGATTGAACTTACCGAGCTGCCTCCTAAAAGCTTAAGCCCTGTCAGCAATGTGCTTCCCACATCGCCCAATGCCAGAAGGTTAACTCTTTTCTTTGTTATTTCCTTTATAAAAAAGCATGCTTCATAATTTTCATAATCAGTATTAACTGCCTTTACCTTTCTTTGTTGAATTAATTTGTCAACAATACCGGGAATATTCTCGGTTTGCTCGCTCATGCTTTTTAACTTTAATGCTTTGATATTTTCTTCTGTATCGAATACATCAGATGTATAGGCAAGAGCATAGGTTCTTTTTGATTTATTTTTGTTAAATTTATATAAGAAATAAAGCTCGTCTATGCTGTCCGGCAAATTGTCAATTTTTTCATAGCTGTAACAGTCTGAAAGTGAAAACAAATATTTATCCTTGTATTTATAATAAAACATTATTTTATAATCCTTTCAAGTTTTATTAATGTCTCAATGCTGGCATCCATGAAGCTGGATGCTTCCTTGTTCAAATCATAATATATATTATCTCCGAGATATGGCAGCCTCGGTGATATTAAAACCTCTCCAAGCCTTTTTACCGTAAGTTTTTTCTCAAAAAATTCCTGATATTCTGTTTCTAAGGTTTGAAGTATTGATTTTGCATTCTCCAGACACACCATAGACAAATTATAAATAGCTTCATTTGAAGCTCCGCTTACAAACATCGGAGAGTAATACGGCAGTATCAGGTTTATTGACGGTATTAAGTTAATCATATTATCATTGTTTAACCACATTCCGTCACCGCCCAGGAACGGATACATAAGATTTTCATTAAACCAGATTCTTAAGTTTGGTATAAAATATGCGCAGTCGGCGTCTCTTCCCTGTATATCCATCAAATCCTTACCCCTTCCGGACATAATGCCTACGATTATCTTCTTAACCTCAACATTGTATCTTTTCATTATAGGGTCTATTTCCTTGATCCTGTAGCCCTTATGAAGCAAATCATCTACCAGAATTACAGGTTTTTCAAAGGATTTTAATGTTTTAACCTGTATTTCAATCGGAGAGTAAAATGGGTATTCTGTTATTTTAAATGTCTTTGCATCTGTTGAATAAACCTTCTCTGTATGCAAGGATTTAGTAACTGTATTGGGGACAACCATACCCTTTAAAATATTGCCGAAGGGAACACACATATTTTCTCCCAGAACCCTGGGGATCTGCATTTCATTGCTTACATCATTCATGGCACATATTTTATTAATGAGAGTCTGATTTATTAAATCATTATCAATAGATAACACCAGTGAACCGGGATAAAGTTCGGTCATGGATTTTTGCAGTCTTTTTCTTGCATTTGAAATTGCTTCATGAACCTTTTCACTTGTATTCAAAGGGTCCTTAATAAAGCTTTCCATATTCAGGGTCAAGCATATAGGAAACTTCATATCAACTGCATGGACTGATTTATTCATACTTTCATCATGAATCTTTATAAATCCCTGAAGCTCCAGTGTTTCCAATACTGCTTCCGAATTTATATTTGTCATGATGTTGCTGTAAAGGGCATATGTAAAATCATTTTTCAAGCAATGTGCAAGTGTTTCAGTCAATATTATCTGTTCCATGTTTTCGTAGATTTTGCTTGGATTTATGAATATTCCGTCAATAATAATAATTCTTCCTGCTGTTTTTTCTCTGACATAATTTGCAATAAACTGGCTTTGGAATTCTCCGTATACATCGGAGGAGCCGATTTTATGAAATGCCGCAAACCCCAACAACTTATTTGCATTCTTCGAGTCTCTGATTACCAGAAGCTTAATTTTCTTAGAAACAAGCTTCTCTCCTATATTTTCATACAAATTGGTATGCATGAAAATATAATGACCTATTTCATCAACGATTTTTTCACTTAGGTCCTCTATTACTTCTATGCTGAACGGCTTTGATTTTAATACACCTTTATCTAGTGGTTCTCTTGTATAAAGGTTCCTGTCATATATGAAGCTTTGTGCAAGTGAATCTATTAAATTAGAAATATCTCTGTTGTTGTCAATATTATCTCTTATTTGTGTAGAGCTTATGTCCTCAAGGTACAATGGGAGTTGAAGCTCCACAAGAGAACCTTTGATTCTGTTCTTGGCTTCTTCTGCTCTTTTTAACGATGCAGGTGACATATCATCCTGGGTTCTTTTAAACACTATATGGTTTAAGCTGTGTATTGAATTCTTGGTCGGTCTGGCCTTATACGCTGTTGCATTTTGTAAAACATCACTTCCCACAACAATATAGACATCATTTTCCGAGAACAATGATTTTAAAGCTTTTAAATCATTTGAGCTGGATAAATTAATAGGCACTTCGTCAGGAAACAAGAATACTCCCAGTTCATCAGCTATGGACATGTTGATAATTTGTCTTCTTATCATTCTCGGCTGAACCTTCTTGGACCATGAAAATTCGTCAACTGACAAATAGACCTCATAACCGAGATTCCTTATTGCCGTCACGATTCCCTTGTGACTAAGCGAGAACGGGTCAAATGTCCCGGGGAAAAATGCTATGTTCTTATTTAATTTAATTTCAAAATCCTTGTAGTAAAATTCATAATCACTTATAAATCTGTATATATGGTTGAAGGATGACGAATTGTTGAAGAAGAACAAATCACCAAGCTCTTTCTCATTAATCAGGGTTAAAAGCTTTTTATAAATTAAAAGAAATATTTTATGTTTTTCCTTTATATCCAATATTTTAGAACCAAATATATGCTGCCCGATAACAAGGAATGATTCTTGCTTAACCTGTGTGTTGTAATTTGCCAGTCCGCTTAATATAATTCCCAGCATCCTTTTCAATCTGTTGTTGTAAATTTCAAGGTCTTCGTTAAACCTCGACTGATATTCAGGATAGTATTGAATTATAACACCCAGCGTATTGATAACCAAAGTACTGACTCTTGGATTTGTACCCTTGTAAACAACATTTAATTCTTGCACGAATTCGTCCAATTCCTTGGGCGGAAGAAGCATCATAAATCTGCCCAGATATTCAGGGATATATTTTGCATATTGCAGCTCGTCAATTTCAAGCCCTTTGAAAAGCTCAACGGCAATTTCGTTTCGCTGATCCACAGAAAGCAGTGTTCCGATATTCACAAGAGAATTTCCGGCCTTGTTTCTTACCGATTCCTTTGCACTGACCTTTACTAAATTTGTCAGGTGAGTTGAAGTTTGAAGCAATGAGACCTCATTTTTGTTTTTTATATTTTCTATTATGTAATCAATGCTGATTGTCTTTACATTCCACGGTGTGGCAGTCTTAAGATTGTTCAGGAATAAATCAGATGTTTTGTATCTGCTGCTGTTCAATAACGAATTGTACTCCTTTACAATTGCGGCAGGCATATCCAGGTTCTTGGCAATCTTCATTTTTAAATAATTTATACATAAACCGTCATTTTCAGAAATTGCTTGAGCAAAGCTGTAAATTTTCTCTAATGATGATTTGGCAATGTCCTTATTTTTCACAAGCATATTAAAAAACTGCACAGCCATAAGCCTTATATCCTGAGCCGGATCATTCAGTGAATTGAGTGCAAATTCAATAACAAAGTCCAATTGCTCCTGTTCATATAAATTTATAGGTATGCTCAACAAAGAGTTTAATGTGCTTAACCTTGAAACTCCCTCTATTTGAAACTTTTTCAAGTTGTTGATAAATACATCAATATAGCTTTTCTTATCCTTGTTTCTGTCTGAATTGATCACTGCATTAACAAATATCCTCAATGAATATCCAATCCATTCCTTGTGGTTGTCAGTTACTTTATATCCGGGTGTAAGGTATAATCCAATATATTTATCCCATAAGGTTAATCCTGTTACTTCTTCACTTATATCTATTTTAACGTGTTCAGGAAGCTCCTTGGAATATTCCAGCTCATATGTAACTATAATGCTGCCCATCAGACCTGCCGATTGCCGTCTGATATCACCCTCCCTATGAACCAGCATCTCATACAAAAAACTAAGAGTGAACAATTTTTCCTTTTGAGACAGATAAATGGAATATTCATCAAGTATATTCAGGTATGCTCTTAAATTCTGCCAGTTTTGCTCGCTTCTTGCTGATTCTATCATGCTTGAAAACACGACTTCATTATTCAGTTTGCTCATTAATGATGTATTGTGCTCAATAGCCATGTATTTGAAATTTTCTACAACCTCGTAACCGTTTAACAGTGCATAATCCATAACCTTGGCAGGTATTGGTTCATCAGATTTAAAGTCTGTATTTATTCCTTCATGTATTATGTAATTTTCAAAATCCTTCAGCTTTGAATAAACTCGCTGATATCTTTTTTCTTTTTTTTCATCAACATTGTCAAGCTTGTCTAGAATAATCTGGAATGACTCGCTTAATTCGTATATGTGCATTTCAAATCCATTTTTGGTAGTCTTGTTTTTAACTCTGAAATCTGCATATATGAGTATCAGAGATTCTAAAGGCAAATTTTCAAGCTCTAAGTCCCATGTTGAGTGATTTGCTGCTATCAGTCCAATATTAGTCAAGTTATATTTTGTAAACCATTGATCGGTATAGTAATAGTGAAGGTACGGCACTCTGCTTTTTTCAAGCCCCTTGCAACCGTATTTTCCTATATCATGACCTGCAGCCGCTCCGGATACCAATCCCAGATTAACATGAGAGCCTACCTTTTTCAGTTGTCTTGCAACATGCATAGCAACATAATGAACACCTGCAACGTGGTTTAAGGTATTATATCCGTTAACCTCCTTGTCAAGCATCATCAGTTCATAAATGTAATTTTTATTGAATTTATCTATAAAGTTTAAATACTCTTCCGGATTAGGCAGATTATCTATCTCATCTTTTGTTAAAAAATCAATGTCAGTAAATTTGTCATAATTTCCGTTGCTTTTTCCATGGTGCAATATGGTTCTCAGTATCTCCAGGTATATGAGAACACCGCTTTCAAATTTAGGATAAAGCTTTAAAGTTGTTGCATCCGGAAAAGATTTATTAAGTGTATATTGAAATATATATGGAAGCCACTCTTTGGGCGGATCAGCACAAACATTATCTAATATGTCAAGTGATAAATCGAGAACATCACTGCATAATAAATGCTTTTTATTAATAAGTATGAGCAAATTATTAACGAATTTTTTATTGATTATATACGACTGAATTTTTTCCTCTGTAATATTTATCTTTTTTAAAAACTCTTTTTTAGTAAGACTTTGTAATATTTCCTTATGCAGCTCATTTAACATAAATCTACTCATAACATACCTCGCATAATAAAGATTTCTATATTTTTTATTATATCATATGAAAGTTTATACTGCAATAAATTCATAAAATGTGCATTTTGATATAACAAAACAAAAGTTATTGTTCACAGTTACAGAGTGAAGGCGAAAAATAAGAAAAATACCCGCTCACGGTTTCG
Organism: Bacillota bacterium; assembly: GCA_023453025.1. Lineage (GTDB taxonomy): Bacteria > Bacillota > Clostridia > Tissierellales > Sedimentibacteraceae > Sedimentibacter. Next base: position 19,119 of record JAEXUD010000021.1, read on the forward strand.
TACACGAATAATTCTAAAGCTCACTCCGGCTAAAAATCCTACAGCTTGCAAACTCGCTGACGCTCAAACAGTGCAAGCTGCTTAACGGATTTTTATCCTCCATTCGCTAAGAATTATAATCGTGTCCTGCAAATGTTCGCTATATATTTTTCTTATTTTTCTTAGGTTTTATGGATTGTAACTGTGAGCAGTAACAAACAAAACATTTTACTTGAAAAATAATTCCCATAGTATTATATTATTTAATATAACAACTAAGGAGGTTTCTATGTATCTGTTAACTTATTTATACAATAACAAGGAATCCATCGGTTTTCTGGATGAAGAAAGAAAAGGAATTATCCCTGCTTCAACAGTATTTGCAAAATTAAATATAAAAGAACCATCAGACATGTTAAATCTTATTGATGTTTTTGACAACATAGATTTTCAAAAGTTCAATGAAGTGCTGGCTTCATTAAAAAGTGAAATTGTGCTCAATGATGTTAAAATATTAGCTCCAATACCCTATCCAAAGAGAAATGTACTTTGCTTGGGAAAAAATTATCTCGACCATGTAAATGAGGTTGGAAGCTTAAAAAACGTCAATGCCGATGTACCAAAAAAACCTATTTATTTCAGTAAAATAGCGTATCCGGCAGCAGGACACCATGATTGTGTAACAGCACATTCTGATGTAGTTAAGGAACTGGATTACGAGGTTGAGCTTGCAGTAATAATCGGCAAAAAATGCAAAAATGTATCTAAAGATAATGCAGAGGATGTTATTTTCGGTTATACAATTGCCAATGATATTTCTGCAAGAGACATGCAGCAGGAACATATACAATGGCATAAGGGCAAATCCTTTGACACATATTGCCCGATGGGTCCATACATTGTACATAAATCAAATATAGCTTTCCCTCCGGGCTTGGAAATAAAAAGCTATGTAAACGGTGAACTCAGACAAAACGGAAGAACAAATCAATTGATATTTGATATACCGACAATCATCAGCGATTTAACTTCAGGTATCACATTGTATCCGGGAGACATTATTTTAACCGGCACTCCGGCAGGAGTAGGTGCAGGATTCAAGCCTCCAAGATACTTGAATTCGGGTGATACTGTCGATTGTGTAATTGAAAGGATTGGAACCTTATCTAACATAATTCAATAATCACATAATATTTTCCAAGGAAAGGCATTCATTTTCCTTGATTATAATAAACAACACTCTTAAGTGCTCAAGCTCTGCTTGAGCCATTGTTTTATCTCTGTTGTTTATGAATGAGTCAAGTTTTCTGATAGAAGAATCAATATTGTCAATATCACTCTGATTCACGAAATAAATCCATAAATTCCTTACGCTTTCCCAATTATCACAATAGTAAAGCATATCAATTTCAGCCTTTTGCCATTGTTCTGTATATATAAGGTTGGATAATTCAGTTAACGCCTCATAATAATATGCTGTTGTAGGCTCAATAGATGTATAATGGAACCAAATCCAGATACCCACCAGTATGAGTAAGACAACCAAAGATATTACTACCATTTTCATAAGCTACCTCTTAAAAAACACAAAATTTTCTTTTTCATCTACAAAACCGTATAAAACCTTTTTGGGATGTAGTTTATTCTTTTTTAATTCATTTTCAAAATCCTTGTATGATATATTGAACTTCTTAAAATTATGATGCATTATTTGTCCGTCAAGTATAGTTGCTATGGGAATCCTCTTGCACTTTGTTCCCGGCGGATCATCAGGAGCAATAATACTCATTTCTCCGTTTGTCTCCATAATAATATAATCAACATCTTCAATATTGCAATATCCCTTTAAACGCATCTGACCAAGAACATCATTTACGTTAATTCTCAATTTATTCATTTCCTTAACGTTAAACTTGCCGTGATCAATGATTATGGTGGGAGTACCGCATATGAACTTTCTGGCTGAATTGCTTTTTAAAGTTATGTAAGATATTAAGCACTGCAAAAACATTATTGTTGCTGTTGCTATAAATCCATGCAGCAAAGGTGCTCCCAAATCCTCCATCGGCATTACGGCAAGCTCGGCAAGCATCAATGAAACAACCAGATCATGAGGCTGGAGCTCTCCCAGCTCACCTTTACCCATGATTCTCATAGAAATCATCAATACAGCATATAAAATCACTGCCCTTATAGTAACAATAATCATAATATCCACCCCCGAAATCATAGATATGCTTATTGTTACCTGTGTAAAAGTAAATATGCAAAAAAATACTCATATTGAGTATTCTTATACTTGTTTATTTTAATTTTATTTTTTGTTCAGCCGGAAATTTATTTAATTCGCGGCTGCAGTATGAATTCATAATCTGGACTTCCGGGAATTCCCATATGATGCAAATATATATTATATTCCGTGGATATATTGGGGTAAATAGGAACATCAAAAACATAAGCGGTGTGATATTCATCAGCCTGAACCGAAATAATATATATTTCATTTTCAGCAGTTAATACCGGTAAAGTAACCGTCGGAAAATTACCGTTATTATCTGAATATTCAATTGTCAGATAATTACCCCTTCCTATTTCACTATATAACCCTTCAACAGTTAATTTTGACACCCTGAGCAATGCGTTTGCTATCGGTGTTTTATAAACATATCGAAAAACATTCACATCTAAATATCCATATTCATTAATCCCATTACTTGCTTTATCTTCCATATTGCTATTCAGCATTCTATATCTTGAATCAGAAGGTCCGCATCTATTAAACATTTATTACCCCCCAAGCAAAATTAATCACTATTATATTATGTTATAATTTAAAAAATGTTTCTTGGGAATATATTTATGATTATACTGATTATACTGTGTCAACTGCTGCCACAGCCTCTATTTCTACCAATTGATTTTCATATCCCAGCACAGTAACGCCTGACAATGTACTTGGAACATCATGTTCACCAAACGCTTCACTTATTACACCCCACACACTTACCAAATCCGACCTTTTTGCAGAGGCTACAAGAATTCTGGTATACACAATGTCGTCTAATGCAGCGCCGCTTTCTTTCAATGCTTCCTTTAAATTTTCGATACATAATCTTGCCTGTCCTTCATAATCATTTACTGATGTAACTTCTCTGTCTTTGTTGATAGGACATGAGCCTGCTAAAAATATTAAATCCATGCCGTATGGTACCCTCCCGGCATATGCGTAGCTTACTTTTGCTAAATTTTCAGAGCGTATCAATGAAATTTTCTTATTCATAATCTTTCCTCCCTATTGGCACCACTCCGGAAGCGAACCTTTAACAGCCCACCATGATTTAAATGTTTCTCCGGAAAATCCCAGCTTCCTGTAAATGCTTGCTGCTTCGGGGTTATTTGTGTGCAAATATATGAATAAACCACTATAATATGATATAATAAAATCAATAACTGCCATGCCATAGCCCTGCCGTCTATGTGACGGTGTAGTATAAACATCTGATATGTAGACTGAATTGTTGTATTCTTCAGCCAATGCCATGCTGACAGGGTTACCGTGTACACCATAAGCGAAAAACATATTATTTCCGGCGGCAATTTGCTTATTCAGCAGTTTGATGCCGTATGTTTCGCCGTCATCCTGTTCTATGACCAGATTGTATTCCTTCCCATCCAGAACATGTCCGACCGGTTTAATTTCACATTCTTTAATTTTGTTATTAATGGCACCATTCATATTTAAAATCATCAAATCTATGTCAAATTCCCGTATTGAATAACCGTACTTTTCATAATAAGGTCTTAAAATCTCTAATTCCAAAGAACCATGACGGTAAAAAATTTTAGGAGTTATATTTTTAAAATTATAGTATTCTTCTATTTCTTTAATGATGTCATCGATATTTTCATTTTTATCAATAACGGCATAATTGGATGTATAGCTTTCTTTATTATCCATATCGCAGTACATCCTTCCCCATGATGTGAGCTGGTAGTCAAGATACCTCATAGGGCTGTTTTTTTCCAGTTGAGCAATTTGTTCTGAAATTTCCATGTTAACCTCCGCTGATATTTTAATGTGTCATAGGCACAACATAATTATTTTACAGGATTGACAAAAGAACATGGGACACTAACAAGACACTTCCCGCATACATCGGTAAACCCCTCAACATCTGAATGAAACTTATCGTTGTAAAGGCACATTTCAAAGCATTTAAATCTGTCAAACCCATCTGTCTTCAAGGCATCATTCACACATTTTTCAACGCATTTCCTGCATATACTTTTATGCTTGTACAAGCAATTTTCTTTATCAGTTCTTTTAGTAGGCTCAATTTTTCCGTCTGTTATAAAGCTGCCGATTCTTCCGCAGCATCCTTTCTCGGTTATGAGCATATTGTTCAGCCCGAAGGTTCCCAATCCGGCAATATATGCCACATGTCTGTGAGACCAGCTGCTGATTAATTTTTCCTCATCAAAATTATGAGTTGCGGGAGTAATTACTGCATTATATCCTGATTCTTCTAATTCGTGCTTTACATATGTATTTAAATCCGATATGAGCTGATTTGTTTCTAAATACGCCCTCGCCCATTCCTTTGAGCACTCCCTGCCATCTACGTTGCTTTTAACTATTGACTCGTGAAAGGGGATAAAATATGCGACTACTGTCCGGGCTTCCTTTAAACTGTCTTTTGGCAAATCGTGAGAAGAACTGACTGCATCCTTAAGTTTGCAAAACATCTCATCATCCGCATCCGCATATGCAATAAGAGGTTCTTCCCATTCAGTTTGAACGTTTTTAATTTTTGAATAATCAGCTACATATTGTTTTATAGCATTTTCAATTTCATTTTTCAATTTATCTTCATAACACATGACTTATACCCCCTATTATTTAATCAAGCTGCTGTACATTCGTTAAAATAATTGTAACACTTCATTTTGTCTGTAGCAAGAAATATATCCTTTAGCTGTCAGCACATACGGTATTTTTAGTAATTAAATGATTAAAAACAGCCCGTCATGGTATACTTATATTAAAATACATCACATATCATTAAGAGGAGTATTATGGAAGACAAAAAAAAGAAGTACGCTAAGCTGACTGAAAAGGAACTAAAAAAGAATTTAACAGATATACAGTACAGGGTGACTCAGCAAAACGGAACTGAGCCTCCGTTTCAAAACGAATATTGGAACAACAAAGAAAAAGGCATCTACGTTGACATAGTAACCAAAGAACCCTTGTTTGTTTCGTCTGATAAATACGAATCGGGCTGCGGCTGGCCCAGCTTTACAAAACCTATAGACAAAGACAGCATAGTATACAAAAGAGACAAAACCCATGGCATGGAAAGAACAGAAGTGAGGAGCAGGGACGGAGATTCTCACCTTGGACACGTATTCAATGACGGTCCGGTTGAAAAAGGCGGCTTAAGATACTGCATCAACAGCGCCTCCCTTAAATTCATACCCCTTTCCGAAATGGATAAGGAAGGATACGGTGAACTGAAAGAGCTGTTAAAAACAGATTTACTTTAGAGGAAAAAAGAAAAGAGTATATGTTTCCGTTTCTGAAATATACTATTCTGCTGTCACAGGTGATGAGGTGACAGCTTTAGTTTCGGAGCCTCCATCATACTCAACATAAAATTCAACATAGGTGCGGTATTCCGTTCCGGGTGTTCCATAGTAATAAAAGTCATATATAAAGGTGGCTGCGTCATATCTGTAGGAATCCTTCACCAATGTTTCGTGTTTCCTCCAATATCCGTTAACCTTGGTCTGGATTTCCAATGTCTTGATTCCCAGCTTGTCAACTATTCTCGTAGCTCCCAGCTTATTTTCGGACAGAAGCTTGCCGTCAGAGCCTTCAGCCTCCAGAGTAACACTTGTAGAACGAATATATTCGCTTGCCTGAGGATATACGACACTGCTTTCTGAAGCATAGGCAGTGAGCGAAAAAACGGTTATGCACATTATTACAGTCAAAAATAAGATTGATATATTCTTTTTGTTTAATTTAAACATATTTTATCCTCCATACATATTATCTATAATTTTTTTCATTTCATCTGATGAAATATCTCCGCTGATATTATATGTGACGTTAAGTTTTGTCCATACAGCCTGGGTCTGTTCAATATTTGAAAATATATAGTGTTTTATGCTGTTTTTCTCATAAACTTCAACTTCATTCGAATCCTTTTCGAAAGAAGCCTCATCCTCAGTATTTTTGTCTGTACTATTATAAATTATAAAGTCAAAAATTATGATTTTATCAGAATCCGCCTCATAATAAAGCAATAAATTTATATTGTCATTTCTTGCAAATTTTTCGGCATATTTGAAGCTGAAGCCCTCTGGAATCCAATTCGGCACCATTGGAGATGGCTTAATATCCTCGAATGCATCCTCCATTCGAATAAAGGTTGAATTGTTCACATCCTGCCCATTGCTTATTTCGCTTCGGGAAGATAAATTTAACGTATCATCTTTCCATGATATTATCATCTTGATGGGGTTGAAGCCAAATGCATTTGCCACGGCAACAGTCACAGAAAAAGCAAGTATAAGGCACGCAGCGACACGTACAAAAATTCTTCCGGCAATCCTGCTGTGACTGTTTTCTTTGGAATCCTTATACTTCAATTTTACCTCTTGCTTCATTTTTTGCAATTTTTCCTGAGTAACACGCTCTTGACTTCCCTCTAATAATCCAATGGTTTTTATACATTCGTCTATTAAATCTGTATCCATTGTCAAATCATCTGCGGCAGAAGCTTCTTCAAGTATTTTGTACATTTTTTCAAGTGCCTGTGCATCACTTTCTTTCTCGGAAAGAATTTTACTTATAATATCCTTATTGCTTTCATTTAATTTTCCGGAATCATTTATTTCAGTCTTCAAGGTTTTCTCCTTTCTTTTTTCCCCTACTATATACATTGCAAAAGTTGCAGATAATCACATAAATTTTTTAAAAATTTTTTAAATCATTCAAAAGGTCTTTTGCAATCATCCTGATTTTCTTTTTAAGCCTATATACTCTTGTAGTCAGTGCTGTATTTGAAATATTATATTCTTCAGACAACCTTGCTACAGTTATTTTGTTTTTGTAATAATTAATGTACAGTTCATATTCATCTGCATCAAGTTTCTCCAGCACATTTGAACACAGCTTTTCTATATCACCGTGATAATCAAATAATTCCTCAAGACTATGCTCTGACTCATCCTCAACATCAAACACTCTATAATCCACATTCATTTCATTCTTTTTCTTTTTGTAAACATTCCTAAAATATCCATTAACGAGATTTCTGGCAACCTTATACAGCCATCCCTGAACGTTTGGATGCACCTTCAAGTTATCAATATTTTTCCCCGCCTCCAAAAAGGTTTGCTGGGTGCATTCCTCGGCAATATCCACGGACTGCTGATTATACCCCAAAAAGCTGCGACAAAACGAAAAAACCTTTTCATAGTATTTATCGCAAAGTTCTTCAAAAAATTGTTCATTGCTTTTATCATCCATAACCAATCCCCCCCTGTATAACGATAAAATCTTATATTGTTTAAAACTGTTATAATAATATTTCGGCAAAAGCCGTCAAAAAATTATCTATCTTCTGATTTACCAAAAAATATATAAATACAACACTAAAATCTTCAATCACTATTTAGGTCATAGGTCAATCTTAACTAAATATAATTTGGTTATATTAAATATTGTCCTTATTAAAAAAGTTTTTAGAAATATTTGTGTGATTATTACGGACTTTTGCAATGTAGTATATGAAAGGAAATTTATTACTGACGGCAATCAAAAAAAAATATTACAGTTTACTATAAATTTCCTGTTACATTTTAAAATATAAAATCGTCTATATACAGAGAAAATACTTTTTCCTCTGTACTATAAAATTAGGGAAAGGAGAGGTTTTATTATGGTTCGCATAAGAGCGCCCAACATTGAAAAGCTCTTTCATATCCGGACACCTTGAGTTTTGACGAACAAAAGTCCTTTAGGATATTCAGAGCCTTTCAACAGATAGTTTACAGCAGAAAAAGAAAAAATACAATTGTTTTTTTACTTAAAAAGAATAAAAAATACGAGGAGATTAGTTATGAAAAAGATAATTTGCTTTTTACTTATACTAACAATATTTACTGCTAATTTTAATTTGATATTTGCTGATGAAATAGATACAAAAAGAGTTTTTATTGCAAATGAAGAGCAACTTGCTATCATGAACAGCCTTGTTAATCAGAATTTAACAACTGGTGAAGTTTTTAGTATAGTTTGTCCAGAATTTTTAGAAAATGTTAAATATAAAGATATTTTATTTAATGATCCATTTGATAAAAATATTAATTTAGATGTAAATTATAATGTTATAAAACCACTTTCGGAAACACCACATGGATGTAAAATAACTAATTATGGTAATTCAATCAAATTTTGGTCCTATATTGGCACGCACTTTATTAGACCATATATGAATATGGAAGTGCATTTGTACAGCAGAGATACAGGCGATTTGGCATCTTATACTTGGGCAGAAGATGTAAATGTGTCATACATAGAAGCTATCGGTTATGCAGACCCTCCTACAGGCACATATTATTCTTGGGCGCAGGCAAAATGGATAGTAGATGAAGGGGGGCATTGGGCTGTAAGTAATGCAATGAGTTCTGATATGTATTATCATAATCCATATCAGTAATAAAACAAGTCATGACCACCGGTTTAGCCGGTGGTTTGTTCCAATTTTATAAGAACATGGCACTAGCTATGCCTCATAACACATTCGTAATATACAGCCACATCCAACTGAGAAGAAAACAAAAATGTTGCCACATCCATAAATGAACAAAAATTATAAGTGCACAAAATTGACACAAGCTAATATATATGATAAAAGTTAACAAAGGGTTCAGATCAATAACGCATAACACAATATATAATATCATTACGAAAAGAAAAATATAATCTATTAATTAGACAAAACTAGACATTGATACAGGGAGGTATTATGAATAAAAAATATATAAAATTATATTGTTGCTTAATTTTTATTTTAATTTTTACTTCGTGTAATAATTCCGTGGAACCTTTAACTTTTAATGAAGTTCAAGCGCCAGATATCTACTTAGACTTTACAAAAGAAAATGATAAGGTTTATATTGAAGATAACAATGCAAAAAATATTTTTATTGACACTTTTCAAGTGAAAAATATTAATGATAGTCTTTGTTACCTTGTTGATAATAAATTAAACGTTAATGCTTATTGTAGCGATGATATAAATTATAATGATGTAAAAAACTTCGAGCTTTACTTTACAAAAGTTTTAGTATTAAAGCAATATGGTTCCTATCCAATTCCATATGGAGAATTATACAACAAAAGAATAAAATATGATTCGTGTATTCTGAGAATCTTTGCAAATGATAAACTTTTAGTCTATGATAAATATGATTTTAATACAAATGTGTTTGAATATTATGAAAACATGTCAATTAATATCAATTCTAGAAACTATAATGATAACTATTCTTTAAATGTCATGAAAAAAATTAATAAGGAAGTTAGTAAAAACATCAACATAATTACATTGAAACCTTTCAAAGGATATGTCATTATGTTTAAAATTATAACAAATGAAAAATTAGATAACGATGCTATTGAACTAATAAAAGAAATTATTGAAACAAATTTGGCAAATCGAAATGACATAAATTCTTATGTAGGTATTGTAGTTGAAATATCAACAAATACTGAGAAATATGCTGAATTTACTTATATAAATGGGACTAATAAAAGATGGTCTAATGAAAAATGGGAAAATATTGATTTTGTGCAAGAAGCAATGAGTCTGCAACCATAACAAGTCAAGCCATAAAAAAGGAAAGCACCTATTTAAAGGTAATAGACTTTGACGGAAACGAATTGGATTGGGATATATGAGATTCCCGCTTGGAGTACATATTCAACAACGGTCCAGTTGAAAAAGGAGGCTTAAGATACTGCATCAACAGCGCCTCCCTTAAATTTATGCCTCTTTCCGAAATGGATAAGTAAGATACGGTGAACTGAAAGAGCTGTTTTAAAATTCATCATAGTATTTCATCTAAACTTATACGGTTCATCCCTTTTTCTATGCCAATTTTATACACAGCATCTGTAAAACCATTTTTTGAAAACAAATAGTAATGTAATTTAGACTCCATATTAGAAGGCTTGAATTTTGACATGAGAGCATTTAATTCTGCCATATTAAATGCGGAATTTTTATATTTGCATTCACCTATGATGAATTCATCCTTATTTGAATTAGTTGCCATAATATCAATCTCATTATTTTTATTCCACCAGCGTCCTATTTTAGTAAAACGGAAGGGGAGCAAGTTTTGTTTGTTTAGTTTTCTTAGATATTCACAACATACATCCTCAAAAATTTTAGATGTATATTGATCAAGCATTAGCTTGATAACATATTCGTAGATGCCGTCACCATCCCCTGCTTCTAATTCAGATATATTAGGAAATACAAACGCATTTTATATTGATAAAATAGAATAATGGCTTACCCCTATAATGCTTCTACATCACCAGAAATTCTGTCTATGGGGGACGGTTACCCAATATTCAGATAAGATAATGGGCTTTGGTGGCACAGTAGTAAATAGAACAATATTTCCTGTAAAGGTTGTAAATATAGAGCCGATTGATGGTAGGGGCGTAGAGTATGTTACTACTGCAATAACTGAATGGGGATTTTCTGAAATAGAAAAAGAAGAATTGTTTAAGAAAGAGAGTTTAGAGGATAAGCTATTAAGACCTTTTTCAGAGTATTCGATTGGTTGTTTTTATAAATTTACAGGAGAATATATGGTAAACCCAGACATATATGAAATAACATATTCTATCTTTGGTCTCAAATTTAAGAAAATAGAAGGAATTAACGACAATTAGATTGATTTAGATAAGTTAGAATGTCAAGGAGACGGCAGTTTGTGTAAAAACGCAGTCTTCTCCATCACATAAAATTCAGCTTATGCAAATTTATAAATGGATATTAAATTAATATTGACTATTGAGCTAAATAGCAGTAAAATTGTAAAAATCTTGCAGGAGGATAAGTATGGAAGACTGCGTACGTATTGTTCAGGAGCATTATGATAGTGATGTGCAGTATGAGTGGGACAGACTCGAAAGACATCCTTTTGAATTTGCAATAACTACAAAAATGATGGATAGATATATTAAACCCGGTGACAGAATTCTGGATATAGGCGGAGGTCCGGGGCGATATTCGATTTACTATGCCCAAAAGGGCTGTGATGTCACTCTTGTTGATTTGTCCGCAGAAAATGTAAGGTTCGCTCTCCAAAAATCTAAAGAACTAGATGTGAGTATTAAAGCTATTTCAGGAGATGCAAGAGAAGTGAGCGAATTTATAAAGGGAAAATTTGACCATGTATTTGTTATGGGTCCCATGTATCATCTGCTTGAAGAAAAGGATAGAATCAAAGCTTTAAACGAAGCTATATCTTTACTTAAAGACAGAGGAATGATATACGTTTCCTTTATCCTTATGTTTGCAGGAATGATTTTTGGAATGAAAACTTCTCCTGAAATGCTGCTTTTAGAAAGTGAACAGATTTTCATTGACGCTGTTATAAACGGAAAATCCTATGCCGGGGATGCATTCACAAAAGCATTTTTTATTGACCAAAAAAGTATTATTCCATTTATGGATAGGTTCCATCTTGAAAAAAAGCATCTTTTCGGTCAGGAAGGCATTCTTGCTCCATGCGAATTAAATTTTCTTAGTCAGCCTCAGGAAGTAATAGATAAATGGGTAGCAATCGCAGAGCAATTATGTGAAAGAGAAGAATTATTAAGCTATTCTGAGCACGCTATGTATATAGGTCAGAGGATTCCATATGGAGAGTTATACAACAAAGAATAACATATGATTCGTGTAGGTAAGGATATGCTTAATCATAGGGGAGTAACCGTCCGTCCCCTATGATTTACGTCCCTATGATTTAATGAAACGATTATAGGCAATCTTCTTTCCTGCAGATGTTTTGAAGTTTTCTTCTATACATTTTTTTATTTTCTGCTGTTCTTTTTGTTTATCCATAACCGTTAAATTTTCGAGTAAATCTGCTTCCCACTGTATTTGAAAATCTAGGCCGTCAATTTTAGAAGGAGTGTGATGGTTGCCTATTATAAAGCATATCCGATCAATATTTTTATCATAACCTATTTTTTTCAATATTTCTCGTGCTGCCTCAGGTCCCTCTTGTTCTTGATAAGCACCATCAATTGAACCATACTTTTTTTGTGCTTCGACAGCACCAATATCATGCAGTATAGCAACAATACTGATTAATTCTCTTTCTTCTCCCTCTATATGCTCATCCTTCATTATGTCTCTTGCATTTTGCAAAACCTTAAGGGTGTGGTCTATCCCAAAGGGAATTTCTTTGAAAACTTCTTTCATCTCTATAATAATTTTTTCTGTAAACATATATTTCTCCGGTCTTTTTAGTTCGCAAACTCTTCTGTTGACGGCGAACCGTTCCAGGTATTCCCGTCAGAACGATAGTATGCTCTCCTTACGGAACCGTCTGTCTTTGTATAATCTATAACAAAAACCTGCTCTTCTTCTATCAGCATCGGGTAATTGTCATAAGGCAGCACATCACCTGTTTTCTTATTATCCTTAAAATCCTCATAGGCATTTTCCAATCGCCAGAATTCCCTGAATGCGTAATCCTTTAATCCTGTTAAATCTTGTTTTCCAAAATAGGATGCTTCATAATTCTTTTGATTGATTGTAATTGTATCTGTCCGTAAAGGTTCAATATCTTTCGCTAACCAGTACAAATTCTCAGTATGTATGTTGTTACCGTAACGTTGCTTTAACTGGCTTGCCATGTTAGGAACAGACCCGGTCATATAATCTGTAGCATCAAAATCCGTATGAGCCCCACCATAAATACCCATAATGTTTTCATCCTTCAGCTTGTCAAATTCACGGATAAAATTCTCTGCCATCTTGTTTTCACGGTACACATCATCAGAATGCACATAATAATATTTGCCCTGCTCAATAGCCTCTTGTGTCAGTAAATATTGCTCGGTGTTTTCTGAATTATTTTCTTTAAGATACTTCAACGCTTTCTGTCCTGTAGTATTGTACTGGTGACCTACATCTGTGCCGTGGAAAATCGTTTCAGGATACTGAATTTTTATTTTCTTATAAAATTCCTTAACATACGGGTTATGTGCGGCTGAGCCTTCCCAATCCTTATATAGCTCCTCAAGTATATCATCATCGTCTGACTGCATCCACAAATTTAAAAGCTCTGCGGTATAATACGGATATTCAATGAATAAATGCCGCATATTCTCCTTATTGTAGTACTCACCCCACAACTCTAATTCCTTTTCCAATATTTTTTCAACACCGTGATTCTCTCCATACAGATAAATCTGACCTGATGATTTATCCGAAGCTGTGACTGTATCAACCGGTGCTTTACTTACCGAACAAGCAGCCAGCAGCAACATCATTATTATTGATACAGCAGAAAGCATGAAAACTTTTATATTTTTCATAAACTCCCCCTTAAATATTTTATAGACTTAATCTATCTCAAAAGTATTTCAATTAATAATATTATTATATATCAAAGACATTTTAATTTCTACCATAATCTGCATCTAATCTTAATAGTAAGTCACAACAAATCAAAATTTAAAAGGTGAGGTGTACTACTTGACACATTTGAACCAAATCATTGCTTTATCACTCTGAACATCCGTTTGTCGGTAATATCGGCTCAATGTCCGCCGAACCTCATCTTTCGACTGGAAAGGAGGAGTAAACCAACCTTTTTTAGAAAGCAGAACATTTACTGCAAAATCACTGGGAGCATATTCGCCGCGAACGTAAAAGCAGCCGCAGAACATACCTCCGGGCTTCAAAACTCTGGCTGTTTCCTGATATGCCTTCAACTTGTCAGGAAACACATGGAAGCCATTCATGGAGAGAACTATATCAAAGCTATCATCAGGATAGGGCAGGCATCCGACGTCACCTTGCACTGCAAAAACAGATTCAAGATTAAACTCTTTAATGCGTTCCCGTGCCTTCTCCAACATATCCTCCGAATAGTCTAAGCAAATGATATCAGCATTTTTCATGTGATTATACTTAACGGCTGTGAGATTCAATGTGCCGCAGGGTACGTCCAACAGCTTCCCATTAAAGCCATCCGGAAACATATTAAGCAAATTACCTGCGATTTTTATGTCATCAATTTTCCAAAACAGGCTTATATATAATCTTGACCACCACTTACTTTGTGTCAACACATCATCATAGATAGCTTTTGACCGGCGATATGCGGACTTAATCTTACCGCTCATATTGTTACACCCGAATTTTGTTCCGGTTTGAGCGCAACCAGGCAAATATCACAAGAAAGTTCCAGATTGGAAAGGCTCCATTTCCAAAGCGGTGCATGACCGGCGTTCATACCCTTGAGCATCATTCTCCCCTGCAATCCGACAGGTTTTCTCGTGTTTTGTAAAAATTTCTTCAACATAACATACTCCTTTTTATTTTATTCTTACGACGAAGAAATAATTCGTCAACATCTATATTAAACATGTTTCCAAACTCGACAGTGTTCATCTATTTTAATCAGATACGTGAATATAATTTACAATAGTTAGCACAAACTAACTCGCGTTTATTGTAACACATCTAATTTCAAAAAACAATTTCATTTGTGTAGTTTGCCAAGAATAGTTAATATTGACAATGATTAATGATTTCTTGTGTCATCCGGGAAAGACAAGCATATAATAGATACGAACATCTGAATTAATGATTGAAAAATATTAATATTTATTCAATTCACAAGCAATCAAAATTACACGAAAGGTCACTTTTCGCACGTGTGGAACCATGAGCGAACATTTTTAGATAAAGCAGCAGGACCTTTCGTTGAAATTTAGGGATTCTTTATTTTAACCTCCTTTTGTGAATTATACCGTTTTATGCATATACATACCATTTCACATCCTGTCAGGCACCTCTATTCCAAGCAGTTCAACAGAGCATTCCAGAACTTTCTTTGTCAGGCTGCAAAGGCTCAGCCATGAACCTTTCTTTTCGGGATTTTCCTCGCTTATAATTCTGTTGCTGTGATAAAATTTATTGAAGGAATTGGATAAATCATAGATATATTCACACAGCTTGTTTGGAGCCTTCTCGCAAAAGCTGTACTCTATAACTTCATTGAATTTTGACAGCTTCAGCATCAAATCCTGTTCGCACTGACTGTATGGTTTAAGTATCAAATTATTCTCCGAGCATTTTTCTTTTACGCGCGCTTTATTTAAAATAGATTTAATCCTTACAGTTGTGTACAAAATATACGGACCTGTATTTCCCTCAAAGGATGAAAATTTATCTATATCAAATATATAATCCTTTGTAACCTGGTTGGACAAATCTCCGTATTTCAATGCGGATAATCCGACCTTTCGTGCAACATCGCTCATTTCTTCTTCGTTGAATCTCTTGCTCGTATCAAGCTTATCAAGCACGCTTCCTTGTATGTTTTCAATTAAATCCTGCAGTTTCATGACGCCGCCCTCTCGTGTTTTAAAGGGCTTGCCGTCCTTGCCGTTCATTGTTCCGAAGCCTATGAAATCCAATAACAGCTTTTCATCTGCAATTCCTGTCTTTTTAACACATCTGAATACCTGTTCAAAATGCAGCTCTTGCCTTTTATCCACAACGTATATTATCATGTCCGGGTCATAGTCCTCAACCCTCTGCCAGATGGTAGCAATATCTGTTGTACTGTACAGTGACGACCCGTCTGATTTCAATATCATCACAGGAGGAATACTAAAGGAATCTCCTTCCTCGGCAACATCCACCACCAATGCTCCCTGACTTTCATAGGTGTAGTTATTATCCTTTAGATATTTAACCATTTCATCAATATATTTCTCACAGTCACTTTCGCCCAGCCACAAGTCAAATTCCACATTTAAAGAACCATATACCTTTTTCAAATCCTTGACGGATACATTCAAAATATGCCTCCAAAGCGCAATATAGCCCTGCCTTCCTGCCTGAAGCTCAAATGTTGCCTTTCTTGCTTCCTCCATGGCTTCCTCGTTATTCTTGGCGAGAGCACTTGCTGCAGGATATATCTCTTCAAGCTCATTTATTGTGAATGGTGCATCGGAAGGATATTTTCCGTCATAATCTTCGATAAAATAGGGAAGCTCAGGCATACGCCTCTTAAGCTCAGATATAACCATTCCTATTTGCAGCCCCCAGTCACCCAGATGAACATCTCCTATGACTTTGTGCCCCAGAAATCTTGAAATTCTTTTTATTGCTTCTCCGATGACCGCAGCGCGTATATGCCCCACATGCAAAGGTTTTGCAACATTTGCCCCGCCATAATCCACTATAATCGTCAAAGGATTATCTGCCCCGGTACATCCGCATTTATCATCCCTGTTCATCATATTCAGATAATCAGTCAACATGTCATCCTTTATATTTAAATTGATAAATCCGGGACCGGCAGAAGAAATATCCTTGAAGCAGCTGCTGTCTTTCAGCGATTCCATCACCTCGCCTGCAATCTGCAAGGGGGATTTTTTGTATTTTTTAGCTGCTGACAGCGCACCGTTGCATTGAAATTGGCATAAATCAGGACGGTCTGATATGGTGATGCTGCCGAGATAACCTTCATATCCGCACTTTTCAAAAGCATCTCCTACTTCTTTGCTTAATATTTTGATTAATTTTTCCATACAAGCTCCTTTGCTGTATTTTTTAATAAATTTTCCCATCATAAAACCCGCCTCATATAATGAGACGGGTTGAAATCCGCGGTACCACTCAAATTGACCTAAGTCCACTCAATTACTTTAACGCAGTTAACGTACCATCCTTGCACTGCTCGGATGTCCTCTCAGAGTTCCTCTTCACCGCCGGCTCTCTTGCAGGACTCTCACTCTGCTCCCGCTCGCTGTTAGATACCATGACAGTTACTGTTCTCTTCACAGAATTTACAGTTATCTATTTCCGGTTATTTTATATTATATGCAGGCTGTTGTCAATATCAACTTTCAGTATATGCGGTTCTTCGCAAAAGGCATCAGTATGTTACGTCCCAATGCCTTTCTAAGTAGATTCCGTACAAAATTGTCCGGATGCTTTTATTTTTTATTTGGCTTGCTGCTTCATTATAAACAGATTTTCCGTCATTGTGGTCAATTCCTTTAACAAGCCTTAACAGAAAGCTGTTGAAGACCTCCAGGTCAGAGTCATCGGGATTCGCATCACTCAGAGCACGCACCGATTCCATGATTTTATCGGTTGTCAGTTCAGATGTATGCAATTTTTCCAGATTTTCTGCTGCTTCCGCATAGTTTCCAAAATACAAATTGAGGTAAAAGAGAGTATCCGGTACATATTCATCTATTTTCATCAGAGCGTCTTTTGCACCTTCCCAGTTCTCATCTGCAATGTAGAACCTGCTCAGCAGCCTGCAGCCCTCTGTGCCGAGGTTTTCATCCCCTTCTTTAAACAGAGAGTAAATCAATTCCTTGTTTTCTTTTATTTCGCCTCTTTCCATGGTGTCGAGAACCCTGAAAATTAAATTACCGTCTCCTGTCACATCAGCATACTTGCGCCCCAGCTCAATTGCTCTGTCAATATTTCTCTCGCCTTTTTTCCATCCGATGCCGTAAATTTTAGTCAGATACAGCAATGCATCGGTATTATCAGGCTCATCCTCGAGAATATTTTCGTAATACTCTATTGCTTCCGGATAATTTTTGCCTATAATCATTTTTTCTCCGTCGGTGAGACTTCCTTCTGCCGTAATGCTGGGTATTTTATCATAATATGTCCGCATAGGCATACTGCCGGTGATAACTTTACCGTACTCGTCGCATGCGCTCACAGTGATCGGATATTCTATGCCCGGCAAAAACCTGCCCAGCACGCCTTCATATCCCAAAATCATTTCTTCTCCGTCATATGACAGTCCGCCTGATTCTCCCATCAGTCTGTCTATATCAAATACGGCATAGTTTTCGGCAAATTTACTTTTTCCATTCTTGTCAGATATGGGTGTGGTAATGCTGGTTCCGCCCTTTTCATAAGGATTTGAAAAAAATACGGCTTGAACAGTATAATGATCTGCTCCTTCCACCTCTTCCCATGAAACGGTAAATTCGCTGCCTGTTATTTTTTCTCCTGCCTTGGGCGAATTCATATTTATGGTATCGTTAAATACAAAATTCATTTCTTTTTCCGCACCGTCCAGAGTGACATACTCATATCCGGAGCGGCTGAGCACCTTATCCTCCAGAAGCGAAGCACTCAATCCGATACCTATGCTGTATATACCGTCCTTCAGACCGATGGTTTGAAATTCTCCGTTTTCGTCGGTTATGCCTATATAGCTTTCACCGCCGCTTCTGAATCCTCCTCCTGCATCCTGGACATATATTTCAACGAACGGCATCGGCCTGCCCTTATATGTTACCGTTCCTTTTACCGTGTTGTCTCCCTTGATTATTTTGCCGAAGCTGTCCAGCCAGAAGCCTCTGTCGTAATATCTAGATGAACCGAATACTAATTGGTCCTTGGGATTCCATCCGGTGGTTCTTATTTTTTCAGACAATTCAGCAACCTCATCATAATTCTCATCAATAAAAGCAATTTCCATCTTCAATATATAAAGCTTAACATCCGCATGCTCTGTTTCTTCATATCTGGCAACAATCTCTGATGCTCCTTCGCTATCTCCGTTCACATGCATCAGAAAACCGTTATATATATCGGAAATATATTTTACATCCTCGTCGTCATGCTGCTGTCCCAATGAAATCCACTCACGGAGCATTTCGGCATCTCCGGTGGCGATTGCAATATCCATAAGCATCTTGTAGGAATCGGTAAAATATTGCTTTTCGGATTTTTTGTAGGAATCTGAATGAACTATGTCTGCAAGCAGTTCCTTTGCCTTTTCTATATCACTAAAACCTGTGTTTGATCCGCCCCAGCCGTCTAAAAAGATTGTAAACCTGTCGAAGCCTTTTACCAGTTTATTTGCATAGACAAAATTGCCCTCGATGCTTGATGTGGTCGGATAAGAAGCATATTTCTCATAAAACAGGACTGCTTTATCCGAGCCCATGCGGTCAAGGTAATCAGCTATTCCTAAAATTGATGCGGGGATACCCCATGAAAATATTCCCGCAAAAATACATACTATAAAAATAAGTGTCTTTATTTTAATTTTTATTTTCATTTCATGCTCACCTCACAGCTTTCTCTGACAATGACCTGGGAACCGCCCATGTCGATTATTCTTTCACTTGATGATCTGAACATGCTTCCCGGAATCAGCGTAACCGCAAATAAAGCTGCAAAACCTATTATCGCAGGTGCCAGCGGAATTTCTATCTCTCTGTTTAAAAACTCGCTTATTTTTTCCTTAAGTGTTTTCTTTCTGTGCATAAGTATATTGTCCAGTGCCGCCTGGGACAGTACAATTCCGGTTGTTTCCTCTTCCATTATTCTTTTTATTTCTTTTCCCAGATTATCTTTGTTATCCATTGAGTCGGCCTCCTTTCAACAGACTATCCTTCAATATATTCCTTCCTCTAGAGAGCCTGCTTTTTACAGTTCCCTCTTTTTCATCTAACAGCGTCGAAATTTCTTTTATGGAACGCTCCTCAAAATAGAACAGAACCATAACCTCCATATACATAGGATGCAATTTGAAAAGCTCTTTTTTCAAAAGCTCTCTGTCAATGTTATCTTCCACATGGGATTCAACATCATCATTTCCAATCCATTCATCCTCAAGTACAAGCACATCTCTTTTCTTTCTCAGCCTGTCTCTGGACAGGTTGAGTGCTATGGTATATATCCATGTATACAGTCCGGAATTCTCCCTGAAGCCTTCTATTTTTTCAAAAACCTTTACAAAGGTTTCCTGAACCACATCCTCTGCCTCTTCTACGCTTCCCAGCATAAGGAAGCAGGTTCTCAGGAGATTGTTTCCGTAGTCCTTGACTATTTGCCTGTATGCATCCTCTTTTCCTTTTTTCAGTCCTCTTATCAATAACTTTTCTGCCACCTTCTACCCTCCCTGTTATTTAGACGATAAAACACTGCAAAGGTTGCAATAAATTTTTACTTTTTAAAACAGGCTGATTTGTTCGTTTATATTTTTGTCCTCGTATTCGTTAAGATATGAAAACACCTTGTCCATACCGACGAGGATATTGTGTTTTTTGCATACGAAGCTTAGTATGCTCATAAGCCTGGTGTGATTAGTGCTGTGACATTCGTATGAGCTTCCGAATGTTTTGATATATCTTTGTTTCATACCTGGGAAATGCTCATCAAGCTTTTTATAGAAATATTCTCTGTTTCCCTCCCGCATGGTTACACCTATGCCGAAGCACATAATTCCGTATACTTTTGCTTCCACGCAGTATTTTAGCAGCTTATTTAAATTTTCTTCCGTATCATTTATAAACGGAAGGAAAGGTCCCAGCCAAACAACTGTCGGTATGCCGTTATCACGGAATATCTTCAATGCCTCAAAACGCTCTCTGGTACTTGAAACACCGGGCTCCAGAATTCGGCACAAGCTTTCGTCAGCAGTGGTAAGAGTCATCTGAACCACACATTTAGATTTTTCATTTATACTTCTGAGAACATTAAGATCCCTCAAAATTCTGTCCGACTTCGTAAGTATGGAAAGTCCGAAGCCGTATTTGTCTATAATCTCAAGACATCTGCGGGTATACATAATTTTTTCTTCGATATGAATGTAGGGATCACACATGGAGCCTGTGGAAATCATGCATTTTTTACGCTTTCGCTTCAATGCATCCTCAAGCATTTCAGGAGCGTTTTTCTTTATTTCTATATCGGTAAATTCATGCTTCATCTGATAGCATGCACTTCTGCTGTCACAGTAAATACAGCCGTGGCTGCATCCTCTGTATATGTTCATTCCGTTTTTAGCAGAAAGTATAGATTTATATTCTGCATAATGCATAGCTGCTCACCTTCCTTTGTCTCTGCTTTAATTATTTAAGTTAAGTAATGTACATATCAATATCGCAATCTATGTAACAATTAAAATTATTCAAAATTTTCTCGTATACTGTCATTATGGGTATTATTTCACTCATTTATATTATACATCTGTAATATTAACAGCCGCAAGCTATAATATAACTTCAATCCAAAAAGAGCATTACCATTCACAGTCAAAGTGAAAGCTAAAAACAAGAAAAATATCCGTTCACGGTTTCGGACACGAATAATTCTAAAGCTCACTCAGGGTAAAAGAGCAGCTAAATAATAAAAAAAATATGTTCAAATAAAAGTATTTTCATGATATTATATATAGGTATCGCCAAATCTGTATTTTCATTTCGGACATATATGATTAAAGAGGTACATTGTTAAGCCGGTACTAAAGTATTAATGAATACTATAAAACTATAAAGGCTGAACTGCAAGGGGATGTCTTTTTTATAACTTAAAGTGAAACTCACGATATATTATTGTTAATTTTGGAGGTCGCAATGCGGACTAGTTTTAGAAACAAAGATTTTTTTAAGGTAATGATATCCATCGCTTTGCCCATAACATTGCAAAATTTAGTATCTTCATCTGTAAATATGCTTGATACCCTTATGATAACAAGCCTGGGAGAGGAAAGCATAGCAGCTGTAGGGCTTGCAAATCAGGTTTTCTTTTTTTATGCGGTTACCATATTCGGTGTCGCCACCGGCTCATCAATATTTATAGCACAGTTCTGGGGAAAGAAGGATATAAAAAATATAGGCAGGGTTTTGGGTATATCTCTTGCCATAGTGTGTGTTCTTGGAACATTATTTACTTTGGCGGCATTGATTGTGCCGGACTTCATAATGAGAATCTTCAGCAATGACAAAGAAGTTATCAGATTAGGAGCAGATTATCTGAGAGTAGTTTCTCTAAGCTATATTATAACAGGCATAACTTTTTCATATGCTGTTGCCTCAAGAAGCATAGGTCAGGCAAAAATGCCGATGACAGTAAGCATGATTTCATTTGTAACAAATGCAGTGTTTAACTATCTGCTTATTTTCGGAAAGTTCGGTTTCCCGCAACTAGGTATCAAGGGAGCGGCTTATGGTACATTAATAGCCCGGACTGTGGAAATAGCTTTGATGATGTACTCGATATATTCAAATAAAAATAATCCTCTTGCTCAAGGTGTTAAAAATATGACTGACTGGACAGGAGATTTTATAAAAAAATATTTTAAAACAGCTTATCCTGTTATTTTGAATGAAGCCTTCTGGTCATTAGGTACAGTGCTTTACTCCATAGCCTATGCAAAAATAGGAACGGAAGCCGCCGCTGCTGTTCAGATTTTAAATACCGTCCAGAATATTTTCATGGTAATGAGCAGAGGTTTGGCTAACGCATGCACAGTCATGGTAGGAAATAAAATCGGAGCGGATGAAGAAGAAACAGCCGTGGAATATGCCAACAGCTTCATGATAATATCAGCTGTGCTCGGACTTGCGCTGGGTGCTATGCTGTTTATCACGGCAGACGGAATACTGATGTTTTTCAGAAATCTCACACCGGGACTGTATGCTGCTTCAAAGAAGCTTTTAATAGTCTTGGCTATATTTTTCTCTGTCAAATCATTTAACGGAACAATGATTGTAGGTGTGCTGAGAGGCGGCGGTGATACCAAATTCTCAATGATTCTCGAGATGGGTTCTGTCTGGCTCGTAGGTGTTCCGTTAGCTTTTTTAGGTGCATTGGTGTTCAAGCTTCCGGTATACTATGTTTTCCTGATGGTCCATATGGAAGAAATTGTAAAGGCTTCTATAGGAATGTTCAGGATAGTATCAAAAAAATGGGTGACAAATGTTATTAGTGATATGTAATTCCAAATGTAAGAATACAATATTTTAATTAAAAGTTCCTAAATAAAGGAGCTGTTGCATTAAGCATATCAATGCAGCAGCTCCTTTATTATGTATAAATTAAATCGACGTCCAGCCTCCGTCTACAGCAAGGTACTGTCCTGTTGTAAAGCTTGAAGCATCCGAAGCGAAATACACCACTGCTCCGTCAAGCTCTCCTTTTTTACCCACTCTTCCCATAGGGCAATAAGCTTTTAATACCGGCTCAAATGATGGGTCGGATACAATTGACGATGTCATCTCACTC
This sequence comes from Bacillota bacterium, assembly GCA_023453025.1. Lineage (GTDB taxonomy): Bacteria > Bacillota > Clostridia > Tissierellales > Sedimentibacteraceae > Sedimentibacter. The sequence goes on from JAEXUD010000021.1 coordinate 42,443, forward strand.
TCAAAATATGAAGGCCCGATTGTATTTACTGTAATGTTGTATTTAGCCCACTCAACCGCCAGAGCCTTGCTCATTGCCATAACTCCGCCCTTCGCCGTCATGTATGCTGATACCGGGAAAGCATTCATTGCAACCGTGCTGTGAATTGAACCTATGTTTATTATTTTGCCGTATTTCTGCTCCACCATTACCTTTCCTACTTCTCTCGCAACGAAGTAAACGGCATTGAGGTTGAGTCCGATCATTTTATTCCATTGTTCATCGGTCTGCAGCTCAGCCGGCTCAGCAAATCCCATTCCTGCATTATTAACAAGTATATCAATTCTTCCAAATTTCTCTTTAACCATTGCAACAGCTTTCTTGACCTGCTCCACATCCGTTACGTCACATTGTACGGGCAAGACTTTCACTCCGAATTTCTCCAGCTCAGTCTTTAAATCATTCAGTCTTTCCACTCTTCTTGCAACTATAGCAACATCTGCACCTTCACGTGCAAGTGCTGTTGCAAATTGTACTCCTAATCCTGATGACGCTCCTGTTACAAAAGCAACCTTTCCTTTTAAACTAAATAAATCTGACATGTTTATAATCCCCTTTCTCATTAATATCCAAAAATTTGTTAATAAGTATAATCTTATTATACCCTAATTGAGAATGTTAAACTTTTTTTTTCAAAAAATAGAGATAATCCTATTCGGACTATTAACAAACCTGATTTATGTTATTGCTATGAATAACCCCACTGTCATTCTGAACGCAGTGAAGAATCTCATCTTTTGAAGCAGGAGACTCTTCACAAGAAAAATATATAGCGAACATTTGCAGGACACGATTATAATTCTTAGTGAATGGAGGTTAAAAATCCGTTAAGCAGCTTGCACTGTTTGAGCGTCAGCGAGTTTGCAAGCTGTAGGATTTTTATACGCAACGAGCTTTAGAATTATTCGTGTCCGAAACCGTGAGCGGATATTTTTCTTGTTTTTCGCTTTCACTTTGACTGTGTATGGTAACCTTTTGCTAAGCTTTAAAGTAAAATTAAAAAATATTATTGTTGCAGAACTCGAAATGTATGGTATAATAATTCAAACTATATTTTGATATACTTAAACGCATCAAAATATTATCGGAGGAAGCACAGTGTTAAAAAAAATTCCTGGTTCATATGTTTTATTGTTTTACATAATAGTTGTTTTAGGAATTGCTTCATATTTTATTCCGGCCGGAACCTATGACCGAGAAATCGACACCGATAAAGGGATAAGCTATGTTGTACCCGACAGTTACAAATCAGTAGAAAATACACCGGTTTCTATCTTTGATATTTTTAAATCCATCCCTGAGGGAATGATGGAAGCAAGCGATATCATTATTTTTGTGCTTATTATAGGAGGCGCCTTCGGTGTAATTCAAGCAACCGGAACAACTGACGCATTAATCGGAAATTTAGTACGTAAATCCTCAGGCAATGAAAAAACGATTGTAGCAATAATTATGACTATTTTCTCACTATCAGGTGCTTTATTCGGGACCGCAGAAGAAGCGCTCCCCTTTTATCCTTTAATAATTTGCTTTTCTTTAGCGATGGGTTATGATAAAATTACAGGTGTGGCCATGGTGCTGCTGGGAACCGGAACCGGTTTTGCCGCAGGATTTCTTAATCCTTTCACAACGGGAATAGCCCAGAATGTTTCGGAACTCCCTCTGTACTCGGGAATTGTTTTAAGAGTAATAACCAATGTTGTATTTTTGGGAACATCAATAGTATTTGTCATAAGGCATGTTAATAATATAAAAAATGACCATACTCCAAACAGCAATGTCTTTGAGGATTTTCAATCCATGAAGACAGAGCATTACAGGGTTATGGCAGTGCTTGTGCTGTCGTTTATATTCATGATAGCAGGGATTTTGAAATTCAGTTTTTATATTCTGGAAATATCCACAGTATTTTTCATAATGGCCGTTGCAAGCGGACTCGCAGGAGGATTGACTCCGGGCAGGATATCCTCGGAATTTGTCAAGGGCGCATCCGCCATGACTTACGGAGCACTTATTATCGGAATTGCAAAAGCTGTGTCTGTAATTATGATATACGGAAATATTATGGATTCGATTATTCATGCTCTTGCAGAACTTATTGAAGGCTTCAGCCCAGTTGCAAGCGCTGTTGGAATGTCATTTGTACATGCCGTATTGAATATATTTATTTCTTCCGGAAGCGGACAAGCTGCCGCATCCATGCCCATAATGAAAACATTGGCTGATATGTCGGGTATCACAAGGCAAACCGCAGTTCTGGCTTTTCAGTTCGGAGACGGTCTTACAAACCTTATAAGTCCTACCTCAGGCTATTTCATAGCTGCTCTGGCTCTTGGAGATATTGAGTGGAAGGATTGGTTAAAATGGTTTATGCCGTTATTTATTGCCCTATGTGCAGAAGCCATTATTATTCTTATAATATCAACTGTTATCAACTATGGTCCGTTTTAAATAGCAAAAGATGGTGGGTGGGAGTATGTCCGGAATTAATCAAAATGATATGGATATGGAAATAATAAAAGCATTAGGTGATGAAGCCAGAATAGATATTCTTAATATTATAGGGAAAAAAGAACTGAACGCAAGTGATATTGCTGCCAGATGCACCTTATCCCGTCCTACGGTTTCTCATCATTTACAGATCCTTAAAAGAGCAAGAATCCTTGAAGCAAGAAAAGAAGGAAAAGAAATATATTATTCTGTGAATATGCACACGCTGAAAAGCTTGTCGCAAGCTTTGCTTAAATTTATCGGCATGGGCTTTTTCTAAATTTTTTTGAGTTATACGTTGATATGTTTAAACATATAATTATTATTGAAAGGAGGTTTAGTTCAAACAGCTATTTTTTTTAATTCTATATGTTGAAATGTTTAAACATATTGACTTGATAGCTTGAAGCCGGATTTTTCTGGCTATATGTTAAATTGGAAGGAGAGTATTATTTTGGAAGTTACAAGGTTCATAAGCGAAAATGAAATTATTGACATTGTTACAAAGCTGGTATCAATTGAAAGCCACAAGAATGCTGAGCAAAAGGAGTCGGAGGCCGCCGCCTGCATAAGTAATATCTTTAAGAATAACGACATTCATGTAGAATGTGCAGAGATTGAAAAAAACAGACCTAATGTTACGGGAAAAATATTCGGCAAAAACGAATCCGTGCATTTAATGTTTAACGGTCACATTGATACGGTTCCCGGATTTACGATGAAGTACAAGCCCTTTGAGCCGTTTATAAAGGACGGCATAATATACGGAAGAGGCACTGCGGATATGAAAGGTGGTTTAACTGCCATGATAGCCACAATGATTGCAGTAAAAAGACAAGGACTCGATTTGGATAAAACAGTTGCATTTACGGGTGTAATTGATGAAGAGGAAAGATCAAAGGGTACTGAATATCTCATCAAGAAAAATATCACCTCCGATTATGTTGTAATCGGCGAGCCTACCAGTCTCAGAGTGTGCACCGCACACAAGGGCATGGAATGGATTGAGGTTACGTTCAAGGGTGAAGCAACTCATGGAAGCCGCCCAAAAGAAGGAAAAAACGCAATTTATATGGCTTCGGAATTTTGCAGAATGATTTACGAAGAGCTGGAGCTCATAATAGAAAAACGCAAACACGAGCTTCTTGGATGCGGCAGCATTAATGTGGGATGCATTGAGGGCGGAGATGACCCCAATATTGTTCCTGACACCTGCAGTGTTCAAATTGACCGAAGATGGCTGCCCGGAGAAACCCTGGAGTTCATTCATAATGAAATTGAAAGCTATGCTGCAAAAGCAGCTGAAAAATTCAAAGGGCAGTATGAACTTAAAGCAATGCGTGAATTTACCGCATCAATGATAAATGCTCCCTACAGTATTGACCCAAATCATGAGCTTGTTAAAAAAGCACTTATTATTACATCGGATGTTACAGGTAAAGAACTTCCCTTGAGAGATTTTCCTGCCTGGAGCGATGCCGGATTACTGTCAAATCATACAGATGCCAAATGCATAATACTCGGTCCCGGCAACATAACCCAGGCTCATGCAAATGATGAGTTTTGTTCAATAGATGAAATATTGAAAGCTTCGGAAATTTATTACAAATTAATAAAAAATTTATGTTTATAAGGAGATTATTATGGAAAAAAATATTGAAAAAAAGAAAAAATTCAGAATTCCACACACATACGCACTGCTATTCTTTGTTATAGTGTTAGTTGCTGTCCTTACATATGTAATTCCGGCCGGTGAATTTGACCGTGCCGTAGATCCTGCAACAGACAGAATTTTTGTAGTCCCTGACACTTATCATAGTGTTGAAGGCAACCCTCTGTCATTCTTTGATGTCTTCAAAGCTATTCCAAAAGGCATGGAGAACTCCGGATATATAATTTTCTTTGTACTCATGATAGGAGGCTCTTTTGGGATACTCCAGGCCACCGGCGCCATAGATTCCGGTATTGTAGAAGTGGTAAAACGCATGAAGGGCAAGGAAAAAGCGGTCATCCCTATTGTAATGCTTATCTTTTCTTTGGCAGGAGCAATTCTCGGTTCGGCAGAAGAGATGCTCCCCTTCTACCCCATAGTTATTTCTTTGGCCTTGGCTTTAGGCTTTGACACTCTCACAGGTACAGCAATGGTATTGCTGGGCGCAGGTGCCGGTTTCGCAGGTGCCTTTCTTAACCCATTCACTGTGGGTATAGCTCAGGGAATTGCCGGTCTTCCGTTGTTTTCAGGTATTGGATTTCGCCTTATGGCGTACTTAATAATCTTAAGTGTAACTATTATATATGTATATAGATATGCGAATAAGATTCAGAAAAACCCCGAATTAAGTGTTACATATGAAGAAGATATGATTAGACATAAAGAATTTAAATTCAATGATGAAGTTGAATTTACAACAAGGCACAAGCTTGTAATGCTTATATTGGTTGCAGGACTGTGTATATTGGGCTTTGGTGTTGTTAAGCTGGGCTTTTACATTACCGAATTGACGGCAATTTTTCTGATTATAGGAATCTTCTCAGGTATAGCAGGAGGCTTGTCAATAGATAAAATTGCTGAGGAATTTATAAACGGAGCGAAGGAATTGGTTTACGGCGCTCTTGTAATAGGACTGGCAACCTCAATAATGGTTGTTATGCAGGAAGGAAAAATAATGGACACTATAATATACAGCTTAGCAGGTCTGGTTCAGGGATTACCTCCTTCATTAAGCGGTATTGCAATGTTTATTGTTCAAAGCTTTATCAATTTCGTAATACCTTCCGGAAGCGGTCAGGCTGCAGCTTCAATGCCAATAATGGCTCCTATGGCAGATTTAGTCGGTATCTCCAGGCAGTCTGCGGTTTTGGCATTCCAGTTTGGTGACGGATTCTCAAATGTTATTAATCCTACTTCAGGTTATTTTATGGCCGCAATTGCAATAGGTGGTATAAAATGGGAAAAATGGGCAAAGTGGATGCTTCCTCTGTTCCTGATATGGAGTTTGATAGGTGCTGCCCTGGTGGCTGTTTCCGTAATAATAGGATACGGACCATTCTAATATAACATATTGAAATACACCTCAAAAGTCAGAAAACAAACTAACTTTTGAGGTGCATTTTACAAAATCAAATCCAATTTAGAATTAAAAAAATTCCTCCCTATACCTCTTGATGTTACATCATTATTTTATTAAATTAAATAGTAATCCAATATCTTTCAAAAACTTCTCCGTCATTTATATCTTCAGAATCAAGAATACCGCCATTATTAGTTATTGTCTTAGATGAGCCTATATTGCTTTTAGAACAGGTTATCAATACCTTTGACAATCCTATTCTTTCACATTCTTTTAAGGCGAGTGACAGCATCATTGTGGCATAGCCCTTTTTTCTTTCACTTGGTCTTATTCCATAGCCAATATGTCCCCCTCGATATGCTAATGCTTCATTTAATCTGTGTCTTATATCTATGGCTCCAATTAATTTATTATCATTCGCCAACCAAAACGTTGAACTTTCAACAAATCCATCAGGCAATCCGACCCCATTGCTCCAACCGCTCAATTTATCCACCATCAGATTAAAATTCGTGCTGTCAAGATTTAATGTCCAAGGAATCAGTTCTTCCCCTGACTTTTTCCATTCAGAAAGCATATCTAAATATTCCTCTTTATAATTAATGCAAGGTTTTACTAATATAACGTTTTGCTCCATCACTGCCCCCATCATAGACTTTCATTTAATAATTTGCTGTTATCTTTTCTTTAATTTTAATACAAATACTGATTTTTTTCCACAAATAATTTTTCTGACAGCTAAGGGAGTGTCGTAAGGACATTATATATTTTTTTGTGTTTTAATAATAAAATAAATTAATTGCATTATTTTAGCATTTAGGATATACTATGTGTATACATAGTATGTAACGGAGGTGTAAAGTTATGCAGACTAATATTGTTAAATGGGGCAATTCACAAGGTATAAGGCTTCCTAAGATACTTTTGGAAAGTGCAAGCTTAACTGAAAGTGATGTTGTTGATGTTACGGTCGAAAATGGAAATATAATTATAAAAAAAGCAGAAAATAAAAATAAGTTTAAAACAATTCAGGAAAGATTTGAAGGCTTCAATGGTGAATATGAGCCAACAGAAATTGATTGGGGAACACCAAAAGGTAAAGAATTATGGTAAGACAAGGTGATATTATTAAATTGGACTTTAATCCGCAATATGGTCATGAGCAAGCCGGTTACAGACCTGCCGTGGTTATAAGTAATGATTTTTTTAATTCAAAAGTTAATCTATCCATCGTATGTCCAATAACAAATACGCAAAAGCCTTTCCCTTTGCATATACCTCTTGACGACAGAACAATAACGACGGGGGTTGTTTTATGCGAACACATTAAATCTTTGGACCTGAATGCACGAACTTATAAGGTAATCGAAAGTATTCCAGACGATATATTAGAAGAAATTATTGCAGCGGTTTTTTCACAAATTGCGAAATAAAAACATTCCGGAGACGAACATTTGGACTTCCGTTCTACGAATTTATGCTAGGCTTTCAAGGTTCGTCTCTAAAATTTAATTATCAAATTCAGCGAAAAAGCTTGCATGGTTGATACCTGTTGGTCTGTTGACTCTTTTCAATTCATACAATTCATTCTCTTTGCCGCGCAGAGAATTTACCCCGACATTGCACGTTATTGTAGATAAAAAACCCATATCTTTAAGTATTTCAGTGCATTCCTCACATGAGAACCCATAAGGATACGTGAATGCGTTTGGAGTATAGCCGGTTTTTTCTTTCATTAACTGTTGAAGCTTGCCTACATCTTTTAATATAGCTTCTTTATATTCCTCATACGATTCACCCTTCATTATACTGCATCCTTTACGATTATCTAAGGTATGCATTGAATATGTATGATTTTGTATTTCGATATACCCGGAATCTATAAGCTCATTAATTTGAGTCCAATTCAAATATGGATCCGAATAATTATTTTCAGAGCTTTTCTCAACATATTCACCTATTATTGAAACTACAGCCTTGCAGTCGTATTTTTCCAGCAGCGGAAGTACATATCTGTTAATGTTTGAATAACCATCGTCAAATGTCAGCATAATCGGCTTTTCAGGTAAGCTTATGCCGTTATATTCAAAGGCTATTAAATCCTCGACCACAATAGTCGTATATCCTTGTTCCTTTAAATAAATTATATCTTCCTCTAATTCCTTTTGTGATATTGTATATTTGCCTAGCAGTCTGGGATTTTTACTGACGTTATGATACATTATAATAGGAAGTTCCGAAGATGGTTCAGTTAATACCTGAATTGCATCATGCACCTTAAAAAATGAAGCTAAAAGTGCTATAATAAATAAAATAGATATAGTTTTTAATGTTGACTTCTTTATAAATAACAAAATAAAATCACCCCTCATCCATATATTAAAGCTTATGCATCAGAGGCTTGACTCATTAAATATAAGAGAAAAATTTTTGGAGATTTATTTACCTTCGGGTTACTCCTAGCAGCGATTATTGCCTTGTTTAACAACAAGCGAAAATAACTTTTACATAAAAGTTAACCGCCAAAGCTACCACTTTGACGGTTAAAATGTTTTAAACGTAAAATCTGGAAGCTAACCGTTTATTCGGCAGTTCCTTTATTTATTTTATTATAGCGCAGTACTAAAATGTTGTCAAGAAAATTACACATATCATTCTGGGGACGGACCTTAAAATGCTCTTGCCTGGAATCCTTTTTACAACCTCAACTCAAATCCTGAATAAAATTCTTCTTATTGCTTGCTAATTTGTGAATGTTTTTAGAATTTAAATATTTTATTATTAAGTATGATACTCCTGATATAATCACTACATAAGCTACATTAAATTCTCTGACATTCTGCTTATCATATAAATAAAAGTATATAATTGTTACAATTAAAAACAGAGCTGCGGAAATAAATGAACCGCATGCTTTTTTAAATCCCTTTTCCATACTGAATACAGGCGCTATGAGACCCTCTGTGATAAAACTGAGTACTGCGAAAGTGAGAAAAAATAAAAATATAACAGGATTAGCTCTCCAGTATAAATTACCTCCATACGCCCCAATAGACAATATAAAAAACCAAGCAAAAAAATATCCTGTCAGCTTTAGTAAAAGCCCTAAAAAAATTTCGTATATAGATGGTCCTCCGCTGTTTTTTATAATATCATGGGCAAAGCCTTTTACATCACTTCCGATTGCATCATTCAGAGTTTTATTTCTTAATTCAAACTCCTGTGCCATTCCTATAAGATCTCTTTTTATTACCTGAGCATCATATGAATTAACCTTAAATATACTCATACCCATCATGATATCCTTTATGGTTTGGACATCGCTAATCCTTAAAGTTTTTATTTGTGCTTCATTTTCCTTTTTAAGCAGGACCATTTCATTCATAAACATAATTATTCCCCCTTCAATACTTTGTCAACGGATTTTTTTACATCATTCCATACTTCTTGAAATTCATTTAAAAATTCCTTCCCTGTTTCAGTTAAGAAATAATATTTTCTTTTCGGGCCAAGGGGCGACTCTTTGTATTTTGACGTTATGATTTTCTTCCTCTCAAGCCTTACCAGAATAGGATATGTTGTTCCCTCTCTCACATCATCAAAACCATAATCCTGCAAACGGGATATGATTTCATATCCGTAAGTTTCTTCATCACTAATTATTTTCACTATACATCCTTCCAATGTACCTCGTAATAACTGCGATTTGCCTACCATGTCTTCCACCTACCTTGCACCGCATAATAGCTAACTATATTGTACCGCACAGTAGATACTTTGTCAACCGCAAAAAGGTATTTCCTATAAAGATACTTTGCATTGCAAAAAACTTTTCACGACGCACTCTCTTTCTTATAGAAATATTTTTAAATTTTTTCGATTTTTTCGAAAAATTATATTTACTAATTCGAAATAATATGGTATTATGTATTTATAAATAATTACGGACAAAATTTAGAGGTATATAAAATGACTTTTGGGCAGAAGTTAAAATCAGCAAGAAAAAGTAAAAAATACACTCAAAAACAATTAGCAGATGAGATTGGAGCAAAACATAATTCTGTTAGCGATTGGGAAAATGATAAGAACAGACCCGACCCCGATACGATAGAATCGATATGCGAAGTTCTTGATATTTCAGCAAATTATTTATTTGGTACAAGAGACCCTAGAGATTTACTTTCTCCGGAAGCCGTTAATATAGCACAGGCATATGACAAAGCAGATTTTGACAGGCAAAACATAGTACGTTTAACCTTAGGCTTAGTTTTAAAGCATAATGAAAAGGTTGCTGAAACTCCGGCAGAATATAAAACTCACCAAACTATTATAGAGTAAAGGAGATATGAACAAATGGACAACGGCAAACAAATACTTCAATTAATAACTGAAATGAATGAAAAAATGCAAAGTGGTTTTGAGGCGGTACATTCTGAAATCAAAGTAATTAAATCCGACATGAACGACATGAGATCTGATATCAATACATTGAAATACGATGCTAACGAAATGAATAGTAAAATGGAAAATGGTTTTAAAGAGGTGCATTCTGAAATCAAAATTATGAAATCTGATATTAAGGACTTAAAAACGACACTCGAAAACGAGACCAATAAAAACATTAGAATAATTGCCGAAGGACACATTGATTTAAGCAACAAACTGGACAAGGCATTAAAAATTGAAAATGAAAAAGAAGTATTACTTATAAGGTTAACAATCCTTGAGAATGAAGTTAATATCATTAAAACACGTCTTAATGAAATAGCATAACATAAAAAGTTAACCGTCAAAGCTACCGCTTTGACGGTTATTTTAATTATAAAGGTGTGTCCCCTTTCCTTTAAACAGCTTTATTTATTACATTTTTTAGTTTGGCGAAAATCATTCTTCCTGCGGCTGTCTGAAGTACACTTGTTACAGTTACAACAACGGAATCTCCTATGCATTTCTTGCCGCCTTCCACTACTATCATTGTGCCGTCATCTAAATATGCCAGACCCTGACCGGATTCCTTTCCGTCCTTCACAACCATTACAGTCATTTCTTCTCCGGGAAGAACTACCGGCTTAACAGCATTTGCTAATTCATTAATGTTCAGCACATCAACACCCTGGAATTCCGCTACCTTGTTTAAATTGAAATCATTTGTCAACACTTTGCCTCCAAGCTCTTTGGCAAGCTTCAAAAGCTTGACGTCAACTTCAATATTGTCTCCGTAATCCTTTGATTCAATCAATACACTTACATCATCATCCTTTTGAAGGATATTTAGTATGTCTAATCCTCTTCTGCCTCTGTTTCTTTTTAGACTATCTGAGGAATCTGCTATATGTCTTAATTCCTTCAGAACAAATTCAGGTATTACTAATGTTCCTTCAATGAAACCTGTCTTGCATATATCAGAAATTCTTCCGTCAATTATGACGCTGGTATCAAGAATTTTAGGTGAAATTATTTCTTTTTTTGAACCTTTATCTTGTTTTTTTATTGTTGGTGTTTTTTTAAGGTTTATCTGCGGCCAGATTACATCATCTTTTTTCCTTGTGGAAATTTTGATTCCCAAGTATCCAAATATTAAATACGACAATATAGAAACAATTGTACCGACAAATTTAATATCCGCAAACGGCTGGCTAATCAAGAATGCAATTATAAATCCTACTATAAGACCTACCGCACCCCAGATAATATCCATGGTTGAAAACTTCAACAGCTCCTTTTCAAAAGCACCAACTATACTAAGACCAATTTTTTTTATTTTGGTTGACAAAAGAAAAAATATAATTCCAAAGACTAAACTGATACCAATAATTACTAAAACATTTTGAAAACCTGTAAATTTAAGAAAATCATTTTGGTTTAAGATTACTCCTACAAAAGCACCAAGAAATGCTCCTATAACAGTAATTCCTACTTTTATAATCTTATCTATCATCTACTCACCTCCTTTTAAGTATACCCAAATATTGCTATATTATTAAATGTAACACATATTTTGTTATTTGGCTATAGATTTTGTTAAAATTATATTTGTCTATTATTAATTCTACCTTAAGTTAATTCAAAAAGAAATATGCACCAAAGCACATATCTTATAAGATTATTGCTCCAGTGCATCTTCATTTATTATTTTGTCCAAATATTCCTGTATGCCCTTGCCGTCTGCATTTGTCGAAAGTGCTATTTCACTTACCAGCATTTGTTTTGCACTTACAAGCATTTTCTTTTCACCGGTTGAAAGCCCCTTCTCTCTGTCTCGATATGTCAAATCTCTGACTACCTGTGCAACTTCAAATATGTCTCCGGTCTTCATCTTAATCATGTTGTCTCTGTATCTTTTGTTCCAGTTTGAATCGTTTATTTCTGCACTTTGCTTTAATATATCATATACCTTTTCAACTGCATTAATATCTATTATGTTTCTAAGACCAATATTATTGACATTGTCTACAGGTATCATAAGTTTCATTTCACCAATTGGCATCTTAAGCACAAAATAACTTTTAACTTCTCCAAGTATTTCTTTTCGTTCAACTGTTTCAATAACGCCGGCACCATGCATTGGATATACTACCTTGTCTCCTAAATTAAACATTATATTACCTCCTATGTATTCAGTATACACCAATAAGCAACAAATGTCAAATCAGTTATTATACCTTGACGGTATAAAAATGTCAATATAAAATATAAAAAAATTATTAAATTATTGAAATTGTAAGTTGGCTAATTATTGAAATATTAAAAGTCTCTTTCCTAGCTGATGCCAAAAAAGAGACTTAAATTATTTGAAAATAATAATTATTCTAATTCTTCTATTAATTTTAATATAATTGTTGCAGCTTCTTCACGAGTTATAGGGTTATCAGGCCTAAATGTATTATCTAAATAACCTGTTATGATACTCTTCTCATTGAGCATTTTAACATAAGATTTTGCCCAGCCAGGTATATCATTATCATCCGTAAATGCAGTTATTTCATTATTTTTATTTTGAATTTTTAACACTCTCCCAGCAATTACAGCCACTTCTGCGCGAGTTATATCTCTTAGAGGTTTCATATACACACCATCTGCCTCTCTGATACCCGTTACCAAGTTTTTGCTCACTGCTTCTTTCATATAAGGAATTGCCCATTCCTGTATACTTTCACTGTCACTATATCCTTGAAGTGTTGCTGAAGAGGCGGTTTCAACACCTGAAGCTTCAATAAGCAATTTCACAAATTCTTGTCTTGTAATATGTCTCTCCGGCTCATAATAGAATCCGTCTCTCTTTTCTACGCCATTAATAATCCCCAATGAAGCCAGGCTATAAATAATATCTTTTGACCATCGCCCTTCAATATCCTCAAACCTTCTTAAATCAGAATTATAAATCAAACAATATTTACTGAAATGATTTAGTATGACGGTAACAGTATGATTCTTTTTATCAACCTCTCCTCCAACATATTCCCACCTGTTTTTCTCTTCATTAAACCAGTATATAGCCAGCTCTTCAGGATTATCAACCTTATCAGGGTCATAGCTTATTTCTAAAATTGCTGATTTCTGCAGCAAACCATCCTGATCTAATATAATCTCATATATATCACTTAAAAATTCTATATTTCCCTTTTTATATTCTGAGGTATCGTTAATTTTCCATATACCTAATCCAATTTTATTCTCTAAATTCTGTCTTGGGATAGTGATACTCATATTCTCATCACCTTTTACGGTTATATTAACCTCACCTGTAATCCATTCCTTTTTAAGAACACTCATATTTTTTTCGTTTCCTATTAAGTTTTTAAGGATATTCTCCAGCTGTCTGTCTATACTGCTTCTACTTGATGATTTTTTATCATTTTTTTCAGGTATCGGGGTAAAGTCCTCACCATCAGTATCACCGCTTGAGGGATCATCTCCCTGAGTATTTTCAATTGCACTGACTATTAATGCATCCTCAAAAGCATATTCATCTGAAACGTAATAGGATGCCTTTACAATAATATCTCCTTCTTGCTTTAGGCTTAAAACACCTGTTTCAGAAATATCTCCGACACCTTCTCCGGCTAAAATATCCCATTGCACATCTTCAGAATCCAGTAAATACTCATTATCCTGATTATCTATACAGTACAGCTCTAATTCTACTGTTTTTCCAATATATCCTTCCAGTGATGCTGAATTTTCATTTTCTTCATCCCCTGCATTCTCCATATTGTCTGATCTTATTTCCACCCGGTCTAAATCACTTATATCTTCATTATATATCTTTGAATTATAGGTGGTTATATTACCTGCCTGATCCTCTGCGGTAATGTTTATATCTTTTTTCATTTCATTTTTCATTGATAAATAAGTTTCAAATATACCTTCATCATCGACCTCAACAGCTTCTTTGTTTACCGATACAGTACTGCCAAGCTCTGCAATCCCTCTAATTTTGATTTTTTCTTCTCCGTCTGTATATACCGTTTCTATTTCGTCAACCTTTAATTCGGGAGCTGTCATATCACATCTTACCATTACACCGTATATAGAAGTATCACCATTTTCATTTGTCGCATTGACCTGTATTAAATTTTCCCCTTCTTCTAAGTCAATCTTTTTATTGATTTCTTTTCCTTCTGCAGTCACCAGTAATTCATCGTTTAATATGATTTGTGCTTCCACCTGCTGATCTGATTCAATAAATAGATTAATTTCCGATTGATTCACTGTATAGATATACTTTCCGCTTGTGCTCTGAGATACTTTAACATCCCCTTCATCGGTACGAATATCAAAAGCAAGTTCAGGCGGCTGAGGATCCGGGAGATAAATTGGCTGTGACAACACTTCATTGCTATAGTGAGTTACCTCATTCACTTTTTTATAGGAGACCATAGAAACCATATAATTCTCTCCTGGCACCATTCCCATAAGATTACCGTCTGTGTCTCTATATGTGCCGCCTACACAGGCTTCCTTCATATCCCCTTCAATTTCCACTGCGCCCACACCTTCTAGCGCATTCCCGTTTTCATCTTTAATCTCAATATAGTAACCGTCTACATTGCCTTCCTGATCCCAGCTCACTTTAAATGCACCATTTCCTGAGGATTCAACCTGTATGCTTTCAGGCGCCAACGGCTGATATTCATCTATTACCGTAATAGGGTCTTCACCTGTTATACTGTCATAATTGGTATCATCATTATAAAGTACCGCCCTTATATAATAGCTGCCGGATGCTGTACTGTCAGGTAAAGTATAGGTATAGGTACCTGCATTCACATTTATATCATCAATGATTTTTCTTCCTATATCTCCTTCTTCTTCGCAAAGATATAAGGCTATTTTTTCGTCATTAACGTGACTCGCCTGCCATGAAGCTTTAAATGTATGGTCATCTCCCATGGACTCAACTGATAGACTGTCTAAAGATGGCGGGATTGTAACATCTAGCAATGCAACATTCACATCTTTGTCAGACTTAATAGTCCAATCACCATTTTCAGGATTTACTGCCGTTATACCGACTCTCTTTTCTTCGAAACCTGATTGACTTTCTTCTGCTGATATCACCTGCACTGTGTAATTTTTATCTTCAACCAATTCATATGGACTGCCGTCCGGCTTATATACCTCTAATTCCGGAACATCACCGTCATATGACACTTCAAATATGACGGCATCCCGATTATCAATTGTAATGTTGTACGTATTATCCAATCCGGCTGTTATAATAGGTTTTTCATGCGTTACTACTGAAATATCACCATTGTATGCAAACATATACTTTGAGGAAGCTATTCTTTTAATATTGCTTCCAAAGATCATTGTGCCTTCAGCTTCTCCGGTTTCTTCGTTATAGAAGGTCTGTTGTGCGATACCTTTTAAGGATGATCTGGGCAGACCGGAAGCGTCTGCTATTACCGTCGGAGCAGTATCTCCCCATACATATTCTACAGCAACCGGTATGTCTAAGAATGAGGCTGTTGCAAAGATGTGCTTTGTGCTGATTTCCGCCTCTGCTCCCAACAATTCTTTTCCTCCGACAACCGGTATACATCCCGGCACCTGCACGGCCACTCTCCCTTTTCCGTACAGGATAATGGGCCCTAATACTCCACTATATGACTCGTCATAACCACCGCCTATATTTACTTCACCGACAAGAGTATCAAAAACATTTATGCCGCCGCCAAATTCAATATATATGCCTTCTCCATCGCCTAATTCCATTTCACCATGAATATCCTTGAATAAATCGAGCTTCAATATGGTTAAATCTCCTGACAGCTTAACGCCTCTCGGCGATACGGCCAGAGTTATCTCATTACCTTCAAAAACCTTCAGCACCTGTGCGGAACCTGTAAACATCAGCTTTAACGGAGGCAACCTTTCAAAATTAAGTGTAACGGTATCATAAAGGTTTTCAAATCCTAATCCACCTCCGGTTATATATACAACAGGTGCTACTGGGATGATAGGAATTCCCGGCTCTCCGCCTACATAACCTACTATGCTGTCCGGAATAGGGTAGGTACCGTCTATGAATCTTAAGGATATCAGTCCTTTAAACTCTACGACCGCAAATTTCACCTCTATATCCACCGTATAGATATTATCTAAGGTGTTGACCAAAACACTTCCCTCCGCACCAAAATCCAATCCGGGAATCATGTTATCAGGCATACCGGCTTTCCCTTCTGCGTTAATGCCTATAAAGCCATACTCATTTGCCGGACCGAAAAGAGAAGAAGAGTTTCTGTATCCAAATTTCAGTTCATTGATAGCAAGCCCTATAGCTGCCGAGTCACTCAAACCGTCATCATAATCCTTAATATCATCATCACCAGTTGTATCATTGTTATTGTTATCATCATCTTTACTGCTGTATATATTTCCGCCAAGATTCAGGTAGGCACTTCCTCCAAAGGAGACAGACTTATCACCAATGACAGCATTTTTTATTTTAACCGGAAAAATACCTACATAGGACAGATATTTTAAGCCTTCCATAACATCCCAGTTTACTTCTATAGACGCTTCATCATTATCTTCATCAGCATCCAAAGAATATCGGGTTCCATTATCAAGCTCTATTTTGAAATTACCTTGGACAAAAGGAAAACCTGGTATGGACAGCATTCCATTACCGCTAATGTTGATCCCCTGTTTATTACCGTTATCATCAATATCTTCTTTTAGACTAATATTTTGAGATGCTTCACCGTATAAGAATTTCAATACATCATTTGTCCCATACTCTATAACAGAATTGATATAGCATCCAGGCTGAATATAGTATTGCTTGCCATTATCCGTTATATATTCTTTAATATCCCCTTTAAACTCCAGTAAAACCTGATTATCTCTGTAATATTGGCTGTTTGCATTTAAAACTGCTTCATAACTTTCTTTATCATAATCATCTGATGCAGTCACAATTTCATAGATCTCATCACCTGTCTCAAAATCCCCCGACCTTTGAGAGCTTATGTTTTTACCTATAACAAGCAGCACACCATAGGCCCTCGAAATATAGGCCTTATCCTTTGTAAGGATGAGATTTTTTGTAAAAGTGCCATACTGATCTGCATCTAAGATAATAGTATACCCACCAGATTCATTACTAAATGATTCATCCCAGTAATTATTGTCTGTTACGATTTTGATATTGTTGTCATCGCTGACGGTAATACAGGACTGAGGTATTATTTTACTTTTCTGATCTCTGTTTCTTTTCACCTTAACATCCCAGTCATTAGACGCTTTCAACATTTCAAAACCTTTCCCGTTCAAAGTTATATTTTTCTCATCTTCTTCATAATAAACTTTATTAGGAGTTATGCTGAGCAATTGTACCTGAGGCGGTTCTCCGGATAACGCAGGAAGGATCGTATAACCCCCACGGACTTCGTCCTGAAGTCCGTCTGCCGTCACCGTAACAACATACTGTGATACCTTAAATATATCCTGAGGCTGAGCCTTAACCGTCCACGAAACGGTTCTTATCTCGCCTGTATTAAGTGTATCAATGGTTTTTATTTCTTCATCTGCAGCATCAAGTTCAAGTCCGTCTGTAATTCCTAAAGAAATTTCCATATTGGTTAATTGTTTTGCATCCATAATGCTATTGTCAATTTCAACACTGATATTAAATGTTTCTTCGTTATATCCGTCCTTACTTCCGTTTAAGGTAAGCTTTTCCGGTGCAAAAACCTGTAATCCGTAATTGGCTTCTTCCTGCGTAGTATAAAAATTGCCTAATCCATAAAAGGTTTCACAAATTATTTCTTCTCCCGGCCCCACCGAAACAGGCTGCCAGTATAAGGCAACTGCACTGTCGGCTGACTTATAAGAATTTTTTGAAGTCGTAAAGTTTAAGCCTGAATCTACTGCATAGTCCCATTTTGATTCTGATAACCCGTCCCAATGACCTATAATCATTCTGTCAGGCTTTTTATTTCCCCAGCCATCCAGAAACCCATAGGACAAAACCTTTGGTGCCAAAGGGTCATCTGAAGCTCTCCAATACTCAGGAACATTCTTTCCCTTTAAATCTGTTTCCAAATTAATAAACTGAGACTGACCGTTCAATACAACAGGTGAAGCATCATTGGCTCCAAGCATGGTATCCAGAAGTATCCTGGTACCTATTTCTGTTTTCGCAGCATTTGTATTCTTTATTGTATAGGTTATTTTCACATTTCCAACATAAGGATTGGATTTGTCTTCATATAACTGAAGCTGTTGTGTTATCTCTACACCTTTCATTTTCCATGTGGACTGATTGACATATCCGTTATTTGAGACATTTGAAATAAAATTTCCGTCGCCTCCTAAAAATCCGTAGCTGTTTCCATATATATAATCCTCGCCATCTATTCTAAAGGTTGTAAAAGATGTTTCCGGAATTTTGTTCTGGTACAGCAGCTGTTTATTTGAATCATTATCTCTCCACGGAGACCCATCACTGGTTCTTATGCTGAATCTTGCATCATCTCTGTTTACTGTATACTCAATAAAATCATTACTCACAACCAGTGGTTCTATACTTTCTGCAATGGCATAAGCGGTATTTCCTATGGTCGTAGACAGTATTGCTATTAAAACAAGAACAGCAACATATTTTTTTACCGATCTTTTCATTTCAACTTCCCTCCTTATTTTTCTATGTTAATTGCTGTGTATAACATAGACGTTCAGCAGCTTTGTATTTCTTTCCTGATCTTGAATTAATAAAGTATAGTAGCCGCTTTCTTCTATTTGCAGATAACCACCTTCGCAATATACTTCACACTCTTTAAAGTCTCCTTTGTTTTTCTTTCCTTTAAGCCACTTAACAATATGATTACCTTCAATCCCGAAAAGCTCCAGGCTGATGCCCTTCCCTTCTGTAACTATTTCAGTTTCTTTGGCTTCAGATGTATTGATAAATACGGTAAACTCATCCGGATTAACCACCTTGACTGTACGCACAATGTTCACACTGTTTCCTGCAGAGTCTGAAGCGGTATATGTGATTAAATATTCTCCCTCCGTATTTACGTCCACATTATGAGTTACATTTAGTTTTCCGCTTATTTCTTCATCTAAATTATCTGTTATGATAACATCGCTCAGAGGGTCAAAATTTGCGCTCTTTGCAATAACAAGGTTCTCTCCTTTAGAAAATTCAATCTTTGGTACTTCTCTGTCGATATTGCCAACCTCAACTCTAAAATAGAATTCTTCGTCGAATGAATCCAATGCCTTGAGCCATTTTATCCCGTTTTCAGTAAACACAACTGTATTGCCTGTATAGTTAACAGGAGTAATTTCCTTATCTGAAGTGATTGTAACGGTAACGTCATTTTGAGTCGGCTCCGTTTCACTTAGCTCTAAAGTAATATTCGGTGATGCGGCATCGATGTTTGCAACTGTTGCGGTTATTTCTCCGCCATTGCCTGCCAAATCCTCATAAATGAAAGTGAATGTTCCGTTTTCAGTAAACACATACTGATTCTTGTTTATATTGTTTATGACATATATCTTTTCGTCCGCCATTAATGTGGCAACCACATTATTTTTAGTCACTTCTACAGTACTGTATTCAATCCATACATTAGGTTCTTCTCTGTCTATATTGCTGACCTCGGCTGTAATTGAACTTTCATTTCCTGCTTTGTCTATGAACCTGAATTCATGTGAACCATTTTCTCCAAATGTATAATTGTCTTCTCCATTATCAGTTGAAAATTTAACGGTTTCATTTACATAAACCTTAACTCTTACCTTGCCGTTTGTAGGCTCTGTTGTTGAATACCACAATTCATCAACCTGGGGTGCAGCTTTGTCGATGTTATTTACAACAACAGTAATTTCATCATTATTACCTGCGGCATCTTCAAACTGGAATGTAAATGCGCCATTTTCTGTAAATTTATAAGAAGTGCTTCCGCCGTTATTTAATATGGTCACAGCTTCTGTTTCATTATCAAAAGCAATGGATACTGTTACATCTTCATTAGTCCACTCCTGTGTATTATATGTGATTACCGGATTAGGCATTTCTTTATCGATTTTGCTTGCTTTTACAGTTATTTCGCTTTCATTACCTGCGGCATCGCGGATTTTAAATGTGAAGCTTCTGTTTTCCTCAATGATGTACTTATTGCTTCCGTCATTATTCAGTATTTCTACCGGCTGTCCTGAATTATCAGTTGTTTTTATAGTTACTTCAACATTTTCATTGGTCCATTTTTCATCTTCTGCAGTATTCCAGCTCTTGTTACCGGAAGTATAAACCACAGTTGCTTCAGGGCTTTCTTTGTCTATAGTACGGACGGTTGCATTTACCGTATCTTTATTGCCTGCAGCATCACAAATTTCAAATGCAAAGCTGCCGTTATCCTCGAAAATGTACTTATTGCTTCCGCCATTATTCAGTATTTCTACCGGCTGTCCTGAGTTGTCACTTGCCTCTAAAATTACCTGAACAGCATCATTGGTCCATACGGCATCATCCTCGTTGTGCCATGAATAGTTTTTGGATGTATAGATAAGTTCAGCAATTGGCTTTTCCTTATCTATTTTATCTACCGTTATTTCCCCGTCTCCTGATATCAATGTATCCACTCTTTTTATTTTATAACTCATATATCCGTTTTCACCAAACAGAAATTTAACTTGTGTCACAGCTCCGTCATCATTTACTGTCACATCTGTCAATGATACAAGGCTGTCGATACCGATAGCACTTCCTGTAGAAACAGGCACATCATCATTTCCTGACAAAAGATAATTTTCCGTATCATTGTTCCAGTTATAAACGCATTCTGCTACAGCACTTATGCTGCTTCCTGTACTAACCGCTGCTCGTGAATCGCCAATATAAAGCTTAAAATCATATAATGAGCAATTCTCTTCTTCTGTTGTCACGGTCACTGCGACGGATTCATTTGTCCAGCTGTCCGGTATATAGCTTTCATGTGCACCGGGCTTGCTTCTGTCAATCCAGTCAACTTCTAAAACAATGCTGTTCTCATTGCCCGCTTTGTCAACGAAAATAATTTCCTGAGTACCGTTGTCTTCAAACACATATTCAAAATTATTTGCATATTCTGAAGTTTGTATCGGTGATGCTATTCTTACATTCTCATCAAAGTCAACCCTCGCAGTTACATTATTGGCTGTTGCGGAGGAAGGAATGTAAGCAATATTTATAACTTCTGGATTTTCATTATCCAAATTATATGCTTTACTTGTATATAAGCTGCTGTTGCTTAAGCCGTCTTCTGCTTTTATCCATAAATACCATTTTCCGCTGCCATCATTTTTTTCAATTATTCCGTTGCTGCATGTATTCCAATTATCCGGCTCTAAATTACTGCTTTGCGACCAGCAATAGTATATGTCTATGTTCTCAGAAGAAGTTACATTATCTGCTGCTGATACATCTACGGTCACCGACTGATTTTCATCACTGTTTCCATCCGGTGACAATGAAATTTCAGGAGCAATTTTATCAAAATTGGATATTGTTATGGAATCCGTATTTTCATTCCCTGCTAAATCCCTATATATGAATTTACAGATTCCGTTTTCTTTAAATGTGATGACATTGTTTTCAACAGTAACCTCTGCTGTAGTTTCATCATCTATGACTTCAATATCAATATTCTCTGAATCCATCATATCACTGAAATAAATAGTAACCGGCAAATCCTCATTGGTCCATTCATTATTGTATTGAATATTGTCAATTTCAGGAGAAGTTATGTCATATATTATCTGAGCAGTATATACTTCACTTTCATTGCCTGCAATGTCTTTGTACTGCACCGCAATACTGTATTCTTTTTCTTCTGTTAGTGTAATATTTTGTGCCTGCGAATAAGCTGCCCAACCATTCCATGTTGTACCGCCGTCAGGAGAAATTCGCATAAGAATATTTTCATCTGCACCTTCTGGGCAAACATCACTTGCAGAAAGCATCAGCTGCACCGATGACTGATTGGTATAAGCTTTATTTAAGTCTATACTTCCGCAGGGAGGTGTATTATCAATATATATGGGATTGCTGCTTAATACCGAAACATTGCCTGCGGTATCTTCTACCTTCACATGTATATAATAGGTATCTGTTATATTGCTGCCTGTATTATCATCAAGTGTAAATGTTATATCATCGCCGTTTAAAATATATTCCGTTAATACTGTATCGTCATATTCGATGTTTGTTGATATATCATACTTGACTGTGTATCCAAAGCTCTCATTATTTACCTCCAGATATGTGGTAAATACCTGCTGAGGATTGGAATTACCATTTGGTGAAAAAGATAACTCCGGTTTTTCATTATCCAGATTGAAGCCGTCTTGAGTTGTATAGATGCTGATGCTGCCGGAAGCGTCTTCACATTTAACATGAAGATACCATACACCATTTTTACCGTCACCGGAACTTATATTTCCCGTATATGAAGATACCGGATTTAAAATATCCTCCACAAAAAATTCTGTCCATTGAGAATCATCCTCTGCAGGCTTAATAACAGATTCACTCCATTGATAATATGCATTCTTTATTGGTGAAGAATCGGATATTGTAACCTCAACGCTTACAGTTCCAGAAACAGTACTATTTCCTTCAGAAGAGAAAACAACTGTCGGCGGACTTTTATCCACAATATACTCACCTGATATTTTTGTCTGCATGTTGCCCGCATCATCTTCTGCCTCCACTGTAACCGTATAGATTCCATCCATATCCGGACTTGTAACAATACTGCCGCTTTCAATAGTACCGCTGTTCAGCTTTTCGCTGTTTTCATCATCTATCTTTCTGTACCAGGTATAGTTGATTTCTTTTATTCCGTTCTTTTCATCTTCTGCCGTAACCATAACATCATAGCTGGTCTGATTAGTACCTGATTCGGGATCAATGGTTATTGTCGGCTTTTCATTATCAAAACAGAAGGGTCCTTCTGTTTCAATTGATACATTACCAGCTTTATCTGTTGCTTTAGAATGAAGATAATAGTTATCCCCTGTGGCATTTTCAGGGTTTACAACGGGTACTGTTCCGTTGGCAATTCCCTTTGCACTATCCCAATCATTTGCTGTCAGTGACGTATCCCAATAATAATAAGTATCCTCCCATCCGCTTACATCATCCGTTACGGTTATATACACATCATGTGCCCTTTTATAGGTTGATTTATCATCATAGTTACTGCCCTCTGCATCGGTAAATGTTATATTTGGTGGTATTGTATCTATATTTATGGAGTAGGACTGATCAGGTATTGTTTCGATTAATGATTTTCCGGTTATATCCTCTACCGTTCCGCTTAAACCTGTGACTCTTAAGCCTTCAATATTATTACCATCTGCTACTGTATAGGTATAATATAGAGTATCTGTTCCACTTCCGCTTTGATATTTTGCATCAGCCGCACCGTTGTTGAATATCAGCTTATGGTTTGAAACAACTTTGACAGCCTCACTGAACACTGTATTAAATTCAATAGTTTCTCCCGCAGTGAAAGTACCGTTGCCGCTGGTGCTTTCAATACTTTCTATCTCAGGATTATAGCTGTCAATCATAACAGGTCTTCCGGATAAGGCAGCGCTGAAATCCGACATGCTGTTAGATGCAAAATCATCAATTTGAGGCTCTGGTTCACTGTTAAGAGTTATGATATCACCTAACGAAAGCTTCATCCCATCCTGTACATCAGCAGGAACCTCCCCATGAAAAATATACTTAGTGTCTCCTGCTATTATATCTCCAGGATTATGATAAAAACTTGCCCTGCCAAATACTGCAGAATCATCATCAGAAAATTTTAAATTCAGTCCTAAATTGCTGCCTATATCTACAGGCTCACTAAATTCCACAATAAAATCCATATCATCTCCCGATTTTAATATACGGGTAGCTGTGCCGTTAACGTACACAACCTCCGCATTTGTAGTCATTGTTACCGTCTTCACCGTAGGGGCTGTTTTATCAAAGAAATGCAATCTTTGATGTGCAAGCAAAGCTAAAACACCATTGGTACCGCTATCTTTAGCTCTCATTTCATATTCTACATATCTTGTTCCTATGGGAAGCAGTTCTCCATTGACTCCTCCTACGGTAACATCATTCAGCCATGTTTTACTTGGGATATTATCTTTAATCGTAAATAGTCCGTTTATCGGATCACGATCAATATCATAGTAAGTAACTATCAACCACATTTCATCTGTTCCATAAGCAGCTGTGGCATTATTCCCCATATCCACCTGTGCTCTAAAGTATATTTCTTCATTGTCAATCCGATCTGCAATACTTCTTAAATCTACTACCTGCCGTTTAATAGCTGTCTTTCCCCCTGTCTCACCTGAGCTGGGATAGTAGCCGCTGGTATGTCCTAAAGAATTTTTATTTTTTGCAGGGGCAAGCGGATGGTCCATATCACCCCAATGCCAGGTATATCCGTTTGAATAATAATCGGTGACAACATTCACCCCGGACAGAATATTTCTGTTAAAGCCGTCATGGTGGTCAAATACGATATCTGAAATTGCATAGACTGTGTTTGAAAATCCAAACATCAGCTGACTCAATATCAATATGGTCAGCATACTTACAAATTTTATTGTCTTCTTCACTTTATTACCTCCTTAATCTAAAAAAATATAATAATTGAAATTCTTTCTGTATCTACAGCAACATGCTGATTTCATATTCTACTTTTCAAGCATTTGCAATACTTCTCTCACAGACATTTCAATTTTGTTATCCCATGTAATCAAGGTACCGTCTGTCTTTACTCTGCTGAAAAAGTCTTTATCACTAAGCATTCCGAACCTAATGGTATGAATCTTCTTTGAAAAATTCAATATAGCGCTGCTGCCGTTCTCAAACAGCACCTCTAATCGGTAGTTTTCTTTAGGTAGTACTTCTGTAATTTTCGTCATATGATCCCTCCTTGTACAGTGCCAGGTAAATTTTATAGCTTTTGCTCAATAAAAAAAGCTCCTATAATAATTATATAGAAGCTTTTTTTGACTTTAAACTACCCACCGGGTAGTTTTAATTAACTTTTTTGTTGCTCTTAATTTCTAAATGCTGTTTTAAAAGTGCTCTGTTATTGATATTAAGCTTTGAATAAGCAGATTTCAATGCCATTTTTACCGTATTAGAAGATATGAAAAGCTGTTTTCCTATTTCCTTGTTGGTTTTTCCATCTGCTGCCAAACGTGCTATCTCCAGTTCTCTTTGGGTCAATTTCGGCTTTTCTTCAGCAAAGTATTCACGAATCATTGCATCTTTAGATTTCTTGAATATCTCATATAGCTCAAAGATTTTTTTAATTTCTTCCTGGTAGTTACCTTCCATATATATTTTATCTAAAACAGACTCAATATAATCACAATTTTCTACAAAAAGCATATACTGCTTATCCGGCATGGCAATATCTAAGGCCTTTTTCAAGTTGAAAAGCGCCTCATCTTCTCTGTATATTTTTCTATAGGCTGCGGCCAGATAAATATATGTATAAATATATCCCAACAGATTGTGAAAAACGGAAGATATGGCAATAAAATGCTCCGCACTGCCGATGAGTTTCAGATATTCCCCTTTGATTAAAAGTATCCTGCCATATGCTATATTAAAAAACGGGTATGCGGGAAATACCACTCTTGGGCTGCCTAAATCTGCCTTCAGCAGTCTTTCAGGAATTCTGTCTGTTTGATCCAGATAAGCATAGATGCAAGCCTCACAAATTTCAACCACATGAATATAGTAGTAATCTTTTTTATCATTCATATCTGCATGCATTTTATTCATCAGCTTCATGACTCTGGATAAATCCCCCCTCATAAAAGCAATGAGCACCTGAAAGTATTGTGCACTGAAAGCAACACTTTTATCGTCTCTTGATTGTGTTTTTAGCAATGCTTTTTGTGCTAAGATTTCAGCATTTTCAAAATCACCCTGATTGAAACAGGATTCAGCCTCCATAACATACTCTCCACCTGAACCATGCCCTTTGGTCAAACGATAGTAATAGGATAATCCTTCCTTTAAATCTTGTATATGCCCTTTAAGCATGCCGCTTTCTCTGTAGTATAAGCTCAATACAGATGGTACTCCAAATGTCCATTTGCCTCCGGTGTAATAAACATCCGTAGGCTGCTTCAGAAGCTTCCAGGCTTTTTGAAGCCGTTGTGACATTTTTTTCAAATCATTGAATTCAGAAAAACTGAATAAAAGCTCCAATTCGCCTAAAAGCCGATTTCGTTTTTCAGTCTCCAGCCCCTCATCGTTTTCTATATTCACACTTAATTCGTCGCATATTTTTTTAAATAACTCAAGCTCTTTATGAATAAACAAATACATGGCATAGATCAGCAACGCATAGTGATGTCTTGATTTAATCTCTTTAGGGCACTCATTCATATATTTTTTTAGTAATTCTTTATTTTCTATAGAATAATCCTTGGATTTATCCTCTTCCAATGCAAGTAAAATTCCATCAAAATCCCCGCACTCATAAAAGTAGCGCCGTGCTGCAAACCAATTGCCGCTTTCCATAAAATATTCGGCCGCCTTTTTATACAGCTTATACCGATCACCTATTTCTTTTTCTTCCAGCTTTTCTTTTAAAAGTCCCAAAAAGATGCTATGGATATTATATGTTTTGAGCTTCGTATCATATGTAACGAAAAGATTGTTCTCTATGAGCTTTGCAAGGAATTCCGCTGCATTCTCCTTTTCCCACATGTATTCAGCCTGCTTAAGAGTAAAGCAGTCAAAAATACACAGTGTCATCAGAAAGTCCTTCATTTCATCTGTAAGATATATATATACAGACTTTTCAAGGAGTTTAAAAATACTTTCTGCCGGTGTATAGCTGCCTTTAGTCTCATATTCAAGCATAAAAAGATACAATGCGCTAATCCATCCTTCAGTATCAGAGTACAGCTTCTGAGCTTCATAATCAGAAAGAGTGAATCCGCATGCCTTGAAATATCCCTTGATTTCCTTTGGTGTCAGTTCAAAAACTTCTTTTTTGATATGATATAAGTATCTTTTCAGTAAAAGCTCTTCTAATTTTTCAAATTTTACAAATCGTGCAGTAAGGACAATATAAAAGTTATCAATTTTTCTTTCAGCAAGTCTTTCGATAAATTGATTGACTGAAGGGTTATTAATAAGATGATAATCATCCATTACCAAGACCGTTTTATCAGGAAATTGAATATCATCTATTAATTGAATGGCTTCTTCTAACGGCAGGCTATCGTTTGGAAATCCAAGCTGCAAAAGACTTTGAGAACGATTGCTGTCCGCGTCATAAAACTGCTTAGCAAAATTATTCCAAAAGCCGGCAAGTGAATTGTCATAAATACTTTGCCAAAAAATATTAACATCAGAATCATTGAGAAAAGTTCTTAGGGCTGTGGTCTTTCCATAGCCCATGGGGGCTTCTATGATGGTAAGGGGATAGTCAAAAATCCCATTCAAGGCTTCTATTACTCTATTTGAAAAATACAAGCGCCTCGTATTGTATTGCTTTTCTCTTGGCATGAACATTCCCCCTCAAGCTTTTATTTTTTATTATATCACAAACTTTATTTTTTTCATAGTTGTAATGTTACGTCTTTTGAAAACAAATATGTTAATTTTCAATAAAAAAACGGTTATACAACAAACCGTTTTTTTATTTTTAATTATTTAGTTTTTATCACTTCTTTGACAGCTTTTATGATGTCTTTTGCTTTCAGATGGTATTTTTCCAATAAATCCTCCGGTTTTCCCGACTCTCCGAATGTGTCTGCAACACCGATTCTTTTAACCGGGACAGGGCATGTGTCAGATAGTGTCTCCAGTACTGCACTTCCCAATCCGCCTATTATGCTGTGCTCCTCAGCTGTAACTATTGCCTTTGTCTCTCTGGCTGCATTAATAATTATATCCTTGTCAATAGGTTTTATTGTGTGTATATTTACTACCCTGGCATTTATTCCTTCTCCGGAAAGCTCCTCTGAAGCCTTTAATGCTTCCTGAACCATTAATCCTGTTGCTATAATTGTTACGTCATTTCCTTTTTTAAGCTCAACGCCTTTTCCAAGTTCAAACTTGTAAGATTTATCATACACATCTTCCACTGCCATTCTTCCAAGTCTTATATAAACAGGTCCTGTCATTTCCGCTGCTTTTAGCACCGCTTGTTCTGCCTCGATGCTGTCTGCAGGGTTTATCACCGTCATATTTGGTATGCCTCTCATCAGGCTTATATCTTCTATAGCCTGGTGTGATGCTCCGTCTTCTCCTACTGTCAGTCCTGCATGAGTGGCTGCAATTTTTACATTTAATTTGGGATAAGCCACTGTATTTCTTATTATTTCAAACGCTCTTCCTGCCGCAAACATTGCAAAGGAGCTTGCGAACGGAATCTTTCCGGCAATTGACATTCCTGCGGCTGTACCGATTAAATCCTGTTCTGCTATTCCTACATTGAAAAATCTTTCAGGTGCTGCCTTTTTAAATTCTGCTGTCTTTGTGGAGCCTGACAAATCCGCATCCAGTACAACTACATTTGGGTTTTCAGCTGCCAGCTTTTTTAATGCCTCACCATATGCTTCTCTTGTTGCCTTAGCCATTATTCACACCCCCCTAATTCGCCCATTGCAGTGCAATATTCTTCATCGTTCGGTGCTTTGCCGTGCCATGATGCTTTGTCTTCCATAAATGAACATCCTTTGCCTTTTGTTGTATCGGCAATAATAACTGCCGGCTTACCTGTTATGGTTTTTCTTTCTTCAAATGCTTTTTCCAGCGACTCAAAATCATGTCCGTCGGCTTTAATTACATGCCAGCCGAATGCTTCCCATTTTTTATCGATTGGTTCGACTGTCATAACATCATTGTTTCTTCCGTCTATCTGAAGCCCGTTGTGGTCAATAACAGCTGTAATATTGTCAAGGTGGTAATGGCTTGCAAGCATTGCAGCTTCCCATATCATTCCTTCCTGTATCTCGCCGTCTCCCAAAAGAGCAAACACTCTGTTTTTCTTGTTATCAAGCTTGAAGGCAAGAGCCATACCATTGGCAATTGCCAGTCCCTGGCCTAAGGAGCCTGTTGAAGCTTCAACTCCGGGAAGCTTATTCATATCAGGATGACCTTGAAGTTTAGAGTTTATTTTTCTCAGTGTGTTCATTAAATCCTTGCTTATAAAGCCTTTTTCCATCAGAGCAGAGTACAGTACCGGCGCTCCGTGGCCTTTTGAAAGCACAAAACGGTCTCTGTTGTCATCTGCAGGATCCTCTATATTCATTTCCTTGAAATATAAATATGTAACAATTTCTACTGCTGAAAGCGACCCGCCCGGGTGCCCTGATTTTGCTTCGTGAATCATAGTCAAAATGTTTCTTCTCATATTTTGGGCTATGACACATAAATTTTCGTGATTCATTATTTCCTCCTATCTTTTCGGTACATTCTCCCAGTCCTTTAAAAACTGGTCTATTCCTTTGTCTGTCAGCGGATGCTTTGTAAGCTGAACCAATACCTTGAACGGTACGGTGGCTATATCACATCCCAGTCTTGCAGCCTGAGTAACATGTATTGGATGTCTTATGCTGGCTGCAATAATCTCAGTGTCTATATCATAATTATCAAATATCTCAACAATTTCTGCTATAAGCTCCATGCCGTTACTTCCGATGTCATCTAATCTTCCCACAAACGGACTGACATATGTAGCTCCTGCTCTGGCAGCCAGAAGAGCCTGGCCCGCAGAAAATATCAGCGTAACATTTGTTTTTATATGTTCCCTGTGAAGAACCTTGACCGCTTTTAATCCTTCGGATGTCATAGGTATCTTAACGATTATATTCTTATGTATCTTGGCTAGCTCGACTGCTTCCTTTATCATTCCTTCAGAATCAGTGCTGATGACCTCGGCGCTTATAGGGCCGTCAACAATTTGAGTAATTTCTTTTACAACTTCCTCGAATACTTTTCCTTCTCTTGATATTAAGGATGGGTTTGTTGTTACTCCGCAAATAATCCCCATATCATTCGCTTTGATTATTTCTTCTACATTTGCAGTATCGATAAATAATTTCAATTTCTATCCTCCTTATTCTATTACCTTTACAATATTTTTATTGCCGAACAACACCTTGAGCATAAACATTGGCAGCAATATTTGTCTTTTAATCCTTTTTGGCTCCTTGACAAGTCTGTAAAACCATTCTAAACCAAGCTTTATAAATATGTCAGGAGCTCTCTTAACATGACCGGCAAGGCCGTCAAGCGTACCTCCGTTGCCGATTATAATTTTTGCATCAATTTTATCCTTATTGTATTCTATCCATTGCTCCTGCTTTTTAGCACCAAAACCCACAAACAGAATATC
The DNA here is from genome assembly GCA_023453025.1 of Bacillota bacterium. Taxonomy (GTDB): domain Bacteria; phylum Bacillota; class Clostridia; order Tissierellales; family Sedimentibacteraceae; genus Sedimentibacter. The sequence continues at coordinate 72,933 of JAEXUD010000021.1, forward strand.
CGGTTTAGTTATATTTATTTCTTCAATAACCTTTAACTCTTCCTCATGACCGTTCTTTCCTAAGTGGGTCCCCTGAAAATATCCGTGCTGCGCACCCATAATTTTAATATTCGGGTATTCTTCATGGACATTTTTCATTGCGGCTTCAGCTACGCCGGGTTTGCCGCCTATTACGAACAGCCTCAGTCCCTGCTCATTGGCAAGTCTCAGTAAATTTACAGACAAATCATAGCCTGCCACCTTTTCTTTGAGGGGATGCTTTTTTATTTTTGAAGCATAAATCAGCCCTACGCCGTCAGGAACGTTTATATCTGATTTATTCATTAAATCCATAAATTCTTCATCATTTTGGCACATCATAACAAATTCCGTGTTAGGAGTATAAATAACATACTGCTCATTGCCGGCAAGCTTCTTCTCAATTATGCTCATTGCTTCGTTCATTGTTTTGTTGTCGATTCTTACGCCCATAATGTTTAATTTGTCCATATTATATTTCCTTTAGTATTTTATAATTAATCTTTGTAAGCTCCCTTAATTCTTCAACACTCTTTGAAAGTTTCTTTTTCTCTTCGTCTTCATTGTTTATTTTTTCAATAATTTCATTATAAAGCAAATCCACATCTATATTGTCAATTCTGCAAGCAACCTTCATATTTACACTGTTTACAAAATGATCAACCTTGTGGTCGTAGGATACCGCAGCAAACGGAACATTGGCTGCCGCTGCGAATATTAAAGAGTGAAGCCTCACGCCCACTAATACATCCATGCCTTTTATAATATCAAATGCCTGATCTGTTGTCAGCTTTTCCTTGTAATAAACTGCCTTGTCACCTATGCTCTTTTCCACCTCGTCTATCAGCTCCAGGTCCTCATTGTAATAAAACGGAATGAAGTAGCATTCGATATTATCATTAATTAATCTTTCTGTCAAAAGGCTTATTTTCTGACTGACCTCTGCATTTTTCCAGTTTCTCAGGGAAAAACAGACTTTTTTTCTTCCGCTGTGTCTAGATACATAATTTTCTACCGCTCTTAAATTAATTACGGGATCAGTGGATAAGCTTATTTTATTTGTATCCATACCCATTCCTTCAAGAAAATCCTTTGAGTGTTTATCCCTGACGGTTATGTAATCAACCAGCCCCAATGTACCTTTCATTGCTTTTTTGCTGTTTTCATTGACTATAGGGCCTATACCCTGACTGAGCATTATAACCTTGTTGTTCATTATTTTTGCTAGACGTATTAAAAACAAATAGTAATAAATGCTTCTCTTGCTTGTGATATCCTGAAGCAGGCTTCCTCCGCCAAAAACGAGAGCATCTGATTTCATAAGCTTGCTGACAATTGAAAGCACATTGTATCTGTCAATTGTATCAATATTGTATTTCTTTTTAGTTGCATTTTTATTGCCCGATAAAACTGTTATATTCTTAATGTCTGTGATTTCCAGAATTTGCTTTATTGCCACTTCCAATATTGCTTCGTCGCCTAAATTTCCAAATCCGTAATATCCCGCCAACAATATTTTTTTCAATTCCATCTCTCCTGAAGTTTTACGTATATTTTATAAATTATATCCATTATTATAACAGCAATACAACCTATTACGATTCCGAATCCCAGCGCTATCACAGTTCTGGCAAGGGACAGATATATGGGAGTTCTCAAATGAGAAAATGTGTTTATGACAGAGGATGTTCCCATGGCTGATGCCAGCATGAAAATTCCCGTAAAAAATTCCGATTTCTTGCCTGCGGCATATACTGCCGCAAAAATCGCAGGAAATGCTATTAAAAATTCCTTTGTTCTTGGTCTTGCCAGTAATATATATTCCATAAAATTCCTTGATATCATTTCAATATTTGAAGGCTGCATGTTTGTTTCATGCCCTGTTCTGGATATATATATATAAGCAGCGACGCCTATAATTCCCGCAATTATCACATAATAAATTTTAATATAATGATTCAATATGTTAATGACTGTATTTACAATACTCTTAAACGAACCCTCTCCGTCCTTGTGCATGAAATAAATCAAAAACATTATTGCAAAAATACCAAAAGGCAGAATTTGTGCAAATTTAACTCCTCTGAAAATATCCATTTCAAGGAAGTACCTCACATCCGCAAGAATGGAATCAACAAATACGGCTCCTGCCAGAGATATGGCTACAGCACCTGATAGAATCACAGTTGAATAAATTATTATTCTGAGATAATTAAATTTTTCTTTTGATTCAAAAATTTTCTTAATCTGCATCATGAAGAAATAAATTGCAAGCCCCGAAAATGCAACAGCAGCTGCAAAGGCAAATCCTTTTTCCGCTAAGCTTCTCATTACCAAAGGAACAAACGCTGCCGGAATACTGAACAAATATAGAAAATTCGCTCTTTTATCAGTAATGTTAAACATTTTAATAAACAATAATATCCCGGCTAAAGTTATCCCAAATGCTAAAACAGCCATTCTCTTTGAACCTATGTGAAATTCTTCTATAGCTTCAGCTCTTCCAAGCTTTATGTTATGTTCATTAAGTCTGTTTTCAAGACTTGTAAATGTTCTTTCATATTCTGCTTCATCTGTTAAATATTTAATGCTTTTCTCTTTTTCAAAAAATGGTTTGAAATAAATAACTCTTATATTTCGTTCTGTTATTGCTCTGAACATTGTATTTTCAATTTCTTCAGCGCCTTCATAATTATAGTATTTATTTCTTTGGCGTATGTAATCCCACATGGTGAACATTCTTATGCCGTTATAGCCTGAATCTTCAACCAGGTCATTCAGGCCTTCACTGGCCAGATGCTCTCGTTGAGTTGAATTTTCAATCAGGCTTATGGCAATATTCTCTTCATTTACGTAATCCAGAAGTTTATCCTCATTTTCGGGATATCCCAGTATTTCCTTGCTTCCAACCAGGTATATCCTAGGCTCCAAGCCATACCTTTCGTTTGCTGATTTGTATACATCTGACAATTTTTCATTGTATGTCGGAAAGTTAATAGGCCTTAATATAACATCCAGGCCTGCATCCTTCACCAGGTTAATTTTAGTATCGTCATAACCGATACCGATATTCATGAGTCTTGAATCAACAACATTTTTATATTCATAAACTCCGTCACTCTGAAGATTTATTACTTTTTCAGTTTCACCGTAGTATATATCATCATTTGTACCCTTAAGCACTATGTAATAAACATTGTCCAATGTATATGTGTCAAAAAATTCCTGACTGTATCTTTCCGCCAATCCTGATTCTATGTAATTATACAGCTCGCTGTTTTCCGTGGTGACAATTACATCATTACGGCCGATTTCCTTTTTCTCAATCAGAGAAACAATCTCAGAGCTGTAGTCCTTCTGCCAGTCATAGCCTTTTACCAGCTCTGATACAATTTCAGCCTTGAGTGCTTTGCCCTGCTCTATTAAGCGATTTAATGTTTCTTCCTGTATTGCAGCAGACTGAGCTCCATATCCCTTGAACTCTTTAAGCCAATAGCCTAAATCATGTTCCGAGCTGTCTGCAAATTTTTCCATTTCGTTGTAATCAAGCATAATTTCTGCAGTTGTGTACTGCTTTTCAATTTCCACTCTCTGATATATGGTATATACTCCCGCCAGCAGCGAAAAGCAAATTAATAAAATCACTAACCTATCAACTTTAATTAACTTCATTTGATCTCCTTTTACATTTACCTGATAATTATTAAGTTCAAAATAAAAACATAATCAATAATGCCATGCACAAATAATTAATAAAACTATCTTCTGCAATTAATAATAAAATTATTTTCTTAGAACGCAGACAACCATTTTTACTAAAAATTCTTTTAACACCGGCAGCTTAGCCGGATATTGGAAAATGCTTCTCAATGGTTCCTCTGAATAGTATTCAATGTTAAACCTGCTGTCTTTTAATATTTTATTTGCTCTTTTTATTGTCATTTTATTTATGTAAGAAAAATATTCTGTTCCGTCAGGTTTTTTGCTGATTCTGAATTCAATTCTGTCCTTGCCGTCAGGGAGATTTTTTACCAGTTCCTTATACGTTTCTATAAGTGTTTTTTCGCTGAAAAAAACATGTACCCACGGCATTCCCATAGCATCGCTTAAATGTGCACCATAGGGATGATTGTACGGCGGGAAGTTCAAATACAGTTTCCCATTCTTTTTTAAAATTCTGTAGCATTCCTCCAGAACCTTTTCAGGTTCGTCCACATGCTCCATGGCATCGTTCATTATTATCGTATCAAAGGTTTCGTCTTCAAATGGAGTCTTAGAAGCATCTGCACATACAAATTCAAATTTGTCTTCAAGCTTGTATTCTTTTGCCAGCTGCTCTGCTTCTTTCCTGTATTTTTCAAGGATTTCAACACCAACTATCCTTTTGACTCCCTTTGATGCATAGAAAATTGTCTTACCCCCTGCCCCGCAGCCAATATCCAGAACTTCCCTGTCCTTGAACATCTCGTCAACAGTTGTGTGTTTAAGGTAAAACTTTATAGTATCTATTCCCTTTTCATATTGCCACTGTGCATATGTTTTTTTTCCTTCGTTGTTTAAATTAAAAGGATGTACCGGCAGCTTAAACATTTTATTTACTGTCATACATAATTTCTGCATATTTTAACCTTCTTCATCAGTTTTTTATTCTTTTGCAATTATATCATTTCAATAGCCCAAATTCAATCATTAGTTGTACTTTATGAGTAACACTTACCACTTGTATTATTGGCAAATTATGTTATTTCTTTTCTGTCGATTTGTGTTGAATTATTTGTTATTTTAATATAAAATATCATTACCATTAATAAAGTACATAACAAGGGAGTTGTTATATTGAAAAAAATTCTGATTATAGCAGTGATATTCACATTTGCACTCACCTCTGTGATTTTTGCCGACCCCGGTGATTCAAGTGATCCTATAGTTGTATTAAGCTATCTTAATGACCGACTGGAGGACTTGATAGATAAATACAGCCTGGACGATATTGAAGAAATCAAGGAGCAGGTTGATGAATTAAGTGATTCTTCTGGCACTCCGGGCAGCACAGGCTCCGCAGCGGCACTTGAGGTTGTTGAAATCAACGCAGGTGAAAAAATAATAGCAGGAGCAGGAACAGAGCTTATATTAAGAGGCGGAGAAGCTAAAATTATAGGCAGTGAGCTTGGGGGATTGACAAATGTAACAATGGGTAAGGATTTTGTTTCGGGAATGGCTGCGGTGGCTAACAATCTGATGATAGTTCCCAGAGACGACGGCAGAGGTGTCTACACAGACAGCTACGCAATTTTCATGGTCAGAGGTTCGTATGAGATAGTAAAATAAATAAAAAGGCTAATCAGGAACAATCCCGGTTAGCCTGTTTTTTATTATTTTAATAAGTTCCCCTAATTCGTGATGTGGATATCAATAATCTCATCGTTAAATACTGTTTTCATATAGTTTATTAAATCATTTATGGTTTTAATCTTCTGATTACTTTGAATCCTTTATTTTAATTAAACTATATATTAATATTATTATCTTATGACCATTGTTGCTTTAGTATTTAACTTCCTTAGTTAATCTATTTGCTGATTCTTTAAAAACTCCTAGGAAAATATTTATGCTTTAGTGCTAGCTATTAGCTCAATGGACTAAATCGAACAACAAAAAACGGATTGTGTTCATAATATAATAGCACGACATTGTGATTGCGCTCCATGCTTAATTCATTCGCATTTAGTGAGGTTGCTTGTAAAAAAACGTCAACACTACCTGTGTCGTCTACCAACTTTGCACTTAGATACTTATCTCTGTTTGGTTTCAAAAATTGACTGGATATTGTATTTTTCAGCAACTCCGGCACAGTTTTAATTTCATTAATATCCTCTAAATGCCCTTGTATAACAAAATGCTCACTATAGAGACCGCCTTCGCTGATAGATGAGTCAAATTTCTTTATCCCAATAACCGAGCTATTTCTTATTTCTATAGAATTAATTTGTGCAGTTTTCTTCCAACCTTCACTCAGAGACCTGAGATATTGTTCATATGCCCTACTATACATAACTATCAATGTGCCTAATCTATTTCTTTTATCTTGCGAATTTGAAGTAGTCTTTATATCAATTTGTAAATGGTCGTCTCCTATTCGTTTTGCCCAATATATGCCGCCTTCAAAATTTTCTTCGGACCTCTCATAGTAATTTAAAAACTCTTTTAAGCCCTTTTTTAATTCTTTGCTGTTTCCATAAAGGATGCAGGATAAATCAAAGAGTTCCGATAAATCTTTGCGATAAAACTCATTAAATTGCTCATCAGTGAACTCCAAAGGTAAAGACCAAGTAATATTTAATATCTTTCCGGTTTCATATACATTGGACCCTACACCAAAAACTACACCGTCATTACTTCTTAATGTTAAAACAATTTGAGAGTCTTTATATTCAACATTATCTACCGACCACATTAATTTTTGGTCAGCTAGCGCTTTTTCGATATCTTCCGTTTTGATCGGAAATTGATATTGTTGTTCTGAACTGCTACATGCCGTACAAAGCAATATTAATGCTATGCAAAGTAAAATAATTTGATTACGTGTCATGACATATTACTCCTAATATTAAAATAAACCAATTTGCTTTACCAAATTCTCATTGAATTTATTCTCTAGGTCAGAAGACCTGTCTGTAAATAGCATTTAAAGACAGGCCCTTAATGTGATTCCAAAAACGATACTCATTTAGCTGATTATAATCATCAGTTAATTATTCTTTCTACTACATTCATCAAATATTTCCAAATAATCCCTAGGTATAATATCTCCACACCCAGAGCAAACATATGTATTATATACATTAAATATATTTTTAAAATCGTCGCCAATTTCAGGCGTTCCATAAACACAAGCACATGGTATCAAACTTTGACTTGCCAGTATTGATATTGTTTTGTTTGAATTAAACAATCCTCCTCCGCATTTATCACATGCTCCCTTTGACATTCTATCTTCATTTAATAATATTTTTCTTCAAAACAGAGGTACGGAACCTTACGTAATCTGCCGTTCTTTGTAGCTTAAAAAGCCCCCTTCATTGAATAGTATATCACATTGTTCAACAAAAGAGGGTCATTTCACTATAAGGGGAAGCATATCACTCTACCGTCTCTGGAGTGTCCATTTTCCAAGAAGGAGTCGTTTTATTTCTGTTTACACAAAATTTTTTACAGGCTTTTGAAAATTTTTACTTAATTTGTTTTAGTATATATTTAATAAAGTAAATCACCACTACAATTAACAAAATGGTAATTATTATTCCTGCCCAACCAAATTCTTGAGGCATCATTCTCTCCTCCCTTAATACACAATATTATACATCTTTACTTTCTATAATAGAAAAATGTTGAATCTTAATTATCAATTTTCAAAATACTTCACTCACATTGATAAAATTTTAATCTAAATATTCTTAAGATTTTATAGTTATATTTTTTATAATTATATTATATGTTATATTATTTTAGCTGTCAACATATAAATGTATAATTACCTTTTTATTTTATATCAATAATTTTCATTGAATTTATGTACAATTTTTTCTATAATAATATATTAATATTGAATATAATTTATCGAATTTAGCATTTAGAGGTGTTTTTAGGATAACGCAGCATTTTCTTTTACAAAAAACGAGCAGGAAGTTATGGAGCTTATGTGGACGCAGGACAGAGCTTTGTCACGCTCTGAGATTTATTGAGCTTTCTACTGAGCTTTCCTGGAAGAAAAGCACTATCCACATTTTACTGAACGACAATGAGACACTCGACAGACTGGAAGCTATTTTGCGGGACCGAAGGAGCGGAAAAAAATACGAGCCATAGGATAAATGTCATTAAGTTAAGATATTAAAATGAAAGTTTAAGAAAAATTAGACACTGCGTTAACTGAAATGCAAGAATACTCATGGTTATTTATCAATAACACTGGTAAAGATTTTACTCGAAAAAGGAAACTGGATTTCAAAGAAATGATTAATATTTTGCTTTCAATGGGAGGAAGTAATTTAAAACTTGAACTTATGAAATATTTTTCATATTAATCAATCCTTCTATTTTGGTTAACGAGGCGTTGTAAATATATACATTTGATACGTATATATTTACATTTATAAAATGTGATTATTTCAACGAAAATTTAAGTTGCTATGAAGCGAATATGTAGTTTATGAAGGAAAACCTCAAAAAAGCGCAACCTCATTTTGAATATATATGCAGCATTCTAATCGCCAAGAGTTCCTCGTAAGGTATTTTACGCTCCCGTGCACTGCCGTACAACAATATTTTCAGCATTAACACAACTCCTGGATAGTATTGTTATCATTGTATTCTTCAATACATCAGTTG
>JAEXUD010000039.1 GCA_023453025.1 Bacillota bacterium
GGACCTGTCGGACCTGTCGGGCCTGTCAATCCTGTCGCTCCCGTCGGGCCTGTCGGACCTGTCGGACCTGTCAATCCTGTTGCTCCCGTTGGGCCTGTCGGGCCTGTTGGGCCTGTTGGGCCTATCAATCCTGTCGGGCCTGTTGGACCTGGAATTCCTTGCGGTCCTTGTGGACCCTGAGGTCCTTGTGGACCTTGAATTCCCTGAGGTCCTTGTGGACCTTGTGGACCTTGCACGCCCTGAGGTCCTCTTGGACCCGGGCAACCTTGCGGTCCCCTCGGGCCTGTCGGACCTGTCGGACCTATAAAGCATCTGCATGGGTCCGGATCAGGCGGGCATGGACAGGGTGGGCACGGATTAGGCAGGCAGGGATCATATGGGGGACGTTGACAAGGGTCGAAGAAATTACAATCATTAAATATTTGTTCTAAGTCTTCATTGTTCTGAATATTTCTATTTCTATATCTCATGAATCTTCCTCCAATTAAAAATACACTACCTTTTTATAATTTCGCTATTAATAGCTACTTACAATATATGTCCCAATAAATAAGGTGTTACTATAATTATTGTATATATAATTCCAATATACAAAAAAATATACAGATATAATACCTGTATATTTTTATTCCATCTTCTTTACATCACAGTTTTTCTTCTTTTTTATCTCTTAACATAAGCTTATTAACTGTCTCCTTAACATCCGTGTTGTTCTCCAACACGTCATACATTGCATTGACAATTGGCATTTCTGTATTTAATTTTTTAGACAGTTTATATGCAGCATAGGTTGTAGGAATTCCTTCAACCACCATTCCAATTTTCTTTATTGCTTCATCCTTGCACATACCTTGACCGATGAGATATCCTGCATTCCAATTTCTTGAATGCCTGCTGGTACAGGTTACTATTAAATCACCTATTCCTGAAAGGCCGTAAAATGTGTGTACATCGGCCCCCATGGCAATTCCAAGTCTGGCTATTTCAACAATACCTCTGTTCATAAGAGCAGCTTTTGCATTATCACCATATCCGACACCATCTGATATTCCGGCACCAAGAGCAATGATATTTTTTAACGCCCCGCCAATTTCAGCTCCTATAACATCATCATTTGTGTAAACTCTGAAATATGTTGACATAAATGCGTCTTGTATTTCTTCTGCAGCATCCTTGTCATCACATGCAATTGTAATTGCTGTCGGTAAGCAAAGTCCAACCTCTTCCGCATGTGAAGGACCTGAAAGAACAGCAAAAGTGCAATTAGTTGTTTCCTCATTAACTATATCTGAAACCAGGCACATTGTACCTATCTCTATGCCTTTAGAAGCGTTTATAATTATTTTATCTTTTTTATATTCGGAGTCAATTTGCTTTAGAATACTTCTGATCATTTGAGTTGGTGTAACAACCAACAGTATTTCTGCATCATACGCTGCATCATTTATATTTGATGTAAAAACAATATTTTCAGGAATTTGCACTTTAGGTAGATATTTTTTATTTACTCTTTCAGTGCTCAGCAATTTACATTGTTCTTCATCCCTTAGCCACACCGTCACCTGATGTCCATTTTCTGATAAAAGCTTAGACAACGCAGTTCCCCAACTCCCTCCACCAAGCAATGTTATTTTTTTTTTCACGACCTCACTCCTACAATTTATTTTCTTTACCTTCAAAAAGTCTTTTTATATTTGATTTATGTCTGTAAATAGACATACTTGCTATAAATAAACAGAAAATTAAAAGTGCTGAATCAAATGGTCTGACAAAAATAATCGCAACTAAAGGGGCCAATGCCATTCCAAATATTGAACCAAGTGACACGGTTCTCGTTAATATAATTATAATGACACCAAGCATAACGCATATTGAGGTTAAAAATGGATTTACAAATATCATAACTCCAATTGTAGTTGCCACTCCCTTACCGCCCTTGAAATTTAACATCACAGGCCAGTTATGTCCGATTATTACAAAAGCTCCGGCCAAATACGCACCAATTTGCTCCCCGAAATATCTGCCTAATATAACCGCGGCGACACCCTTCAAAACATCTCCTGCAAAAACCATTATCCCTATTTTCTTGCCAAATATTCTTAAAGCATTTGTTGCGCCTGCACTGCCGCTTCCGTAATCCCTTACGTCTTTTTTTGCAAATAGCTTTCCTAAAATATAAGCAAACGAAATGTTTCCTAAAAAATAAGATATGATTGCTATTAATATAAATTTCATGTTTACCTCCGTTAAAAATTAAGAGATTCTTCGAACTGCTCTATCATGATGACAAAATAATCATCACTTGGGACAGAGAAGAATCTTATCTGTATCCTCTCCTGTAATTACAAGCTTTTTTCATTTTTGCTTCTAAATTCAATTATAATGGGGGTACCACTGTATTCAAATGATTCACGTATTTTGTTCTCTAAATATCTTTGATATGAAAAATGCACAATTTCGCTATCATTTACAAATATTAAAAATTTTGGAGGATTTACTGCTACCTGTGTTCCATAATACAGCTTAAGTCTTTTACCTCGTACTGTTCTTGGCTGATTCATAAGAACAGCTTCTGTTATTATATCATTTAAAACACCTGTTGAAACCCTTAAATTTCTAAAATTGTATACTGAATCAACTTCGTCCAGTATTTTGCTTACTCTTTGACCTGTCAATGCTGATACGGTCAAAATTGGAGCATAAGTAGCATAAGCAAGCGCTTCTCTTACATTGTCCTGGAATTCCTTAAAGGTTGAATTATTCTTTTCAACCAAATCCCATTTATTAATGACAATAATCATACCTTTGTTGTTATCATGAGAATATCCGGCAATACGTATGTCTTGTTCTGTTATTCCTTTGTCTGCATCAATAACTAAAATACATATGTCAGCTCTTTCAACAGCTGTAAATGCTCTTAGCACGCTGTATTTCTCCACTGTTTCGCTTATTTTACTTTTTTTTCTGATACCTGCGGTATCAATTAAAGTATATTTTTGACCGTTTTTTTCAAACTTTGTATCTATTGCATCCCTTGTTGTTCCGGGTATGTCGCTTACAATAACTCTGTTCTCGCCTATTATCCTGTTTATAATTGAAGATTTACCTGCATTTGGTTTACCGATTACCGCTATTTTAATGCTGTCATCCTCTTCTTCAGTATCCATTGATTCATCAAACTTAGAAATTATTACATCAAGAAGATCTCCTATGCCCAAGGCTTCTGATGAAGATATTGAAACCGGCTCTCCTATACCCAGATTATAAAATTCATATACATTGTTATCATTAACAAACTTATCCATTTTATTGACAACTAAAATAATTTCCTTTTTTGATTTTCTCAGCATTTGGGATACTTCCATATCTGCTGCTGTAACACCTTCCTTACCGTCAACCATAAAAAGTATCACATCTGCCATTTCAATCGCTATTTCAGCTTGAACCCTCATTTGTGAAAAAATAGTATCTGTTGTATTAAGCTCAATACCTCCGGTATCTATTAAAGTAAAATAATTATCCAGCCATTCGCATTCAGCATAAATTCTATCTCTTGTAACTCCTGGTGTATCTTCTGTTATGGAAATTCTTTTTCCTGCTATTCTGTTAAAAAGTGTAGACTTACCTACATTTGGTCGTCCCACAATTGTTACTACTGGTCTTGCCATCTTTTCCTCCGTTTATAATGGGAGGATATGTTCCTCCCCTGCATTCATTATTTCGTAATCATGCTAAGCAATGCTGCACCGTCCACATCGCAAATTGTCACCTCGGTGTTTAATTCCTTTTCTAAATCTTCAATTGTTAAATCATCAAGCATGACATTGTTGTCGTTTATCATATTTCTCGGCAAAATAATATTCTTGTAATTTTTATCCTTTAGCTGTTCAATTATATCCCTGCCTGTTGTAAGTCCTGACACTGTTATCCTTTCCCCAAAAAAATTATTGATAATTCTTACTACATTTATTTTTATAGATATTTTTTTCATTATTTCTTGTGCCACTTCTTTAATTAACTCATATGCTGCAGCTCCTGTTACAAATGTAAATTCATCTGAAATAGGCTCACTGCCTTTATATTCATCCAATAAATCATAAATTTGTTGTTTAAACAATCTGCACATACCTATGCCATTTTCCAGCTGATCAAATTCCTCATAAGCCTCGTGAGCTGGAAAATCAACGTTGCTTGTAATATAAAATTCATCAGCTATAAAAATAAACCTTGTGTTTAATTTTTTATACAATTCATTTTGAAGCTTTGTTACCTGCTTTACAATTTCAGCTGCACTTTCTTTATCAAAGGGCTTAAGTTCAGTTAATCTATCTCTGAATTTTGTTAGTCCTACCGGCACAACTGCAACGCTTCTAAGACCTGGGTGTAATTTTGATAAGTCCCTTATTGTTTTATCAAGCTGCTTCCCATCATTTACGTCTCTCACCAGTACAATCTGACAATCTACGGTTATTCCGGCATCTATAAGCCTTTTCAGATATTCTAAAATATTAATGTCCTTTTTATTGCCCATCATGTATTTTCTAAGCTCAGAATCAGTTGTATGAACCGAAACCTTAATCGGACTTATCCTATATTTTATTATTCTTTCTATTTCATCTTCTTTTAAATTTGTTAAAGTTATAAAGTTTCCGTAAAGGAAAGAAAGCCTGGTGTCATCATCCTTTAAATAAAGTGTATTTCGCATTCCTTTAGGCATTTGGTCAATAAAGCAAAAAATACACTTATTTGAACACACCTTTATATTGTCCATAAGAGGATTTTCAAATACAATTCCTATATCCTCATCGTATTCTTTTTCTATTTCCAGCTCCCAGATTTCTCCGTCCTTCTTGCGTATTTCAAAAAGTACATTTTCATCTGATATCTGATATTTATAATCTATATAATCCAAAATACTGCAATTGTTTACAGAAATCAGCTCATCTCCGGGCTCCAGCTCCATTTCCTCCGCAATTGAGTTTTTTAATACCTTTACAATTAAATTTTTCATGTGTTTTCCCTTTTGCAATTATTTTACAGATATTTTATCATAAGTGCAAGCCGTTGTATTGCTTTTTCACCGACATTAAATTTAATCCGGGCGAAGTCATTCGTCTTTGTTTCATTTGCGATACCTATTATAACATAACTGTTTAATTAACTGCAATGTATTTTTAAAGCAACCTGATCTGTGTCAGTTTATTATTTGTTACTATTCACAGTGCAATGTCATTTAGTTAACGTTATATCTTCATAATGGTTAGATTTCCAGCAATGGGGTCTAACCATTTTTTTCACTTATTTCAAAATAGTAGTTGACAGACAGATCAAAATGTGCGGCCGCTCTCGTTACTGATGTTTTTTAGAGGTAACGAGAGCGGCCCTTGAATTAAAGATATTTAAACTTTATTTCAAGGAGGCATTACCCTATGATTCATCAAAAAATCAAAAATTTATTTAATTCAGCTGTAGAACATGTTGCATCAAACATTTCAAAGTATTCTGTCCATCCGGATACAGACTTTCAAAGAAACAGAAAAATCAATCCTCAAGTACTTATTTCCTTCCTTGTTTCACAAGGTTCCTCGTCTACAAAGATTGAATTGCTTGATTTTTGGGGAATGACCCCTTCAAGGCCAACTTCTTCAGCTCTTAATCAACAGCGTGCAAAGCTAAAACCTGATGCTCTGGAGTCTGTGTTTAAACACTTTAATTCTTCTGTTATGGAATTGTCATCCTCGAACTTAACGGATGAAAATTACCGTTTTTTAGCTGCCGATGGTTCAAGCTGTACTTACTTTAGTACACCGTCTTTTTCATCAGATGATTACTACTACTCACCAGGGAATTCCATCAGAGGAGTCTACAGTATGCATATAAACGCATTCTTTGATTTGACTTCACATATCTACACGGCTGCCTTGATTCAATCTGTTCATTGCAAAAATGAATTTAGTGCTTTCTGTGACATCGTTGATCGCCACGATATCCTTGACGGAAGAAAAAATGTCTATATCGGTGACCGTGGTTATTGTTCCTATAATAACATGGCGCATGTCATTAATCAAAACCAGTATTTTCTGTTTCGTACCAAGGATATTCATTCCAAAGGGCTGGTTGGCAATTTTGATTTTCCGGAGCAAGAATCTTTTGATATTGAGGTTAAGGTTACTTTAGTTCGGAGCCATTCGAAAAATGTATCAGTTAATCCAAACAGCTACATACGCTTTGTTGATCAGGCATCATCCTTTGATTACATTGAATATGGTAGCTATGATACTTATGAACTATCCTTTCGTATTGTACGATTTCCTATTAGTGTTTCCACATACGAGTGTATTGTAACCAACCTGCCAAGTGATGAATTTCCCTCAGAACGTATTAAAAGTTTGTATTATTCCAGATGGGGTATAGAATCCTCATTCAGGAAACTGAAATATACGATTGGACTGAGTAATTTTCATTCATACAAACCTGAATACATTGAACAAGAAATCTGGGCAAAATTGATTACCTATAACATAACCGAAACAATGATAAACCACACGGTTTTGGAAAAGCACGATACAAAACATGAATACAAAGTCAATTTCACTATGGCTGCACATATTTGTAGAGTCTTTCTCCGTCTTGCCACGGAGAAAGACAGTTATGATGTGATGTCCCTGCTACAAAAGGAGTTAATTCCTATTCGAAATGAACGCCAGTATCCACGGCTTCAAACAGCTCATTTTCGAAAACCTCGATATTTTATATATCGGGCTGCATAAACATCTCTACTATTATAGTTTTTTTTAGGCAGATGTACAATCTGTCTTTTCGTCATGCTTTTCTTCATAACTAAAGTGTTGACTTCATTTATAAATCTCCCTATTCCTGATAGAAGTGGCTAAAATCTTATAAAGCTACTTTGTTTTCTAATTAACTAAATGACATTGGTTCACGGTTATAAAGTGTAAGCGAAAAATAAGAAAAATATCCGCTCACGGTTTCGGACACAAATAATTCTAAAGCTCATTGCGGCTAAAAATCCTACAGCTTGCAAACTCGCTGACGCTCAAACAGTGCAAGCTGCTTAACGGATTTTTACCCTCCATTCGCTAAGAATTATAATCGTGTCCTGCAAATGTTCGCTATATATTTTTCTTATTTTTCTTTGGTTTTGTGGATAGTAACTGCAAATAATAACGATAAATTGAGTATTAAAATGTATAAGTATAGCTTGAAAAATATTACTTGCAGGGTTATACTTTATTATATATAAGGCTGGAGGTACGTATGATTAAAACAGGAATTCTGACTATAAGCGACAAGGGTTCAAAAGGTGAAAGAACTGACGGCACAGGACCGGCAATTAAGGAGGCATTGGACTCAGATATATACATAGTTGAATACTATAAGATAATACCGGACGAAATAGAGTTAATAAGCGAAGAATTAATTTATATGTGTGATGAGCTTAAACTGGACCTGATTCTTACAAATGGAGGAACCGGATTTTCAAAAAGAGATGTAACACCTGAGGCAACCATGAAGGTAATTAAAAAACAAGTCCCCGGAATCCCTGAAGCAATGAGACAAATGTCTCTTTCTATTACTCCAAAGGCAATGCTTTCAAGAGCAACAGCAGGTATAAGAGACAACACTTTAATTATAAACCTTCCGGGAAGCCCTAAGGGAGCCGTTGAAAATTTGAATTTTATTCTTCCGGCACTTCCTCATGGGATTGAAATACTAAGCGGTACCGGAGGAGAATGTGCTAGGTGAAGAGGTCAAATTGATAAGCCGGATGAACTTGAGACCGTGATTATTCAGATATTGGCAGAATTATATTACAAGGAGCAGGGTAATGCTTGATGAAAAAGGAAGAAATATAGACTATTTAAGAGTATCGCTTACTGACAGATGCAATCTCAGATGTATTTATTGCATGCCGGAAAAGGGCATAGACAAAAAATGCCACGAGGACATATTGCGTTTCGAAGAGGTGGAAAGGATAATAACAGCATGTGCGGCATTGGGAATTAAAAAGGTCAGATTTACAGGAGGTGAACCTCTTGTTATCAAAGGATTAGACAAGCTTATAAGGCACACTGCTTCAATGCCTGATATAAATGATATTTCTCTTACAACAAATGGGATACTACTGGCTGATATGGCTGAGGATTTAAAAAAAGCAGGATTAAAACGTGTAAATATCAGTTTGGACACTTTACAAAAAGAAAAATTCAGAAAAATAACAAGACATGGAGATATAAATAAGGTTTTTAATGCAATTGAAAAATGTCTGAGCCTGGATATGGTACCTATTAAACTGAATATTGTATTGATGAAAAATATAAATGATGATGAAATAGGTGATTTTCTTAAGCTTACAATTGATTCTCCCATACAGGTAAGATTTATTGAGCTCATGCCGATAGGTGAAGGGCAAAAATATTTTGATGATTGCAGCATGAAGGTTGAAGAGATAATTGAAAGATTTCCCGAGCTTGTTCCATTTAAGGATGACAGCAGGGTAGCGGCTGTTTACAAATTGCCCGGTGCTAAAGGATCAGTGGGACTTATAAGCCCGATAAGCTGCAAGTTTTGCTCTGAATGCAACCGCATCAGATTAACATCAACAGGAACAATAAAACCTTGTCTTCATTCAGGAGAAGAAATTAATTTAAGACAATATATTCAAGATGAGCAAAGATTAATTGAAGTAATTAAAAATGCGGTTTATAATAAACCTGAAGAGCATCATTTAGATACTGAAAGAAAAAGTGATACAGACAGATTGATGAACCAGATTGGAGGATAAAATGGACTTAACTCATATCAATGAACAAGGCAGAGCCAGGATGGTTGATGTCAGTGAAAAACAAGAAACAGTAAGAGAGGCTGTTGCTTGCGGAAGCGTATATATGAAAAGAGAAACCCTGGAAAGAATCAATGATGGCAGTATAAAAAAGGGTGATGTTCTTTCAGTAGCTCAGGTGGCCGGAATTATGGGAGCAAAAAAAACTTCTGATGTTATTCCAATGTGTCATCCCATAATGATTTCCGGATGTGACATAAGCTTTTTCCTTAATTTCGATAAAAATAGTGTGGAGATAACAGCCACGGCGAAAAGCACCGGTCAAACAGGCGTTGAAATGGAAGCATTGACGGCAGTTTCAATTGCAGGACTCACTATTTATGACATGTGTAAGGCAATTGACAGAGAAATGATATTATCCGAAGTAATGCTGATGAAAAAATCAGGTGGAAAATCAGGAGTTTTTGAAAGAGTAAAATAATTATAAAAAATAAAAGGAAGAATATAAAATGGCAAAAGTATTAGCTGTTAACATCAGTGAAACAAAGGGAGTTCCCAAAAACCCGATTGAGAAGGGATATTTTGAAATTAATCATGGACTTAAAGGCGATGCACATGCAGGAAACTGGCATAGACAGGTAAGTCTTTTAGGACAAGAAAGCATAGATAAAATAAAAACATCCGGAGTTGATTTGTGTGTCGGAAAATTTGCAGAAAACCTGACAACAGAAGGAATTATACTATATGAGCTTCCAATAGGTACCAAATTAAAAATAGGTGAAACAGAAATGGAAGTAACTCAAATTGGAAAAGAATGTCACATGGGATGTGCCATAAGAGATCTGGTTGGTGATTGTGTGATGCCAAGAGAAGGAATTTTTACAAAAGTTTTAATGCCGGGCTGGATTAAGCCGGGAGATGAAATAGAAATTATAAAATAAAAAAAGTTATAATATATCTTTGGAATGAAAATGTTAAAAATTGTAATAATACTTAAATGAATAAATACCATAAAATAAATCACAATATAATTGAGGTGATTTTATGGCAAAAGCAGGTATGAGAAGACCAGATCCAAAAGAACCACATGGAACTGAAAGCAATAAGAAGCAGCATTTTACAAAGAATGAGCAACCACCTGTTCCTGAAATTCAAGGGAAAGCAAAGTATGGGCATGAAAAAGCCAAACAAATTATAATTAATGCTATTCATCACAAGGAACTGGAATAAAATAATATTTACAATTTTATGATTTTAGGAGGATACAATGAAAGCTATAGTTGACAGAGATGCATGCATAAGCTGCGGACTTTGTGTGTCAGTATGTCCGGAGGTATTTGAAATGGATGATGATGATATTTCAACTGTAATACAAGACCCGGTTGATGCTGAAAATGAAGATTGTGCAAGAGAATCAGCAGATGGTTGCCCCACAGACGCAATAAGTATAGAAGAATAAAAAATAATTATTAAAAGACTTTTCAACCTGGAAAAGTCTTTTTTTTAAAAATAAAATATAGAAAAAGTGGTTTAATGTGCTATAATATAATAAAGGTGGTGTTCACATGGATTACTTGATTGGTATTGATGCGGGCGGAACTAAATCTGAACTTGTTGCCTATGATTTGAAGGATAACGTTTTATGCTGCAAAATAGGTGGATTTGGAAACCCAGCGGTAAATTTAGACAAAACCATTAATAATATTATAACATTAATTGGAGAATGCACAAGCGAACTGGGAAAGGAAGAATGCCGTTTTATTTCTATTGGAATGGCAGCAGTGGAAACAGGAAATTACGCAGAATTAATTAAAAAATACGTTGAAAGTACATATGGAATTGAAACTCTAGTCTTAAATGATTCTGAAATGGCATGTAAAGCATATTTTGGGAAAGGTGACGGTATACTTGCAATTGCAGGAACCGGCTCATCTTGTTATGTTCAGAAAAATGGACAAGGTGAGATGGTAGGAGGCTGGAGCCACATTTTAGGAGATGAAGGAAGCGGCTATCATATTGTTATAGAAGTATTTAAAAATATAGTATATAGAATTGACAGAAATCTCCCGTTTGACAGCTTAAGCAAAAAAATAATAAATAAAATCGGAGGTTCTTCACGCTCAGAAATTATGGAATTCATATATAACAATGAAAAAAAAACTATTTCTTCATTGTTTCCTATAATAGTTGAAAGCTCAATCAACGGCGATCCCTA
This sequence comes from Bacillota bacterium, assembly GCA_023453025.1. Classification (GTDB taxonomy): domain Bacteria; phylum Bacillota; class Clostridia; order Tissierellales; family Sedimentibacteraceae; genus Sedimentibacter. Next base: position 11,019 of record JAEXUD010000039.1, read on the forward strand.
TGCCGTGTTATTGTTAGAAAATGCAGGAAAAAGTCTTGCAGAGCTGACATGCGCTGCTTATGAAAAAAAAGCGTTTAAGAGTAATGTTACAATAGGAATTAAAGGCGGAGTATTTCATAACAGCAGCTGTTTAATAACATCATATATTAACGAGCTGCATAAAAGCATAAGTGATTTTGATATTATTTCAGAAGATATTTCTGCAACAAAAGCGGTCTCGAACATATATAAGGAAAATATCAGGTCTTAATAAAAAAGGTGCATCATTAGCACCTTTTAATCTTGTCCGAATAAATTACCGATTCCTATGCCTCCAAGCAGGCTTCCTTCTCCCTTGCTTGAATTTCCGCCGCCGGCTTTTTTGCTTGCTGAGAAAATTCTGTCAGCCATTCTGCTGAATGGAAGTGATTGAAGCCATATTGTTCCGGGACCTTTCAATGTTGCCAGGAACAAACCTTCTCCTCCAAACAATGCACTTTTAACATTTCCCACAAATTGCACATCATAGTCAACCCCTGCGGTAAATGCTACTAAACAGCCCGTATCAATCTTCAGGATTTCTCCGGCACTCAGTTCTTTTTTTATTATAGTTCCGCCGGCATGCAAAAATGCCAATCCGTCTCCAAGCAGTTTTTGCATTATAAAACCTTCGCCGCCGAACAAACCTGCTCCGATTTTCTTCTGGAATGCTATGCTTATTTCTATACCCTTTGCCGAACAAAGATATGAATCTCTTTGGCAAATAAGCTGGCCGCCATATGTCATCAACTCAACAGGTATTATTTTTCCCGGATATGGTGCTGCAAAAGCCAATGCTTTTTTACCTAACCCTTTATTGGTAAAGGTTGATGTAAATAAATTTTCGCCTGTCAGAACACGTTTCCCTGCTGTTGCCAAAATTCCTTTTAAACCCTTTGATGATTCTTTTCCGCTTCCGTCTCCAAATACAGTATCCATCTCAATACTTGAATCCATGTACATCATAGCACCAGGTTCTGCTACTATTGTTTCTCCATAATCCAGTGAGATTTCAACAAACTGAATGTCGTCTCCAAAAATTTGATAATCAACTTCGTGAGCTCTTTCCATAAACCCTCCTTGTATAAAATATTCCCCTTGTAAATTGTAAATTTATTACAATTCATTATACTAAGAATAGCAAAAAAAATAACAGGATGCAATAAATTTTTAATAATCGTACAGAAATATCAATAGATTTACTTTACTATCAAAAAAATACTCTTGTAATAATACCAAATAATCAATATAATTAATTTTAGATTTTTTATGCTGGATGACAGCGAAATTATAACTTTTATAATAAGACTGATTATTTGACATAAAAAGTACATGGATAAATTAGTAAAGTAGGTTATTATGGAAAAATACGAAGAAATAGAAAGAAGCATAGTTAAAAAATTCAGGAAGACCATATGGTCTAAATTCATATCCGCTGTTAAGGAATATGAATTAATTAAAAGCAATGATAAAATTGCAGTCTGCATATCAGGCGGCAAGGATTCCATGTTGATGGCAAAATGTATTCAGCAGCTTCAAAAATACAGCAACACCAAATTTGAAGCAGAATACATGGTAATGGATCCCGGATACAGTGATACGAACAGACAGCTTATAATAGACAATGCACAGATGCTGAACATACCTATTAAAATGTTTAAAACTCAGATATATGATATAGTTGCTAATATTGAAGAAACGCCGTGTTATTTATGTGCGAGAATGAGAAGAGGATATCTTTACAGATATGCAAAAGAATTAGGCTGCAATAAAATTTCATTAGGACATCATTTTGATGATGTAATTGAAACAGTCCTGATGAGTACGCTGTATGCGGCGGAATTCAAAACAATGATGCCAAAACTTAAAAGCACAAACCATGAGGGGATGGAATTGATCCGCCCAATGTATAAAATTCGTGAAGAAGAAGTGCTGGCTTGGAAAAAATACAATGAACTGCAATTTATAAAATGTGCATGCCGCATAACGGAAAACTGCGAATTAGTTGGTGACGGCAGTACTTCCAAACGCCAGGAAATGAAGCTGCTGATAAAAAAACTAAGAGCAACCAATCCTCACATAGATCAGAATATTTTCAGAAGCATCCACAATGTAAATTTAGATACAATCATTGGATACAAAAAGGGTGACGAAAAGCACAGCTTCCTGGATGATTATGATAAATAATATTACTGAACATAATAAGCTGCAATATCATGAGAGCTTTCAAAAATAAACGACCTTAAAATAGATACGTTGTCCTTGTAAAATTTAATTGACTTATAAAATTAATCGGGATTATAATGAGCTGTAATTAATAATCTGGAAAAGCTAAACAAAATAAATTTATCTAGCTTATATCCATTCCAAACATTCTGTTTGGAAGGATTTTTTTTAATAGGAAAGCAGGGCAAAAAATGAAACAAGAATCAAAAAAAAATTATCTTTTTACCAATAAAAGCTTAATGCAGCTTTTATTACCGCTTATGATCGAACAGTTCCTGGCAGTGGCAGTAGGAATGGCTGATTCGATAATGGTTGCAAGTGTAGGAGAAAGCTCGGTATCCGCTGTATCTCTGGTTGACTCAATAAATATTCTTCTTATAAATGTATTTGCAGCATTAGCTACCGGAGGTGCAGTGGTAGCAGGTCAATATATAGGACAATCACGCTATAAAAAAGCATGTGAGGCAGGAGAGCAGCTGCTTGTATTTGTAACATTCATTTCAATATTAGTAATGGCTGTTATGTATGCGGGCAGAGGGTTCATATTGAATGTGGTTTTTGGCAGTATTGAGCACGATGTTGCCGTTTATTCAAACACATACATGCTCATTGTGTTTGCAAGCATACCATTTATTGCTATTTATAACAGCAGTGCGGCATTATTCAGAGCAATGGGCAATTCCAAAATAACTATGATAACCTCAATAATTATGAATGGGATAAATGTTGCAGGGAATGCCGTGTTGATTTACGGATTCAACATGGGAGTGGAAGGTGTAGCGATACCAACCCTGGTATCAAGAGCCGTTGCTGCAATATTAATTGTTGTATTGCTTAGAAATGAAGAGCTGTCTATTCATATAAGCAGTAAATTCAAATATAAATATGATAAAAATATGGTTAAAAATATTTTGCGTATAGGGATACCTAACGGAGTTGAAAACAGTATGTTCCAGCTTGGCAAAATAATGCTGCTGAGCGTGGTTGCAGGTTTTGGAACAGCTTCGATAACTGCCAACGCTGTAGGAAATGCCGTTTCTGCATTTGAAATTCTTCCCGGTGCAGCTGTAGGCTTAGGGCTCGTAACAGTTGTGAGCCAATGTGTTGGTGCAGGAGATTATGAGCAGGTCAGATATTATACTAAAAAGCTTTTAACATATGCATATATATCATTAATAGTTTTAAATACATTAATTATACTTGCCTCACCATTTATATTGGATGTATATAATCTGTCTCAAGAAACCGCCGCTTTAGCAAGCAAGGTTTTTATATTTCACGGAATAAATGCATGCTTGATCTGGCCGTTGTCGTTCACTCTGCCTAATACTTTAAGAGCAGCAAATGATGCTCGCTACACAATGATTGTCGGTGTTGGCTCCATGTGGATATTCAGAATAGGCTTTGGAATTATTCTTTCTAAATACGCAGGATTGGGAATGTTCGGAGTATGGGTTGCCATGATAATTGACTGGATTATAAGAACAATATTTTTCATGATAAGGTACAATGGACATAAGTGGGAAAGCAATTATTTTAAATCAACAGTATTGAAAAATGAATTTTAATATTGGTGCAGGATGGTCTTTGAAAGTTTGATACGGAGGTAAATTGTGCTGAAACAGGTTCTTTAGATTAAATTACCGGTGGAAATGTTTTCATTATTGTGGTATAATAATATAAAATTCAGTTTGTGTAAGTTATACTATATTTTTGAAGGGGGTATTTTATGAACAGCTTTAAAGAATTTCACAATATGATTGACAGTCTTACGGATGGAATACTTTTTATCGATAATAACCAAAATTTCTTAATTAACAAGCAGTTTAAGAGGTTATTTAATGTGGTGAATGAAGATCCTGCAAAAATATTGGAATTGTTAAAGTCCTACGGTCTTACTAATATATTGAATACCAACGTTAAAATTGAAAAAGAAATCAATGTAGAAAATAAAAAAATTATTGTTGAATCATATAACCTGCATAAATCTGAAGAAGTAAGTTTTACTGTTTCAATGTTTAAAGAAGTTATTGATATTGAGGAAACAAAATCTGAAATAGAAGAACTTAAGCTGGGACTCAGCAGTATGAAGGATATTCTTGATAATGCATATCAAGGTATAGTCTTAATAAATGAAGAAGGTAAAATAATAAAATGGAATTATGAAAAGTTGTTTGGAATAAAAGAAGAAGATGTATTAGGAAAAGCTGTTGAGGATGTTATAGAAAATACCAGGCTGCATATAGTTTTGAAAACCGGACATAAGGAATTGTATGATATTCAAAGAATACAAGGACATGACATGATAGCCAGCAGAACCCCGATTATTAAAGACGGCAAGATAATCGGAGCAGTGGGAACAGTTTTGTTCAAAGATGTAAAAGAGGTCAAGGACCTGGCAACGAGGTTGAAAATTTTAGAAAATACTGTAAATATATATAAGAATGAATTAGGAAAAATGTACTGTGCAAACTATTCCTTTGACGATATAATCACGCAAAATGCGAAGATGCTTGAACTCAAGGATATTGCTTTAAAAGCGGCAACTTCTTCCTCAACTATACTGATAGAAGGTGAAAGCGGAACAGGCAAGGAATTTTTTGCTCATGCAATTCATTATGCAAGCAACAGAAGAAATGCCCCATTTATAAGGATAAACTGTGCGGCAATACCTCATGAATTATTGGAATCAGAATTATTTGGCTATGAAGCAGGAGCATTCACCGGAGCTAAAAAGGAAGGCAAAATTGGAAAAATGGAGCTTGCAAACGGCGGTACGGTTTTATTGGATGAAATAAGCTCAATGCCGTTCAGCATGCAGGCAAAGCTCTTAAGAGTCCTTGAAGAAAGAGAATTTGAAAGAATCGGCGGACATCTGGGAATTAAAATAGATATAAGAGTTATTGCATGTACAAATGAAGATTTAAGTACTCTGGTTGAAATAGGCCGTTTCAGACAGGACTTATACTATAGGTTAAATGTTGTCGAAATAAAAATTCCGCCGCTGAGAAATCGTCTGGATGATTTGGAAATACTGTGTGAAGATATATTGAACAGACAGCTGGAATCAAGCTTAACATCAAAAAAAGTAACGGAAAAGGCTATTTTAGCAATGAGGCTTTATAATTGGCCGGGTAATGTAAGAGAGCTCAGAAATGTATTGGAAAGAGCAGCAAATATATCAACGGGGAATTACGTTACAATGCAGCATTTGCCGGAATTTATCAGCAACAGGCTTATAGTGGAGGGACAGAATCCTGAAAACAAGCAGCTTAAGGATAAGATAGCAGAAGCCGAAATCAAGGCTATTATAGGTGCCATAAAATCATCAAACGGCAGCAGGACGGAAGCTGCAAAAGTTCTTGGAATACATAGGACGGCTTTGTATAAAAAGCTTGCCGGTTACGGAATAGATATAAAAAATATAGTGTAGAGAAGTTTCTACAATACAAAATTATGTAGAAATTAATCTACAAGCCTCAAAAGTGTCATGTTTTTAAATATTTTATAAAAAGTTAAAATTTAACAAATAAAAAGTGTAGATATATATCTACACTTTTTATTTATAACTATAAATTTTGTGTAATTGTACTAAAATCTTATAGTGTTGATATTTCAACAATGATATATTATTTGAAAACATTTGCAGATGTTGGCATGATACTTGCTCTATATGTATACGAATATTTGAAAAAAATATTTTAAAATATATATGTTTATCAATAAAAATATTTCAAAAAAAATATATATATGAATATTTGGCAAAAAATATTCAAAACTATTAATGATTAAAGGAGGAGAAAATGAGAGAAGTTGTAATTGTAAGTGCTGCAAGAACACCAATCGGCAGCTTTGGAGGATGCTTTAAGGATGTACCTGCTGTAAAACTGGGTGCTGTTGCTGCAGAAGCTGCTCTTAAGAGAGCAAATGTTAATCCTGAATTAGTAGATGAAGTTATATTCGGAAATGTGCTTCAGGCTGGTATTGGACAGAACTTAGCAAGACAAGTATCAATAGCTGTAGGTATTCCAATAGAAGTACCTTCTATGACAATAAATAAGGTATGCGGTTCAGGTTTAAAAACCATACAGCTTGCAGCTCAGGCAATAGCACTTGGAGAGGCTGATGTAATATTAGCCGGCGGAGCAGAAAATATGAGCATGGCACCATACATTCTTCCAAAAGGAAGATGGGGATTTAGGATGGGTGATTCTACAATTGTTGATACAATGGTGTCTGACGGCTTGACAGATATATTTAATAATTATCATATGGGTATTACTGCTGAAAATATTGCTGAGCAATGGAATATTACAAGACAAGATCAGGATGAGTTTTCGGTAAGAAGTCAAAACAGAGCTGAAAAAGCCATAAAGGAAGGAAAATTTAAGGATGAAATAGTTCCTGTAGTTATTCCGCAAAGAAAAGGAGATCCTTTAGTTATAGACACAGACGAATTCCCTAAATTTGGAGCAACTATAGAAGGGTTATCAAAATTAAGACCAGCTTTTAAAAAGGATGGAACCGTTACAGCTGCCTCATCATCAGGTATCAATGACGGAGCTGCGGCAGTACTTGTTATGTCAAAAGAAAAAGCCGATGAATTAGATTTAAAACCATTGGCAACAATAGTTTCATATGCATCAGCAGGAGTCGATCCTAAAATTATGGGTTATGGTCCTGTGCCCGCTACTAAAAAAGCTTTGGCTAAAGCAAATATGACTGTTGAAGATTTAGATCTGATAGAAGCTAATGAAGCATTTGCGGCACAGTCGATTGCGGTAGTGAGAGATTTAGGTTTAGACCCTGAAAAAACAAATGTCAATGGCGGTGCAATAGCCTTAGGTCATCCTATAGGATGCTCCGGAACAAGAATTCTTGTTACATTGATACATGAAATGATAAAGAAGGATGCAAAAACCGGACTTGCAACATTGTGTATCGGCGGAGGCCAGGGTACTGCATTAATCATTAGGAGATAGGAGGCTTTACATTGAAAAACAAGTTGATTTCACTGGAACAGGCAGTGGACATGATACAAGACGGCATGACCATCATGGTCGGAGGATTTTTAGGATGCAAAAACCCATATGTGATAGTAGATGCGTTAGTTGCTAAGGGAGTTAAAGATTTAACTTTAATAGCTAATGATACATCATTTCCCGAAATAGGCATAGGCAAGCTTATAGTAAACAAACAAGTAAAGAAATTAATTGCTTCACACGTCGGTACAAACAAGGAAACCGGAAATCAAATGAATTCAGGTGAAATGGAGGTTGAATTGGTACCACAGGGAACACTGGCAGAAAGAATAAGAGCTGCCGGAGCCGGACTTGGCGGAGTATTAACTCCTACAGGGCTGGGAACAATTGTGGCTGAGGGAAAAGACATTATAACTATTGACGGCAAGGAATATTTGCTTGAAAAACCTATAAGAGCAGACGTTGCATTAATAGTTGGCGCTAAGGTTGACAAGAAGGGAAATGTGAGATATGCAAAAGCCACAAGGAACTTTAACCCTTTAATGGCTACAGCAGCTGATATAGTGATTGTCGAAGCCGATCAGGTAGTTGAAGTGGGCGAAATTGATCCAGACGACGTTATGACTCCGGGAATTTTTGTTGATTATATAGTAAATGCAGGAGGTAATGTGTAATGGATGATAAACAATATATTGCTCAAAGAGTCGCTAAAGAATTAAAGGATGGCGATGTTGTAAATTTGGGAATCGGTCTGCCTACATTAGTATCAAATTATATTCCCGAAGGCATAGAAATCACATTGCAATCAGAAAATGGCTTCCTTGGAATGGGACCTGCTGCAGAAGCCGGAAAAGAAGATCCATACCTGGTTAATGCGGGCGGACTTCATGTAACTATTAACCCGGGCGGAGCTTTTTTCGACAGCGCAGAGTCATTCCTTATAATCAGAGGCGGTCATGTTGATGCTACAGTTCTTGGAGCATTAGAGGTTGATGAAAAAGGAAATCTTGCAAACTGGATGGTACCGGGAAAAATGGTTCCGGGAATGGGCGGAGCAATGGACTTGGTAACAGGAGCTAAAAAGGTTATAGTTGCCATGAACCATACTGCAAAAGGGAATCACAAAATACTAAAAGAATGTAAACTTCCTTTAACAGCAGTTAATGCAGTTGATTTGATAATCACCGAAATGGGAGTTATGGAAGTTACAGATAAGGGTCTTGTATTAAAAGAAATAAATCCTGAATTCACTGTAGAGCAGGTTCAGGATGCTACAGGAGCAACATTGATTATTGCAGAAGATTTGAAACCAATTGAACTATAAATTAAAAGGAGGAAAATTATGTTAGAAAATAAGGTTTGTATTATTACAGGAGCGGCCAGCGGAATAGGACTTGCGATAGCAGAATCATTTGCAGCAGATAAGGCAACACTGGTAATGGCTGATATTAACGAAGCAAAATTGAAGGAAGAGGCTGAAAGATTAGGCGGTTCTTATTTAAAAACTGATTTGAGCAAGGCAGAAGATTGCAAGGCATTGGTTGATTTTGCAGTCGAAAAATATTCAAAGGTTGATGTACTTGTTAATGTTGCCGGAATTCAGCTGGTAAGCCCGATAGAAGATTTTCCGGAAGAAAAATGGAAATTAATAATTGATTTAATGCTTACAGCTCCTTTCCTGTTAACAAAATATGCATTCCCATATATGAAAAAACAAGGCTGGGGAAGAGTTATCAACCTTAATTCAGCACATGGTATAAGAGCTTCAGAATTTAAGGTTGCCTATGTATCTGCTAAGCATGGCTTAAGCGGATTGACCAAGGTTGCGGCATTGGAAGGTGCGCCATTTGGAATTACTGTAAATTCAATTTGCCCGGGATACGTAAAAACTCCGTTGGTAGAAAAACAAATAGCAGACCAGGCTAAAGCTCACGGCATTTCTGAAGACAGAGTTGTTGCTGAAGTATTATTAAAGAAACAAGCGCTTAAGAAATTGATAAATCCAAGTGACATTGGAGAATTGGCTAAATTCTTATGCTCAGATGCAGCTCAATGCATGACCGGTGCAATGGTATCAATAGACGGAGCATGGTCAGTACAATAAACAATTGAATATTTATTAAATTAAATAGATAAGTTGCAGCTTTAGTAAAACTAAAGCTGCCCCTGAATTATTCTAAATAAAAAAATAGGAGGATTATTTATGTTTGGTATTATTTTAGGTTTAGTACTACTTATGTTTTTAGCTTACAGAGGCTATTCAATTTTGTGGGTTGCTCCTGTTTGCGCATTAGTTGTTGGATTAACCGGCGGCTTAAATGTTCTTGATATGTACAAGGAAACATATATGGCCGGTCTTGCAGGTTATGTAAAATCTTGGTTCCCAGTATTCATGCTTGGCGCTATATTCGGACACCTGATGGACTATACAGGTGCTGCTAAATCAATAGCGCATTGGTTAACAAGCAAATTAGGAGCAAAAAGAGCAATCATAGGTGTTGTAGTAGGATGCGGAGTATTAACTTATGGTGGAATCTCCTTATTTGTTGTTGTTTTCGCTATGTACCCATTAGCACTGGAATTATTCAGAGAAGCAAATATTACAAGAAAATTAATTCCCGGCGCTATTGCTCTTGGATCATTTACCTTTACAATGACAGCTATACCAGGTACACCTCAAATTCAAAACATTATTCCTACGACTTATTATGGAACTACGGCAACTGCAGCTCCTATAATGGGTACCGTAGCAGCAGTTCTGATGTTTGTTTTAGGTGTAATGTGGCTGCAGAGAAGAGAGAGAAAATTTACCGCTGCCGGAGATGTGTTTACAGAACCAAAAGGTAAAGCGGCAGTTGAAGTGGATTACAGTGACCTGCCAAATCCTTTCTTATCATTCTTACCATTGATTGCAGTTATTGTTACAATGAATGTGTTTGATATAGATATTATAGTAGCTTTATTAGCAGGAATTATATTATCCATGTTAATCAGCTTTAATAAATATCAAGGATTTACAAAATCAATAAGCAACGGTGCTGTCGGTTCTATCACAGCAATATTGAACACGGCTGCTGCAGTTGGTTTTGGTACAGTAGTTAAAGCAGTACCCGGCTTTGCAGTATTGACAGGAATATTGCTGAATGTACCGGGAACTCCGCTTATATCAGAAGCAATCGCAGTTAACCTGCTGGCAGGGGCTACAGGTTCTGCATCAGGTGGTATGAGTATAGCACTTGAAGCCTTGGGAGAAAAATACCTTGCCATAGCTCAGCAAACAGGCATTGACCCTGCAGCATTCCACAGAGTTGCATCCCTGGCATCAGGCGGTCTGGATACACTTCCGCATAACGGAGCTGTTTTAACATTGCTGGCTGTTACAGGCATGACTCACAAAGATTCATATATTGACATTTGTATGACTTCCTTAGTACTTCCGTTGGTTTCATCTATACCTGCTATACTATTAGGAAGCTTAGGAATTTACTAGAATTTTATAATAATCATGCAAAGATGCAGCATGCTGCATCTTTGTCATTAAACAAACATTGTTAAATAATATACATGTTTTAGGAGGGATAAATTGAAATTACAGGATATTAAGAAAATCGGAGTTGCCGGCGGCGGAACAATGGGCTCTGGAATTGCTCAAATCTTCGCACAGCATGGCTATGAAGTTGTTGTTACAGATATCGCTGATAAATTTTTAGAAAATACTAAAAGAATTATATTATTAAATCAAAAGACTCTAATTAACGAAGGTCTGCTGACCGAGGAAGAAGCACAAGAATCATTAACACATATTTCATATTCTACAGATAAGAATGTATTTAAGGATGCGGACTTAATAGTTGAAGCTATTATTGAGAAAATGGAAATCAAGCAAAATTATTGGTTAGAAGTGGAAGGAATAGCAAGAGAAGATTGCATTTTTGCTACTAACACATCAGGATTAAGCATCAACGGAATATGCAGCAAGTTAACAAATAAGAAAAGATTTATCGGAATGCACTGGTGGAATCCTCCGCATATTATTCCGCTGATAGAACTGATTAAGTCAGATGAAACCAGTGATGAAACAGTTCAAGTATTAAAAGAATTAGTTGCTGAAGTAGGCAAAGAATCAGTAGTAGTATTAAAGGATGTAAATGGATTCATAGGAAACAGAATCCAATTTGCTGTCTACAGAGAGGCATTAAAAATTGTTGAAGACGGAATAGCAACTGTGGAAGATGTGGATAAGGCAATGAAATATGGTCCCGGTTTCAGATACCCGGTTCTGGGGCCTTTTGAAACAGCAGATTTAGGCGGACTGGATACATTCTATTATATTTCTTCATACCTCTTTAATGAACTGAGCGATGTAAAGAATCCTACCAAGCTCCAGCAAGAATTAATGGATAACAATAATCTGGGGGTAAAATCCGGAAAAGGATGGTACGACTACTCAGAGGGCAAAGGCGAGGAAGCTATGTCAAGAAGAGATGAAAATTTCTACAAAATGTTAAAACATATTCACAACAGTTAAAATCAACGGACCCTTCAGTATTATTGAAGGGTCCGTTTGCCTTGAAATGCATAAAGTCATATAAGAATTAACTCTGATATTTAAACATTGAATCTGAACAAGACAATGTCTCCGTCATCCATAACATATTCTTTTCCTTCCAGGCGCATCAGTCCCTTTTCTTTTGCTGCCTGCATTGAACCGCATTCCAATACATCCTTGTAGGAGGTTACTTCAGCTCTTATAAAGCCTCTTTCAATATCTGAGTGTATTTTTCCTGCTGCCTGCGGAGCTTTTGTGCCTTTGATTATTGTCCATGCCTTTGATTCCATTGGGCCGGTTGTAAAGAAGCTTATCAGTCCCAGCAGATGGTAGCTGGCTCTGATTAACTTATCCAGTCCGGATTCCTCAAGTCCCAGCTCAATGAGAAATTCCTTTTTTTCATCATCATCCAGGACAGAAATTTCTTCTTCGATTTTTCCGCAAACAGTAATTACCTCAGAATTATCTTGTGCAGCATGTTTTTTTACTTCATCAACATATTTATTAGCGGAAGAATTATCAATGTAGTCTTCATCCACATTGGCAACGTATAATACAGGCTTGGCGGTTATTAAATTAAATGTTTTAAGAAGCTTCAGCTCTTCTTCAGTATAATCCAGAAATCTGGCCTGCTTTTCATTTTCAAGTCCATTAACTATTTTTTGAACTAATTCTAATTCAGTCAACAGGGATTTATCGTTTTTGGACATCTTGGTCAATTTTTCCAGTCTCTTGCTCATAACCTCCAAATCAGCCAGGACAAGCTCAAGCTCGATAATTTCTATGTCCCTTTTTGGGTCAACGCTGCTTTCAACATGTATTACATTTTCATCATCAAAGCATCTTACCACGTGTACGACAGCCTCAACCTCTCTGATATGGGACAAAAATTTGTTCCCGAGACCTTCTCCCTTGCTGGCACCCTTCACCAGTCCGGCTATATCAAAAAATTCTATTACTGCAGGAACTGTTTTTCCTGAATTGCTTATTTTTGTCAAGAAATCTAACCTGTTATCCGGAACCTCCACAACACCTACATTCGGCTCAATAGTACAAAACGGATAATTAGCAGATTCAGCGCCTGCTGAAGTAATTGCATTGAACAATGTACTTTTGCCTACATTTGGAAGTCCTACTATACCTAATTTCATAAAACGTGTTACCGTCCTTTCATTTCTTACATATTCCAATATTATGTCAAATAATTATATAACATAAAAAATCAAACTTCAATATTTATTTGAAATTTGCATAGTTACAAATTGAAGGCGAAAAATAAGAAAAATACCCGCTCACGGTTTCGGACACGAATAATTCTAAAGCTCATTGCGGTTAAAAATCCTACAGCTTGCAAACTCGCTGACGCTCAAACAGTGCAAGCTGCTTAACGGATTTTTAGCCTCCATTCACTAAGAATTATACTCGCGCCCTGCAAATGTTCGCTATATATTTTTCTTATTTTTATTTGATAGCAACTGTAAACAGTAAAAATATCACCGGAAGGTTCGTCCCACGGAATAAGAATTGTCCATAATTTTTTGCTATTTAAAAGCATATATTTATCAGGCTTTGAATAATATGGTATATATAAGACAAATTATAGGGGGAAGAAGTTGATATGAACGATAAACAGATGCAGTCAAATTATATAAGGATTGTTGGCAGAATAAACAGTAAATTGGATTTCAGCCATGAGGTTTTTGGAGAAAAGTTCTACGAGTTTTTTTTAGAAGTACCAAGATTAAGTGACACAAAGGATTTGCTGCCTGTAATAATATCCGAAAGGTTAATAAATGATATTGATATGAGCATAGGAAATTTCATAGTTATTGACGGTCAGTTCAGGTCTTATAACAGATATGAGGACACATGCAATAAACTGCTTCTCAGAGTGTTTGTAAGAGATATAATAGTGCCTGACGATAACGAGATTGAAGAGATGAAAAGACATCCTAACGAAGTGTTCCTTAATGGATATTTGTGCAAAGAAACTAAATTCAGAACAACACCTTTTGGCAGGGAAATCACAGACATGCTTATTGCTGTTAACAGATCCTACAATAAATCTGATTACATACCTTGTATTGCATGGGGGAGAAATGCAAGATACTGTGAAAAGCTGGAGGTTGGAGATCATGTAAAGCTGTGGGGCAGAATTCAAAGCAGAAAATATCAGAAAAAGAATGAAAACGAAAACTATGAAACAAAGACTGCATACGAAGTGTCCGTTACTAAGCTGGAGCATATTAAAACAGAAAACAACAGAAAAAAAGAAGATGAAGAAGAATTTGAGGAATAATAATATATTAAATAGAAACCGATAAGGTTTCTTTTTGTTATAATCGTGTCCTGCAAATGTTTGCTATATATTTTTCTCGTTTTAGGTTTATGGATGGGCTGTGAATGGTAACTTCTTTTTTATTGATAAAGTTATTTTTATTTTTTGCATATTGTGTTACAATAATAAATAAAAAAAAGGAATGTAAAATGATTTTAGTATTGGCAGAAAAACCCTCAGTAGGGAAAGATATAGGAAAAGTTTTGAATTGCAATAAAAATGGAAATGGCTATGTGGAAGGAAAAGAATATATAGTGACATGGGCACTGGGGCATTTGGTCACTCTTTCTGACCCTGAAAACTATGATGCAAAATATGCACATTGGAATTTAGAGGATTTGCCTATAATTCCAAAAAAAATGAAGACAGAGGTAATCAAACAAACAAGAAAGCAATACGGAGTTGTAAAAAGCCTGTTACTTCGAAAAGATGTGAATGAAATTGTAATAGCAACTGATGCAGGACGAGAAGGAGAGCTTGTTGCCAGGTGGATTATAGAACAAGCACAGGTTAAAAAGACAACAAAAAGACTTTGGATTTCATCTGTTACCGACAAAGCAATCAAGGACGGATTCAATAACCTAAAGGATGGAAATCTTTACAACAATCTGTACCAATCAGCAGCAGCACGTTCAGAAGCAGACTGGATTGTAGGAATTAACGCAACAAGAGCGCTGACAACAAAATATAATGCACAGCTGTCGTGCGGAAGGGTTCAGACTCCCACTGTCGCTATAATTGCTGAATTGGAGGATGAAATCAGAAACTTCAAGCCGGTTCAATATTATGGTATTGAGGTAACAGCAGGAAGCTTTAAATTTTTATGGAAGGATAAAAACAACGACACAAAGACCTTTAACGGTGATAAATGTGAAAGCATAATAAAAAATATTAAATCAAAGAAATTAGAAATTAAAGATATATCAAGAAGCAAGGCTTCTACATATGCACCTGCCTTATATGATTTGACCGAGCTTCAAAGAGATGCTAACAATATATACGGATTTTCAGCTAAAGAAACATTGAACACTATGCAGTCTTTATATGAGCGTCATAAGGTATTGACATATCCAAGAACTGACTCAAGATATTTGACAGAAGACATAGTTGATACCCTGAAGGACAGGGTCAGGGCATGCAGTGTCGGACAATATGCAAAAATAGGCTTCAGGATAAGCTCTAATCCAATAAGAGGAAATAAAAGCTTTGTTAACAATTCAAAGGTTTCAGACCATCATGCCATAATTCCAACAGAGCAAACTGTAATTTTAGGAGACTTGTCAGATAAGGAAAGAAAAATTTTTGATTTGGTCGTAAAGAGATTTTTGGCTGTGTTGTCTAAGCCCTTTGAATTTGAAAAGGTAACTATTACAGGTAACATAGGAAATGAAGTGTTTACATCCAAAGGCAGAATTACATTATCGTTGGGCTGGAAGGAAGTATACGGCAGCTACGAGGATGAGGAAATTTTAGATGATTATCCAACCGATGAATTAGACAGACTTAAAATCGGCAGACAGCTTGATGTTGGACGCATAAACAAAACCGTCGGCGAAACCAAGCCTCCGTCAAGATTTACAGAAGCCACACTATTATCGGCAATGGAAAACCCGGTAAAGTTCATGAAAAATGCTGACAAGGATTTGAAAAAGACCATCGGAGAAACCGGAGGTCTTGGAACTGTTGCAACAAGAGCTGATATAATTGATAAGCTTTTTAACAGCTTTGTAATTGAAAAAAGAGATAAATATATTTATACTACATCAAAGGGAAGACAGCTTTTAGATTTATCTCCGACAGATTTAAAATCCCCTGTTCTGACTGCAAGATGGGAGCAGCATCTTACCGATATCGCAAAAGGGCGAATGGATAAGAATAAATTCTTGAATGATATGATTGATTATACAAGGCAAATAATCAAGGAAATCAAAACAAGTGACAAGAAATTTATTCATGACAATGAAACCAAGTCAAAGTGCCCTGACTGCGGCAGCTACCTTCTGGAGGTCAACGGAAAAAAAGGAACCATGCTTGTGTGCCAAAACAGGGAATGCGGATACAGAAAGGGAATAGCACAAATAACAAATGCAAGATGCCCGAATTGTCATAAGAAGCTTGAGCTCAGGGGAGAAGGGGAAGGCAAAATTTTCATATGCAAATGCGGTTTCAGGGAAAAGCTTTCAGCGTTCAATAAAAGAAAAGAAAACGAGAAAACCTCAATATCCAACAAGGAAGCAGCCAAGTATATGGCAAAGCAGGATAAAAAACAGGACGAAAATATCAATACTGCTTTGGCAGATGCTTTAGCTAAATTAAAGCTTTAAATTATAAAATATAAGCCGCAAAGGAGAAAATATGCAATACGCAGTAGTAATAATGATTCTGTTTTTAGTTTTTTTATTATACAAAATGAAAAATCAAATAAAACAGGTAAATTATTTAAACGATATTTTATATATTAAGAAACAGCCGGAGAGCTATATAGAAGAAATGGAGAAGATTCTGTCCTCAAGGCAGACAGAAAAGAGCAGGATAATAAATACTATACAAAAAACAACCGGGATGCTTTATGCCGGCAGGTTTGATGATATAATCGAAACCCTTGAGAAATTAGATACTGCTCCGAAAAACTGGATGCCGATTTATCATCAAAATATGGTCTTGGCTTTATATTTCAAGAAAGATAAAAACAAGGCAAACGAAGAATTCAAAAAAGCCGGACCGGTACTTGATGATTTCAGAAAAAATGAATATTATAAGGAATTTATAGATATAGTTTATGCGGTATCTGATTTTTACAATGGCAGGAGTTCAAAAAAGTATTTTGCTGAATTAGCACAAACGGGAGCTAATGATTACAGAAAATCATTTGGTTATTATTTCTTAGGTATGATTAACAAAAAAGATAAAAATTCTGACGAGGCTGACAAGAATTTCCAAAATGCTATGGAATACGGAAAGGGAAGCTTTATTGAGAGACTTTCAGCATTGGGATAAGGAGTAAAAATGTACGTCATATTGATAATCTTAGCAGTACTATTCATTTATACTATCAGAAGAAGAAGTATTTTGGAAAAACAGGTTGAATTATTCAACAGGCTTTTATACGTAGAAAAAAGCCCGGAAAAATATATTGATGAAATAAATAAGCTTTTGTCAAAAATTCAGTCAGAAAAGGAAAGAAATATAAATTTAATTCAAAAAACAACAGGGCTTTTTTATGCAGGAGAATTTGATGAAGCTATCAGAATACTCAAGGAGGATGTATCGAAAATTCCTCCGAACTGGCAGACAGTTTATTATCATAATCTTTTGCTGAGCATGTATTTCAATAATCAAAAAGAAAAAGCAAATGAAGTATTGACAGAAGTTAAAGGAACCTTGGATTTATATTACAAAAGAGATTACAACAAGGTAACAATAGAGCTTATTTATGCCATTTCTGATTTTTATAATGATAGAATAAATGATTGCAAGAAATTTTTTGTCAATCTTGCTGATATAGCCAGAAATGATTACCGTATAGCCATGGCATATTATTTCACAGGTAAAATAAATGAGATGGAAGATAAAATAGAGGATGCAGAGGACAATCTGGAAAAAGCACGAACCTACGGTCATGGCAGCTTTATTGAATATTTGTAAAATTGAAAGGAAATATGCACATGCACATAACAGAAAAAAATAATAAACTAATTATTAATAATATGGACAACTTTAATTTAAAACACATATTTGACTGCGGTCAATGTTTCAGGTGGAATAAGGAAGAGGATGGCTCATATACGGGCGTTGTTAAAAACAGAGTTATAAATGCAGAGCAACGCGGTACAACAATTGAATTCAATAATGTTACTATAGATGATTATGATTTAATCAAAGAATATTTTGATTTAGATATGGATTATACAAAAATTAAAACCTTGATTAATATTGATGAGATTATGGCAAAAGCAATAAAATTCGGGGACGGCATAAGAATTTTAAACCAGGATGAATGGGAAACAATGATTTCATTTATGATTTCTGCCAATAACAGAATACCCATGATAAAAAAAGTTATTGAAAATTTAAGCACAAACTTTGGGGATTTTATATGCAGTTACAGAGGCAGGGATTACTACAGCTTCCCATCCGCAGAGCAGCTGGCTAAAGTGCCTGTAGAAAAAATACAGGAATGCAAAGCAGGCTTCAGGTCTCCAAGGCTTAAGGAAGCAGCCGAAAGATTTTTGAAGGAAAAGGATATAATTTACAATATTAAAAATACAAGCTATGATGAAGGACTGGCATATCTTAAAACATATGCGGGAATTGGGGACAAGGTTGCAAATTGTATTTTGTTATTCTCAATGAAACAATTTGATACATTCCCGGTGGATGTATGGGTAAGACGAGTTATGCAAGAGCTGTATGTTGACAAAAAAACAAAAGATGCCGACATCAGGAAATTTGCAGAAAACAAGTTCGGTAAGCTTTCAGGATATGCACAGCAATATTTATTTTATTATGCCCGTGAGAATGGCATAGGAAAATGATTGACAAAACTCATAAAAGTGAATATAATAATAATGTTGTCGGGGTGTAGCGAAGCTTGGTATCGCGCATGGTTCGGGACCATGAGGCCGAAGGTTCAAATCCTTTCACTCCGA
>JAEXUD010000014.1 GCA_023453025.1 Bacillota bacterium
CATACCACCTCGCATTTTTGATAAATCTATTATATCAAAAATAACGTGAAATCTAAATAGCGTATTAAGTTTTCAAAGTACAAATTTATATCAAAGTCGATGACCTTTTGACACCCTAATCCTATTATATAAAAAAGAGCTTAAAGCAATCAGACTTTAAACTCTTTAAATTTATTCTATTCGTATATATTGACTAATCTGTCCTTAACAACATCCATATTCAGATATTCTTCATGTCTTTTTGGTATAGTGACAACATCCGGATTTCCGTCACTTATAAATCTTTCTCTTGAATTATTTTCGTATGATTTGAAGTAATCATACATTCCGCAATTGTCAACATCTATTTCACTGGCAGTTACTCTGTAAAGACTGGTGAAGTCTGTCAAAATATCGAATGGTGAATAATCAGGCCTCCAGCCTACATCGAGAGCAGCAAGCATTTTATATTTGTTTCCTTCATATTCGCCTTCCAGCATTTCTTTCAGGTATTCTTCCTTTGGATTGCTTCCATGAGGCAGTGCAAGTGTTTCTACTGTATAATCAGGCAGGTATGATTTTATAATATTATTTATTGAACCTATTTCTGCTTGGATTTCATCTCCATTTAATGTTTCCATTCCAATATGATTATAGGTATGATTTCCAATGTCATAGCCATTTTCAACAAGCCATTTTATTTTTTGTTCTGTATAGTCTGCTTGACCAAACGGATGTGAGTTTAGGAAAAAGCTTGCTGTAACACTGAAATCTGAATACTTATTTTTAAATTCCTCCAAAATTCCGACAGCACAATCGGGGTCCAGTATCAGCTCTCCGTCTTTTTCTATATAATTGAAATTATTTTGTCTGCCATCGTCAAATGTTAAAATAATTGGTGTATATCCTGCTTCTGTTTTAATTTCACCTTTTACATAATCATTTAAGCTTATCATTTCATACTTGTTATCATACATGTACTGCAAATCCTTGCGGAAGTTCTCCGGGGTTCTTTGCCATGTTAATTCTTCCTCACCTATACCATGGTACATGAGTATCATGATTTCTCCCAATTCGTTGGGCTTTAGAGATAAATCTATTGCTTCAATCGGGTCTGCCGGCGGTTCTTCTGCCGGTTGGCCCTCCGCTTCATTTTCTTGATTTTCTTCAGGAACATTATTCTCCGCATCCTCTTGAATTTTGTCATCAGATGGTCCTGCTTGTCCTGTCGAAGAGCATCCTGCCAGCAGCAAGGTCAATATTGCTATAATTAATAAATATTTTTTCTTCATTTTTGTCCCCTTCTATATCAAATAATTGTGACCCCATCTTCAATGAGTGGGGGCACCTCTCAACGACGTTCCAGCTTTAGCTGAACGAGTTTACTCTTTCCTATATTGTATAATATTTGGTGCAGAAAGTCTACATGTAGAATTTACATAATCTTGTTGTTATTAGTTTAAAATTTGATATAATATATATATCTTTAAATGCGGAGGAAAAATTGAGCAGTAATAAAATTGCACAGGATAAATTAAAGCTTTTATATATTTTGAAATATATTAATACCCCCCTGACCAATATTGAAATCACTAATTTTATATTAGATAATGACATAATGGATTATTTTACATTGCAGGAATTCCTTGGAGACTTATGCGATTCTGGCTTTGTATTACTTAATTCAAAAAATGGAAATGAATATTATTCAATATCTAAAGAAGGTATAGATGTCTTGGATATGTTTGGTGATAAGCTTCCTGATTATTTTTTAAAGCAAGTTGAAAAAAGCTTTTCTGTTTTTAAAATAGAAATTAAAAAGCATAGAGAACTGCTTGGACATTATTACAAGAAGCAAGATGATGAATTCATTGTTTCTCTTCAGGCTATTGAAAATGAATCCACTATTTTCAGCCTTAGTGTTAATGTCCCTGAAGAAGAGCTTGCAAAGCACATATGTAAAAGATGGGATTCAAATCCTGAGGAGATTTTTTCAAAAATAATAAAAACACTTACATCTGATCTTTAATAATTTTGATACAGCTTGGAGAAAAATTCAAGCTGATTGCTCGGTCAACAGCTAACTTATCACTGTCAATTACAGTTATCTGATTCTTTTTTGAATTAGATATATAAACATACTTTTCACCAACAGTCAAACTTTCCGGATATCCTCCCAGGAAAATCAATTTAACTGTTTCTTTTTTTGCTGTATCAATTATATAAAGCTTTTTATCTTCGATATTTATTACATATATCAAATTTCTTTTATAATCAATATCAAAATCTGAAGCTAAGCCATCTATTAAAATAACATTTTCAATTTTTCCGGTTTCAATGTTTATAAAATTGATTTTAGTATGAACATTACCGTTTGCGAAATAAGCCATTAGAATAATGTAATTGCCTGATATAAACATATGCATCGGCTTACCGTCAGTGGTAAAATGTCTTTTGAGCTCATGCTTTTCCGAATATTCGAGAATTTCATTTTCTTCATAGCAGCATATATAAAGCTTCTCATCATTTTTACTGTATATAATATCATGAGGCTTAATACCTGCCGGAATTGATTCTGTCAAAGCAAAATTAGGCAAGTCAATAACTGATATGTTATCCGACTCAAAATTAGCGACATACATATTGTCATCTGCAATACACATATGCCGTGGATCTCTGCCTGCTGATTCCTCAGACAATTCGTTTTGAGCATAATCGTACTTATAAATTTTATTGTTATATGAATCTGCCAGATAAACTGAATTACCATAATTTATAATGCTATGTATTGCCAGTTTGTCTTCTTTTCCTAAATTAACCGCCTTTTTGCAAATATATTCTTCTCCCAGCAACTCCATTATAAACAGCATCATTCTGCCTTGATAAATCCCTGTAACAGATACTTTATCATCTTTCATAGCAATCACCTCCATATAGTCTATGTAAAATTTTCAAAGAAGTGAAATTTTTTATGAAAATTTATATATTTTCTTGGGATTTCGCTGTATAGTTCTATCGCTATTTTTTCATCCCTCCGGGTCGAAAAAAGAAAACACCCAATTAAATTGGGTGCACTGAATTGCTTAATATTCTTATTGCATCTTCATATCCTTTATTTATCATCCAATCAATTCTTTTATGACTGGCTTCTAATGTACTGCTTAAAAATTCATCCGGTGCTATGTCGATTATTTTAATGTCTTTATATTTTTTAAAATCATAACAATCAGGTCTTAGCCTAATTGCAATAATAACATCACATTTTTTGTCTGCAGCCATTTCTATAGGCAATTTGCTAAAAAAACTACCGTCCAAATAATACTTACCATTAATTTGTCTTGGTTTAAATACAGGCAGAGCACAACTGGCATATATAAACTCATGCAGCATACCTGTCGGTATATCTTCCTTAAACAATCTTAACGGCTTTCTGTCACTAAGACAATATGTTGTTATGCCTAGGTCAATATGAGAAGCTCTTACTTTTTCTTCATCAATAATTTCTTTAAAAAACTGTATTACAGGCTCAGGGTCGATGCCTTCACAGTTCATATAATAATCTTCAAAGTCATCAATATTATTTTTAAATTTTTCTGAAAATATTGATGAATTGTTTGGATTGCTTGTATTTTCGCCAAAAGAAAAGTTTGTATTTTGCCATAGTTTTAAGCTGACCTCATAATCACCAAGAATATATGAGGTTGCATTCAGTGCACCTATAGAAGTACCGACAACGCAATCATATTGCATATTAAGTTCTTTTAAAGCCTTCAGAGTTCCTGCCTGATAGGCTCCTTTAGCTCCTCCCCCTTCTAAAGCAATTCCAACTTTTACTCCTTTGTTCATATATACTCCTTTAATTTTAAGTGTTTGAATTATTTTGTGGATTCGGTATGCATATTCTTGTACCTACAATTAAAAAGTTAGCCGGCCTTAACCCGGGATTAGCAATCAACAGCTGAGATGGTGTCATATTATTTGCTAGAGCTACTGTTGCCAGACTATCTCCTGTTTTAATTACATATTCGGTAAAATTCTCTCCACACTGTTCATAGCTTTCTGTAGGAATACAAAGCTCTGTTCCCGGAACTATAACATTAAAATTAAACTCCGGATTAGCCTCTCTAAGCTCATTCAAGCTTAAATTATAGCCGATCAAAATATCACTTAATCTTGTTCCCTCTGCTATAGTTACAACTGAACCGAATGGGCATCCGGGCGGTACGTTAGGTATGCATATCTCCTGCCCTACCTTCAAATCATATGGATTAGCCTGAGGGTTGGCTTCTAATAAAAGATTAAGCGGCATATCATACCTGCGCGCAAGATTGTAGAAGCTTTCTCCTTCTCTAACTATATAATAAGCACCGTTAATGCATGGCGGTCTTTCTGGTACTCTTGGAACGCACAACGACATTCCTTCTGTCAATGTCCTAAGTCTTAATGTGGGATTTAATTCTAACAAGCCAACCAAATTTGTTCCAAATCTGGTTGCTATTGAATTCAATGTATCTCCAGGCTGTACTACATAAGGCATAGTATATCTGTTGGGGCATTGAACCTCATTTTGGTTTTGTCTATAAATCATTATATAATCACCTCATAATATAATTTGTTATCTTATAATATTCATGAGGTAATGAATGTTTCTTAAAATTGTGCAGAATCCTTAATTACTCCGTTGAAAACTTATCTCTTTCACTAACAGCAAGCTTATCACAGCGCTCATTATATTCATGTCCGTTATGCCCTAATACATGAACAAATTTGACACTATGTTTTTCAGCTGCATATAATAATCTCTGCCAGAGCTCCTTGTTTAAAACAGGCTTACCATCAGCTTTTTTCCAGTTTTTTTTCTGCCATGACTTCAGCCATCCCTTGTTAAATGCATCAGTTACATATTTAGAATCAGTTGTTACAGTTACAAGGCAAGGCTCTTTCAAGGCTTCCAGGCCAATAATCACTCCCATAAGCTCCATTCTGTTGTTAGTTGTATTTTTTTCTCCCCCGCTAAGCTCCATTTCCTTGCCATTATACTCAAGAATTACTCCATAGCCTCCCGGTCCGGGATTTCCGCTGCAAGCTCCATCTGAGTATATATTGACATTCTTCATTATTTGTCTCCCTTTTGCTTTATTAGCATTACTCTAAGTATTCCATAATGCTTTTCTAATTCATTAAGCTCTTCCTCCGTTAATTCTCCCACAACATCAATAATATTGCAAGCATAATCTCCCTTGCTCTTATTAACCATCCCTATAATATTAATATTCCTGCTTGCAAGGGCAGTCGTCATCTTACCTATCATGTTAGGTATATTTTTA
The DNA here is from genome assembly GCA_023453025.1 of Bacillota bacterium. Taxonomy (GTDB): domain Bacteria; phylum Bacillota; class Clostridia; order Tissierellales; family Sedimentibacteraceae; genus Sedimentibacter. Next base: position 5,307 of record JAEXUD010000014.1, read on the forward strand.
TTTAACACAACAATTCTATCAGTGCCGGGATATCTTTCCATTGAGCAATCCGGAAAATTAACTGAATTTATTATATTACCCTTTTCAAGATATTCTGTGAGCTGTGTAACAGCCATTTCAGCACAATTTTCTTCCGCTTCGTACGTTGAGCCTCCTAAATGAGGTATGCATACAACATTTTTTAGGTTAATGAGCTTATCATTAGGAAGATCAGATACATGATATCCTACCTTACCACTTTCCAAAGCTTCAATTAAATCATCCTCATTAATTATTCCTTCTCTTGCAAAATTCAGTATTTTTACTCCGTGCTTCATCAAATTTATGTTATCTTTATTGATATAATTTTTAGTTTCTTCATTGTATGGTGTGTGAATTGTTATATAATCACTTCTTTTGAACAAATCATTTACATCACTTGTGTATTGAACATCCCATGATAAGCCAAGGGCATTTTTAACTGAAATATACGGATCATAGCCTATTACCTCCATTCCAAGCTTAATACCTAAATTAGCAACAAGATGTCCGACATTTCCAAGTCCGATTACACCTAAAGTTTTCCCTTTTAATTCAGGACCCGCAAACTTAGATTTTCCTCTTTCAACAGTTTCAACTATATTATTGTCTATATTTTTTGTCCAGTAAATACTGTCTATAACCTTTCTGGATGAAATTAACAGCCCTAAAAAGGTCAATTCACAAACTGCATTTGCATTTGCTCCAGGAGAATTAAAAACAACAATTCCCTCTTCAGCACATCTTTCAACAGGTATATTATTTACTCCTGCTCCAGATCTGGCAATTGCCTTGATTCTCTGAGAAAATTCCATTTTGTGTATATCCATGCTTCTCATCACGATACCATCAGCATCTGTTGTTTCTTTCTCAACTATTTCATATTTATTATCAGAAAACAAATTCATCGCTTCCTTCGGTATTTTACAAAACAATGCTACTTTATTCATTTTTACATCCTCCTGCTTTTAAATTATGAGTCTTAGTATACAACCCATAATGATTAAATGCAAGTAAAAATGATTAATTGAAAATACAAAATTCGTAATTTTTTTATTTATTTAATTATAAAAAAAAAGGTCAAATACATTTTAATGTATTTGACCTTCTGTTAAGTACAACTTATCTGCAGCAACCTCTGCCAAACCAATTATTGCCGCCAAACAACCACCAAATAACAAATATTATTATTATCCATTCCCACCAGTCATTTTCGCCGCCAATGCCACCAACACGGTCGCAGCATCCAAAGTTGGTTGCTCTTACTTCATCTGACATACATTTCACCTCTCTTTATTATAACTTAATATATGTTGGTAAAATGATTATGTGAATAATTATATCCAAAAGATATAAATTCTAAAGAATTTCTAAAGTTGATATACATGTCTCCAATAATTCCTCAATATTCAATTTGCTCTCTGATTTTAATATGTTATCAAGCTTAGGATTAATTAATGGATTAGGCGGAGCAAATACTGAACAGCAATCATCATATGGAAGTATTGATGTTTCAAATGTTCCTATTTCTCTTGCCCTTTCAATGATTTCTGTTTTATCCATACCAATAACCGGTTTCAATATAGGCATATCAATTGCATTTTCAATTGCAATCATTGATTTCATAGTCTGGCTTGCAACCTGTCCAAGACTTTCTCCGGTTATAAGCATTTCCATTTTGTTTTCTTTTGCTATCCTTTCTGCAATACGCATCATAAATCTTCTTGCAATAATAGTTGTTTCGTCTTGTCTGCAAAATTCTTTAATAGCTTTATGTATTTCCAGTATGTTTACACTGAATAGTTTAATTTTCCCGCAATATTCTTCTAATAGTTCCTTTAAATTCTTAACCTTCTCATTAGCTCTTTCTGATGTGAATGGGTATGTATGAAAATACAGAGCATCTATTGCCACTCCCCTTTTGGCAATCATATAACCTGCCACGGGGCTGTCAATTCCTCCGGATAATAACAGTAAAGCTCTGCCGCATGAGCCTACAGGCATCCCTCCAACAGTCTTAATTTTTTCAGATGATATATAACAGCTTTTTTTTATATCTATTGATATTTCAACATCAGGATTATGAACATCCACCTTGACGTCATTGAATGCAGCCAGTATTCTGCCTCCTGCCTCTGCACTGAAATCCATTGATTTTATCGGAAAGGTCTTGTCACCTCTTTTCGTATTTACCTTGAAGGTTTTTATGTTTTGTTTTTCTTTTAAATATTTAAATAACTCAACTGATTTTTCAAATATAAGCTCCGGGTCTTTTTCAACCTTCACAGAAGGACTTATATTTACAATTCCAAATATCTTTCTGGTTTTTTCAATAATTCCATCCATATCATCCTTATTTTTAGTTTCGATAAATACCTTTCCCAGATCCTTGTATATAGATAAACCTTTATATTCCTTTAATGCAAATTTTATTTGTTCAATTAACTGATGCTCAAAATTACCTCTGTTTTTTCCTTTTAAAAATATTTCTCCAAAGCTTGCTGCTACTATATTATACATATGTGTCCTTTCTTATAACATTATTTTTTAAACTGTATATTCCTCTTTTTCAATTCTTTTTACTTCATTATTTTTCTTATGTCCTCTACTGATTTTTTAATATTTTCGACCACATATTCTACCTCGTCAAAGCAGTTAAAAAAGCCCAGGCTTATGCGAATAGTACCCTCGGCATATTCACTGTCTAAATTTATTGCTTCCAATATCCGGTTATTTCTGGCTTTGGATGAGCATGCAGAACCGGTTGAAACATAAATTCCTTTTTGTTCTAAATAATGTATCAGGACTTCACCGCGTATATTTTTGAATGAAACATTTAAAATATGCGGTGCACCGTCTTCTCCCATTGAACTGTTTATCTTAATATCTTCAATTTCTTCTGATAATCTTTTGGCATAGAGATTTTTAAGCTCTCTTAATTTGTCATTTTCTTCGTTAAAGCTTGAGAGAACAAGATTGCATGCTTCACCAAATCCAACAATTCCAGGTGTGTTTTCTGTGCCGGGCCTTATTGATTTTTCCTGTCCTCCGCCATATGTCATGGAGCTTATGTTTAATCCCGAACGAATAAACACCCCCCCTACGCCTTTTGGGCCATGAATTTTATGACTGCTGAACGCCATTGTGTCAACATCCAGCTTTGATGTATCAATTTTTATTTTACCATATGATTGTACAGCATCTATATGAATTTTCGTATTTTTATTTTTATCTTTAACAATCTTAGCAATTTTATTTAAATCCTGAACTATTCCGATTTCATTATTTACATGCATTATCGATACTAGAATAGTGTTTTCATCTATGATTTCAGATAAATTTTCCAAGTTAACCTTGCCCATTTTATCTGTATCAACATATCTTACCTCTGTTTTGTCCTTGAAATGATTAACTACATTATAAACTGAGGGATGCTCTATTTTGGTTGTAATAATATTATGTTTCCTTTCTGCATTATTTAAATGACCAAAAATTGCAATATTATTACTTTCAGTCCCTCCTCCGGTAAAATATATTTCTACTGCTTTTGCGTTGATTATTTTTGCAGCGGCTTTTCTTGCTTCTTGAACCTTCTTTTCTATTTTTAGTCCCATTCTGTGAAGAGATGATGGGTTTCCATAGAAATTCTCATTGATATCAATTATTTGCTTCATAACCTCGAGTCTTACTTTGGTTGTTGCACTGTTATCTAAATAAACTTCCATAATTAACCTCTTTGTAATATAATTAAATTATTATGACTTAAAAAATTTGTAAAAAAAACTTGCAATATGACTATATGTTTGTTATAATTATATTTGGTTATCCCCCCCGATAACCAAATATATTCCCAATACCCCTTTTATGCATATTAATGCTTCACAACGATGGCCACCAGGCCATTTTTGTGTTATAGCCCTATCCCTATTTTTTCGACCGTTAGGGAAGAAAAAATAGCGGAAGGACTTACGCAGCGCAATCCCAATTTATGCGACGTCAGGAGCAAATAAATTGGTGATGGAGCCTGCGAGTATGACCAGCGAACACCTCATTCGAAGCATTCCCCTGCGAGTATGACCATCGAATACTTTTATAATCCAATCTCCCTTTCCACTTCACCCATATACAACTCATAAGCCTTCTTCACAATTTCATTCTCCGCAGAATTGTATTCCCTTTCATCAATAGTCCTGACAGGCAGCACATCATTAGATGTTCCAGTAATAAATGCTCCGTCAAAGCTATCCAGTTCTTCAAATTCTATAACTCTTTTTTCAACTTCTATTCCATTATTCTCGCAAACCTCAACTACTTTGCTTCTGGTAACACCCAGCAACACACCTGAATCGGGCGAAGTTATAAGCTTGTTATCTTTGACAAAAAATACATTGGATTTGCTTCCCTCGCTTATAGTATCATCCTCATTGATAAGTATTGCTTCAAATGCATTTTTTTCTTCAATTATTTGTGTAACCTTATCTTTGAAATCCTTCTGAAATGCCTTTATGTTGGGATTGTTCCTTTGAACCCTTGCTGTAACTGTATGTACACCTGTTTTATACTGTTCCTGAGCAGGATAATAACTTTCAATAAAATAAAACAATACGATTTCAGTTTTGTCATAATAATATGATACACGTATATTTAAGTTTTCAATTTTATTTTCTTCTATCAACATTTCGACTGAACGTTTAAAATCTTCAAAATTCAGGTTTCCTACGGTATTGCTTAATTCAATACTTTTTTTCATCCTATCAAAATGTTCCTTTAAAAAAACAGCCTTTTTATTTACTACCCTTATTACTTCATATATTTTTGCATTATTCTCATTCAATAATCTTTCTAACTCATGCCTTGATATTATTGCACAGTTTTTAACGTTTTTTTCAGACAATATTTTCATCTTTTTCACATCTCCAGAATAAATTAATTTCATTTTTAATATCATCTATACTTTTTGTTCTGACATAATGCTTCCAATGCTCAGGAAAAAGCTTAAGATATGTCATCTGGCACAGTCTTGAATCAATCAACAAGACTATTCCCTTATCATTTTCAGTTCGTATTACTCTTCCTGCCGATTGCAAAATTTTGTTAAACCCGGGATATTTGTATGCGAAATCATATCCTGAGCTGAATTTATCATCAAAAAAGTTTTTAATTATATTTCTTTCAAAAGAAATTTGTGGTATTCCTGTTCCTATTATAACCGCACCTATTAATTTTTCAAGGGGTAAATCAATTCCCTCAGAAAAAATCCCGCCTACAACAGTGAATAATACCAAATTTGTTTCATTTCTAAATTTATCTGTTATCTCTGTCTGAGCTTCTTCGTTTATTCCTTGCTCCTGGATGATAATATTTGATGTATTGAACAGCTGCTCATATGTTTCATAGGTTTTTTTCATAAAACTATACGAAGGGAAGAACACCATGTAGTTTCCCTTTTTTTCTGTTACAGCTTTGTTAATACACCTGCATGCTGCTTCAATATTGTCATTGCGTACCGCATATTTCATGGATAGGTCTTCTGTTATCATCAGTTTCATATTATTTTCATCAAATGGAGATTTTATCTTTAATATATAATCATCCTCTGCACCTCCAAGCATATATCTGAAATACTTCAGAGGGGTAAATGTAGCAGAAAAAAATATAGATGACCATGTACTTTTTAAAATTACGTTTAATATTGAGGATGGATCTATTAAAAATAGTTTAACCATCGTTTTTTTTGTATCTGATTCAGCATAATAGCAAAAATTCTTATCTGCTATTTCAGAAATTTTAATAAAAAATGTACTTTTAAAATATATATCCACCAGTTCATCCGGAATATTTTCATTTTTTTTGTCGTTTATATATTCTTCAGCCAGAGCAGCAAATTTTCTCAAGGAATATATTAAGTCTGCCGGTTCCTCTTCGAATATAAATTGCTCTTCTGTGCTTTTTTTAATATCAATAAATCTTTTATTGATATTTGACAGACTGCTGCTTATCTTTTTATTAACAGTCCTCATAAGCTTTAAAACCTGGTAGAACTCTTCTTTTACAAGTTCTGGAGAATACATGCTTCTGGTCCTGTCCTCCAAATTATGAGCTTCATCTATCAACAATATGTCATTATTATTTTTGAATACATCGTCTCGTTGGAGTGCTACCCTTGGATCAAAATAATAATTATAATCGCATATTACGGTATCTGACATATAAGCTAAGTCAAGGCTAAATTCAAACGGACATATTTCATAGGATTTTGCTGTGCTTTCAATATAGCTTCTGTCATACAGACAATGATTTTTTATTGAGCTTTTAAGCGGTATATTTACTTTGTCATAATATCCTCTGGCATATGGACAATACTCTGGTTCACATTTTGCTTCATCCATAAAGCATATTTTATCCTTTGCCGTTATAACTGTAGTTCTTAACCTCAGACCCTTGTCTGTCATTAGTTTTACCGTATCAAATGCAATTGATTTTGTTGAAGACTTTGCTGTTAGATAATATATCTTTGTATTGCTTTTAATATTTAATGATTTAATTGCAGGGAACAATACAGAAATTGTTTTTCCTACACCGGTAGGGGCCTGTGCAAAAAGCTTCTTTCCTTCCTTGATGGTTTGAAAAACAGCTACTGAAAAATTTCTCTGTCCTTTTCTGTATTCATTAAAAGGAAATTCAAGGCTTTCAACTGTTTCTTTTCTTTCCTTTCGAAGATTGACTATAGTTTCTGCCCAATCGATGTATATATTTAATAGCTCATAAAAAAACAGCCCTAACTCAGCCATTGTATATTTATATGACAATATCTTTGTTTTCTCAGAATCAATATTGTAATATCTTAATTGTACAGCCAACTCATTAAGATTTTCCTTCAAGCCATAAATATAGGCATAGCATTTTGCTTGAGCAATATGTGCTATGTTATAATTTTCATTTATTAAGTCTAAATTAGTGTATGTGGATTTTATTTCATCAATTGTAGTTTGTCCATTTTCAATTATAATGCCGTCAGCTCTGCCTTCTATTACAAAAATTATATTGTTAAATTCAAATTCTTTTTTAAGAAAATATTCTTTTTGATAATTTTCACCCATTTGAGATTGTAAAATTTTATGAGCTTTTATTCCTTCCAAAGCCCTGTCTGTGCTCATTGCTTTTGCTTTGACATTAATGTCACCGCTCTTGTATATAAATTCTACCAGTTCTCTGACTGAAAGCTTAATGGTATCCATAATACTCCTATTCGCAGGCTCCATCTCCAATTTTTTGCTCGCTGCCGCTCTCATAAATTGGGATTCCGCTGCATAAGTCCTACCTGCCATTTTTCAGAAAAAAGACTCTGAAAAATGGGGTTAGGGCTATTCGCAGGCTCCATCTCCAATTTTTTTGCTCGCTGCCGCTCTCATAAATTGGGATTCCGCTGCATAAGACCTACCTGCCATTTTTCAGAAAAAAGATTCTGAAAAATGGGGTTAGGGCTATAAAAAATAAACACTTAACGTGTCTATTATATCAAATGATATATTTAATGTACAACTATTTAAATGCTTATTTTTCATTGCGTCAAAAGCCGGAATTTGTTTATTTTATATATTGTATGCACGTCACTTTATTTTTGTCTATAGTAAATTTATCCGACAGGCCTTCAACTAACATAAGGCCTCTTCCGGATTCACAAAAATCATATTCGCCAAAGGATTTATGCTTATATATTATTCCTGTACCCTCATCCGATACCTCTATGATTATTTTGGATTTATTAACCATAACCTTGATAAAAAGTTCTTTGTTGATATCCTGCTGATTTCCATGTAATACTCCGTTTATAATTAACTCATTCAAAATTATTTTTGTATTAAAAAAAATATTTTCATTTATTATATCCTGGATATCATTAAGGATTTCTTCAACTGTATTCTTTACACCGCTTATGTCACTTTGAACTTTTTTTTCGATTTCATAAACCATAACAATTCCTCCAATGCTATTAATATACCCCGTATCGTAACGCTTAAACGCTTTGTATATTAATTATCATGGATAAATTTATATATAACTTTTATTTCTTTTCAAATTCAAGTAATTTTTCTAATAAATTCCATATTTCTTCTACTCCAAGCTTTGATACAGATGAAAATGGAAAAATCAAACTATTGTCTTTTATGTCTAATGTCTTTTTTATGACTGCCGTGCTTCTTATTTGTTGTGACCTCGATAATTTATCTGCCTTTGCGGCTATAACATATCCGGTGTATCCACATTCTTTAATCCATTCATACATTTGCCTGTCATTTTTACCGGGTTCATGTCGTATATCCACAAGTAAAATAATTTCCCTCAGCTGAGGTCTGTTATGTAAATATGTATCAATCATTTTGGCCCATTTTTCTTGCTCCGTCTTTGATACCTTTGCATAACCGTATCCCGGTAAATCGACAAAATTAAGTGAATCGTTTATATTATAAAAGTTTATAGTCTGAGTCTTTCCAGGCGAAGAGCTTGTTCTTGCAAGACCTCTCCTGTTTAGCATTGCATTGATCATTGATGATTTACCAACATTTGATTTTCCTGCAAATGCAATCTCCGGAACCACAGTTTCCGGATACTGCTCCTTTTTAGCAGCCGTAATCAGCAGTTCTGATTTTCTAATTATCATAATTTTACCTTTCTGATTTAATATCTGGATTTGAATCCTTAGATTCAAATCCATTCATTAACTGTTCATTGTTCATTGCGAATAGCATGCTTTACTACATCTTCTATTCTGTCTGCATAAGCTATTTCTATAGAGCGGATAATTTTTGGATCTATTTTTGACACATCAGGTTTGTTTTTAGTGCTTAATACTACCTTTTTTATACCTGCTCTTTTGGCAGCCAGCAGCTTTTCCTTTAATCCACCAATTGGCAGCACTCTTCCTGTAATAGTTATCTCACCCGTCATAGCAACATCTTTTCTTACAGATTTCTTTGTGAGTGCTGATACAACTGCAGTTGCCATTGTAATACCGGCGGAAGGTCCATCCTTGGGTATAGCTCCTTCCGGTACATGTATGTGTATATCTGTTTCTTTGAACAACGTATAATCAATATTGAATTTTTCTGCATTAGCCTTAATATAGCTCAGTGCAGCCATGGCAGATTCCTTCATTACATCACCCAGCTGACCGGTTAGCTGAAGTTTTCCTTCTCCCTTCATGGTATTAACTTCAATAAAAAGAGTTTCCCCTCCAACCTTGGTCCATGCAAGTCCTGTTACAACTCCAATCTGGTCTTCCTCATAAGCTAAATCATAATCATATTTAGGTATGCCTAAATAATTTTTTATGTTGCTTGAGTTGATTGTCACTGATTTTTTATTTTTTTCAACTATCTGAACAGCAGATTTTCTGACAAGTGCACCAATATTTCTTTCAAGGTTTCTCACACCGGATTCTCTTGTATAGTGTTCGATTATCTCAGTTATTGCATTGTCTGAAATTTTTATTTGATTGTTCTTTAAGCCATGTTCCTTTACTTGCTTTGTAATCAGGTATTTTTCTGCAATATTTCTTTTTTCATTATCAGTATAACCAGATATCTCTATAACTTCCATTCTGTCTAAAAGAGGCTCCGGGATTGTTGAAGTAGAGTTTGCAGTTGTTATAAACATTACGTTTTCTAAATTAAATGGTGCTTCAATATAGTGGTCGGTAAATGTATTGTTTTGCTCCGGGTCTAATGCCTCTAATAAGGCTGAGGCTGGATCTCCCTTATAATCACTTGCAAGCTTATCTATTTCATCTAACAAAAATACAGGATTGTTTACTTTGACCTTTGCTATTGATGAAATTATCCTTCCGGGGATAGCTCCGATATATGTTCTTCGGTGTCCTCTTATTTCAGCTTCATCTCTTACTCCTCCAAGAGAAATACGGACATATTTCCTGTTCATGGCTCTTGCAATTGATTTTGCTACCGAGGTTTTTCCAACTCCGGGTGGTCCCACAAAGCATAATATAGGCCCCTTCATATTTTTATTGATATTTTTAACAGCCAGATATTCAAGTATTCGTTCCTTAACTTCTTCTAATCCATAATGGTCCTGGGACAAAATTTCTCTTGCTTTCTTTAAATCTGTATTGTCCTTTGTTTTTTTATCCCACGGCAGGTCAATGAGCCAGTCCACATATGTCCTTATGACTCCGGCATCCGGCGAACTGGAGGAGATTTTTAAAAGCTTGTTGATTTCCTTCTCTGCTTTTTCCTTTACCTCCTTAGGCATGCGGGCAGCAGAAATCTTTTTTAAATATTCGTCTACTTCAAACTCTGTGCTTTCATCTTCTCCAAGTTCTTTTTGTATAGCTCTTAACTGCTCTTTTAAATAATAATCCTTTTGGAATTCGCTAACTTGTTTTTTTACCAGCTCGCTGATTTCATTCTCTATTTCAAGTACCTTTATTTCTTTTGTCAGAAATTCATTTATAGCTTCCAGTCTTTCATATGGATCAAAAATCTCAAGCAAGCTTTGCTTTTGTTCAGGCTTCAAATAAATATATGAAGCTACAATATCCGCAAGTTTATCAGGATTTTTAATTTCCTTCAATGATACTAAAGCATCAGGTGCTATTTTAGTATACACATAAGAATATTCCTCAAAATTCTCCATAGTCAAGCGAACCATGGCTTCAAGCCTGTCTCCTGCATCCATGCTGTAATTGTAAATGTATTCATCCAGAGCAACTTCAAAATATGGATCTTCCATTGTTATGGAAGAAATTTTGGCTCTGTTTATGCCTTCAACCAACACTCTTATGTTATCTCCGGGCATTTTTATCATTTGTTTTATTTTGCATATAACGCCCACTTCATAGAAATCATCTTCCTTAGGTGTATCTATGTCTGCTTCCTTCTGTACGGTCAGGAAAATGTCAGAATCCTCAAGCATTGCTTCTTCCAATGCATTAATTGATCTTTCTCTTCCTATATCAAAATGAATAACCGTATCTGGAAATATTCCTATTCCTCTGATTGGAATCAATGGAAGTGTTCTTTTTTCTACACTATAATTTTCTATCATATAATCTCCTTAGTAAAAACTGCCTGCTAAGGCAGGCAGTTTATGAAGCATTTTCTTTTTTATCGGATATAGGCTTTTTGCTTAAAACTAATTTCGGATCACTTTTATTAACAATTGTATCTTTAGTAATCACGCATTTCTTAATGTCATCTCTTGATGGTATTTCATACATAACATCAGTCATTGTACTTTCAAGAATTCCTCTTAAGCCTCTGGCTCCGGTATTGATTGAAAGAGCTCTGTCAGCAATTTCTTCTAATGCTTCCTTTTCAATTTCCAATTCAACATTATCCATTTTAAACAATTCCTTGTATTGTTTTACCAATGCATTTTTAGGTTCTGTCAGAATTGTCATCAAAGCCTTTTTATCTAATTTTTCTAAGGCAACTACCACCGGCATTCTGCCAACAAATTCCGGAATTAATCCAAATTTTAAAAGGTCCTGTGATTGAACCTGATGTAATAGTCTGTCTGTATCCATAGATGCATTAGCTGTCAGGTCCGCACCAAATCCAATGCTTTTTTTGCCTATTCTTTTTTGTATTATTTTTTCTATTCCGTCAAATGCACCACCTAATATAAACAGTATGTTAGTGGTATCTATTTGAATAAATTCCTGATGAGGATGCTTTCTTCCGCCTTGAGGAGGAACATTTGCAACAGTGCCTTCCAAGATTTTAAGAAGTGCCTGCTGAACTCCTTCACCGCTTACATCTCTGGTAATAGAAGGGTTTTCTGATCGTCTTGATATTTTATCAATTTCGTCAACATAAATAATGCCCTTCTCTGCTCTCTCTACATCAAAATCCGCAGCCTGCAAAAGCTTTAACAATATGTTTTCAACATCCTCGCCTACATATCCGGCTTCTGTTAAAGAAGTTGCATCCGCAATTGCAAACGGAACATTTAATAGCTTAGCAAGTGTTTGTGCCAAGTATGTCTTGCCGCTTCCTGTTGGTCCTAATAATAGTATATTGCTCTTTTGAATATCTATGCCATCATCCTTGGACTTATAGTTTATTCTTTTATAATGGTTGTATACAGCCACAGCCAAAGCTTTTTTTGCCTGATCCTGCTGAATAACATATTCATCCAGCTTATCTTTTATTTCCTTTGGTTTTGGCAGCTCTGAAAAATCATATTCTTCAAATAAATCTATGTCGTCATCTACAATATTATGGCATAACTCTATACATTCATCACAAATGTACACATCAGGACCAGCTATGAGCCTTCTAACCTGCTCTTGAGATTTACCGCAAAACGAGCATTTAATTTGTTTATCATTGACTTTGCTCATTGAAACACTCCTTATTTTCTTTTGGATAATATATCATCTATTATCCCATACTCCTTAGCTTCCTCCGCTGTCATAAAATTATCTCTGTCTGTGTCATGTTCAACCTTAGCCAATGGTTGACCTGTTTTTTCGCTTATGATGTTATTTAGGGTATCTCTTGTTTTGATAATTCTGTCAGCATGTATCTTTATGTCAGATGCCTGACCTTTCATCCCCCCAAGAGGTTGATGAATCATAATTTCTGAGTTCGGAAGAGCAAATCTTTTTCCCTTAGCTCCTGACAACAGCAAAAATGCTCCCATGCTTGCTGCCATTCCAACGCACAAAGTCGAAACATCAGGCTTAATATACTGCATTGTGTCGTATATTGCCATTCCGGCCGTTATCGATCCACCAGGTGAGTTTATATATAATTGTATATCCTTATCAGGATCTTCTGACTCCAGGAATAACAACTGTGCAACTATTACACTTGCTGTTGCATCATTAACTTCATCACTAAGAATTATAATTCTGTCTTTTAAAAGTCTGGAATATATATCATAAGATCTCTCGCCTCTACCAGTTTGTTCAATTACATATGGTACTAATGCCATTTAATTTTCCTCCTATTTATTATATTTTATTCTACTTATATTGTACTTAATTATCTTAATTTTATCTTAAATTATTTGTCTGTTGATTCTTCTTTATTTTCTGAAGCTTCTTCAACTTTTTCTTTAGGTTCTGTAAATACTGCATTTTCTACAAGCAAATCAAAAACCTTTCTTTTTTGAATAGTTTCTTCAATGTAGTTTTTGCTTGACTGTAAAAGACTTTCCTTAAATGCTTCCATTCTGTCTTCTTCTACCTGATATTGTTTTGCTACTTCTTCAACTTCTTTATTAAGTTCTTCATCAGTAACCGCTATATTTTCTTTTTTGATTATTGCTTCCAGAACAAGCTCTGCCTTAACATTGAATTCTGCTTGTGTTCTGGCACCTTCCTTATATTGGTTAACAAAATTTTTAATTAAATCATCATATTCATTGCCTGTAAAACCCTGCTGGCGGAATTGCTGCTCGTAATTTTTTGCTAGGTATTCTATTTCTCTTTGGATCATAACCTCCGGTACATCAATCTTAGCTTCGTTTACAACCTTAGTAATCACATTGTTGTCATTTGTAACTTTTGCAGAATCAGCTGCTTTTTTTTCAAGGTTCTTCTTAGTATCCTGCTTCAATTCTTCCAATGTATCAAACTCACTTACATCCTTTGCAAATTCATCATCTATTTCAGGCATTTCTTTTGTTTTAATTTCATGAATTACTACATTAAATACAGCATCCTTGCCCTTTAAATCCTCTGAATGATATTCTTCAGGGAATGTAACATTAACAATAACTTCTTCGCCTTTATTTTTTCCTACCAATTGTTCCTCAAATCCCGGGATGAATGTGTTAGAGCCGATTTCAAGTGATTGATTTTCTGCTGTTCCGCCTTCGAATTGCTCATCACCGACAAATCCTGCATAATCAATTACTAAAAAGTCACCTGTTTGTACAGGTCTGTCAGTAACTTCAACTATTCGAGCATTTTTTTCCTGAACATTCTTAAGTTCTTTATCAACATCTTCATCAGTTACTGAAACTAATGTTTTTTCAACCTCAACGCCTTTGTATTCCGGAAGCTCAACCTGCGGCATAACTTCAACATCTGCGTTTAAAATTATGTCTTCGTTATCTTCAAATTTTATAACATCAACCTTAGGGCTATCTATAACATCAAGATTAAGCTCTTTAACTGCCTTTGGATATTCTTCCTGTACTGCAAAATCTAATGCATCATCATAAAAAATGCTCTTGCCATATTTTTTTTCAATTATATGTCTTGGAGCTTTTCCTTTTCTGAATCCTTGAACATTAATGTTATTCTTAGCTTTTAAATATGCTTTATTCACAGCCTTCTCGAATTCCTCCGGTGTAACTGTAAATTCAATTGTGACCAAGTTTTTTTCTTGCTTTAGTAATTTTGAACTCATTTGTTCCTCCTAGATATTTTATATTGTATGTAAAACAGCCAATATTGTTTCAATTTAATGAATCCCATAATTTAACCATTATATTATACCATACTACTAATTAAAATCAATAATTTTTTGTAATTTTTGGAGAATCGACATACTATTTGTATGTTTTATATCTTTATTAACTGCCGGAATTTTTGTTTCATTTCACTTCTTGTATTCATATATGCTGCAATTCATAATAAAATTATTACCGCCTAAAAACACTTGACGTTGATTCTTTACAAATAACATGCCTGCCTTTTCCATCACTCTTCCTGATGCCTTATTTCTCACATCATGCATAGCACGTATTTTTTCAAACCCTATATCAACAGTTAAAAATTCAATCAAACATTTTAATACCTCTGTGGCAATACCTTCATTCCATCTTTTTTTAGCTACTGTATAGCCGATTTCACAATACCGCTTTCTGTTTTTAATATTTGACGCTGATATAGAGCCAATTACTTCATTATTATTTTTGTCAACTATAGCCCAATGGTAGTAATTATTCTTTTTATAACAATCAACCCATTCCGATACATAGTTATTGGTTTCTTTTTCGCTTTCATGGACATTCCACGCGTTATACTTTGCAGAATCCATATCAGAAGCCCAATTGACAAAGACATCATGCACATCCTTTAACTGAAACTGCCTTAATAAAAATCTGTCTGTTTCCAATATAATTGTACCCTTGTGTCTTAAGTTGCTGCTATTGCATATACATAACTGCATTATTAATTCTCTCCACTGATAAAGTCATGATTCATAGTTCTTGTTTTCCCAAAAATGCAAAGTTAAATACATCATTATTATACAATTGATATTATTATTTGCATAGTTATTTTTACATTAATTTGATTGTATTTTAGATTAAAAGATTGTATAATGATATCCTATTAAATACAATTTATATGGAGGTAAATATGGACAAGGCTACTGTCAAAATCATTCATGACAATTACAGCAATGCTGTTAAGAACTGCACAGAAAAAAAAGATAAAAAATTTATACCTACCATTGAATCTGTGCTAAAGAAAAAGCCTATACAAATGCCGGCAGAAATTTATGAAGCCAGTGGAATTAATATATTTGGAAAAAGGTTAAAATCATTGATATTTTCAACTGACCTTGCAATTATTAAAAACCATAATGCAGACGGTGTTATAGCTGTATATCCATTCACCCCTCAGATAGCCATAAATCAGGCAATAATTGAAGTGTCCTCAGCACCTGTGTTTGTTGGAGTCGGAGGCGGCATCACAACAGGACAAAGGTCAATCGATATAGCAATAAATGCCGAATTAAACGGCGCTTATGGGATAGTTATGAATGCCCCCACACCAAATGAATTGATAACTGAAATGAAAAAAAGACTGGATATTCCAATTATAATAACGATTGTATCTGACAAAGAAGATTTTGAATCAAGAATAAAAGCAGGAGCTTCAATATTTAATGTTTCAGGAGGAGCCAACACTGCAAAAATTGTCAAATTAATTCGTGAAAAGCATCCGCTATTTCCAATTATAGCGACGGGTGGACCTAATCCTGAAAATATATTAAATACTATACAAGCAGGGGCAAATACCATTACCTATACACCTCCCACAACAGGTGAACTTTTCTCCGAAATTATGGACAACTATAGGGAAAAATTATATTAAATCAAATTTCAAAGGGACAAAGCATATTAAGACTTTTTTAAATCTTTAATACTCTGTCCCCTATAGGTTGTTATTCCATGTTTTTTAAAACTTCCCTGTTTTGTTCTATTATGGCGTTTATATCTCGTATTTTATCCTGGAGCTTGGACAATATTTCATCACTGTAGCTGTATGCTCCCATTTTCATATCGCTTGCTTTTCTTTCAGCTTCTTGAACAAGCTGGTCTGCATATTTTTGGGCTTGTCTTGTTATTTCATTTTCTTCGACCAGGTATTTTTGCTGCTCTTTTACTTTTTCAATAAGTTCATCTGCTTCTGACTGAGCTTCGTTCAGAATTCTTTGTCGTTCCTTTGCAACCCATGATGCTCTGTTAATTTCATCGGGAAGCTTTAACCTTATTTCATTTATGACTTCTAAAATTTCTTCCTTATCAATCATTACCTTGTTAGATAATGGGAATTTCGATGCTTCCTCAATTATATCCTCAATTCTTTCTAACAAATTTAAAATATCCATTTTTTTACTTCCTCCCAAGTTTTTTATGAATTTCACGAGCTACATTTTCAGGAACTAAATCTTCAAAAGCTCCTCCATGCTCAGCAACATCCTTTACCATACTGGCGCTTAAAAAAGAATATTCCGATGACGCTACCAAGAAGATAGTTTCTAAATTTTTATTTAAATGCTTATTTATGTTTGATATGGACAGCTCATATTCGTAATCAGATACAGCTCTCAGTCCCCTTACAATTATGTTTATATTATTCTTTTCGCAGTATTCAACTACCAACCCTTCTGTAAAATCTACTGTTACATTATGTAAATGAGCGGTTGCTTGTCTCACCATTTCACATCTTTCTTCTATATCGAACCAATATTTCTTTTGAATATTATTAAATACTGTTACAACCACTTCTTCAAACTTATGTGATATTCTGTTGATTATGTCTAGATGTCCCACAGTAATAGGATCAAAGCTACCGGTGTATAAAACTTTCATTTATCCTCCGAATATTTTAAAATACTTATTCTTGTTCTTCCGTATATTTTTTCTTTATATTTTATACTTTTTATATCAATGCTTTCAATTACAATTTCATCCTTATCAGTTTCAATTATAAGCGTTCCGTCTGGTTTTAGCAAGTTTTTTTCGAATACTTTACATGCTATATTGCTGCCGCACTTTAAAGCATAAGGAGGGTCGGCAAATATAAAATCAAATTTAATATTTTCATTTGATAAATTATCTATTGACTTTATGTAATCATTCATTATTATTTTTGATTTTTCTTCAAACTTGCAAAGCTTAAGATTTTTTCTGACAAAGCCTAAACTTTTATGTGACGCATCAACAAAGAAGCATTTACTTGCTCCTCTTGCAAGAAATTCAATACCAATGCCGCCGGAGCCGGCAAATAAATCAAGTACAACTGATTCTTCATCAATATATCCTAACATATTGAATATGGCCTCTTTAATTTTATCGCTGGTAGGTCTTACCGACATACCTTCCGGAGCATATAGTTTCATTCCTTTGTTGGTTCCTGATATGATTCTCATATATACCTCAATTAAAAACTATAGTTTCGTCTTTAAACAAATTTAGTATAGCATTTTTTAAATGTTTATAGTCATGACCTTCAAGACGTGGGTTTTCTTTTAATATTTTTTTTGTTATATGCTGAACATCCTGCACTGTTTCAACATCATTAACTATATTTTGCACTGCATATTTTTCAAGACCATGCTGCTCTGTTCCAAAAAAATCTCCGGGTCCTCTAAGCCTTAAATCTTCTTCCGCAATTATAAACCCATTGTTGGTGCTTTTTAGTATTTTCATTCTTTCCGCAGATTTCTTCGTCTTGCTTTCATTAACCAGAATACAGTAGGATTGACATGCACCTCTTCCCACCCTGCCTCTTAGCTGATGAAGCTGAGCAAGGCCGAATCTTTCAGCATTAAGCACCAGCATGATGGTAGAATTAGGAACATTTACACCTACCTCAATCACTGTTGTTGAAACAAGTACATTTATTTTACCCTCATAAAACTTATTTATCACCTGGTCTTTTTCTGCATTGTTCATTTTGCCGTGCAAAAGTCCAAGCTTGTAATCAGAGAAATATGTATTTTGCAGCTCTTCAAATATTTTAACAGCTGAGTCAAGCTCGAGATTTTCCGATTCTTCAACTAAAGGTGCAACTATGTATGCCTGTCTGCCATCATCCACTTGTTTCATAATAAAATCATAGGCTTCTTCTTTATTGCTTCCCTTTACAATGCTTGTAATTATCTGTTGCCTTCCTGGAGGCATCTCGTCAATTATTGAAATATCCAAATCCCCATATAACATTAGAGCTAATGTCCTTGGAATGGGGGTTGCTGTCATAACCAGAATATCCGGATTATTTCCTTTGTTTAAAAGCTTTGCACGCTGTCTTACACCAAATCTATGCTGCTCATCAGTTATTACTAACCCTATTTTTTTGAATTCAACATTGTCTTCAATTAAAGCATGCGTTCCGACAATTATATTTATTTCGCCGTTTTTAAGCTTTTCTAATATTTCTTTTTTTTCCTTTTTCTTAGTTGAGCCTGACAAAAAATCAATATTAATACAAATATCTGCCATGGAAAAATATTCTTTCATGGTTTCATAATGCTGCATGGCTAAGATTTCTGTGGGAGCCATCATAGCAGCCTGATAACCGGAACCAACTGCAATTAACAATGCATAAATTGCAACTACAGTCTTTCCCGAGCCAACATCTCCCTGCACCAATCTATTCATGGTTTTTGACGCATGCATGTCTTTTTTGATTTCATCAATAACCTTCAGCTGAGCATTTGTGAGTTTATATGGTATTGATTCTACTAATCTTTCCGGCAAATCATAGCTTTGCATTTTGTTGCCGGGCAAATCACTTCTAAAGCTGCTTTTAATTGCCATGAGACCTAGCTGCATTATAAGAAGCTTTTCATATGCCATGGTTTTTTTGCTTATTGAATATTTTCTCCCACTTTCGGGAAAATGAAGATTTTTTATTGCATTTTTTCTTGCTGCCAGCTTGTATTCAGTAATAATTGAATCTGGAAGAACATTTTCTATTTTATCATAGTATGCTTCAAGTGCTGTCTTCATCAGCTTTGTAAGCTCATTGTTATTTAAACCGTATGTAAGTCCGTAAACCGGTGTAATTTTATTTGCTTTCCAGTCATTTTGGCATAGCTCTATATCAGGATTTATCATTTCAAATTTACCACATGCCGCTTTTGCAGTTCCATATATATAGTACATTTCTCCTTCAAGAAGTCTATCCATCAAAAAATCCTGATTAAAAAATGTAAGAGTGATAAATCCTGTCTCATCCTTTCCTATTGCCTTAATAATGGACATATTTTTCCTTATTCTTGATTTCTTAGGCTTTTCAAACAGCTTAAGCTTTAACAGGCACTTTAAATTATCGCTAAGCTCATTGATTTCTTTGACAGTCCTTCTATCTTCATATTTGACCGGAAAATAACTCAACATATCTTCTACGGTAAATATATTCAATTTGTTTAGTTTGGCTGCCCTGTTAGGTCCGACACCTTTTAGAAATTGAATATTAATATCAAGCATAAATCTCCCTCTTCATCCAGTTCGCATAAGAAGGATCTCACTAAAAAATGAGACCCTTCAATTTCCACAGGATGACAACATACCTTAAATGTTTAATTGTTATTCTACTGCAATTATATAGTAGTAAAGCGGCTGTCCGCCATATATAACTTCCACATCACATTCTTCAGCTATTTGTTCTATTTCTTCTTTTAAGTTTTCTGCAGTTTTCTTATCCACCTTGTCACCATAAAACAATGTTATAAGGAAACTGTCCTCATCTACCATTTGTTTTATAAGCTCCAATGTTTCTTCTTCAGGATTTTCACCGTGTGCAATTATATTCCCTTCGCTTATGGCTATAATTTCATCCTTTTTTATCTCCATACCGTTAAATACTGTGTCTCTTACAGCATAGGTCACCTGCCCGGTTTTTACTTCCTTTACAGCATCTGTCATAGCATTTACATTAGCTTCTATATTTTCATCATTTTTAAATGCAAGCATTGCTGTAATACCCTGTGGTATGCTTTTGCTTGGAATAACATGAAGGTTTTTATCAGATATTTCTTTTGCTTGTGTTGCAGCAAGAATTATATTTCCATTGTTAGGCAAAATAATTATATGCTCTGCATTTATATCCCTGGCTGCTTCTAATATGTCTTCTGTGCTTGGGTTCATTGTCTGTCCGCCTGATAAGAAAACATCAACATTCAAATCAGTAAACACCTTTTGAATTCCATCTCCCATACCGATGGCAACAAAACCATATTTTCTTTTTTCCTGATTCTTTTTGTTTGAATTTTTAAATCTTTCTCTGAATTGTTCCTTCATATTGTCAATTTTTATTTTAACAAGCTCTCCATATTTAACGGCAATTGCTAAAATTTGCCCCGGATTATTTGTATGTATATGAGTCTTGATCAACTTTTCATCACCAACACATACAATGGAATCACCCTTGTCATAAATTCTGCTCAGGAATTCGTCTGCACTTTTTGTAGGGTTCTTAATAAAGAATTCTGTACAATAGGTGAAAATTATCTCATCCTCACTTGAAAATCCGGCAAGCTCTTTTTCTGTTTCAACAACCTGCTGCTCTATCTTTTCCTGTTTAATTTCAACTCCCTTTAATGCAGCCAATGCCCCTTCTAAAAGGAATACTAACCCTTTACCTCCGGCATCAACTACATCCGCTTGCTTTAAAACCTTAAGCATTTCCGGAGTTCTGTTCAATGTATTTTTAGCTTGCTCTATTAAGCTTTCAAGAAATAAAGACACATCTTCGTATTCTGTATATGTTGCCATAGCTTTTTCAGCGGTTTCTCTTGCAACTGTCAGTATTGTACCTTCAACTGGTTTCATAACAGCCTTGTAAGCAGTGTCAGAAGCTGATTTGAATGATTCTGCTATTAATTTACAGTCAATTTTTCCTGCACCCTTGAGACCCTTTGCCATGCCTCTGAACAATTGTGATAATATTACACCTGAGTTCCCTCTTGCTCCCATCAGAGAGCCATTCGCAGAAGCATCTGCCAGATGTGAAATTGTACTTTCTTGAAGATTGTTAATTTCTTTCATAGCAGATTGTACCGTAAGGTTCATATTTGTTCCGGTATCTCCGTCAGGAACAGGAAACACATTCAGGGAGTCAACTATTGCCTTGTTGTTTTCAAGGTTAACAGCAGCACCTAAAAGCATCTTTTTAAATGTAACATTATCAATGTATTTAATTATCATTTTAGCCTCCTATTATTTTTGTACTCTGACACCTTGTACAAAAATATTCACATTTTCCACAGAAACTCCAGAAAAAGTTTCTACGCTGTATTTTATTCTTGAAATAATATTATCTGCAACAACAGATATTTTAACGCCATATTGCAATACTATATATAAGTCTATGTTTATTTTATCTTCAATTGTTGTTACCTTAATGCCTTTTGTTAACTGTTCTCTTTTAAGAAGCTCAAATATTCCCTGAGTTGCATTTCTTGATGCCATGCCGACAACACCGTAGCATTCCATTGCAGCCAGACCAGCTAATGTTGCGAATACTTGATCATCTATAATTACATTTCCATTTTCATTTATCATATTAACTGACATATACTACCTCCTATAATTTAATTTCTAAATAATATTTAACAAGCTAATTTATTATAACCTTTTTATCAGAAATTTACAAATAAAATATCAACCGACTATCAGCCATTAAGTTACTATTCACAGTTATAAAGTGAAAAATAAGAAAAATACCCACTCACGGTTTCGGACACGAATAATTCTAAAGCTCATTGCGGCTAAAAATCCTACAGCCTGCAAATGTTCGCTATATATTTTTCTTAGGGTTATGGATACCGTGAATAATACCGCCATAGATATTTTTTATTATACTGATTAAAATTAAATATTGCAATATTTATATTTTAATGGTAGAATTATTAAGTTAAATTGGCAAGCAGGATTCTGCTGACAAATCGAAAATAAAAACGTAATGTTTTAAATAAATGGGAGGTGTAAGCATGGCTAAATTTTGTGAAGTATGTGGAAAAGGTACTATATCAGGTAACAGTATATCTCACTCTGATAGAAAAAATAGAAGAACATGGAAACCAAACGTAAGAAGAGTTACAGTTGTGGAAAACGGAGCTTCTTCAAGAAAATTTGTTTGTACAAGATGTTTAAGATCAAATAAAGTACAACGTGCTGTTTAAGGCATAATAAATAGTGGCTATCAGGCCATTATTTTTTTGTCATTCTGAGAGCATGCCCGAAGAATCCCATCTTTTATGTGCCGGAGATCCTTTTCTTCGCTCAGGATGACAAGAATTGGGTTTGTCAATAATCAACAATTTGACTCGAAGAAACAAGGTTAGTTTTAAAGCAGCCTGAAAAGAGTGCTTCCTAAAATCACCAGAAGTATTCCCAGAATGAACATCCACATTTTTAGAGGCAAAATCTGGACAATAATAATAGCGCCTATAACAGCTATCATAATACCTATAATTTCAGTAAATCTAATCTTTGGACCACAAGGATTGCATTTTTTTCTATGCTTAAAATAGTTCATTATAAATAACCCCCTTGAACGAATGGAAAAGATAAAGAACAGTAAATAATAATTGCTGATTTTTGCTGAACAATCGTAATTTATTAATTTAGCTAGATTATATCTTAATACATACTATTCAAAAATAACAAAAAAGATACATTGAATTTTTAATTCAACATATCTTTCTTTTACATTATCTTAATTAAAATTCTGCATTTTTTGGTGTTCTTGGGAACGGAATAACGTCTCTTATATTGCCCATACCTGTAAGATACATTATTAATCTTTCAAATCCCAATCCATAGCCTGAGTGTCTGACTCCGCCGTATTTTCTAAGTTCCATGTACCACCACATGTCTTCCTTGCCTACTCCCATTTCTGCCATGCGCTTTTCCAGCATTTCAAGTCTTTCTTCTCTTTGGCTTCCACCAATCAGCTCACCTATTCCCGGCACAAGAAGATCCATAGCAGCGACAGTATTGTTGTCTTCATTCATGCGCATGTAAAATGCCTTGATATCCTTGGGATAATTAATAACGAACACCGGCTTGCCAAATATTTTTTCAGAGAGATATCTTTCATGCTCTGTCTGTATATCAGTTCCCCATTCAACAGGATAATCAAAGTTCTCATTATTTTTCTTCAATATTTCTATAGCCTCTGTATAATCAATTCTTCCAAATTCAGAATTAACCACATTGTTTAATTTATCAATCAATCCTTTTTCTACAAAAGAATTGAAAAATTCAATTTCTTCCTTTGCATTTTCCATTACATAGCTTATAACATACTTAATCATATCTTCTGCTAACTGCATATTATCCTTTATATCTGCAAAAGCTATTTCAGGCTCAATCATCCAGAATTCTGCAGCGTGCCTTGTAGTATTCGAATTTTCTGCTCTGAATGTAGGTCCAAATGTGTAAGTATTTTTAAATGCAAGGGCAAAAATTTCAGCTTCCAGCTGTCCGCTGACTGTAAGATTGGCTGCCTTGCCAAAAAAGTCCTTTGAATAATCTGTCTTTCCGTCTGTTTTTTCTATGTTATCTAAATTTAAGGCTGTTACTCTGAACATTTCGCCGGCGCCTTCTGCATCACTTGCTGTAATTATCGGCGGATGAGCATAAATAAAGCCTCTTTCGTTAAAAAATTTATGTATTGCAAATGCTGCTAAGGACCTCACTCTGAAGACCGCAGAAAATGTATTTGTTCTTGGCCTTAAATGGGCAATTGTCCTTAAATACTCAAGTGAATGCCTTTTTTTCTGCAATGGATAGCTTGAATCTGATTCAGCCTCCATTATAATTTCTGTTGCTTTAATTTCAAAGGGTTGCTTTGCTTCAGGGGTCAGTATTAAATTACCTTTTACTGTGATTGCACTTCCTGTTGAGTATTTTTTTACTTCCTCGAAATTCTCTAAATTGTTTTCAAAAACTATTTGAACATTTTTCATGTATGTTCCATCGTTTAATTCTATAAATCCAAAATTTTTAGAATCTCTGATTGTTCTGATCCAGCCTTCAACAACAACTTCACCATTGAATTTTTCCGGAGCTTTAAATAAATTTCTTAAATCTGTTGGTTTCATGAATCCTCCTTGTATAATGAACTAATCTTTTGAAACAAAGATTAATGCAGTTCCTTTTTTTAATATTATTCTGCCTTCATCTTTTATAATCTCATTGCTTATTAAAAAAGCTGTTCCTCTTTTTACGATTACATTTGAAAGAGGGTATTTGAAATTTTCCAATGTAAGCCCTTCTAATGTTTCAGTAACAGGTACCAATGAAACAAAATAATCCTTTTTATATTTAACCTTTATATCTGCATTATCTGATATTATACTGATGAAATTATTATTGTCAATTATTACTATATTGATTCCCTCCTTGTGATATTTCTCAAGAAGCTGAATATTAGCAAGAGTATGGTCAAGTCTTGTCCCTGATGCTCCGGCCAGAATCACATCCTTAAAGCCTTTTTTAACAGCATGTTCAACTGCCAGCTCCATGTCAGTATAATCCTTTTCTGACGGAAATGTAACAGTTTCTATGTTCAAGTTCTTGTAATATTCCAAAACAGAAGAATCTACGGAATCAAAATCACCCAGAATCAAATCAGGAACTAGTCCCAGTTTATATACCTTTTCCAGCCCGCCGTCCGCACATATGACAAAATCGATATTTATATTTTCAATACGGTTTTTTTCTATATCGCTTCCATTGCCTAATATTAAAGCTGTCATTTATTTCTCCATAATTTGCTTGAATTTCTTGGTTTCTGCCACAACATCCTTTGCTTTATAAATTGCTGAGCCTGCAACAACTACATTTGCACCCCAGTTGAGAACCTCCTCAAGGTTGTCAGCATTAACTCCGCCATCTATTTCAATATCAATATCTAAATTGTACTCGTTAACTAATTGATTTAACTCTTCAAATTTATATTTTACATTGCTAATTAAGCTTTGTCCGCCAAAACCGGGGTTAACACTCATTATCAAAACCATATCCACATCTCTTATGATATCCTTTAATAATGAAACAGGTGTCGCCGGATTTATTGATACTCCTGCTCTAATTCCTAATGATTTTATTTTTTGTATGGTCCTGTGAAGATGAATGCAGGACTCCTGATGTACAGTAATTATATCTGCTCCTGCATTATAAAAAGCATCTATGTATTTATCAGGGTTTTCAATCATCAAATGCACATCAAAAATAAGATTTGTTACCTTTCTCAGATGTTTTACAACATCTGGTCCTATTGTAATATTGGGAACAAAGTGTCCGTCCATCACATCTATATGTATATAATCGGCTCCGCCATCTTCAACAAGCCTGATGTCTTCTCCAAGCTTAGAGAAGTCGGCCGACAATATAGAAGGTGCCAATTTGGGCATTCGTTTATTCATTTTTTCTCCTTAATACATTTTTATTTTTCGTATTTCTTCTAACAGTCTGATATAGTTGTTATATCTTGTCTGACTTATTAAGCCGTAATTAACTGCGTCTTTTATAACACAATCAGGCTCTTTGTAATGGAGACAGTCTGCAAATCTACATTCTGTATTTATTTTTTTTATTTCAGGGTAATACTCTTTCAGTTCAAATTCTTTGATTCCTTCTAATTCAAAGGAACTGAAGCCCGGTGTGTCAACAACATATCCTCCAAAGTCCAGTCGATATATTTCTGCATGTCTTGTCGTGTGCTTGCCTCTTTTCAATTTATCACTTATTTCACCGATTTTTAATTGAAAATCAGGTTGGACTGTATTCATTATGGACGATTTTCCTACTCCTGACGGTCCGGAAAACACACTTAATTTATCTTTTAAAATATTCCTAAGCTCGTTAACTGTACTTTCATCGTACTTGCTTGTAAAAATTACTTTATAATCTGTATTAACAAAATTATCTTTAAATTGCTGCTTAAGCTCTTCATCAACCAAATCACATTTGTTAAAACAAATAACCGGCTTTAAGTTATTTGTTTCAGCTGCAATTAAAAGTTTGTCTAACAGTAAAAAGCTTGGTTCCGGATTTGTAACTGCAAAAAAAATTATTAGCTGCTCGGCATTGGCAACGGGTGGTCTTATCATTTCGTTGGTTCTTTCACCTATTTCTTCAATATATCCTTGATTCTCATCCTCTTCGGTTAATCTGATTGATACCTTGTCTCCAACAAGGGGCTTGATGTTCTTTAGTCTGAATAAACCCCTTGCCCTGCATTCAACAATGGTTTTTCCTGTATCTACGTAATAATTTCCACCTACACCTCTAATAATGATTCCATCAATCATAAAAACTCCTATTCAAACTTGATTTCAGTTCTGTCATAAAGCTCGTTATCTATATAAATTTCATAGACCTCTGTTCCTGTTCCTTCTATATTGATTATAATGCTTTGTTCCTTAGTGTCAACTTCCTGAGAATAAATTATTTCTCTTCCCCCGTCAGAAATTTTTTGAACTACAACAGTTACCTTATCTTTATTTGAAGGAAGTGTAATTGTCAATGGATATGAACTGACTGCAGGTTCTTCTCCCGGTTGTTCAGTTCCGGGTTCTTCTCCCGGCTCCTCCTCAGCAGGCTTTCCGGAGCTTACAGTCATCCATATGGATGTTCCCTGTGCAACGTCCTGACCTGCCGCAACACTTTGTCTTATAACCAGTCCCTCAGCAACATCCTCACTTGGCTCTTCTGTCGCTCCTCCTACTGATAAACCGTGTTGAACTATAACAAGCTTGGCAGCTTCTAATTCTATTCCTTCCACGTTAGGCATCGGTACATAGGTTATTTTAGGACCAATACTTACTACATAATCAACTGCATCATTTTCAGCAGCAGGTGTGTTTGCTTCAGGGTGTTGACCCATTATCTGTCCTGCAGGGTATTTGTCTGAGTTTTCCTCACTGACTCTTCCCTCTTCAAGACCTTCATTTTTTAAAATAAGTCCGGCTTCTATGGAATATCTGCCAACCAGATTTGGAACAATAATTTCTTTTTCTCCCTTGCTTACCACAACTTCTATGGGATAATTTTCCTTTAGCTTCATTCCTTCATCAACGCTTTGATGAATTATCTCGCCTTCATCATATTCATTATTATATTCTCTGTTTGAAACATTGAACACTAAACCTAGATCTTCAACTATTTTTTTCGCTTCTTCTTCGTTTCTTCCCAGCAAATTAGGAACTGCAACCTCCGGAACATACAAAACAGCTTTAAATACAATTATTCCTCCGATAACGGCAACTGCTAATGCACTTAGTATAGCTGCAATTGTAATATTTCTGTTCTTTTTATTTTGAGCTTTATTCGTTTTATTATTTTCATTCTTTTTTTTCATAGTTATATTATCTTCTTCCAAATCTTCTCCAAAAAAGCTTTTAAATGCTTTATCTGAATTTTCGTCTATTATATCTATGTTTATTTCATTATTTTCATTTAATTCATCAGTGATTGGCGGTAGTACCATAGTTGGTGAATCAATTAATTCTTCATCATTTCTTTCGGTACTTAATCCGTACAGGGAGTCGATTTTCTTTATTAATTCATCAACACTTTGGAACCTGAAGCTTTGATGTTTTTCAAGGCATTTCATTATAACATCCTCCAGGTTTTTGGATATTTTAAGGTTCTTGAATTTTTTTGATGGTGGCACAGGTTTTTCTTGTATTTGTTTCATTGCAACAGAAATATGGTTGTCAGCGTCAAAGGGTACAACCCCTGTTATCATTTCATACATGACTATTCCTAATGAATATATATCTGACTTATCATCCACATATCCTCCTCTTGCCTGCTCAGGAGAAAAATAATGGACTGAACCTATTACATTTGAGGTGTTATTTATAGTAGAGCTGGTAGCTGCTCTTGCAATGCCGAAATCAGTTACCTTAGCTATTCCTTCTTCGGTTATGAGTATGTTGTGAGGTTTTATATCCCGATGAACAATATTATTTGTATGTGCATGCTTTAAGGCTTCCGCTACCTGTCTTGAAATTTTGATAGTTTCCTGCTCGGATAATCTTCCCTTTTTCTGGATATATTTCTTGAGGGTTTCACCCTTAACCAATTCCATAACTATATAATATATATCCCCTTCAATTCCAGTATCGTAGATATTTACTATATTAGGATGTGCAAGACTGGCTGCGGATAATGATTCCTGCTTGAACTTTGCAATAAAATCAGGGTCAGAGGTTAATTCATCTCTTAAAACCTTAATTGCAACATAGCGGTTTAAAACTCTGCATTTTGCCTTGTAGACAATCGACATGCCTCCGCCGCCGATTTTCTCAATTATTTCATATCTGTTTCCTAATATTTTACCTATCATAAGTTTCACCTCTAGTGATATTATCAACAATAATGATTGTAATATTATCAGTTCCCCCATTATCGTTGGCAAGTTTTATTAATCTTTGTACACTTTCAGAACATCCATATTCCTTGATGATACTTAAAATTTTCTCATCAGACAGATGTGTAGTCAGCCCATCAGTGCAAAGTAAAATAACATCATTGTCAAATAGCTCAATTTCGAAAATATCTGCCTGTACATATTCTTCGCTGCCTACAGCCCTTGTAATTACATTTCTTTTTGGATGATTTTTCGCTTCTTCTAAAGTTATCTTCCCATCCTTTAATAATTCGTGTACATATGTATGATCTTCAGTTAATTGTATTATTTCATCATTTTTTATGAGATAAGCCCTGCTGTCTCCCACATTTGCTATATATGCAATATTTAATTGCAGGTCAATCACAGCCATTGTTATAGTTGTACCCATTCCTGCACATTCTTCCTTGCGCAGAGCTTCTTCATGGATTTTTTTGTTTGCGGCGTCTATGCTTTCAATAATAAATGACGGAGCCTTGAAATCCTCTGCCTGACAGCCATTCTTAAAGATATCCTTTATCGTTTCAATAGCAATAGAGCTTGCGACCTCCCCTGCCTTATGTCCGCCCATTCCGTCAGCAACAGCATAAAGATTATATCTGTCGGATTCTTCTACTATAAAATTATCTTCATTGTTTTCTCTCATTAATCCTTTATTAGTTTCACAGTACGACCTCATAAGGCACCTCAAATTTTAAGATAGTTATTTCTAAGCTGTCCGCATGCAGCATTAATATCACTTCCAAGCTCTCTCCTTACGGTCGCATTAATACCTTTTTCAGAAAGCAGCTTTTTGAATTTTTCAATATCAAGATTTTCAGACGGCTTGATATCGGCTTCTTTAACATAATTGCACGGAATTAAATTCACATTTGCAAGCTTGTTCTTCAGCAGCTTTGAAAGCATTTCAGCATCTTCAGCGCTGTCGTTAAATCCCTTTATCATAATATATTCAAATGTAAGTCTTCTTCCGGTTTTCTCAACATAATAATCGCATGCTTTCAACAATTCATTAAGCTTATATTTTTTTGCTACAGGCAGTATTTCTTCTCTTTTTTCCTGAGCAGCAGCATGCAGTGAAACAGCAAGAGTTATAGGAATATCTTCATCTGCAAGTCTGTAAATATTTGGAACTATGCCGCAGGTTGAAAGAGTAATTTTTCTCATAGAAATATTCTGACCTTTTTCATCATTTATCAGTCTTAAAAAATCAAGGACATTATCAAAATTGTTAAGGGGTTCTCCGGAGCCCATAATTACCACATTAGATATCTTTTCTTTAGTATCCCTTTGTATTAAATATATTTGCTTAAGCATTTCAGCAGCTGTCAGACTTCTCAAATATCCATTTTTGGTTGAAGCGCAAAAAAGACAACCCATCTTGCATCCCACCTCAGATGAAATACATGCGGTATTGCCAAATTTATATTTTAAAAATACACTTTCTACAACATTACCGTCTTCAAACCTTATTACATATTTTTTAGTATCATCAAGCTTTGATTCAAGTTTCAGCTCAATTGAGCCAAAAGTAAACTCGAAATGCTTTTTCAGCTCTTCTCTTGTTTTTTTAGACATGTTAAGCATGCCTTCAAAATCATCTACTGTCTTATTGTGAACCCAGTCAAATATTTGTTTTGCCTTAAATTTCGGCTCTCCCATTTCCACAAGAGTTTTTTCCAGCTCCTCAAAGCTTAAATCATCTATTTTTATCATGTTCTACCTTCTATTTAAATGTTTGTCAATCCTGTTACTCGGAAATCACGCTATCGTTCAGATTGACAAAATTAAAATTATATCAAATTATATCACAGCCTTTTTATTTTCGCAATAAAAAAGCCATCCATGTTGTGTATATGAGGATATATTTCGATGTATCCGTTTTTTGCAGTGGTGAAAAAGTCATCAACATTTTGAGAAATGTCGTCCAATATAAAATCCTTGTTTTTATCTAAGAACTCATTAATAAGTTCAATATTTTCTTTTCTTTCTGTGGAACATGTTGAATAAACAAGCCTTCCGCCGGTCTTTAAGTATTTTGCGGCATTTTCCAGTATTTTATATTGAATCTTACTGATTTCCTTTAAATCCTCTTGCATATTTTTGTATTTTATTTCCGGTTTTCTTCTTATTATTCCAAGCCCTGTGCACGGAACATCTGCAATGACGTAATCTGCTCTTCCCAGCAAATTATCATCCGGCTTGGTGGCGTCATATTCTTCAGTATTTACAATACTTATACCCAGCCGCACTGTTTCTCTGTCTATTAAGGACAGCTTTCCTGCATATATATCCCTGCTTATAATTTTTCCTTTATTATTCATTATTTCTGCCGCATTCAGGGTCTTGCCTCCGGGAGCCGCACACATATCAATCAGAAGACTGTTTTCTTCCGGGTTTAATATTTGCCCTGCCAGCATGGAGCTTTCGCTTTGAATGGAAAAAAGTCCATTTTTATATTCCTCTTGCTTTTCTATATCATATGGATTTTCCAGAATTATACCCTTATGGGCATATTTGCATTTATGAGCCTTGATATTTTTTTGTTCAAAAAGCTTTATCAGATCATCTCTCGAAATCCTTAATGTGTTGACCCTTATTTCAAGAGGAGCTTCAATATTGTTTGCAATTAAGGCCGCCTCCACCTTCTCTTTTCCAAACTGATTTTTCCATCTTAAAACCAGCTCCTTTGGATAAGAATATTTAACACTTAAATATTCATCAAAAGGCAGCTTATTCAGCTTATTTTCCAGCTCCTGCCTGCTTCGCAATATGTTTCTTAAGACGGCATTTACAAATTTTGATGCTCTTATATTTCCTTTATCCTTAATATATTGCACACTTTCGTTCACTACAATATTTTCATGGGACTTATCCAGGAAAAACAGCTGATAAACAGCCAATCTAAGTGCAATCAATACATCAAGTTCCATTTTCTTTGTCTTTGTGCTGGACACCTCATTGATAATCCAATCGATGAAAATCAGATTTTCAATAACTCCTAAAACTGATTTACGATACAAAGAACGAAGACTATGCTCAACATTTTTCATATCATTGTTAATAACAATGTTTGAATAGGATTTATCTCTAAATATTTTTTTAAGCGTTTCAATTACCTGTGTTCTATAGCTGTTATTCATAATATCCTCTATGTAAAATACTGATTGTTATCCAACCCTGGTGAACATTCTTATTTCTATTAATTAAAAAAACAATTCATTATATCATTAATATACCCAAATAACAAAGAATATTTTATTTAACTTATTTATAAGTATGCCATCTATTTTTATGGATGACCGCACCTATTTTCGTTTCTCACACCGATAAAACAACCAGGAAAAATAAAAGAAATGAATCGTGCACAGAAACAAAACCATGTTGCTGTGCCAATCCATCACCATGTCCCATTCCATACCAAATTTCTTAAAAAACAGCAATTCACTCAAAGGCGCCATAGGAGAGAATGGTGTCGTCAGCCAAATAATAATAATTGCAAGAATACTTCCGCCGGACTCCGACGCCATCAGTTGTTGTCTATATACAAACCATATTACCATTAGGACACTGCAAATAGCCCAATACCGCTTCACCAACCTATTCGCTTCACGGCTTCTAATAAACCAAAGTAATGCATCAAACAGAAACAGGCTTAGTACATAAACAATCATCAGTCCATAAACTGCGCCATTATGATAGCCATCGCCTGCAAATAAACCGTAGCGACTATTCAAAAAGTTAAGTATAAAATGGGAACCCGCCCAAATCAAACCGGCTATAGCTGCATACTCAAAAAATCGTTCTCTGCGTGTTTTCATCTTCATCATCATATCCGCCTTATATAATAGTATAGCGAAATTTCAAC
Source organism: Bacillota bacterium (assembly GCA_023453025.1). GTDB lineage: Bacteria > Bacillota > Clostridia > Tissierellales > Sedimentibacteraceae > Sedimentibacter. The sequence continues at coordinate 37,838 of JAEXUD010000014.1, forward strand.
AATTGAAATAAATATATATCATTTTATATAGACGATTTTTTATGGAAATTGTTCCAAAATAATTTACTTATTACTTTATTACTTACTTATTAAAGGCTTACTTATTAAAGTATTAAAAAAACTCTACAAAATATTGAAATGATTGTAATATTTTGGTATAATATGTCAAGGAATTGCCATGACGGATAGGCGGTTGGCTCCCTGAAAAGGGAGGTGATAATATGGTTACTTATGGAGATTTATTTACCCTCGGGTTACTCATAGCAGCGATTATTGCCTTGTTAAAAGACAAGCTTAAATAGTTTTACATAAAAAACTAACCGCCAAAGTTTAGCGACCGAGCGGTTAGAATTTATTTAATCGATTTTGGAGCTAACCGTTTATTCGGCAGTTCCTTTTGTTAAGTTAATTATAACAAAACTTAAAAATATTGTCAAGCAATGAATTTTCTCAATTCAACGCTATGTGTTGCGGGAATTTTGTTGACTCTCAAATACTCTTCTACTGCCATTTTATTTTTTATCTCTCAATAACACCCGTCACAAATTCTGTCCACTCATCTCTTAATTCATTTTCAGTAATATTAAGAACTTTTTCTATATTGCCTCCTTCTTTAAGCAACTCAACAAGCTTTTCTCTTCCGTATGTTTCAATGATAAATTCCACCAAGCTGTAGCCGTATGTGTAAATGTCACGGCTGCCACGCTCATTTAATTTATATAATTCAGGCAGCCCTATCTGCAGCAGATTTTTGTAATGTGACTTCTCATTTATTTCCTGTCCTGCCAGGTACATTGCCGTTCCTTCCCACAGCCAGCCTGCAGACATGCTATCACCAACTAAAGCCATGGTCACAATATGGGTAAACTCATGTAATATAACTGTATCGTAATCAACATAGCTTCCGTTTTTATTTCTCAAGGTGAAATAAATAGTATCCTTGCTTATTGCTATTCCCCCGAAAGTTTCCATTACATCGCCGTCAAAATTTGCATCCTTGATTGTTGCCTGCCTTAAGGGTTCATATTTGTCATACATGTAAATCCTTACTATCGGTATGTCTTCTTCTTTAACATCCAAGAACTCCAGTATCCTGTCATATTCCTTTTCCAATGTTTCAATGGATTTTGAAGCAAACTCTTCATTTGATTTATTGTTTGAGCTGTAATAAATTTCAAAATGTTTGCCAATCATATATCTATCAAACTTGTATCCCCCACTGTCCTCAAAGTAACTGCTCTTGTCTATTTCTTCCTTTGTCCGCTTAATCCCTGCTCCTTCCGCATTCAAGGTGCAATCCTTTATTATGAGGTTCCCCATTACATCACATTTTAAATTTTCCACTGTTATGTTTTTAAATCGATAGCTGCTGCGGTAATGATTTACAGGAATTACAGGCAGCTCATCAATCAATATTTTTTCTGCCTTCATCAAGTAATTGTCTCTTTCTGCTTCCTTTGTTTTCAGCGAACCTGCTATTGCCTCTTCAAAATCACGGTTATACCATTGATTGCTGCTGTCTTCCGAATTCGCCACGAAATTGGCAAGATATGTCATCGGGTCATAATAATCAGCTGACCACGAGCTAAAAAGCATCTCATAATCGCCTGTATTGCTCTTCTTTATCAGTTCCTCAAAGGAAACTAAATTGAGTTTTATCTTGATTCCCAAATTGCTTTCAATCATGCCTTCTAAGAATTTCCCGCCGTATTCATTGCTGACAGTTAACTCAATCTCCGGAAAATCATCCTTATATTCTGTCTTGCTGATTAATTTCCTTGCCATATGAGGATTTACCATACTTATGTAATTATCTCCCTGCCTGTTATCTTCTACAGTGCCGTCATACAGTCTCATATCAGGAGGTATGATACCGGCTGCCGGAATACTTCCGTAAAACATATGCTCACATAAATATTTTCTGTCAATAGCGTAAGAAAGCGCCCTCCTGACATCAATATCATTGAGAGGCTTTTTTTCTGTGTTAATCAATACCCAGGTGGTACCGGTATAATCTGCAAACAGTATATCATCGTCTTCCTCCATGTTTTCATAAGGAAAAATTTCCTCAACATGCACCTGTTGGTTCTTGTCGTATGTAGCGTTTATAAGGCACTTTACATATGGTATATTAACGTTATCCTTATCGTGATAGTCGTTGTTTTTTGACAAAAGTATGTATGAGCCCGGCTCATAGGAATTAAGCTCATACGGTCCGTTTGATATACAAGTATCCGGATTTATTTCCCATCCTTCTCCTTTTGTTTCCACAATATCCTGTCTTACAGGAAAAAGCATTGTCAATATTTCAGCAAAATAAGGCACAGGCTCGTTGAGTTCTATTTTTAAGGTCTTTTCGTCAACAGCCTTTACCTCTATATCATCCTTGCTGCCTGTGCCGTTTATGTACTCATCCGCTCCTTTTATGTATAGTTCAAATATTTTAGAAACACTGCTGCCTTTCTGCTCGCATGATCTTTTGAAAGAATATTCAAAATCGGCAGCAGTCAAATCTCTGCCGTCTGACCATTTTGCATCATTTCTGATTTTAAATGTATATACAGTGTTTTCCATTCCCTCATCATTGGGGGATACAGTGAAGCTCTCCGCTGCACCTAATTCATAACCGTCCTCTCCTAATACCGTCAATCCTTCAAAAATCTGCCGGTCAATATTATAAGCCACTTTGCTGGTGGTTAAATGAGGATCCCAGAAAGTAACATCCACCGATAATAAGTTCCATAACAATGTGTTATCGGTGCTGGGAATTTCTTCATTTAAAGAATAAGTACCCACATTGCAGCCAGATATAAGCAGACTCATTATCAGAAAGCACGCTGTCAGAAAAATAATTAATTGTTTTTTAATCATATTCCAATCCCTCTTCCAGTACGTTGTTAATTTTATTTACTTCCCCAATTTTCTCTTAAATAATTAATACAGTCATTTTCAAATTCAACTGAGCTTTTTCCTATTATTTCATGAGTAATTACAATAATAATTTTATATTTTTTTATTTGTTTTAAATATTCTATTAATGTATTTTACTATTAATATCTAAACAACTTGTACTCTATTCTACACCATAATTAATTTCCAAATCATTGTTAATGCTTTTTTGATATAAATTATAATACAATCCCCCTTTCTCAATTAACTCAGAATGATTACCTCGTTCTACTATACTACCATTTTCAAGAACCAATATTTCATCAGAAAAAAAGCTCATTCTGCTGAATCTATGTGATGAACACACCCCTATCTTCCCCTTTAGCATTTCTAAATATTTATCTAAAATAAATAGATTACTATATAACAAATTCATAGCAAACCCTAATTATAACTATAAAATGGTGTTTTATCTATATTATCAATATTTTCATTTATTTAGTATCCTTGTCATAAAATACAAGTTTAAAATTCAACAAATACTTCATGGTAGTAGGTGCTGAATAATTCCTGAACATATCCCTGAGTGTGTTACATTTAACATTTTTTTAATGTTGCCATATTACAAATTCTATTTTTGTCTTCAACATTTTTCACAGCTCCCTTTTTACCATTATAAACCATTGTTTGAAAAATTCCATTGATAATAGTATTAATAATAATTTCTCAAAAATTTCAAAAATATAATTTTACTTCAACTGCTATCATAATTAATAAATTTTTCCAAAGGACATTAACACTATTTTATTCTCTAATTATTAGGAGTAAGCTGGTCGAAATACAGCATGGCATCAAAGCAGGTTTCTACGTTTGTGTTTATTGTGTAATAGACGGGTTTGAAAGTTCTCATTTTATCAAAATACCATCCGATTAATGTCAATTCCCATGCAGATATTCCTGCGTTTTTAAGTTGTTTCGATGTACAGAATTTAATGCTTGGTGAATCGGCACCAATAGTATCTATTAATAAACCTGTGCGTTCAATGGAAAATATTTTTCTTTTACCTATGTTTCCTCTTGCCAAAAAAGAGTTCTTTTTAGCTTCGGTTACAATAGTATAATAATCATCTCCAAGGAAATTTGATAAATTTTGTCCCATTGTACTATACTGTATATCACTATTCCACATTGTAAAACTGTCCTCTATAATGTGACCATTATGAGCAAACAATACAATATTTTCATTATTATAATACTTCAATTCATGTTCCATAACCCATAACATGTTTTCCGCCATCATGCTATCTCTGTCGTTACTTTGTTTTCCGCCCTCCACATACTCATAGTTCATTTTTATTGAGTGAATCAGGTGTGAAATATAATCAAATTCATATTTTTCTATAGATTTATTTGTCAGCAATTCATCCAATATATTTTCTATCTTTTCAATGGTTTTCTTATTTATTTGCTTTTCATATTCCATTCTGTTAGACTTCAATCCTTTTACATCTATATCGGAATATCCTTTTTCATTGAGTAATCTTTTAATTACTTCTACTGCATGATATATGTACTGAATATCAACACTGTAAAAATTAACATTTTCAGATTCAATCCAAGATAATAATCCATCCATTTCTTTATTGGTATACATATCATGAAATCCTAAGTTTTTTCTTTGCTCTTTATCATAAAATGAATGGATCTGATTTATTATAGCACCATCTCCTACCTGCACTTCTAAAACAAATGCAACGTGACCTCTTTCCTCTTTAATTTTTTTAAGAATTTCAAGCGTAATGTCAAACGGTTCTGCATTGCCGTGTGTAGCAGTACCTATTGCTATAACACGAGCATCTGGCAGGATGAAATTATCCGGTAAAGATAACTGGCGGTATTCATAATCTGGAGAAGGAAGGATGAAATATAATACAATATTAAACAATAAAATTCCAAAAATAACAGCAGCTAAAATAAAAAGTAAAATCAATTTTTTACGAGTTTTAATCATTATCTATACTCCTTAACTATTTAATTTCTTAAAAAACATTCCGGGGTTCTTCGGTAAAACCTACTTCCCGGGCCTCTTTCGGTTTTATCTTAGGCGTATAGTCATTAATACTTACATCCGGTACACGGCTTGTCTCCCGAGCGTGACGTTCGTTTATCACATTAACCTCATCATAAAACGTTTGCTGCCTTTCGGCGGTATTGGTACATGAACAAAGCATAGATAAACAAATTGCGATAAAAAACACTTTTAACATTTTATTTCTTATGTGCATATATTTCCTCCACAAAAACAATATTGGAAAATTTTTTTATATTGCTTACTCCTGCTATATTCTAAATACAGTGTTTTACCCGAATAATACAATCATACATATTAACGCCTATTATATTATTTATTTTTAAATAATAAGCGCTTAGAATAATTATTTTATTTAACTTGTAATAGTTAAATCTTGTGTATTTTTTAACAATATTACACTTAAATAATACCATATTTTTCAAATTTATTGCAATCGATTTCATTAAATTTAAAATTTGTTGCTAAATTCTGAATATTGCATATGAAACATTTTTTAAGCATTTAAAACATATTGAATTAAATGTAATATTTTGGTATAATATGTCAAGGAATTGCCACGACGGATAGGCGGCTGGCTCCCTGAAAAGGGAGGTGATAATATGGTTACTTATGGAGATTTATTTACCCTCGGGTTACTCATAGTAGCGATTATTGCCTTGTTAAAAGACAAGCTTAAATAACTTTTACATAAAAAAGTTAACCGCCCAAGAACCAGTTGGACGGTTAATGTAATTTAACCACTAATTTGGGACTAACCGTTTATTCGGCAGTTCCTTTTGTTAAGTTAATTATAATGCAGCTAGAAAATATTGTCAAGCAATGAATTTTCTCAATTCAACGCTATGTGTTACGGGAATTTGTTTCCTTCAAATACTATTCCATTACCAAAAATTTTTCATATTAAATTTAGTTATATAATATTTTTAGTCTTTTCAAAATAAAAGGATTCCAAAAAATTAGCGTCTTTAGATGCTTTTAAATCATCCATATCAATATTTGTCACTACCTTACCCTCATCAATTATGGTGAGTCTTCCTGAAAATTCTTCTAACTCCTGTAAAACATGAGATGACAAAATTATTATACTGTTCTTGCTTAATTCCTTTAAAATATTTTTTGCCATTCTGCGTTCACCGGGGTCTAAGGAGTTAAACGGCTCATCCAATATAATTATGTCAGGTCTGTCAAGCAAAGCTTGTATAATTCCAATTCTCTGCTTCATTCCTCCGGAATATGCGGATAATCTTTTGTCTGCACTTTGCGACAAATTAAATATATTTAAATATTCTTTAATTTCTTTTTTCGCCTTTTCCCTGTTTATACTCTTAATACAGCTCATATACAGCAAGAATTCATAGCCTGTAATGTTTTCATAAACGCTGAAATCCTGAGGCAAATATCCTAATTTACTCTTGTAGTCCTTTGAGTAAATCGTATTGCCCTTAAATTTAACATCTCCTCCGGTTGGAAAAATAATTGTGGACAATATGTTTAACAATGTTGATTTTCCGGCACCATTGGAGCCTATTAATATATTCATTCCTGCTTTAAACTCAATATTAATACCATCCAAAGCTGCGGTATCTCCATATTTTTTCGTAACATTGCTGCATAAAATACTCATTCTTATCCCCCTAATTCGTCCTTGTTAATATTTTTCTTCTGATTGTAAGCATAAATATTATTACTATACTTATGATAATATACATTGTCACCATTTTATAACTCCATAAATCTGCATTTCTTCCCGTAAAATCCACCGCAAATATTTCGCCGTCCATCATAATATATAAAAGCAGCAGATAATTTATCTGAAAAACATTTTCATTCCTTGTGACTTCACCCATAAGTATGGAAACGGCACATATTATAAAGCTGCCTGATATTACTGCATTTACAGCCATGTAATTACCTGCTGCTGCGTACTTAATTACTACCGCGCTGTTTACAAACAACAATATAGCTATGCCTGAAATCCATGCTGTGTAAATTTGTTTAGCATAATATTCTGTTGATTTTATCAGCTTATTTAAGTTTGTTTCACTTCCATACAGAATTAATTTAGAAATTACACCCATTGGAATGAAAAACAATATTGTATAAATAGTAGTTGAATCAGACACGAAGCTTAAAACCATAAAAAATATCAGGACTATTATCTTCCATGCCTTAATTTCCGATAAATACATAATACACTCATATAACCCGACTCTCATCAATAAATAATTAATTTTCCCGACTAATCTGCTTACCTCGGCATCATTCTCTTCATCTGCTGAATTACTGACAGAGCTGTTATGGTAAAATTGATAATTACTTATAGCAAATTTAACTAACACTATACCTGTAAAAATTGTAATCAGCCTGTTAATAAATATATGTAGTGAATAATTTATCCCTTCAAACAGAAACCTATTTGCAACATAACCATTGCCAATCAGCGTATAGCCGTCAGTTCTTCCAGCTACATTGGACAATGACAAGGTAATTTGATCGGTAATATCAGATATACCTAAAAGAGACAAACCTTTGTTTTGTAATTCAATAGTTAATATAACTATATATATAATAAAATATATTAAGCTGCCTGCCGCACCGGATAGCCCTTCAATTGAATCAAAGAAAAACGTTATGCTGACAATTAAAAACAATGCAGGAATTACAAATATTATAAATGGCATACATAAATGGATTATATTTACGCTCAAACTTTCTTTTTTAATCAATATTGATATGAAAGCTGCAATTATTATTGGAATCACCGTGGTAAGCAGTATCAGGAACTTACTGCAGAAAACACTTAAAACAAAGGTTTTTTTATCTATCCTTGTACTGCCTGTCAGCCTGTTAACAGGATAATTATTTAAAACCTTGCCTCTGTCCCTGATGACATAGTAACCAAACAAGCCTGCAAGTATGATGTATATAACAGCAAAGCTTGTTCCCGCCCAATGAGAATTAAAATATCCCCTATAGCCTCTGCCGAAAATCATACCATTTGTATAATCATTGCTGTCAGGGATAAACATTAACGCACACAAAAATATTATCGGAAAGATTTTTTTATATTTCTTACTCCTGCTGTATTCTAAATACAATATTTTTACTTGGATAATAAAATCATACATATTAAACATCCTGCTATTTATTTTTTAATATATAAATTCCTTTGTATAATTTTCTTCTATTCCCCCCGAATATTTATAATGCTTTGCCTAAATTATAACAAATCCTACAAATTATTGCAATTGTCTTCATCATACAATTTACCGGCTTTTGTTTTTTATTTATCAATATTAGAATGCTGCACCATTTAATTTAAGAATTTAAATATTTAGAGGTTAAGTATTTAGACAAGCAAAAAAATTAAAACATATTGAAATATATGTAATATTTTGGTATAATATGTCAAGGAATTGCCACGACGGATAGGCGGTTGGCTCCCTGAAAAGGGAGGTGATAATATGGTTACTTATGGAGATTTATTTACCCTCGGGTTACTCTTAGCAGCGATTATTGCCTTGTTAAAAGACGAGCTTAAATAGTTTTACATAAAAAAACTAACCGCCAAAGTTTAGCGACCGAGCGGTTAGAATTTATTTAATCGATTTTTGAGCTAACCGTTTATTCGGCAGATCCTTTTGTTAAGTTAATTATAATGCAGCTAGAAAATATTGTCAAGCAATGAATTTTCTCAATTCAACGATATGTGTTGCGGGAATTTGTTTCCTTCAGATACTATTCCATTACCCAAAATTTTTCATATTAAATTTAGTTATATAATATTTTTAGTCTTTTCAAAATAAAAGGATTCCAAAAAATCAGCGTCTTTAGTAAATGCTTTTAAATCATCCATTTCATTGTTTGTCACTACCTTACCCTCATCAATTATGGTGAGTCTTCCTGAAAATTCTTCTAACTCCTGTAAAACATGAGATGACAAAATTATTATGCTGTTCTTGCTTAATTCCTTTAAAATATTTTTTGCCGTTCTGCGTTCACCGGGATCTAAGGAGTTAAACTGCTCATCCAATTCTCCAACTATCTCTAACCGGACTTTCTTACGAAGAAACTTTTGCGCTAAACTATATATATAATAGAACAAGCTGTAACAACTGATGTATTGAAGAATACAATGATAGCAATATAGGAAAGGTAAATGACGAAATCAACAGAAAGTATTTTGTTATCTGAAAACCCTTGACGACCAAAATATAGTATATATATTCAAAATGAGGTCATGGATTTTTGGGTTTTTCTTCATAAAGTGCATCTCCATTTCATAACAGCTAAATATTCGTTGAGATAATCACATTCTTTAAATGTAAACATATACATATCAAATGTATATAAATGCAGGTTTTAATTGAATAACAGGGAGCTAACCGTTTATTCGGCAGTTCCTTTTGTTAAGTTAATTATTAATGCAGCTAGAAAATATTGTCAAGCAATGAATTTTCTCAATTCAGCACTATGTGTTCCGGAAATTTATTTCCTCTCAGGTATGCGTCAATCTTCATTTTGTTTTTCCCGGGCATCTGGATTTCTTTTAATATTACGACTCCGTCAGCCGCTGCAACATATATGCCGTCGTTGCCGGCCTTTAGTATATATCCCGGTTCGTGATTTGTTTTTTCATTGGTATATTTTGATTCATACACTTTAACAGACTTGTCATCCATTGTAAAATATGCTGTAGGCCATGGAGACAGTCCCCTGATTAGGTCATGGATATTCTTTGCGCCTGAATTCCAGTTTATCCTTCGGTTTTCGTTATTAAACATAGGTGCGTAGTCAGAAATCGAATCGTCCTGTTTTTCAGGAACTATTTCGTTTCTTTCAAGACCGTCAAGTGTTTCAATTAAAAGCTTTGCACCTGTGTGCATTAAAATATCATGGAGATTACCCACATTCATTTCCTCATCTATTTCAACCTCTGCCTTTAACAGCATATCTCCCGTATCAAGACCCACGTCCATTTTCATGGTTGTTACACCTGTCTTTGTTTCTCCGTTGATGATGGCCCAGTTTAACGGAGCAGCACCTCTTAATTTAGGCAGCAGGGAAGCATGAACATTGATACAGCCGTATTTTGGCAGCTCCAATATTTCCTTGTTTAATATTTGTCCGTAAGCAACAACTATTATTGCATCCGGATTGTATGATTTTAACACTTCAATATTTTCTTGTTTTTTGATTTTATCCGGCTGAAAAACAGGCAGACCTAACTGTTCAGCAGCTTCCTTTATCTCTGACTTCTTGAGTTTCTTGCCTCTTCCTGAGGGCTTGTCGGGCTGGGTAACAACAAGCTGTATATTATGCCCCTTCTCGTGAAGCATCTTTAATGCTGGTACTGCAAACTCCGGTGTTCCCATAAAAATTACGTTCATATCATCACCTGGCATCCATTTTATTTAATATATCTTAATAAAAATCTACCACATTAAATGAAAAAAATCAAATAAACAATTAAACATTTGTTTATTTAAGCTTAATCTATGCTGCTCACAGCCTCATTAATCCATAATTCCGCAAGGTTAATTGCACCTCGAAAGCCTACAAAAGGCGGAACATATGGATTTATCCTCCATTTTTCATCCGGGTTGGAAATTTGAAGCATCCTACTGCGCCCTGCCCATTCTAATACCTCTGCATTTGCCATAAGTATACCTTCTTTTTGTTCTGATATCTTTTGCATTAATTGTTCTTCAGTAAAATAAGGAAGCTCTTGGCTGGACATTTCGGGATTATCGCACCAGCATGTACCCTTAGGCAGATCAAGCTCGCCGCACCCGAATCCAAGAATACCATTTACAACATCAGCGTGAGCTCCCATAGAAAGCTGTACTTCCTCCGGATGATCACTAACAAGATGGCGGAATGTAGGTTTAACAGGTGAAATCAGTCGTGAAGCTTCTTCACGCCGGCTGCTGATAAAGTAAGCATCCGGCATTATATCCAGTATCCTTGCAATATTCTCTATCCATTGCACGGTTCCATCTATGCCATAAGGCCGGCCTGTAAAATACTTAGTTTCAAATTTTTTTTGCAGCAGCTTTGCCGCCGGCTCCCCCTCCCGGCGCAGCACCAGATTGATATGCGCACCTCCCATTTTTTCAATAATATCAACAGAAGTGTCTGATGTCATTATGCACAGAGGTTTCATGTTAAATGCTCCCTCCATGATTCGCACTATTTCATTTGCATCAGCATGAAAATTGAAAAGGTCAGCACATGAACCTATCAGGTTAAATGTCGGTTCGGGTGTTTTGTCTGTTTCAGCAGGAAGAGTTCCGGCAAGAAGCAGCAGAGCTTCCTGTATTCCCCTGTGCTGTGTTACGTCGAACCCTCCATAGCCAAAGGGAATCAGGCGTATATCCGGATATAACGGCTGCAGTTCCTCACAGATGGCAGGAAGGTCTGTTCCTATTATCTGAGGAACGGAAGACGGAATCAGGAAAATAACCTTTGCGGAAGTATTTTTTGTTACATAGTCAATTGTTTTGCGTATGCGTTCTATTCCTCCCAGCGCTATATCTGTTTCATCAATATGAGTAGAATACAGTCCGCATGCCTTAGGTACACCGGCTCGGTTAAGAAAGGCTCTGGCATAGAGCATATGCCCCATGCATCCATATTCAACGAGAGCGGCATCCCTGACGGATGCCAGAGTCCATAGAATCCCCATACGCCCTGAGGGCATTGGTTTAAATTTATGCAATCCCATTTTCCAGACCTTCCTTTTCTGATAATTTACGATTGTCAAATATTTGAAGTATGTTATTCAGCAAATAGCTTGTGCGTTCGTATCCTATCTGCCCATATAAATTATGGATATCTAAAACATGAGTAAAATCAAGCTTCTCTTCTGACAAATATCCAAAGTAGATATCCGGCGACAGCCTTTCTATAACAGTTATATCCGAATTGTTATTTACCATATGGCACACAGGAGGATTGCAGCCTTTTGATGTCAGCTCTTTTATATATATTTTGTCATCCGGGTATACTTCCTCCATATGGAGAAGCAGCGGCTCCATACCCAGTCCGGCAAGATAGGAAGCAAATGGCACAACCATTGCAGGTCCTATAAATGCAGAAACAAACTTAAGACCCGTCAGTTTCTTTTTCGCTTTTTCCTGCATATATAAAGTATACTGCCTGTCTTTCTCAAATTCATTTCCACATTCAACACCCAGCTTTTCCTCAATCTCTCCATAGGCCCTGTCAATTTCGGATACATCGTATATATTATGCAGGCTGATGTATGGAATGCTGAATTTTTGTTCCATCATTACAGCCAGAGGCTGTGTATAGGGCGATACAACAATATTTGCGGCAGCATCTGCCCCATAAATAAATTCATCCAGTGAAGAGTCTAGTGCGAGAAATCGCAGGGAAAATCCTTTTTGCTTCAATAAAGAAAAAATTGCGGGCATAGATACATGTTCTTCCTCCGGAGAACGCCCCAGTACATTTACAGTGTTTAAGGAGGTCTCTCTTTTTCCCATGAGGTTTCCAAGAGCCAGCAGTGTTTTCCACGAGCCTGAAGGATAGCTGTTACACTTGAAATGCCCCATCAGAACAAAGGTCAGGCGAGCTTTTATCTCCGGCTGCACTTCATATATGATACCTTCAATATCCTCCCCGATAAGCTCCGGTACACAGGTTACAATAATTAAAACCGCTTTTGCTCCGGCCATATCCATTTTTTTGAGGGTATCGACTATACCATCCCTGCATCCAAATACCACTTCATGAGAATCCAACACATACATCCAGTGTAATTCGCCGTTTTTCCCAACTGCCTTTGGAATTACCATACGGCCGTAGGTAGCGCACTCAGGCGTTCCTATAACCAATGTTGATAGCCCCTTTATCTTTCTTGAAAAAGCCAATGCCGTATGCATTGGACAGTGATTTCCCGGAAAAGAAGCAGGAGTCAAAAACTTAACACCGGAATTAGATTTTATTGCCGATAATTTTTTGAGATGTTTCAATTCATTCAATTCATTCATTGTTCTTATCTCCCTCTAACAAAAGCTTTGCAAGAGATGTGTAATGAACAGCCATTTCGGAGCCGGGAAACGCTTCTACAACTGTCTTGCCATCTGCTTCCGCTTGCTGAACAAGAGCATGGCGGGGCAGACGATAAATTATTTCTGTTTCGATTTCTGCAGCTGCCTTGTCCACCAGCTCATTTTCGTTTTCTATATTTTTAGCGTTGAGAATAAGCCCTCTCAGAGATGCGTAGCCTCTTTTGCCGAAGCTTTTGACCGCATGAGAGATGTTGGCTGCCGCATACAGAGACATCATTTCCCCGGAAGTTACTATAAATACTTCATCTGCATATCCTCCTCTTATGGGCATGGCAAAACCTCCGCATACCACGTCACCCAATACGTCATAAAGCACAACATCCGGTTTATAGACTTCAAAGGCATCTAATTCTTCCAGTTTTTCAAAAGCCGTAATGATTCCCCTGCCGGCACAGCCTACTCCCGGAACCGGTCCTCCTGATTCTACGCATAAAACTCCGGTGGTACTTTTTACTACAAGAGCATTTAAATCTGCATCTCCTTTTTCCCTCAGGGTATCCAGCACAGTAGGGATATTTTTGCCTCCTGTAAGGTTGCGTGTGGAATCAGCTTTGGGGTCGCATCCGATCTGCATTACAGTAAGCCCCATGGCTGCCATAGCTGCTGATATATTTGATACGGTAGTAGATTTACCGATACCGCCTTTACCATAGACTGCAATTTTCTTCATTTACACACCCTCCGCATTCATTATCGCTTATTTTTATAAGGTCGTAAAAAATACAGGCAGGACAGCCTGTACGAGGTTCCTTTACAATTTCTGCATCAATATTAAATGTTTCTTTCAGAACCTGAGGTATCATAACTTGCTGGGGAGTGCCGTGGCTGATAATATTTCCGCACCGGATTGCTATCATATAATCGGCAAATCTGGAGGCCATATTCAAATCATGAAGAACCATGACTATTGTACACCCCTGCTCTCTGTTAAGCCTGTATAAAAGCTCCAGCACCTCCAGCTGATAAGACATATCCAGATACGTGGTGGGTTCATCCAATAAAATCAAATCCGTCTGCTGAGCCAATGCCATAGCAATCCAGACTCTCTGCCGCTGTCCTCCGGAAAGATTATCCACTGCTTTTGTTTCGTGTTCAGTAAGCTTTGTAACCTCTAATGCCCATTGAATAATTTTTTTATCTTCAGCCCTTAATTTCCCGAACCCTTTTTGGTGGGGGAATCTTCCATAGGCTATCAGCTCTCCCACGGTGAGACCTGCAGGAGCTTGAGGCGATTGAGGGAGTATAGCCATTTTCTGTGCAATTTCTTTTGTTGATAAGCATTGTATATCCTCTCCGTTTAAATACACCGCACCCCCTTTTGGTTTGAGTATACGTCCTACAGCTTTCAGGACAGTGGATTTGCCGCAGCCGTTAGAACCGATAATGGCAGTAATTCTTCCGCGGGGTATCTCAATATCCAGATTGTCCACCACAAGATTATCTTCATAAGCAACTGCCAGATTTTTTGTTGTAATGCTGTTCATAGTTTGTCTCCTTTATTATTTGCTTTTTGCCAGAAGGTATAGAAAATAAGGCGCTCCTATAATTGCCACCATAATACCTGCAGGAATCTCTGAAGGCTGCACAATTACTCTGGCTATTGTATCGGCTGCAGAAACCAGTACTGCTCCAACCATTGCGCAGACAGGCAGCAGGACTCTATGTCCGGGTCCCACCAGTTTTCTTGCAAGATGTGGAGAAATCAACCCTACAAAGCTGATACTGCCGCTTACGGCTACACAGGATGCAGCTAAAGCAGCTGCAGCTCCGAGAAGCCTGCGGCGTTCTTTTTCCACCGATACCCCCAGCCCATATGCAATATCGTCTCCTAATGTCAATACATCAAGAATTCGGAATTTCATCATTACATAGGGGATTAAAATCAAAAGCCAAGGCAGCAGAGCCATTACAAATTTCCAGTTGGAACCCCATATGCTTCCTGCCTGCCATGCTGCCACAAAATCAAACTGAGTTTCATCCAGTTTTATTATCAACACAATAGTTAAAGCCGAAATACCTGCCTGCACAGCTATTCCCGTAAGAATCAGGCGCATAGGAGCAATACCTTCACCTTTTTTGAAAGCTATGGCATAAATGATTATTGACGTGATTCCTGCTCCGATAAATGCAAGAAAAGGCAGAGTGAATACCGATAAAAAGGATTTTGCTCCGAAAAACAGTGCATACAGGATTACCATCATTCCTGCTCCTGAATTAATGCCAAGCAATCCCGGATCCGCCAGCGCATTTCTGGAAATTCCCTGTATTATACATCCGGAAAGAGCCAGTCCTGCGCCAATAAGCATGGATATGACAATTCTCGGCAGCCTGAAGTCAAACAAAATCAGATTTTCATTATGAGTGCCGCCCCCAAATAAGGTGCGAAGCGTATCAAAGGGAGTAAGCTTTGTATATCCTGTATTCATGCTTATAAAAAAAGACAATATTAATAAAATCCCGCAGCCCAGTAGAATTGCGGTATTACGGTAAGCAATTTTTCTTTTGCGCTCTTCATTTTTTTGATGCATTGCTGTCTGGTCATTATTCATTACATTGCCCTCCTTTGCTTTCGTGCAAGATAAAGGAAGAATGGAACACCCACAAGTGCAATCAACGCACCTAGTGGAGTTTCAAAGGGCGGATTGAGAGTTCTGGAGCCTAAATCTGCCAGCACAACCAGCATAGCTCCTAAGACTGCTGAAGAAGGTATTACCCAGCGGTAATCCACCCCCACAAGAAAGCGAGCAAAATGAGGTATTATCAATCCAACAAATCCGACGGCACCCACAACGGATACGGCTGCTCCCGCCAGAATAAGCACAATTATAGAGCACAGTGCATTTACTGCAGCCGTGTTCAGCCCAAGCCCCTTTGCAGTTTCCTCTCCAAGGCTTAACAGAGAAATCGAACGTGAGAGTGCTATGGCTCCCAAAAGAGCACCTGCAACCCACGGGAGCATGATGTGTATCTGTTCCCAGCTGGAACCTGCCACACCTCCTGCGGTCCAGAACATAACATTTTGTGCCACATCAAAATATATGGCAATTCCCTGACTGAGAGCCGCAAGCAGTGAGCTTACCGCTGCTCCTGCAAGAACCAGCCGCATGGGAGTGACCCCTCCTTTTCTGACAGATGCTGTACCGTTCACCAAGACTGCACCAAAAGCAGCCCCCGCAAAGGAAAACAGTATTATTTTTATATATTTCATTCCCGGGAAAAAAGCGAAGCATATTGACAGCGCAAATCCTGCTCCTGCGTTAAGACCCATAAGCCCGGAATCTGCAAGAGGATTTCCGGTAGTTCCCTGCATAATAGCTCCGGATACCGCAAATGCCGCTCCTACCAAAGCGCTTGCAATGACACGCGGCAATCTCAAATCAATGATAATCAGATGACGGGTATCATCAGGGTTAAAATTAAAAAATGCCTCCCACACTGCACTTATGGGTATCTGTGCCGCTCCCCTTGTTATTGAAAAGGACATGAGCAGAAAAAGAACCGCCGGTCCAATTAATATGATAATAAGAGCCGCCCAGATTCGGCTGTTGTATTTAGCTTGTATCGGTTGTACCGATACATTATGTTCATTCATTAGATGATTTGCCTCCTTGATACTGTCCCTGTATGCTGTCGATGAAAAACATAACTCAAAGCCGCAGTCATACAAAAAAAGTGCAAAAACCGTGCGCATACTATCCGAACAATCTGCGCCCGGTTTTTAAATGTAGTTAACTGTTTTATTTTAAATATTCAAGAATCTGTTCTGAAGCAAGGCGTATTGCCAAGGGACTTCCCGTATTCAGCGAAATGTCCAGATATCCTATATTTCCTTCTTTAACTGCTGTAATAGAATTCCATACGGAGGAAGATGACATATCCTCAACTTTTTGGCGGCAGATTTCCTCATTATCCTGGAAAAAGATGTAGTCAGGATTCATTTCAGCCAATGCTTCAAGAGAAATTTCCGCCCATGATTCAGGATAATTTTCAGGCACATTCATTCCAAAACCATTTTGAGAATCATGGTAGTGCGAATATACCTTGTACCCGACGATTCCGAATTCACTTTTTGATGCAGGTCTGAGAAATACAAAAGTCTTATCGGAATATTTTTCTAATTCACTTCGTGTTTGAGAAATAATTTCCTTTGAACTTTCTATGTATTGTTCCGCCTTTTCCTCACGGCCTAACATCTGTGCGTAGTCCATAAGTGTTTCGTCCCATTGACCATAATTCTTCTTGAATACAACAGGAGCAATTTTTTCAAGACTTTCACGCATATCATCATGTATTCCTACTCCGGCTATAATCAAATCCGGCTGAAGCTCAAGAATTTTTTCCGGATTAGGTGCTGCAGCCATACCTACATCAATAATGGTGCTTAATTGCTCATATTGGTTAAGTGTCTTAAATTGCTGAGCAATGGATAAGGATGCCACACCTGCCGGAACAACATCAAGAGCAAGCAAGTACTCAGTATATCCAAAATGCAATACAACAATGCGCTGAGGTTCTCTTTCAATTACAACCTCCTTGCCTAATCCGTCAACATATGTTCTTGGCCATACTGATTCCGAATCGGCTTCCGTGTTTATATTCTGCATTTCTGTTTCTGCAGATTGAGAAATGTTATCCCCTTTGGCTGTATTGCCCGCTTCAGGCGCCTTGGTGCATCCTGCCGATATACTTGCAATAAGGGCAAGAGAGATAGTGAATTTCATAAATTTTTTCATAGGTTAGTTCCTTTCGATTAATTGTTTATGAACAATCTATTTTAAAGCTTCCGATATAGCATCAATTCCATATCTTATTGACAACGGTCCGCCTGAAAAAGCTGAACGGTCGATAAGATGGACATTGTTGTTCTTAACAGCTTCAAGCGAATTCCATACAGAGTTACTTCTCAATTCTTCTATATATGATTCATCTGTATCATTAAGCGCATTATTATAAATAAACAAATAATCCGGATTAAATTCTGATATACCTTCCAAAGATATGGTAGTCCTTCCCATGTCAAGATAGTCTCCCGGAGCATTAAGACCAAGCCCGGCTTCCTTGTTGTAAACGAAGTCCAAAACATACACTACAAACTCTTTTGAACTGTCCATAGAAAGAAAAGCAAAAGTTTTATCACTGTAAGAAGCTAATTTTTCAGCTCCTTCCTGCAGCTGATCTTTTAATTTATCAATCTCCTCTTGAGCTTTATCCTCTTTTCCAAAAATCTTCCCGTACTCAACTAAAGGCGTCTGCCAATCATCACCGTAATTGTTTACTGCTATAGTCGGCGCAATTTTTTCAAGCTGTTCGCCAATTTTTTCATATGTTCCTGAGTAAACAAGAATTAAATCCGGCTCAACTTCCAAAAGCTTCTCTATGTTTACTGCGCTCATGCTTCCCAAATCAATAACCTCATGTGTTTGTGCATATGGTTTAAACGCTTCCCAGCCCTTATACACATCCACTACTTCAGTTCCTGCCACCGGCGGCTCATCCAGTACAAAAAGATGTTCATAGTTACGGAAAAATATCATAACCGGTTTTTCAGGTTTCTGGTCTATAACAACTTCTCTTCCCAGAGTATCCACATATGTTCTGGGCCATTCTGTTTCTTTAGCTTCTTCTGTATTCTCATCCTCAGCGTTTGTTTCTGTTTCCGGAGCTGTGTTCTCTGATACAGGTATATCGCCAGTCTCATCCGGGCCCATGGCACATCCTGCCAATAATCCTATTAAAATCGCAGTTGCGACAATAAGTCCTATAAATTTTTTCATGTTAATCCTCCAATAAAATTATAGTTAGTTTTTCCTAACCGAGCTTCATAAAGTATAGCAAAACTCAAATAATAAAGGAATAGGATAATTTACAAAATTACATGGACTTTTGTCGGAGCCATCAAATATAAATTGATCGCTCTTAACTCTACACGCTGCTTTTTGCGTGCTTTCTAAATTGTGACGGAGACATGCCTGTTTGTTTTTTGAAGGCTCTGCTAAAATACAAACTGTCATAATATCCCACACATTCTGCAACCCGCGTTATAGAGCAGGTGCAGTTTCCCAGCAATTCTTTTGCTTTGAGCATACGGCATTGAATTAAATAATTACTGGGGCTCATGCCTGCATGACGCTCAAATAAATAAGCCAGCCTGCGCCTGTCTACTCCGAAATCCACCGCAATCTGAGCTATGGTTATGGGCTCTGCATGATTTTGTCTTATGTATTCCATGACCTGCTCAATTAAAGAAGTGTCATTGTCTGCAAGCTGTCTCTTAGCTGAATCGAAAAATTCACTTAAAAGGGAAATAAACAACATCTTTGTTCTGAACAAAAATGTTGCTCCGGGTGTTGACTGGCTAATGAAAAGCTGCTGAAGCAAGTTGGAAATTTTCGGGTTTTCACCTGTTAAAAATGCAAAATGACCTTGATACAAGCGAAACCTTTTTATTTCGTTTTTGGGAATATTATAGTGTATAACAGCATATTGCCAGGCCTCGCCGCCGATGACTTCCTTGTCCAAACGCAAGTTGGGCCCTGCGTGAAGAACCATACCGGGTTTCATTATATATGACTCACCTTCCACAGTAAAGCAAGCATTTCCGGAAATAGGAACAACCAGCCCTCCTGATTCAGGGTTCGTTATGGTTCCCTTACAACTGGCATGCATCAGCGCAGAAGATTTATACAAATCTAAAAATGATACATTGGCTTTTGAAAAATATTCTATAATTTCATTTATATTTTCTTTCATTTTTTCACCTCACAGTACGTTAGTATAAACTAACTATATGTTATCACATTGCGCTTTAAATGTAAATGCGATAAAATCATAAGTATAGTTCACCGCTGTGCCCCCACTTCTGTAAGCGGGGGCGCTTTTCAACTTCAGGTGGGGATATCCCTCTGTATTTTTTATTTTTTTACTCTGTCTGTAAACAATATTCCATCCAAGTGATCTAACTCATGGCATATCGCCCTTGCCAAAATACCTTCTGCATTCAATGTGTTTTGCTTACCTTCTTCGTCTGTATATTCAACTGTTACATTCATAGGTCTGTTTACATTGCCTTTTTTTTCGGGTACGCTGAGGCATCCTTCCTGACCCAGCTGTTCACCTGATTTTTTAGTTATCTTCGGATTAATCATCTTATATACTTTTCCGTCTTCCACATCTATTACAACCGCACGTTTTAATATTCCAACCTGCGGCGCTGCAAGTCCTACACCATCATTTGCATACATGGTTTCCAACATGTCGTCAAGAAGAGTCTTTATTCTGTCGTCAACTACGCTTACTTCCTTACTTTTCTTTCTTAATATTTCATCGCCTTCATATCTTAAATTTCTTAATGCCATACTTCCTCCTAAATTGTATTGGTATTAATATTTATGCTAACCTTTATATTTTCCATATCTTTATCCATATACACGCTTCTTAAAATTTTCTTCAGCTCATGCATAACATTGTTTGATGCCTTTATAAACAAATTGATTCTGTATTCATCATTTACCTTGTAAATTGAATGCGGTATCGGTCGGTACAATAAAAGGCTTCTTTCCTTGACCATATCTTTTACTGAATCTTTTATCTCCTCATATTTTTCACTGGCAATTCTGTTTACCAGCTCTTCGTTTTTAGATATGAGGCATATATTTATTATATTAATAAACGGCGGAAATGCAAATTCTTTTCTGAGTTTTAGCTCTTCATTTATAAAAATTTCATAATTATTTTCTTTTGCTGCATTAATTATGAAGTTTTCCGGCTCATAGGTCTGAACAAACACATTTCCTTTTTTGCTCCCTCTTCCTGCTCTTCCGCTTACCTGTGTAATCAGCTGGAAGGTTTTTTCGCTTGAATTGAAAAACGGAAGATTTAGAATTGCATCAGCTGACAAAACCCCGACAGTAGTTACATCAGGAAAATCAAATCCCTTTGCCAGCATTTGTGTACCTATTAAAATATCTATATTTCCATCCTTAAAATCATTATAAATATTCTCATATGCGTCCTTGTCAGTCATGGAATCAAAATCCATGCGCTCAACCCTTGCTTTTGCAAACAGCTTTTTAACCAGCTTTTCTACCTGCTGCGTTCCTGCATTGAACTGCTCTATTTTATCACTTCCGCATTTAGGGCAATTAGTCAGCATCTTTTTTGTTCTGCCGCAATAATGGCATTTTAACATGTTGCCCTTTATATGATATGACATAGAAACATCGCAGCGCTCACAGCGAACCACATGCCCGCATTTCTTGCAGGAAACAAATCCTGAATATCCTCTTTTATTTAAAAATAAAATTACCTGCTCTTTTTTGCTCAGTGAAGCTTTTATATTTTCATATAATTCTTCACTGATAATTGTGTTGTTTCCCTTGTCAAGCTCACTGCTCATGTCAATAATTTTAACATCCGGCATTTGGTTATTGACACGTTTTTTCAAGTCTATTTTTTCTATCTGCCCTTTAATTGCCATATTGTAGGTAGTTATGGACGGAGTGGCTGAACCGAGTATTACTTTTGCATTTAATATATGAGCCATTTTTATAGCGACTTCTGTTGTGTCGTACTTAGGTGAGGTTGATGAAATATAGCTGTCCTCGTGTTCTTCGTCAATTACAATTACACCTAAATTTCTAATAGGAGCAAATATGGCTGAACGGGCTCCTATGACAACATCCACCTCATGATTGTACACCTTTGTCCATTGTATAAACTTTTCCTTTTTTGACAATCTGGAATGAAACACCGCTATTTTGTTTCCAAATCTTTTCTGAAATCTGTCTATGGTCTGGGTTGTAAGCGAAATTTCAGGTACGAGCATAATACACTGCTTGTTTTCTTTTATATAATGCTCGATTATGTCCATATATACTTCTGTCTTGCCGCTGCCTGTCACTCCGTGAAGCAGAAAAACCTTGTTTTCAGAGGTCAGTATCTGATTGCATGCTTTTCTTTGTTCCTCATTTAAGCAATGCCCTTTATCTGTGCATAGGGCTTCTTCCTCACTGTATAGAATATATTCATCCTTTAAAATTCCTTTTTTTATTAAATTATTTATAACTGCGGATGATACGTTTAAATTTTTAGATAATTGTTTTACACTCGATTTCTTATTATTCTTCAAATAATTAATAACTTTAACTTGATTATCAGTCTTTATATTATATTCTTCTGCTTCCTTATCCTCAAATAAGGAAACATATTTTTCATAGGCGCTTTTACTCTTTATGTTTTCCTTGCTGATTACTTCAATTAGCTTTTTTTCTGTCAAGCTTTTAATAATTGTAAAAATATCTGTGCTTTTATATATTTTTTTTAGTTTCTCAAGTTCAATAGGACCATTTTGCTTTATTATATCTAAAAATTCACATTCCTTTTCATTAATATTAATACCTGGTAATTCCGCTTCAATTGCTTTAATAGTGATATTATGCTCATATTTAATCATGGATGGTATCATAAGTCTTACTACGTCAGAATACTTGCAAACATATCTTTCCCTCATCCAAAAAGCCAGCTTTAACATTTCATCACTGACAACCGGAAAGTCATCAAGCACATCAAGTATAGGCTTAATTTTACCTCCTGGGATATCGCATGATGAATCTACTGATACAATCAATGCATCAATCATATGCTTATTATGACCAAAGCTTACCTTAACTCTCCTGCCGGTTTGAATGCTGTCTTCAAGCTCCTTCGGAACGCCATAAGTAAATAATTGGTCTATGCTTTTAGAATTATTGTTTAATATTACCTGTACAAAAATGTTATACATAATTGCTCCTAAATGAAATAATCAGTCGCTAGACTGATTATAATTTATTCATTCGATTGTTCTTCTTCAGTATCTATCGATTCATTTTCGACTTCAGATGGCTGCTCATTCTTAGCTGCTGATTCCTGAAGGTTTTTTTTGTATTGATCATAATTATAAATCGGTTGATATTTACCTTCATAAAATTCTTCGATTGCTATTGCAACAGGTTTTATAGTAGGTGTTCTTACCAGGATATCTGAACCATCGATTATTTGCCTTGCTCTTCTTGAAACTATTGTAACTAAGGAGTATCTGCTATCAGCCATTCCTATTAATTCATCAATTGAAATTTTCTTCATATTATACCTCTCTGATTTTGTTTATAATTGCTTTTTTCCTGATTGCCCTATTTTTTTCTGCATTTATAATACATTGAACTTTTTTAACCGCAGCTTCAACCTCGTCGTTTAATACTACATAATCATATTCAAAAGCATAATTTAATTCATCATATGCACTTTGCATTCTATTGAGAATAACTTCCTTCGAATCTGTACCTCTTCCTTCAATTCTATTTTTCAGCTCTTTCAAAGACGGAGGAAGTATAAAAATAAATACTCCCATAGGATAGTTTTTTTTAACCTGCAATGCTCCCTGAATATCTATTTCAAGAATAATATCATTTCCATCTTCAAGCTGTTTAAACACTTCTTTTTTCGGAGTTCCGTAGTAATTTCCATACACTAAAGCATACTCGAGGAATTCATCATTATTTATCTTATTTATGAATTCTTCTTCATTTATAAAGAAGTAGCTTTCGCCTTCCACTTCACCTTCTCTTGGTTTTCGTGTGGTAGCTGACACTGAAACCTTTAAGTCTGTTATCTCTTTTTTAAGCTGTTTGCATATTGTTCCCTTGCCTGCTCCTGAAGGTCCTGAAATTACCACCAATAATCCGTTGTCCATCCTTACACCTCATTACTTTATATTGTGGTTGTTGTTGTCAAATCTTTGTGCCATGGTATCCGGCTGTATTGCCGATAATATTACATATTCGCAGTCAGTTATTATTACTGCTCTTGTCTTTCTGCCATATGTAGCGTCAATAAGCTTTCCCTTTTCTCTTGTTTCTTGTATAACGCGCTTGATAGGTGCTGATTCCGGACTTACAATTGCTATAATTCTATTTGATAATGCTATATTTCCAAATCCTATATTTATAGTATTGTTTGCCATTTTGTATCTCCTATTCTATATTTTGAATTTGTTCTCTGATTTTCTCCAATAGATTTTTAATTTCAATAACCAATTGTATTATTTCAAGATTTCCTATTTTGGAACCAATAGTATTTATTTCTCTGTTTGATTCTTGAATAATAAAATCTAATTTCCTTCCGACACTTCCTCCTTCGCTCAAAACGCTGAAGAGCTGACCCATATGGGATTTAAATCTTACTATTTCTTCATTGATATCGCTTTTATCAGCATAAATAACTATTTCGTTGTACAGTCTGTTCTCATCCAGTTCATGATTACTGCCTAAAAGCTCTTTTATTCTTGTTTCAAACTTAACTTTGTAATCAGAAACTATAGTTTCGGAATTCTTTATAATTTCGTCCATTAATACAAGTATTTTATCCATACTTGACTTAATATCAGCTTCAAGCTGTTCTCCCTCTAAGCTTCTCATTTTTATAAGGCTTTCAACTGCATTGTTCATTGCAGCCTCAACGCAGATACGAAGTTCTTCTTCATCCTCGGTATCTTCCTTGGAAACCAGTACATCTTGAAATTTTATTATTGTATCCAATGAAACATTGCTGTTTATATCCAATTCCTTTTTCACTTCATCAATGGCACTTTTATATTGTTTTGCCAAACATAAATTAGGTACTATTACTGTATCTGATTCACTTATATAGTCTATGTTGATATATACATCTATTCTACCCCTTTGCACGCTATTTTTCAAGATTTTTCTTATATTATCTTCAAAAAAGCGCAAATGTCTTGGTGTTTTAATGTTTATATCGCAATATCTATTGTTTATAGTCTTAATTTCTGCTGTTATGATTCTTTTACCGTCATTATGCTCACCCTTGCCGTAACCGGTCATACTTAATATATTTGCCATTTTATTCTCCGATAGTTTTTATTTTATTCATTATGCAACTAATTTTTATGATTATGTTAATTTTATATTTTTCCAGAACCTGTATATGCTATTTATTATAACATTAAAATTCTATTAGTAAACAAAAATAAAATAATTTCCATGACATAAAAAGAATTTTACGGTACAATATAACGAAGAACGGAGGTATAATATGTCACTAGACGGTATTTTTTTAAATAGTATAAGGTATGATTTATATAAAAAATTAGCAGGCGGTCGTGTAGATAAGATTTATCAGCCGGATAAAAATGAAATAGTTATTTCTGTAAGAAGCAACGGAGAAAACCTCAAGCTTTTATTGACTGCAGCAAGCAGCAGCCCTCGGCTGCATATAACTAATATAGCAAGGAAAAATCCCCAGGAGCCTCCGATGTTTTGTATGCTTTTAAGAAAACATCTTACCGGTGCTCATGTAACAGATGTTAAACAAGTCAATCTGGATCGTATATTGGAAATAACCTTTGAGTGCAAGGATGAGCTTGATACAACTGTTAATAAATCAATAATAATAGAAATAATGGGTAAACACAGCAATATTATCTTTATAAATACAGATACAAAGGTCATTATAGATTCTATTAAAAGAGTGGCAGAAAATGTGAGCTCTGTAAGACAAGTTTATCCGGGAATAAAATATGTAACCCCGCCGGAACAAGATAAATTGAATACTTTAGAAATTACAAAACAAATATTTTTTGATGCAATAGAAAAATCAAATGACGGCTTGATGATTTATAATTTCTTTTATAAAAATTTCTTAGGATTAAGCCCGTTTATCAGTAAGGAAATTTGTTATTTAGCTGATATGAACGAAGGCACATACATGGGCGAACTGAGCACAGAGACAAAAGACAGACTGTGGACTGCTTTTAGCAATATTATAGACAAAGTTAAATCAAGCAATTTTTCATATAATATCTTTTTTAATGAGAATTCAGATTTGCATGGTTTTTATTGTATGGATGTGGAGTATTTAAAATCCTGCCAAAAGAAAAACTATGATAATCCCGGTTCATTGCTTGATGATTTTTATTTTGAACAAGATAATAAAAATAAAATAAACCAACGAGTTTCAAGCTTGATAAAAAGCATGAACACCAAAATAGACAGAGATAGAAAAAAGGTGGAAAAGCAAAGAAATGAGCTTTTAAATGCTGAGGACAGAGGCAAGTATAAGATTTACGGCGAATTAATCTTAGCCAATTTACATAAAGAACCGGTAGATCATAAACTGACAGTGGTAAACTATTATGACCCTGAGCAAAAGGAAATTACCATTCCTTTAGATCCAAAGTTAAATCTGACTCAAAATGGGCAAAAATATTTTAAGAGATACGGTAAGCTGAAAAAAGCCGAAGAAGAGCTTCAAAAATTAATAGAAATATCCTTGCTGGAAATACAGTATCTGGAAAATATATTGTATTCTATCGAAGCATGTGAGACAATCGATGATCTGGAAGAAATATACAATGAATTAACAGCCGAAGGTATGATGAAAAGAAAAGCCAAAGCTAAAAAGTCAAAGGAAATCAAATCAGATTTTATATCATTTATGTCATCCGGAGGTCATGAAATTTTAGTTGGCAGAAATAATCTTCAAAACGATATGCTCACATTTAAAATCGGTAAAAAAGATGATTACTGGTTCCATGCTAAAAATATCCCCGGATCACATGTGCTCATAAGGACAAACGGAGACGAATTGACTGATGAAGAATATGTTGAGGCCGCACAAATTGCAGCATATTTCAGTAAAGGAAAGAATTCCGGCTCCGTGGAGATTGACTACACCAAAAAATCAAGTGTTAAAAAGCCACCGAATTCAAAACCAGGTTTTGTAATTTATGACACTAATTATTCAATGATGGCAGAGCCAAATATCAGCGGAATTAAAACATATAACAGCAAAAGCAGCCGCTGAATAAAAACTCTTTGCTACAAGCCATGAGGAACCCATGCCAATAATGTCCATCGAATTGGTATGGATTCCAAGTAAATATAATATCCTTCATTTTATATTTACTCCGCAAGTATCCAAAATTTATAAAAAATTTTGCTTTCATTGCATCCATTGATTTATACGGCTCGCAGTCTCAACAATATCTTCAAAGGATGAAGCAAAAGATAGTCTTACATAACCTTTCCCGTTTTCTCCGAAAACAGTTCCGGGAACTACCGCAACACCGCATTCCTCCAGGAGCTTGAAGGAAAATTCCTCTGATGTCATTCCTGTCTTCTTTATATTGAGGAATATATAAAAGGAACCCTCAGGCTTGAGGCAGGATATGTTTTTTATTTTATTCAACTCCGTGTACAAATACTCGCACCTTCTGTTAAGCTCTGCCCTCATCCCTTCACAGATATCATTTGATGGGTTTCTAAGTGCTGCGACGGCAGCATATTGAGAAATTGAATTTGTGCATGCCGTTGTCATTGAGCACATACTTAGCATCGGCACGGTCAACTCTTTAGGAGAAGCAATATATCCTATCCTCCATCCCGTCATGGAATAATACTTTGAGAAACCGTTAAGTATGATGCACCGTTCTCTCATCCCGGGAAATGCACTGACGCTCTTGTACCTGAAGTCTTCATACATAATTCTTGAATATATTTCATCTGAAAGAACCAGTACATCTGTGCCTTTTAATAAATCCGAGATTTTTTCAAGAATATCTTCCCTGATGATACTTCCCACAGGATTATTTGGAGAAATAAGAACAAGCATTTTTGTCCTGCTGTTAATAAGCCCTCTTAACTGCTCTATATTTATACTGAAATTATTATCTTCAAACAAATCATATGTTCTTATTACCGCACCGGTCAATCTTGCAGTTGATATATAAGCATTATAGCCCGGGTCCGGAAGCAATATTTCATCGCCCGATTCTAAAAATGACATCATAGAAGCAAAAATTCCCTGAGCCACTCCGGTTGTAACAATTATTTCATCACTTGCATAACTCACTCCGATAGTTTTAAATATATCGGAGGCTATTTCTTCTCTCAGCTGCTCTATTCCCGCTGCCGGAGGATAACCTGTCATATTGCTGTCAAGTGCCTGTTTTGCAGCATTTTTAATATATTCCGGTGTAGGGAAATCCGGCTGGCCTACGGAAAGATCTATTATAGATCTGCCCTGGTCTGCAAGGATACCCGCCCTTGCATGTACACTTCTTGTTCCTGAAGGCGGAACATTTTTCAGTCTTTCTGCTTGTCTGACATTCATTTTACACACTCCTCATTATATATTCTCTGTGTTGTACCGATAGTTGTTAGCTGAAATTTACAATCCTAAAGCACATAAAATAATACATAATAATATAAAATTGTAGCTATAATAAAAAAGAGCAAAGTCTCCGGTTCTCGGAGCTCCTTTGCTCTTATGCATGTCAGTATACATCAAAAAATCATGCAATGCAACATATTTATTTAAAAATATAATTATTTATAACATTACAGCTTGGAAAGCTCAACTGCTATTTCTGCTCCCAAACGTGCATTGTTGTATACGAGCCTTATATTGGATTCAAGGCTTTCTCCTCCTGTTATTTCCTTGACTCTTGCTAAAAGAAACGGTGTGGATTCCTTACCTCTTATACCTTTTTCATCGGCGTCTCTGAGTGCATTTTCTATTGCTTTTGTAATTATATCGTAATCCATTTGATACTGCTCCTCTATTGGATTGGCGATAACCATGCCTCCCTCAAGCCCCAAATCCCACTTTGCCTTTAATGCTCCGGCTATTTCCTCCGGACTTTCGATTTTGTAATCAACCTTAAAACCGCTCTTTCTTGTATAGAAAGCAGGCATCTCTTCTGTCATGTACCCTACCACAGGCACACCATGAGTTTCAAGATATTCCAATGTCAAGCCGATATCCAGGATGGATTTCGCACCTGCGCACACAACAGCTACATCTGTATGTGCCAGTTCCTCTAAATCCGCAGATATATCAAATGTTTCGGCTGCGCCCCTGTGAACACCTCCTATTCCCCCCGTTGCAAACACCTTGATACCGGCTAGAGCTGCAATTATCATCGTAGAGGCCACTGTCGTAGCTCCGTCCAATTTTTTTGAAATAATGAACGGTATATCTCTCCTGGATGTTTTAATAACATTCTCAGCCTTTCCCAGGTATTCTATTTCTTCATTTGTAAGTCCTACTTTAAGTTTTCCGTTTAAAATTGCAATAGTTGCAGGTACGGCATTTTTATCTCTGATGATTTTTTCAACATTTACAGCTGTTTCTACATTTCTGGGATATGGCATACCGTGTGATATAATGGTTGATTCCAACGCTACCACAGGCCTTCCCTTTTCTATTGCTTCCATTACCTCAGGATTGATTTCCAAATATTTTTCTAGCATAATTCCAGCTCCTTTATTTTTATATTTATACTCTCTACGGACATGTTCGGGTTTATTGTATTTTCATGAGACAACGCAACTACAGATGCAGCTGTGGCTATTACGGCACTTTCATTTATATTCCTATTGTTCAGATGTGAATATACCAATGCCGCCATAAAAGCATCACCTGCACCTGTGGTATTGACAGGTTTTACGTTACTTGCTTTGATGTGGTTCATTTCACTTTCATCGCAATAGAAAACACCGTTTCTTCCAAGTGTGATAAACACCTTTTTAATTCCCTTGTTAAGCAGATACTCGCAGTTTCTTTTCAAGCCGTCCTCACTGTTAATTTCAATTCCGGTCATTGCTTCAGCCTCAATTGTATTTGATTTCAGCGTATGGATATCTCCGATTAAATGCTTAACTCTTTCAGCCTTTACTGTCGAAACGGTATCCATAAAAAAATCTGTATTTCTGTGATTATTTAAAAGATGCTCGATAACATCAACCGGAATGTTTGTATCTAAAACACATAGTTCGGAATTGTCAATTACATGCTTCTTTCCCTTAATGAAATCAACAGTCATTCTTTCATATACATCCATGCTGGATATGGCAACGGACATATCATGAGTTTCATCAAGTATCGCAAGATAAGTAGAAGTGCTTTCACCATTGAGTATCAGACAATCTTTCATGTCCAACCCTATAACAGCCGAATCCTCAAGTATCTTGCTGCCGTAGATATCATCACCCAAAACACTTATAAGCTTGGTATCTATACCGAGCCTTACCATATTTTCACCGATATTTCTTCCAACTCCCCCAAGCGACATTTTAACGGTTCCCATGTTTGAATCAGCAGCAATCAATCTTTTTTTAGGAATACCATGTATGTCCATATTGACACCGCCGACTACAGTCACATATGGATTTTCCTTTACAATATATCCCTTGCCAAGTATTTTGCCCTTTTTAATGAGATTCGTTATGTGAACTGCAACAGAGGATCTGGTTATCCCAAGAATTTCTCCCAGTTCACTTTGTGAGATCATCGGATCCTTTTTAATTAAATCAAGTATTTCCTGTTCTCTGTTGGTCATCAATTCCTCCGGTTAATATATGTTTAGTTTATAAGCTTATGTTTATTAATTTTAACACATGCAACTATGCTTTTCAATAGTAATAAAAATTAAAATATCGTTGATGAACTCTATACAAAAGTGTTATAATTGCTTATTATATTTATGGAGATATTAATGAACGGTCAATTTTCCGATTATAAAAAATTATTAAATAATTGCACACTGTGCCCAAGAAATTGTCATGCCGACAGAATTGGCGGTCAGAAAGGATATTGCGGAGTAGCTGATGAGCTATTTG
The DNA here is from genome assembly GCA_023453025.1 of Bacillota bacterium. Taxonomy (GTDB): domain Bacteria; phylum Bacillota; class Clostridia; order Tissierellales; family Sedimentibacteraceae; genus Sedimentibacter. The sequence goes on from JAEXUD010000014.1 coordinate 68,596, forward strand.
TCGCCAGGGCTGCTCTTCACATGTGGGAGGAACCTTGCATTTCCGGTGAAAAGGGCTCGGGCACAGTCTTCTTCAGCGGCTGCTCCGTAGGTTGTGTTTATTGTCAGAATCATAACATTGCAAAAGGCAAATCAGGTAAAATTATTTCATCACAAAGACTTGCAGAAATTTTTATCGAGCTTCAGAACAAAGACGCACATAATATTAATCTTGTAACACCGGGGCACTATATTCCTCAAATAATTGATGCTGTAAGTTTAAGCAAGAGCAATGGATTAATTATTCCTATTGTTTATAACACAAGCGGATATGAAAAACCGGAAACAATAAGAATATTAGATGGAATTGTTGATATTTATCTTCCGGATTTGAAATATATGGATGAGAATATTTCACAGAGGTATTCAAATTGTAAAGATTATTTTTCATATGCATCTGCATCCATAAAGGAAATGGCAAAACAGGTTTCCAACCCTGAATTTGACTCAGAGGGCATAATGACAAAGGGAGTGATAGTTCGTCACATGATGCTTCCCGGATATTTGGAGGATTCCAAAAACATAATAAGGTATCTTTATGAGACATTTGGGGACAAAATTTATATAAGTATTATGAATCAGTATACACCTCTGCCTCATGTTGCCATGTATCCTGAAATCAACAGAAAAATAACAGATAACGAATATGATGAGTTGATTGATTATGCTCTTGAATTAGGAGTCGAAAACGGATTTATTCAAGAAGGAGAGACTCAATCAGAAAGCTTTATTCCTGAATTTGACGGAGAAGGCGTATAGGAGACGATTATCACCCTTATTTTGTTATTTCTATTATTGAATCTTGCAGATGATTAATTATGTCACCTGCTGTCAAGGAATATTCACCCTTATACTTAACACCTATGTCTCCTGCCAAGCCATGCAAATATACCGCAGTTATTATTGCATTTTTTATATCTATTTTCTGACCTATTAATGATGTGATAATTCCCGTTAATACATCTCCGCTGCCGGCTGTTGCCATCCCGGGATTTCCCGTAGTATTGATGTAGACCTGACCGTCGGGACATGCAATTACTGTCCTTGCACCCTTTAACACCAAGTATGCTCTGTATTTCCGGGAAAAATCAGCCGATCTACTGACAATATCTGTTCTTACGCAATCAACATCCTTTTTTAACAATCCGGCCATTTCTCCATAATGAGGTGTCAGAATAACAGGCTGCGTACAATTTATAATGTCATTTAAATCAAGTTTATTAATGCCTTCCGCATCAATAACCAAAGGCTTTCTGCAATTATTAATCAGATATTTTAATATATCAGCGTAATAAATTATATTGCTGCATCCTGAACCAGTTGCCACTACATCAGAATAATCAATAATCTCTTTGCGGAGGTTTTCAAAAGAAAAGTTATTTACATCATAAGTGCATGTTATAGCTTCCAAGCACATTGATTCAACTACATAATATATTTCATCCGGTATAAAAGCCTTAACAAGTCCCGAACCGCATCTGAGAGCCGCATTAATATTTAACACAGCGGCACCTGCCATCCCCTTGGAGCCTGATACAAATCCAACCTTTCCATAGGTTCCTTTGTGAGAATTTCTGCTGCGTTTTTTAATAATATCTTTTACATCATCTAATTCTACCAAACTAATCTTTTTTTCACTGCTAATTTCCGAAATCGGGATTTCATCAGTAATTCCTAAAATGTAGTTATCTGAATTTCCTTTAATCATATTATCCTCGACTGATAAAATAACGTTACAATTAATTATATTCCATTGGCTAAAAGGAATTCCTCTGTATCTTTATTATAAATATAGATTTCACCTGTTTCTATAATATAATGCCATCCGCTGATTTTTAAGTTCCCTGACATAATTCTTTCTTTTATGTACGGATATGTAAGCAAGTGCTTCAGCTGTTCCAATATATTGCCCTGTTCCATCATCCATGCTCTTACTTCCGGAGCTTCATCCTTGAACTCTTTTAAAATTCTGTTTCTTACAGGATAACTTAGTTCAAGCCATTTTTTTGTATGCGGCATATTATTTAAATAGTCCGAAGGCTTTAAACAGGCCGCACATCCTCCGCAGTTTGAATGACCGCATACTATTATGTTTTCAACTTGTAAATTATTTACGGCATATTCAATCGCAGATGTTGTTGAAACATATTCAGCAGTTTCTCTGTATGGAGGAACTATATTTGCAATATTCCTGATAATAAACAACTCCCCAGGAAGAGCATCAGTTATCCTGTTAGGATCGACTCGTGAATCGGAACATGAAATAAATAATGTATGAGGTTTCTGTCCGTCTTTTAATTTTCTGAACAATTCCTTATGCGACTCAAAATCTTCCTTTCTGAATTTAACTATGCCATCTAAAAGCTTCTTCATAAATCTCCTTTGAAAATTGTAATTATTTCTGTGCTTTCCCTGTCATATGTTCGATGCTTAGCTTATAAACTCTTGTCGTATCTTTTGCATTTTCAATATATTTTTTTCCTTTTTCTATAAACTCACTTGAATATTTTTTAATAAGTTCAAGTAAAGCATCTTCCTTTTCTTCTTCACTTGCTTCAGAAACATTACCAAATATAATTACGCTCTTGTATTTTGTACTAAACTTATCAGGTATGAGTTCAACATCACTGTATACGCAAAATGATGATTTATCGCAGGCTTTTATGTTGTCAAGCTTTTGTCCTTCCTTTGCGCAGTGAAAATAAATGCTGTTATTATGGTATACATAGTTTAAAGGAACCCCGTATGGATATCCGTTTTCGCACATAGTAGAGAGAACACCTGCTTCATTGTTTATTAGTACTTCAATGCTTTCTTCCAAAGACAATTGTTTATCTTTTCTTCTCATTTCTCTGAACATATTATTTCTCCTTATAATTGATTTTTTTAATTAATATACTAAAACATAATATTCTTTGTGACTGTATAAATCTTATAAATTTATTATATACTAAACTAACAACCAAATGAAAGGATTGATTTTATGAAAAACAATAAAAATAGAATAAAAGACAGAGATAAAAGTAATTCTGATCTAAGAAAAATGGAACCCAGAGACAACGCAGATGTAGGTATAATTAATGGTCAAATTTCAGGTATTCATGATGGAGATCACGAGAAAATGAGACCAAAAACCAATCATAAAAACTAGAATGTGGTTTTAATTCAGTATTCGACATAGAAATGCCGAATACTATTTTTTAATTTTCATTTTTGCCTACATGTCCATATATGCTGCAATGTTGTTTTTATTCCATTATAACAACCTGATTAGTATCATCTGTCTCTTCCAGCTGTACGCTGATTCTTTCTGTTCTTGAAGTGGGCACGTTTTTGCCGATGAAATCAGCACGTATAGGCAGCTCTCTGTGACCTCTGTCAATTAAAACAGCCAGTTCTACATTTTTTGGCCTGCCCTGGTCTACAACTGCATCCAGTGCTGCTCTTACGGTCCTTCCTGTGTACAGTACATCATCCACCAACACTACTGTCTTATTTTTAATATCAAAATCAAAACTTTTAACTGACAAGGGGGCTCTGTCGTCTTTTTCATAGTCATCTCTGTAATATGTAATATCCAGAGGAAACACAGGAACCTTAGAGCCTTCTATTTCTTCTATTTTTTTAACAAGTCTCAGTGCTAATGGCCAGCCCCTGGTCTTTACACCAATAAGAACGATATTTTCGACACCTTTATTTTTTTCTATAATTTCATGAGATATTCTAAACAACGCTCTTTCAATTGCTTTTTCGTCCATAATTGTTGCTTTAGTCTTCATACTGCTTACCTCCGATAACTCTTAACACCTTTTGAAAATAGCCTGGCAGCTGACTGTCAAATTCCATATACTCACCCTTTGAAGGGTGTATGAATCCGATCGATTTTGAATGAAGAAGCTGCCCGTTCAAATTGAATTTATTGGTTTTACTGCCATAAACATCGTCGCCTACAACCGGGTGTCCTATATATTTCATATGTACACGTATTTGATGAGTCCGCCCTGTTTCGAGTTTTAATTTAACAAGAGTATATTTTCCGAACCGCTCAATCGCCCAATAATTTGTTACCGCATTTTTACTGTTTTTATACGTAACTGTACGTTTTTTTCTGTCACGATCACTTCTGCCAAGCGGTGCATCTATTGTTCCGGAATCATCCTTTAAGTTTCCTTCAACCAATGCATAATAAATTCTGTTTATTGAATGCTCCTTTAAACATTTGGCTAAGAAATTATGTGATTTATCGTTTTTTGCTACAAGCATAAGACCTGATGTATTCATGTCAAGGCGGTGAACTATTCCCGGGCGCGTAACTCCGTTTATTGAAGATAAATTTTTCAAATGATACATTAATCCATTGACCAGTGTTCCTGAATAATGCCCCGGAGCCGGATGAACTACCATTCCTTGGGGTTTATTTATCACAGCTAAATCATCATCTTCATAAACAATATCAATAGATATATTTTCGGACATAATATCTAACGGTTCAGGTTCAGGCATGAGTATGTATATTGAATCATTCAGCTTAACCTTATAATTCGACTTTATTGTTTTCCCGTTAACCGTAACATTTCCATCTGCAATAAGCTTTTGAACTGAGCTTCGTGACATATCTTCCAGCTGACCTGAAATGTAAACATCAATTCTTTCATTTTCTTTATCAGATGTAATTATTATTTCACTGTCATCATTTTCTTCTTCGAAATCTTCAATTTTCATCAATTTATTTTTACTATCCATTAATTTCACTCTTCTCAAATCTGTTAAAAAGAATCAATAAGATCATCAATATGGTCCCGCATACAACAAAGCTATCGGCAATATTAAAAATCGGAAAATTATAAAAACTCCCAAATCTTACATCAATGAAATCCACAACATAACTGAACCGAACTCTGTCTATGAAGTTTCCTATGGCACCGCCGGCAATCATTGCAATTGATAATTTGGACATATTACTGATATTCTTGGTTTTAAAATATATGTAGGCCAATACAATAAGCATAATAATTGTAACTATTATGAAAAAAACTCTTTGATTTTGAAGTATGCTAAAAGCAGCTCCTTTATTTTCAGCATAAGTAAACCTTAGAAAATCGCCTGTTATTTTTATTGAGCCCCCGTTTTTCAATACTTTGATTGCCCATAATTTTGTAATTTGATCAATTATTATAGAAGCTGCAAAAATTATTCCTATTAAAATGTTCATACATAATACCTCACATTATACGTAGTGCTTGATTTCAATCCTATACTTGCCGCTCTTAGTCATCCCGGAAATCTTGGAAATTTTAAACCTACCATACCTGCTGATTGAAATCATATCATGTTCTCTTATTTCAGCTGTTATTTTCTCTTCAATTCTCCAGTTTACTTTAACATCTCCATTTTTGACCATGCCTGATGCTATTTCTCTGGATTTGTTGATAATGTGTTTTACTACATTATCTAACCTGGTTGAAGAACAAGTTATGTTTAATATAACATGCTCTTGTTCCTTGAAATTAATTTCATCAACTTTAATTTTATCTGTTTCCACTTTATTATGACCAATTTTATCTAAATTGTACATTATATAATCAGAGATGTCGTTGTGCAGCACTATATCTGCATAATCATCATACACATAGATATCACCTGTCTTATTCCTATCTATACCTAGTGACATTAGTGCCCCCAGATAATCTTTGTGATTTAATTTTTTAAATTTAGAACGGTTATATATCCTTAAACCTGCTACAAACTCATCTGTGTTTATTTCTTCGAGGAAATCAGGGTATAAAATGAAAACTTTCCTCTCACCATGTTCAAATGAGGGGAAAAGTCTGAATTGTACATCATAATTTTTTATAATTGGAAGACAAAGCTCTGCAGCATATGGATTTGTAAATTCTGTTACTGCAGAGGTACAGTTTTTATAAACGTACATTGCTTTGCCTGCAACTTTTCGTACTGAGTTTCTTGTTTCTTCATCTTTTATAAAATCGTAATATTTATCGAAATCTTTCATCTTATCTTAAAAGGAAAAAATTAAATTTTGTATTATATTCAAAAGTATAAATGCCAAAATCGGCGAGAAATCAATCATTCCCATGCCTAATCCCAGTCTATCTAAAATTGCCCTGCAAGGAGCCAATATAGGCTCTGTCATTTGATAGATAAAGTAGGAAATTTTTGATGTTTGTAGGGTTGGGAAAAACGATAACAGCACTCTTATTAGTATTAATGAATCAATGATTCTCAATAGTAGGCTAAGAGCTAATTTTATTGTATACATAAATGCTCCTTATTTATTGAAATAAAAATTCCTTTCATATCTGTCGCTTAGTCTTCCGTCAATTTGAACATTATTAGGAGCTAAAACGAAAATTCCATTTGATATTTTTTGAATACTTGCTTCTAATGCATAAACAGCACCTTTTATGAATTCAAAAACTTGTTTTTGATCTTCTAATTCCATTCCTTCAATATTAAGAACCACAACTTTTCTGTTTTTTAATTCATCAACAGCTTTTGTGCAATCCTCATACTTGTTCGGCTCACATATAAAGACCTTCATATCAGTGTTAGAATGAACCTTTATTACATTGTTTTTTCTTGTATAGGTTTCCATTCTTTCTGGCTTGCTGCTTTCAAATTTGTTATCTGCAACAATTCCCTCCTCTTCATATTCTTCATCTTCCAAGTCTGTGATACCTATGAAGTCCTTTACTCTGTCCATTACTCCCATTTACTCTTCCTCCTTGTATATTCTTCTGCCAAATATAGCTGTTCCAATTCTTATAATATTGGCACCTTCTTCAATAGCAACCTCAAAATCATTGGTCATACCCATGGATAAATACTTCATTTCAATATTTTTTAGCTTCATAGCTGAGATTGTATCAAATATTTCCTTCATTTTTTTGAAAACCCACCTGATTTCTTCCGGATTTTCAGTAAACGGAGCTACGGTCATCAGCCCTAAAACCTTTATATTCTCAAATTGCTCCATGGATTTGACAAAGTCATAGACTAAATCCTCGCCTATTCCAAATTTGCTTTCTTCTTCTCCAATGTTTAATTCAATTAAAACATTGGCAGTAATATCGTGCTGCAAAGCTCTTTTGTTTATTTCATTAGCAAGCTCCAAGCTTTCTACTGAATGAATGAGCTCTGTCTTATCAATTATGTACTTTACTTTATTTTTTTGCAAATGACCGATTAAATGCCATTTGACATCTATGTCCGAAAGCTGTTCAAACTTGTTAATCAGCTCCTGAACCCTATTTTCACCAAGGTTTGCTAATCCGCCCTCTACAGCTTCTTTTGCGCGACCGGCATCCACTGTTTTGGATACAGCAATAACCATAATGTCCTCGAGATTTCTTCCTGAACGAAGAGCAGCCGCCTTAGTTTTTTCTAAAATTATGTCTATATTTTCCTTAATACTCACAACAACCTCCTAGTCTGCTATTTGACCGTCGTATACATTTTCAGGTTCTATAATTATTTTGTCAAATATTTTAACAGTAGGATATATCTTATCATTAATTCTTATGATTCGCCTGTCATGCTCTCCTACATATTCGCCTGTTGATATTATTGCATATTCTTCATTTTCACCTAACACTTCAACAGGAAAAAATTTTATTATATTGCTTGCATCCTGGACATAAACACCTCTTAGTCCATTTATAATTGTCAAAGCTTTTGAGCTTATTTTCAATCCCTCATATATATCGGTTATTAATTCTAAATCTACATAGCGTTTATCATATATTTTATAAAAATAATCATCAAAGTATAAAATTAAAACTGACTGCTCACTGCCATAATTAATTTTTTTTATATATCCCCATAATTCATGTGATTCACCGTCAGACAGTATCCTTGTTTTTATGAATTTATTTTCTTGAAAAAGTTTTGCTTTTTCATTATCAACTGTAGCCGCTATATAATATTCAAAATTCTTAATAATTTTAAATATTTCTTCATTTTCAACAACTGACTCTTTTTGTTTCTTGTCTGATAATATGTAATCCTTTTTAACTGTGCTGCTTGGTGTTACGCTAAGTACATTTTCTATGTTATATTCATTTTCTAATCCGTCAATTTTATATGTGATAAGCCCGGCTGCTCCTGAATAATATGGAACCTTGTGAGTTGATATGCTGTTTACAAGACTATTTTTCATAGCTTCTAGTTGTTCAACATTATATTGCTCATACGTTCCCCCATAAGATGCTATACCGGTACTATTATCCAGCTGCCCAACAATATCATACATGCTGTTAAGTTCATTGTTTAATATGTTCACTTGTATTTCGTTTTCATAGGATGACAAATTATCGTTTGATAAAGTTGAAACACTATTTACTGTTGTGTTTTTCTTTGAATCAATAGCTGTTTGAATTTCTATAATTTGTTTATTTATTTCTGCAGAGTCAGTGTCTGTGTTTAAATCTGCCACCAACTGTCCTTCTTTAATCTTTTTTCCGTCCTCGTAATAATATGTAACGCTTCCGTTTATTGATGCGTTGTAAACTTTTTCATCCTTTATAACGATACCGTCTGCTTTAATAACATCTTCCAAATTACCATTCTCGGCAACCATAGTTTCGGCAGAATTATTAATATTTTGAAATATATAAATAACTATACAAACTATTGCCAAAGAAAAGAAAAAGTTCTTCAAACCAAAATTTTTCCTTTTACCCATTTAACTAAAGCTCCAATTTTTCTTGCTTAAGATAAGTTATTTTCTGGTAGATGTCAATATTATATCACGAATTTCATTTGTTTTGCAAGCTATATATGCGGATTTTCAAATAATATTACAGTTATTTATGTAAAATTTTAAATAAAAATGACATTTTTATATAATTAACAACAAAAAAATGAGATTCATCAGACTGAACCTCTAAAATCATTGAATTTGTTATTTTAAAAGTCAGTGATGAATCTCCTTCTATATCTCTTATTAAATTATCAAGAATATGATGCTTCCGGAACCGTCATTAACAATTTTTTCAATTGTCTTTTTAAGCTTCTTTCTGGCATTTTCGGGCATAGCCGTCAGCTTGGATTCAAGCTGTTCATCCACTAAGCTGTATAAAGTCATGCCGAATATCTCAGCATCCCATATGCATTGAGGATTATCTTTCATTTGCTCAACCATATGGTTCATCAAGTCTTCACTTTGAGCTTTGTTGCCAATAATAGGAGCAACCTCTGTATTTATAGCAGCATTGAAAATATGAAGTGACGGAGCCTGCGCCTTAATTTTAATTCCATATCTGCTGCCTTCCTTGAATACTTCCGGTTTATCTATAAGCATATCACTGATGCTAGGTGATACATAACCATATCCTTTTTCCTTGGCATCATGAATTGCAGCTTCAACCTTTTTATAATTGTCCTTTGCTTTTGACAAATCTCCTATCAGCTTTAATATCTGATGTTCACCGGTAATTTCTTCTCCTGACAATTCACTGATAACCTTGTAGTAGTATGAATTGTCCAGGTCCACTTTCATGTTGATGCTTCCGGTTCCGAGCTCAATATCTTTTACATAGAAGTCTTCTACGAAGTCATTTTCTGCAGAGAATATATTTTCCGCATTAAAATCACTTAGCTTATAGTAGTTTTCAAAATCATTTCTAAGTGTGTCAATTAAATCTTTTTTCAATGAATAATCATATGTGAGACCGTCAAACCATTTTGGCAAATCAACGTTGATTTCCTTTATCGGGAATTCATACAATACATCTTCCAGAACATTGTCAATATCTTCTGTATTTAAATTCATCAAATCCATTATCTGCACAGGAGCATCATATTTTTCCTTAAGCTGCACAGATAAGGCTTTTGTATTTTCATTTTGTGGATGTGTAGTATTTAAAATTATTACGAAAGGCTTATTTATTTCCTTTAATTCTTTAACTACCCTTTCTTCTGCCATAATATAATTGTCTCTGTTAATATCGGTAATGCTTCCGTCTGTAGTTACAAGGACACCAATTGTAGAATGATCCTTGATAACCTTTCTTGTTCCTATTTCAGCTGCTTCAGCAAATGGAATCGGGTCTTCATTCCATGGTGTGCTTACAAGTCTTGGAATTTCTCCTTCCATGTTGCCTATTGCACCTGGAATCATATAGCCTACACAATCAATTAATCTTAACTTTGCATTGATATTATCCTTGAAAGTCACTTTAACTGCATTACCCGGGACAAACTTAGGCTCTGTTGTCGTAACAGTCTTGCCTGTACCGCTTTGAGGCATTTCATCCTTTGCTCTTTCTTTTATGTATTCATCTTCTATATTCGGTAGCATTACATTCTCAGAAAACTTTCTGATGAAGGTCGATTTTCCTGTACGAACAGGACCAACAACTCCCAGATATATTTCGCCCTTCGTTCTTTTTGCTATATCCTCATATATATCTAAATTAGTAATAATAATCCCTCCCCCTGCGAAATATGCACTTTCGTATACAATTAATTTATATGCCTTGTTTACTTTTAATATTCCAAAATAAATAAAAAATTATATTATAAAACAAATATTTTGAGCTGTTTCTTTATATTGATTTTTAACCTTTCTAATAGCTGTAAACACTAATTCGTCCTTAATATATGAATGTTAAAAATAAAATATGACATAATAAATATATATTTGAAATAAAAGGAGGCCAATATGGGAAAACACAATTCGGATGACAAGAGAGATGCAATAAACAAAATAAAAAATGATATTGATAATACGGAATTCAATTTAAGGCAAACAGAAAAAATGTTAAACAATGTTGACGATGAAACGGTTAAATCAGAGCTTGAACTCAGAAATTTCAGAAGAGAATACTCAATAAGAAACATGAAAGAAGCTATTAAAAATGAATATGATAAAGATAACAATACTAAAAACAATATGAAATAATAGTCAATAAAAGTGACAATTTCGATAATGAACTGTCACTTTTTATTAGATTTATAAAAACAGTTCAGGTTCTTTTCTGTATGCAAATTCTATTTCTAATTCATACTTGTGTCTTAAGTAATTTTCATCATCGTAATATTTTGCATTTACAGGGCATTTTTTTATACATGCACCGCATTTGATACATATGCCGTTAAACTTTGATACATTATTATAATCTATGGAACCCATGGGACAAACAGATACACAAAGTTTACAATCCGTGCAGTTATCATTTGTTTTGGGAGTAACTTTTCTAATATCAATCGGATTACCATGCTTATCCTTTGGTTTGTAATATGGTCTGCAAGGAATGCTTCCCGGTACATTAGCTTCCTTTTTATTTTGTGCCGACAATTTTTCATATATTTGCTTGGAAAAATTACTTACAATAACCAAATCATCTTCATCTGGTCTGTCCTTTGCCAAAACATCTGAAAAAGAGTGCTCACCAATAAATGCTCCCGCAGCAATGACTTTGAAATTATTTAGTTTAAGTATTTTTATAAGCTCAATTAATGCATCATCGTAATTCCTGTTTCCATATACAACCACTGCTACAGCTAATGATCCTTCAGACTTAATAGCATTTAAATAGCTTAATAACACATTAGGCACTCTTCCTGCATAAACAGGAACTCCTATGATTACTATATCCTCGGCATTAAACGATATTGGTTCTTTTCTTACGCCAGGCAAAGTAAAGTCAATAAAATTGATATGCGTTTTTCCTGATTGCATTGATAATTCATATGATAATTTCTTAATAATTCTTTCGGTTGTTCCTGTAGCACTGAAATACATAGCGTTTATTTCCAAAGCGTTATCCTCCTGATATTAAAATCTAGTAAGAAGTATAACATAATTAGACTATTTCTTCTGCTAAAAGTTTTTTTAATTTAAATTTTCCAACCATACCCTTAAGTACTTCGGACTGTTCATAAAGTTCCTCTATAGCGGCCGCACTTTCTTCTGCTGCGGCAGAGTTTGCTTGTACAACACCTGATACCTGACTTACCCCGTTATTAATCTGCTCAATAATTGATGATTGTTCATTTGATGCATCTGCAATTTCACCTGCTAAATCAGCAACCTTTTCTATTCCTTCAACTATTTCATTAAAAGAATTTGCAGTAATTTTTGCAATCCTTGTTCCATGCTCTGCCCTTTTTATTGAAGTTTCTATCATATTTGTTGTTTCTTTAGCGGCTTCTGCAGATCGTGCTGCTAAATTTCTTACTTCTTCTGCTACAACTGCAAATCCCTTTCCGTATTGTCCGGCCCTTGCTGCTTCAACTGCTGCATTTAATGACAATATGTTTGTTTGGAAGGCGATATCTTCAATTGCTTTTATTATATTTGATATATTAGAAGAAGATACATTAATTTCATCCATGGCCTTAAGCATTTCTTCCATGTGCTTGTTTCCGCCAATTGCATCGTCCTTAACATTATTTGCATAAATTTTAGCCTTATTTGCATTATCGGCATTCAAGTTAATTTGGTATTTTACATCCTCTATTGTAGCTGTAAGTTCTTCAATTGAACTCGACTGTTCGCACGCTCCCTGTGATAATCTGATGCTTGAATCTGATATCTGACCTGCTCCGGTTACAACCTGTTCAGATGCATTGTTTATTTGAGAAAGAATGTAGTTGTTTTTTTCTAAAATATTGCATAGCGCAGTGTTTAAAACATCTTTCTCCGAATTAATTTTTACATCAATAGTTAAGTCTCCATCTGCTATGACTTCAGCTGCATGTGCCTGATTTCTTGTATTTTCAATCATTTCCTTGAAAGATTTCATCAATTCACCTATCTCATCATTAGTAAGTACGCGAACATTTGCACTGGCATCTCCCACAGCCAGTTGTTTGGCTATATTAATTAGTATATTTAAAGGTTTTACTATACTTTTATTTATAACTTTAGATATTATTGAACTTGCAATAATGGATGCAAATATTAAAATTAATAATATAATCGTAAAAGAGCTAAATAATTTTGTTGAAATATTATTTGTTAAGTATAATTTGTAAACAGTAAAAAAGCTTATTAAAGCAACGGAAATTGTTATCATAGTAACTATAGCAAACCCTATTGACAATCTTTTTTTAAGTGCAATTGAATTTTGTTTGTCCTTTTTTCTCATTATGTGTTATTCATCCTTTTTATTTTATTTAATACTAATATAAAAATTTACACAGATATGAATTTTATATCGTCATGTTCTATAATAATTTTAGTGTTTAGTATAAAATATAAAAAATAATCATATTAATCAAGCTATTTTCTACTTTTTCATTATATATTCTCTTAATATATTTTTTAATCTCTTCATTATAAAATCATGCCCCCCGGCCTCAGTGCGCAGACAAAAGGCATGATTTCAAAACTGTTTTTATTTTTTTTCAAAAGAGAAGTAGTATTCCTTTTCTTTTCCTGTAACTGTAAAATTTTTATCATAAAGACATTTTTCAATTTCCGGATATACAGAAGGTATGGCTGTCATTATAAGCATTCCGTATTTTTCTAATAAATCCGTGGCATCTTCAATAAGCAGCTCGAGATTTTTAAGTTTATCCGTTTCATTTTCAAATACGATTATATCGTATTTCCTTCTGCCAAAAAATTCTTTAGCAGTTTCAGGAGAAGCATAGATACATTCCTCGCATATTGTGTTCAGATCGGGTATGCTTTTCTCATTGCCGGAAAGATAAAACAATTTTACATTCCAAAATCCATTTCTGCGAAATTTGTTTTTTATTTGAAGCAGTGAAGCTCCGAATGACTGACCTATGCCAAGGATATTTATATCTTCTTTCTCTCTGCATTTCGCAAGATTTACTATATTGAAATCAATCATTCCGACATTCCATGAATGAACACCGAATTTATCGTAAAAAAGCTTCATATTCCTTTCAGCAATATTGCTTTTGACATATTCTTCATTGAAGGTTACTGAGCCGAAATGATGGACAAAGGTATCTCCGGCAAGAATCAGCTTATAGCCTGCACGCCGTACCCGAAAACTCATGGCGTCATCATCATATGCTCCTGGATTGAAATCCTCATCAAAACCCCCGAAAGCTTTCTGCAAATCTGTTCTGAAAAGACAGGTGTAGGTAACAAGCTTCATTCTCTCTTCCCATAGACCGGGATTGCTTTTATTATATATTTGGGCTATTTCCTGCATTTCATCCAAATCTGTATATGGCAGGGATATCTGCTGGTAATTTGAGGAAGCGTTGCACACAGGCACAACCATTCCTATTTTCGGGTCGGATTCCATACATGTCACCAGATTCTTCAGCCAGTTGGATGTTACAACAATATCATTGCTGAGATTTAGGGTGTATTTGCCTTCTGCCTCCCTAAATCCATAATTTACTGCCTTATCAACTCCGATATTTTCAGGGAAGTTGATCTTTTTAGCATTGGGAAGGCTGTTAAAATAATATTCAGTTCCGTCCTTTGAGCCGTTGTTGACTGTTATAAGCTCATAGTCCACGTCCGAAGTATATTTAAAGAGGCTTTCGATACATTTCATTGTATATTCAAGATGATTGTAAGCAAGAACAACAATGCTTACAAGAGGGGCGCCGGTCTTAATATTTGACGTATATTCCATGGTCGGCCTCCTTATTTACTATTCTCTTCCATAAATTTATCTATCGTATCTGCCATATACTCCAGCATTTCCTCTGTAAGTCCCGGATATATGCCTATAAAAAACGTATCGTTTAAAACCTTTTCTGTTTGTTTCAAATCTCCGCTTATACGGCAGTTAATATTTCGATATGCGGGATGTCTCAGTATATTGCCTGTAAAAAGCATACGAGTTTCAATCTTGTTGTTCTCAAGGAATGTTACAATATCCTTTCTTGAAAATCCGCTGTCATCCCGTATAGTTATGGGCATGGAAAACCATGAAGGGTCTGACTTCGGAAGTTTTCTTGGAAGTATAAAATATTCCTCATGTTTTTTCAAAGAATTATAAAGCATATTGAAATTTTTTCTCCTTGCATCACCAAAAGCAGGAAGCTTCTTCAGCTGCTCGATGCCCATGGCGCATTGGATGTCAAGAGGCTTCAGATTATATCCTATATTGCTGTAAACATATTTATGGTCATATCCGTCCGGAAGGCCTTCAAATTTCTGCTCAAATCTGTGGCTGCACGCTCCTTTGGGGTTTTCCTCCCCTGTTGAGCACCAGCATGCTCTTCCCCAATCCCTGATGGACAGTGCCTGCCTGTAGATGTTCAGATTGTTTGTCAGCACCGCACCGCCTTCACCCATGGTGATGTGGTGCGCCGCATAAAAGCTGTAGGTTGATATATCGCCGAAGGTTCCGCAAAGTTTTCCGTCATAGTATGACCCCAGTGAATCACAGGTATCTTCAATGACATAAAGATTATGGGACCTGGCAAAATTCATAATTACATCCATTTCTGCGGGATTGCCCAGTGTATGAGCGAACATGATTGCCCGTGTGCGGTCCGACAACGCCTGCTCTAACTTCGATGCATCAATATTGTACGTTCCTTCTTCCACATCTACGAAAACAGGAACTAATCCGTTCTGAATTATTGGATTCAGTGTAGTGGGAAATGCAAGTGCTGTTGTTATTACCTCATCCCCTTTATTAAGAGGTTCTGATAAATTAGGGGAGCAAAGGGCACTTACCGCCACCAGATTGGCTGAAGAACCGGAATTAAGCAGGAGAGCGTATTTCATACCCGTAAATGACAGGAAATCTTCAATGAATTGCTCGCCTTGCCTTCCCAGGGTAAGCCAGAAGTCAAGCACGCTGTCTATCATTGCCTGCATTTCCTTCTCATCAAATACTCTGCCGGCATAGTGCACTTTTGATTCTCCAGGGATAAAACTTTCCGCCTCTTTGCGGATTTCATATATCTGCTTGGTTTTCTTGAGAATAGCCTCTCTGAGCTTTACTTCAGACTGCATGGTCCACCTCATAATTTATAAAAGATTTATCAAGCTTTCGCAGACAAATTCAACATCGGCTTCTGTCATATTTGCTGCGGACGGAAGTGAAATTCCCTTTTCCTCAACCATAGCTGCAACCGGATTATCATAACGCTGCTCAAATGCAGGGAAACTGCTCATGCGGGGAAAAGCCGGCCTTGCATGAATATTCAGGGCCTTGAGTCCGCTTAATATATTGTCTCTTTCGTCTCTCGTACGATTTTCAAGCAATATGGAAGGATAGCAATAATTGCTTTTGCAGCCTTCTTTTTCACGCAGGATTTTAATTCCGTCAACATCTTTGAGCCTTGAATAATAAAGGTTGAAGATATTGCGTTTTATTTCCATAAGTTCATCCACGCGTTCAAGCTGTGCAAGAGCAAGTGATGCGCTCAGATTGTTTATGGTATACTGGAATCCCGGCATGTCGGACCAGAATACGGCCTTTCTGTCTGTTCTTCCCATGTTGGACAGAAGCTGCGCCCTTTTATATATTTCTTCATTATTTGTAAGGAACATGCCCCCCTCACCGCTCGAGGTCATTTTTGCTCCCTGGAAACTGAAACAGGAAACATCGCCGAAGGAACCGACTTTTTTCCCCTTATATTCTGCTCCCACAGCAGGTGCAGCATCCTCAATGACATAAAGATTGTATTCCTTTGCTATTCCCATTATCTCATCCATTTCCGCCGGATGTCCGAAGGTGTGTACAAGCATAATTGCTTTTGTTTTTGGAGTAATTGCTTTTCTGATTGCATCAGGGTCAATGGCCCATGTGTCAGGGTCTATATCCACAAAGACACATTTTGCTCCTGTATAAAGTATCGCATATGCTGTTGCAACCCAGCTGAAATCCGTAACAATTACTTCGTCATCTTCTCCCAGATCCAATGCAGCAGCAGCCAAATGCAGGGCATGTGTGCAGCAGTGAGTTGCTATTGCATATTTCACGCCTATATATTCCGCGAATGCCTTCTCAAGTTTTTTTACATAGTTATCGTAATTTTCATACCAACCGTTTTGAAGTGCATCTAAAACATATGCAGATTCCTTCTCAGTTATTGAAGGACCTGCAAAACTTATTTTCTTATTCAAGTTAATTACCTCCGAGTAACAATTTAATACATAATTTTTTCGAGCTGCATAACTGTATATGTTTTATCAGAACTGTCACTTACAGCCACGCCCTCTTCAATTATGTAGAAGCCGTTTCTTTTATAGAAATTTATAGCATTCAAATTGTCTGAAAACACACGAAGACGTATATTTTCAAGCTCCAGTCTTTCTAAGCCCCAATCAATCAATGCCCTGAGAGCAAATGTCATCATTCCCGGCATAATGGATTTTTCTCCTCTCAGTACCGCATCCACTTCGCAGCACTTTTCATCAAATACAAAAGAGGAATAGCCTATGTGACCGATTTTTACCAAATCAACAGAAATGATCAGAAAAAGTATTCTGTCATCCCGTCCGATTATTAAATTGTCAAGCCACTTTTCAGTGCCTGGGGCAGTTGCGGTAAATCTGTCTGCAGACATGGAGGGATTTTCATTCCGCCACTGGGCAAACAGCGAAGCACAGCCCGGCATGACGGTTCGGAAATCCTTTATAATGGGTACCAGGTAACCGCATATGCTGTCTTTATCATCATAGACGGGAATACATTTCAATAAATCATTTTTATTTTTACATTTAAAACTGTCAAAAATATCTTTTATAAACAACTCATATTCCTTCAATTTATTTTCCCCCTTTAAAAACTGAATTGCCGTTGTATGGTTTAATAATCATATTTTTTAAAAATTCATCGCGGTCTATCATCGGTTCCTGTTCTTCAACCGGTTTGTTCACTTCAAGCTTTGGATAGGCATAGGTATGGCAAGGCAGATCTATATCAATTAAAACAGGTTCATCGTTATTCAAAATTTCCGTTAAAGCTTCATAGTCCTTTTCTTCTTTAATACGTATATTTCTGATTCCGTAAGCATCGGCTATCCAGCAAAAATCAGGAGCGGCATAATCAATGACAGTGGCATTATAGCGGCAGTCAAAATACATTTCCTGAAAGTGACGTATCATACCCAAGCTGTTGTTGTTCATTATGATTATTTTTACCGGAATGTTGTTTCTTCTGACCAGCTCCAGTTCCTGTATATTCATTTGTATGCCTCCGTCTCCTGTAAATGCCGTAACAGGACGGTTATTTCCAGCATAATACGCTCCTATGGCACATGGCAATGAAAAACCCATAGCCCCCATTCCTCCGGAAGTTAAAATACGCTGTTCCTTGCCTGCATAAATGGACTGTGCTCCCCACATTTGGTTTTGACCAACATCCAGGCAAATAATGTCTTCAGGATTCATCATCTGTGATAATTTTTCCATAATGTAGTTCGGGTCACTGTAATTTTCGTTGGTATACGTGGGGTATTTAGCTTTGTATTCTTTGACTTTTTTCACCCATTCTTCCCTGTAGGCGTTGATGTGTTCCATATTGTTCCAAAGTTCCTGCAAAAATGCCTTTACATCTGCACGTATTGGGTATTCATCTGCTTTAATCTTTTTGGAAAGCTCTCCTTCATCGATATCTACCCGGATAAGAACTGCTTCGCGGGCGAAGCTTTCAGGTACTGTTCCTGTTTGTCTCGTGTCAAGTCTCGTTCCCAGCGCGATTACAAGATCGCTGTTTGCAACAGCAAAATTTGCGGCACGGTTTCCGTAGGTACCTATCATACCTATATGGTATTCCGAATTGTTATCAGCTGCGTCCTTGCCCATAAGAGAACATACCACAGGTATTTTAAGCGATTCAGTGATTTCATTTAATAATTTTGACCCTCCTGACAGGCGTACACCTCCCCCAACCAATATAACAGGCCTGGGGGCATTATTTATATGCTGTATAACAGGCTCAATGTCAAAATGCGGGAAAAAATCATCGTGAGGAACAAATTGCCGTAAGTTTTGCTCTGAAATGTCGGAACGCTGAATATCCATTGGTATGTCCAGGAGCACCGGACCTTTTCTCCCGGAGGTTGCAATATATACGGCCTTTTCAAGCTCATATCTTATAGAACCGGGCTCTGTTATTCGCACGGCATACTTTGTTATGGGCTTAACTATGCTTACAATATCGGTCTCCTGGAATCCTACCTGTCTCACGGGCATATCATCCTTATATTCGTATGTGTTAACCTGACCTGTCAAATAAATGCATGGGATTGAATCAAAATAAGCACTCCCGATTCCGGTAATAAGGTTTGTAGCACCCGGCCCGCTTGTGGCAACAGCTACACCAATGTTATTTTTGGTTCTCGCATAGCCCTCGGCGGCAAAAGCCGCACCTTGCTCATGATAGGTATTTATATACTTTATATTCTTATACTTATAAAGTGAATCTACCAGGTGTGTTACCGCACCTCCCTGATACCCGAATACGCAGGTGCATCCTTTTTCTATTAAAAATTCTACTATATAATCAGATAATTTCATTTATATCAACCTCTCATATCAATCTGCAGTAATATGCTATCTGTTTTATACATATTTCAAGAACATTTCCGTTTTTGTATTCCTTATACCACTCCAGTGTTTGCTTCAAGGTATCTTCAAGTGAGAGGCGCTGTCTGAAACCGAGATATGTTTTTGATTTTGTGCAGTCTAAATTCAATAAACCGGCTTCATGAGGAGCGTAAGAACCGGACATATCCTTCCATTGTCCGCTGCCCCATATCTCAATAACCTTTTTGACAATATGACTTACGGAAACAATCGAATCAAAATCAGGGCCGAAATTCCATGCGCCGCTGTATTTTATCGGATCAGCCAGCATTTTTGATGCAGTGAGCAGGTATCCGTACAGAGGCTCCAATACAAATTGCCACGGGCGAACAGAATCAGGATTTCTCACCTCTATTGCCTCACCCTTTTGAAGAGCTCTTATGCAGTCAGGAATAATTCTTTGGTTAGACCAGTCTCCGCCGCCTATTACATTTCCGGCACGTACAGAAGATACAGCCATATTGTAGGACCTCCTGTATGCCGATGATACAATTTCGGCACAGCCCTTGCTTGCACTGTAGGGGTCAAATCCGCCCAAGGGGTCATCCTCCCTGTATCCCCAAATCTGCTCCCTGTTCTCATAGCACTTGTCGGATGTCACAATAATACAGGCCATGACACAATCGGAATTTCTTACACATTCAAGAAGATTCACAGTACCCATAATGTTGGTTTCAAATGTTTCAGACGGAAGACTGTAGGAGGTTCGAACTATTGGCTGGGCTGCCAGGTGAAAGACTATTTCGGGTTTATATGTTTTAAAAACTTCATCAAGATGTTTTTTATCCCGAATATCACCGCGTATATCTGTTAGTTTGTCATCAAGTCCGCACAAAACAAAATTGTCAAGGTCGTTAAGAGGGTCGAGAGCATATCCGATTACTTCGCAACCAAGCATCGACAGCCAGACAGACAACCATGAGCCCTTGAATCCGGTATGCCCCGTTACAAGTACTCTCTTGCCTTGGAAGACACCGTCAAATTCCTCGCTGAAGTCTATTCCCAATTTTTCCATGGAGCCTCTCCTTTTTCCCACATTTCATTGACGCGTTCAATATCCTTATAGGTATCGATTGCCGTCCAGAATCCGTCATGATTAAAAATTGATATCTGTGAATCCAGAGCGAGCTTGTGCAGGGGTTCCTGTTCAAAGGCACAATCATAATCCGGTATATAGTCAAATATCTTTTTGTTTAAAACCATAAAACCTGCATTGACCCTGTCTTCAAGTACAGGCTTTTCCTTAAATGATGTCACAACACCGTTGTTTGTCTGAAACACTCCAAAGGGTGATGTAGGTTTAATTCCGGTTAAAGTTGCGACTTTGCCGTTTTTAGTGTGTGTTTTATATAACTCATCAATGTTCACATCGCTGAGGCCATCTCCATATGTCAGCATGAAATCATCAGTATCTATATACTTTTCTACTTGTCTAAGTCGAGCTCCCGTCTGTGACTCTGGGCCAGTATCAACTATAGTCACATTCCATGAATCATTATTGCCGGTATGGAATTCAATATCGGCATGTTTTTCGGTAGTTATTGTAAAGTCGTTGTTAAGCCAAGGCATTTCTACAAAATATCGTTTAATCATATCTCCTTTATATCCTACACACAATATAAAATCGTGAAATCCGTAATGAGAATAAGTTTTCATAATATGCCAGATTATAGGTTTCTCGCCTATAAGAACTAAGGGCTTCGGACGAAATGCAGTTTCCTCGCGCATACGTGTACCTTTTCCGCCGCAAAAAATTACTGTCTTCATGGCAGTACCTGCTTTCTTTTACATATTTAATAAGACAACTCTTATATTTTACATTATATGCAAACCGACTTGTTTAGTGTATTGCAGAAAGTTATTGTTTAATATTTTTATTACATACTATATTTGTATATATTGAATAAAAAATATATCAAAGTATTTGGATTTACATATACTGATTAATGATAAAAGTCATAATAAATAAATTAATATATTTAAACAAGTAGAATATATTAATCAGTATATAAAATTTAGGGAGAAAAATATGATGAATAGTATTCTTAAACAAGAAATTTTACCTTATGTTGACAGCAAGCCTGTTTCTCCACTGGCAAGCATAGTAGTGCTTGCATACAATCATCTTGAATATACAAAACAGTGTATCGATAGCATCTATCGTTATACCTCTCATATTGATTTTGAACTTATAACAGTTAACAACGGCTCTAAGGACGGTACAGAAAAATTTTTCAACAGCTTGCCAAACACAAAGAAAATCAATTTCAAAGAAAACATAGGAGTTTGTAAGGCAATTAATCAAGGCATCAGAATTTCAGAGGGAAAATATATATTGAATATCAGCAATGATATAGTAGTTACTGCAAACTGGTTGGACAATCTTCTCATATGCATGGAGAGCGACAGTAAGGTAGGCATGGCTGTTCCCATATGCAATGCTTCATGCAATTATCAGCAAATTGATTTACCATATACCCGGATGGATGAAATACAAAAATTTGCAGAGGATCATAATGTAAGCAATCCTAATAAATGGGATGAAAGAATGAAATTGTCCACATACGCGGGCATTTATCGCAGTGAAATAATGAAAACTCTTGGAGGATTTGATGAAGATTTCAACCCCGGATGCTATGATGACGATGCAATATGTTTCAGTATCAGAAGAATGGGATACAAGGTTATCCTTGCTAAAGATACCTTTGTCCATCACTTTGGCGCAAAAACCTTCAATGAAGAATATGAGAAGGATAAAAATCTTCAAATAAGAAATAAGCATATTTTTATGCTAAAGTTCGGGGCAGACCCTTATCTATGCGGACTAATCGACTATAATGTTATTAATCTTCTTACTTTTGATAAAAGTTCAGAAAATATAAACATCTTAGGAATCGGAAAATCATATGGCACTACAATGCTGGAGCTGAAAAATGAATGCAGGCACCATGAAAATAAAAATATCAATCTTAATTACTTATCCGAAAATGAAAAAACTATGATAGATTTAAGAACAATATGTAATGAATGTATTTTGGGTTTTGCTGATAATGTTCATATTTATTTTGGAAGTGTGTTATATGATTATATAGTGCTGGAAAGTGAGTCCCACAGCGTTACAAATATGGAATCCTTCTTTGTAACTTTATATACTCTTTTAAAACCTGGAGCTCAGCTTGTATGTACAGCAGCAAATCCGGAAATTTTCAAAAGAATAACAGACATTTTTTCAAATTTAGATGCTATCTTCGTCAATCAATTCAACAATTATTATTTGTGTTTTTCAAAACCTAAGATATTATTGCATTAGATAATCTAAAAAAGCATTTCAATTAAAGCATGTAAATAAAAACTAATAAAAAAGCGATTTTTTATTAGTTTTTAAGCTTAGAAAATTTGACTATGATATTCTTTTAAGATATTTTTAATAATTCCATATATAATTGATTAGACAATATTTTCTCCATTAATTTCAATATCTTTCATTTTATTTTCAATTAATCTGAGATTATTGAGAAGCCGGCTGTTATCAGGTGATTTTTCAACAGCTTTTTTTGCATAATCAAGCGATTTTTTATGCATTCCCAGATAATAGCAGCTTAAGGAACCAAGGTCATAAGGTGTATAATCCCATGAATACCCCATATTTACATAGACAGAAGATTTCTCCTTGATTTTCAGAGCTTCCTCCACAAGATAAAAAACTTTGTTCCAATCTTTAAGTTCATATGCCATTTTAGCAAATTCAATATAAGGGTCTCTCATTCCGGGCGCTTCAGCAATAGCCCGATAATACCATGAACATGCTTCTTTGACATTTAAGAGCCTGTAATAAGATAATGCTATCCATCTCATTGAAGCACATCTCTCTTCCTTCCAAACAGATGATTTAAGCGAAAGATGCCTTTTCAATGTCTCAATGCATTCTACCCATCTTCTTCCATACATATACTCCCTGCCCAAATAATATGTTGAACGGTCATCCTCCGGTGATTCCCTTACAGCAAGCTCCAGCAACGGCAGATATGAACTTCTCGACTTTTTGTTATCGGGAAAATGATTGAGGATCATTCCGTCTATAAATATTTGTTTCTCAGGCTCCTTTCCAATATACCGGATACACTCATGAACAGGATAAGCCCACTTATAATCTTTTTTGGTGTGGACTTTGAAATAATTAAACTGTACATCAGGAGAGCCATCCTCCTTGAAACTCCAATTATATATATATCTGCCCATCTTTGCATCAGAAGTCCATGCATCTTCAAGACGTTTCCGCCATCCGTTTTCAAATATTTCATCCAAGTCTGTACACACACATATGTCTACATCGTCCGGCACATGTTCAAGCGAAATATTTCTAGCAATGTCAAATCTCCACGGATTTACTTTTTCAACATACACGATTGCTCCTCTTTCTCTTAATTTTTCAACCGTTCCGTCGTCTGAACCTGTATCGGTTACCACAATTAGATCAGCTTCATTCATGGAATCAATCCATCTGTCAACAAACTGCAACTCGTTTTTACAAATTGCATATACGCATATTTTATATTTATTCAAAAAATTCCCTCCCCGTCACTTGTTGAGTTTCATTTTAATAAGCTCAAGATTATTCCTAAGCCGCTGGTCTTCTTCATTCATTTCACACGCCTTTTGTGCAAGTTTGTATGAAATTTCATATAACTCCAGATAATAAGAAGAAATAGCACCGAGATCATAAAAGGTATAATCCCATGAACTTGTTTCAAGCAGATAGTTTCCTGATTTTTCTGTAATTTTTAATGCTTCTGCAACCATTAAATAAACCAGAGGCCAGTTTTTTTCATCGTATCCCAATTTAGCCATGTAAAGATACGGTTCACGAACTCTGGGACATTCCGCTATTGCTCTGAAAAGCCAATTCTTAGCCTCTTTTAGATTTCCTTTGCCTTTATAGCATTTTGAGATAAACCTCATGGCGGCGGATCTTTCCTCATCCCATGCACGTGTATGGATTTTCAGATAATCAGTTAAAGTATTAATACACTTATCAGGCATGTTATGATACATATATTCTCTTCCAAGCCAGAACATTCCACGATCGTCCTCAGGGTTTTCCCTGACCGACAGCTCCAGCAACGGAAGATACTGACCGCGTGGTTTTTTTTCATCAGGATAATGGTTTAGCACCATATCCTTTATCCATATTTTATTTTCTTTTTTAATTCCGTCATATTTCAAAACTTCATGAACCGGATGCACCCAACGGAAGCCGTGTCTAAGATGAATTTTTTCCATAGAAAATTGTTTATTTGGAGTACCGTCCGCATTGTAGCTCCAGGTGAACGTATACATGGCCTGAGTTGTATCCTCATTCCATGACGCTTCAAGTTTTTCTCTCCATCCCTTTTCAAACACTTCATCCATATCGTTGGAAACACAAATATCCGCATCTTCCGGAACATGATCCATTGCAATATTTCTAGCTACATCAAATCTCCATGGATTTATTGTTTCTGTATATACCACAGCACCTCTTTTTCTAAGCTTCTCTACCGTATTGTCCGTTGAACCGGTATCCGTAACAACTACTAGATCAGCTTCCCCTACAGCATCCATCCACCGGTCTACGAATTGCTCCTCATTCTTGCTTATTGCGTAAACACATATTTTATATTTTTTCATTTCATCACCCATCATATTTAGACTTATTATAAGGTCCGGATTTTCCGGACCTTATTTTTATTATGCATGCAACAAGCTTCTGGCAGATTAATATCTGCCAGCTCCTTGTTTTTTATACAATATTCAAACCCGCACCTGCAAAACCGGTGATTATGGTCGCAATATCTATACCCGCGGTAACCGCTGCGGAAAATACCATCATCAAACGAGTTTCGGCAGTAACAGGAATTGCAAGTCCTGTTGTAATCCCGCTGGAATTTGTACCTATTGCAACTGCTCCTGTAAGCGGAGGTGCCAAGGCTACGGTTGCTCCTGCAACAGGAGTGAATATATCATCAGGAGTAGTTGAACTGTAAAGCTGTGCTGAGATAGTGACTGTACTTCCTACCAGTGCTACAGCTGCTCCTACGCTGAAATAAGCAGCGATTGAAGTAATTACTCCGTCTCTCGGCATAGAGAACGCTAAATTGTTTAAACCTGTAGTATCTATAACTCCGCCGACAATCGCGCCTGTGTCGTTAGCGCCAAAGCCTATCAATGCCTGAGTTCCTGCCAATCCACCTAAAACAGTTGTAAGTGTGGTTACAGGGCCGGAAGCAAAAGGTATAACAGCACCTGGGCCCGTTGGACCTGTTGGGCCTGTGTCGCCAGTCGGGCCTGTCGGGCCTGTGTCACCTGTCGGACCTGTCGGGCCTGTGTCACCTGTCGGGCCTGTCGGGCCTGTGTCACCTGTCGGACCTATCGGGCCTGTGTCACCTGTCGGGCCTGTCGGGCCTATCGGGCCTGTGTCACCTGTTGGACCTGTCGGACCTATCAATCCTGTTGGGCCTGTCGGACCTGTTGGTGATGGGTCCTCTATAGTTACGATAGCTGAACCTTCTGTAACAACAATATCTAAAGTTGTAGATTGGAAAATAAGATTTTCTCCAAAACCAACCGTTGCTGAGCCTGTTGGCCCTATCACATTAAATAATAATTCACCAGGAGTAAATGCTCCCGTTGGACCTGTTGGACCTGTCGGACCTGTCGGGCCTGTCGGGCCTGTCGGACCTATCAATCCTGTCGGGCCTGTCGGACCTATCAATCCTGTCGGGCCTGTCGG
>JAEXUD010000016.1 GCA_023453025.1 Bacillota bacterium
CATACCACCTCGCATTTTTGATAAATCTATTATATCAAAAATAACGTGAAATCTAAATAGCGTATTAAGTTTTCAAAGTACAAATTTATATCAAAGTCGATGACCTTTTGACACCCTAATCCTATTAAATAAAAAAGGATATGAAAGATTAATTTTCATATCTTTTTCAACTCTCTTTTTATTAGACCACTAGTACTATTGTAATTCCCTATAATGATACCTTAATGAATCTATATCATAATCTGAGACTTCAACACAATCTAACAAATCTTTATCAAAAATTGCGAAATTCATTCCATTACTACACATAGTACTCTTATATTTAATCCCTGCATAGCCTATGCTTTTAATATAATCGCATATGTACTGAGTAGGCAAGTAGTCTAAGTTACTGTCATGTTTACGTAGTGGACGTGATATCTCATCTCCAATTTTTCTTAAGTGTTCCAAGTTAGCTGCTAGCAAATCTATATCTGACATTAAAAAAGGACTTATTTTATCTATTGAAGTTAAATCAACAATTGTAATCTTTTCTTTTAAAATAAATTTTCCTACCGTTGCGTAATCATAAACCCCAGCTCTTGTCTCGTGCAACGTAGTATCCAAAGAATCAGCTAAGTATAAGCAACTAATTCCTTCTGGATTAGCCCTACCAGCACTTGCTTTCTTTGCTGGTGGAGGACCCATCTTATCTATCGAAAATCCGACTCCTTCTGTCCATATTCTAGCACGAAAAAACTTAGTACCTGCTTCATATTCCTTACAAGAAACTTCTAATACTTTTCTGAAAACTTCCTTGTTAATTATAGTAGTATGAAATCTATTTTTAGTCTTTATTTCATCCACAAAATCTTTCCATTGAAATTTACCAAGTATAGAATATTGGTTCAAATATTCTTCTTGCAGACTACCTTTTATCCAGACAGGTTCATCAAATAGCATAGGTTCTTCACTATACTTTTCAGGAAGAAGTGCTTTTAAAAATACATATACCTCATTAGCCTTCAAATTAAAGATATCCCAACTAAATGTTAAAATATTCTTAATTAAATCTGCTTGTTCCTGAGGAAAATATCCTTTAATATCACTAACTGGACAGTATACATCCAAAAGTCTCTCAAAATTTTCTTTCAAATCATCATTGTTAACATCACAACTATAGACATTTGTATTTCCACAAAAATCACAGTTACCTTTTACATTATGCCCTTTAATAATATCTTTTATTTCTGGATCTTTAAAACACCTAATACAACAATTCACTTAGTTCACCTTATTAAGATACTGTCCAATAAGTTCTAAGTGATGCATTAAAGATATTTTTTTCACGCTACCTAACCCCGGATATGTTTGGTTATTATAATGGTCAATAAATACTTGAAGGCTTTCAGTTGGCGTAATATCATTTTTCTTAACCCATTTATCCAATTTTTTTACTGCCTCATAGAACTTCCTAGCAGGGTTTTGTATATCATTATTTGAATCCGAAACGAAATGATGAACCCTTAGATTCATATCTTCATCAAAGTACACAATATGAATTGCTACCGCATATGGGGCAAATCCTGATTCTAAATAGTCTGCTCCTATTACTGAATAGTCTGAAAAACCCTCGAACCCATCGTCTTTGTAAAACAAATGATCATCCGAGAAAAATTCATCTGGATTATCAGCATAGTCAGAATTACGATCACGCTTATTAAATCTATCTTCAAGTAAAGAACGATTTCTACGTACTTTTCTTCTAAACGCGCTTTCGTCTGGAATAAATGACATTTTAGGAGCATCTTTTTCAAATAAATCTAGATAAATTGAAAGATAATCCCTATTTGTGTTTATAACATACCAATCTGTTTTTTTTTGCCCACTTTTTTTCTCCCAAGATGATAAATTAGAAGCAGAGTTCTTTTTTATTATGTGAGATTTTATTATCTGCATTTCAGATAATAGCTTTATAAATTTTTGTTTATTTATGTCTTTTTCATCATCCTTCATCTCACTGTTAAATGATCCTACTGCAGGGTTACATATTACACAAAGGTTTCTATTTCTTTCCACAAATTCTTCCATGGTCTTGGACAAAGTTGATGATAATTTCACTGGCTCAAGCATTGGTGTAATGTGTTCACTCAACCTTTCTGTTATCAATAACTCTTTTAATGCCAGTAATTCATATTGTCTACCTCTTATATATGGGAAATACATGCGTTAGCCTCCTTATATGTGGTGTTTAAAAACTTTTTTAACTTTTCATATTGTGTATGTGTGGAATCAGAAAAATACATTATTGACTTTAGTTCATAAGGAACATCGAGAAATTCATCGCTTGATATATTACCACTTCTTTTTTTTAGTTCCATTAAGAAGAGCTTGTATACATCTTCTATAGGAATAGTTTTAAACACATTATAACATTCTTCATAATAAAATACTGGTGTTGCTTTTGGAAGTTCACCAAAATATTTCTGCAAAATATGTTCAAATTCATATTTTCGTAGAATTTTGAACAAAGAACTATGATTTAGATGTTCGTTATTCGGTTCAGCTTCTTTTTTAAATTGTAATGTGTTAGCTTTTGAAAGGATACAGATACCTACCTTTGTATTTTTCAATATTTCAGATATTTTTTCAAAATTCTCTTCACAAGTCACTACACACACATGGTTAAATGCTTTATAATAATCACTTAACTGTGTTGCCAATCTATCAAAAGTATCAAGTTCCGTTTTTATTTCGTAAACAACAGCTTTTCCATTAATTAAAATAAAATCAGCTTTTGATCGCTCTATTGGTACTTGTGATAATGCTGTAGTTGTTTTTATGCTATGTCTACCTAGTAATAATTTATTAAGAAGTGTGTTTTGGTAGAAATATTCGTTACGATAATGTTTCGACATATATTTATATATGTCACTTAGAATTTCTTTGTTGCTACGATTATCATATTCCTTTAGGTATTGCTGTATAGTTGATACATATACATTATTACATGTGTTCTTAACCAAATCATTTATAACTTGCTTAGTGAATAACCTATTTAAAATGAAATTATTGCCGCTCATAGGCACCCTCCTTTCTTAGAATATAGTTATCATAACTATACGACTTTATTTTCCATCATATGATACACTACTCTATGAATAAAATATGTATTTATATTTCCAAAGCACCTACTATTTTTGAACATTTTCTAACGCACTGCTTCTTTTTTACGCTCAATAGCACTAATACAGACTCTATGCAATTCAGCTTTTTCTGCAAAAGATTCTTGAAATAACTCCATTTTAGATCTATATTTACATTAATCCAAAAACTTTTATAATATCCATAATTACAAATCATCTCAATATAATTCTAAACAACTAAACAGAATAAGTCAACATGCAATGAGTCACGCAAGAAGTATTTTCCAAAGAAATATTTTACCTACTCAGATCAAATCTTCTTACTAAAAGAGTTTTTTCTAAAATATATTTTCAAATAACAATGTAACCTCAATTTTAAGCATGTCAATTATTTCTACAGAATACTTCAAAACACTTTTAACATCTACCTTTTATAGTATTGGAATTTTCTAGGCTGTTTGTTTTAATTCCTATGTTGCATCGGATACGTCATACATTAGAAATCTTACTATAACATCAACAATAGAAAACTACATTTCATTTTCTTCATATTGTTCAGCACAATTTTTCTTGTTTCTAAATAATTTAATTATCTTTTTATCGTCCAAATAGCTTACCTCCAGAAATATTTTTAATTTATAAAATTGGATTTTATCAATATCGAATGTATGTTCTGCTATATGGTACTATATTTTATAAACTTCTGCAATAAAAATAAAAAAGTAAAGGTAGGAAGTGCGAATTCTTATCTTGATATATTTCCTTATTGTTCTTTTGATTTTTTTAACTTGTAAGCAATAAAAATTGGACGTTGACCTGATATAGACATGAAAAACCTATTATTATTTATCTTATATTTTTCTGCCAAATACCACTCTTGCAATAACCTAACAATTTCTCTCCATTGCAGTTCAGACGCTTTATAAAATATATCATTTATCATTTCATTAGTTAGTATATTAATCCCAGGAGTATTTTCTATAAAATCAATTCCATTTTTGTCAATGAAACAATGTGAATATCCATCCATAATATTATGGTTTGGATAGAACCATTGACATTGTGCACCAAAACCAATTTCTTCTATACTGGTACCGATTGGTGCTCCAATAATAGATTCAACACCCTTGGTTTTGAAATAGTCAGATCTGTCAAATAACGTTTCTCTAAATGTAATCTCTACCACATTGTCACCTATATGATATGTCTTTGGTCTTCTAGCAAAACAAATGATTAAATGCAAATCATTGATTTCGTTATGCAAAGATAGCAAAGTATCATCACGTTTACTTTGATAAACAAATGGATAAAAAAATGAACACTTATCTTTTACTTTATTATATAAATCGTGCAATACTACATATTCTGCTGACTTCTCATTAGAAAATCCTGTTGGCATATACATACTCTCCTTCTAACTAAACAAAATCAAATAAATCCATCCTTCTCTACATAATATAAATAATTCTCAAAATGGCATATATACTTCATCGGGCCAAGGAACTCTTTCTATTACTAATTTTAATAACGCCAGATAAATTCTTAAATCATCAAAATATTCTTCAAAATCTCCTATATCTCTATTCCTAAATGAATGTATCGCATTTCTTCTCATCTGGATATGCGTAATCCATTTATCCCAGTCACAATTATTCTTCCAAATCTTACCTCTAAAGAATACGCGTAAATCTTCAAGCATAAGTACATCTGGTTCAATTGTTTGACCTCTTTTTATTATTCTGTCCACATCATTCTGATATGTTTGATAATATATAGCTAAAAGCAACTTCATTGTACCCTCGACAAGGCTTCCAAGATTAGCCCACGCTAAAATTAATGCACCATGGTCGTCTTGTACATATGTTTTTTCTACCCAATTCATTAAATAATTAGACAGCGATTCTTGCCAATCTAATCTTGACTTACTTAATAAACCCGCTACATCAACTGGTGCCCACCCTTGAGCATTCGACCAAAACTCATTAAAATGTTTATTTATCGAAATAATACTATTAACTATTTCCATATTTGTAATATCACTACTCAAATCATGTCTATAATAATTTATATCTTTTACAAACATACTAAGGTTCCTTTCTAACTCCATTTAACTTGAAACAGCTCCTTATCGTAATATTGTCTTCAAAAGGAACAATAAGGTTTACTTTGCCTATTACTTATATATTGCTGATATTAATCTTTACTTACAAAGCCTTTAAAAATCATTTACCTAGCTCTGACATAATTTCATTAAACTGAGTTACCTTTTTTGTGTTCTACTAGCATTCAAGCAATTAATTTAATGTAACAACACATTAATTCTATATAATCGATATAAACATTCTCATTATACTATATTTTACCAATGTTCACAATAGCAACTTACAAGCTTTACTATTATCTACCTTTCTTTAATAATATTTTTTTCCATAACACATCATTATGAAAAATCAGAATAAATGCATCAAAAATCTGAACTTTATCAACTTCATTTCTGATTATATTTTCATCATAAACTCCATCTTGGCAAACGGCCTCACTCAGAGCATTCTGAATCCATCCTTCATCCAAAATAGGCGAATTAGAGCGAGCCTGACGCCCTTTTTCAATCCTCGTCGCACATCTCCATACTATCTTCCCTCTTTCTGTTCTCCTCCGATAAGGCACACCACAATCACCACACACAAGTAGATTTCCAAGCATATATTTGCTATTATATTTACTCCCACTGGTTTCTAATGTACCATCCTCATTACTCACAAACCTCGCACGCTTTGCCATTTTTTCCTGAACTTTATCAAACACTTCGGCAGAAACAATGGCTGGATGACTATCTTTTATATAATATCTGTTTCGCTGCCTTATATTTTTAATTTTCTTTCCGGTCATAAAATCTTCTGTAATAGTCTTTTGCAGCATTGTATCGCCTTTGTTCAGCATTTTATGGATTGTTTTTGTATCCCAAATTTCTTTTCCCATTGCAGTTTTAATGCCTTGAGACTCTAAGTATGACTTTATTTGTCCTAATGAAAAACCTTGCAAATATATTTCAAATATCTTTCTGACAACTTCTGCCTGCTCCGGAACAATGGTAAGATTATCATCTACACATGTATATCCCATGAAACTCTTATATTTTGTAAAGATATCTCCTCTTTCAAATTTGCGTTGTAATCCCCACTGAATGTCCTCACTTTTATTTCTGCTTTCATTCTGTGCCAACATACCTCTTAATGTAATTACATATTCATTGTTTATATTGATTGAATCTAAGTTTTCATTTTCAAAATGCATATTAATCCCTCTCTCTTAAGTTTCTTATGATTTTCAAAACTTCTAAAGTGTCTCTTGATATTCTGCTGATTGACTTTGTAATAATATAATCTATTTTTCCTTTTTCAGCTTTCTTGAGCATTTTATCTAAGTCGGTTCTTCCTTTCCGACGCAGTCCGCTTTCGACATCATAAAATACACCAGCAAATCTCCAATCTTTATTATTTTTTATCATTCTTGTGTAAGCCTTTATCTGGGTATCCAGACTATGTAACTGAGCTGGTCCAAATGTGCTGACACGACAATAAGCAGCAGCTCTCATCTTTTTATTCTCTTTAGGCGCAGGAAGTATTCTCCAGATTTTTTTCATTTGTATTCCTTCTTTATCTATATAAAATATCATTGTACATTAATATTTTATCAAAAAAAGAAAAAACGCGAAAGTATCATATCATTCTTTCGCGTCAAAATACATTTCTATTTATAGTCTTTCAACCCCACTATTTATCAGGCTTTCAAGCGTTGCAACAGGATTACGGTCTCCACATGCACACTCCACGGAAACATATCTACCGGCTGCACTTTTACCAGCTTGTAGCCTCCTGCCTCAAAAAGCTTTACGTCTCTGGCAAGCGTGGACGGATTGCAGGAAACATAAACCACCTTCTCAGGTGCCATGCTTATAATAGTATCGATTACTTCTTTTTCGCAGCCTTTTCTTGGCGGGTCTACTATTACAACATCTGCTTTGATGCTTTGTTTATATAGTTTGGGGACTATTTCTTCGGCTTTACCGACGTAAAATTCGGCATTGCTGATTTTATTTCTTATTGCATTTTCTCTGGCATTGATTATGGACTGCTCTACTATTTCAACTCCGATTACCTTTTTGGCATGTCTTGATGCCATAAGAGATATGGTTCCTATGCCGCAATAGATGTCAAAGCATACTTGATTATTTTTAATATCAGCATATTCTATTGCCTTTTGATACAGCTTTTCGGTCTGGATTGGATTGATTTGAAAAAATGTTTCAGGCGAAATTGTAAAGTTTAAATCATCTATTGTATCGTTGATTATTCCTTCCCCGTAAAGAGTTATGTTTTTTCTCCCCAGA
The DNA here is from genome assembly GCA_023453025.1 of Bacillota bacterium. Lineage (GTDB taxonomy): Bacteria > Bacillota > Clostridia > Tissierellales > Sedimentibacteraceae > Sedimentibacter. Next base: position 7,516 of record JAEXUD010000016.1, read on the forward strand.
GCCAGATTGGTGTTTTTGCTGTTAATATTCAAAATTATTGTCTTAATGTCTTTATTGTCAGAAGCAAGCTCTTTAATCAGCGCATCTCTATTATTGAAATTATCTGTTGTTGCTACTATGATAAACATTATTTCGTTTTTTCTGTTATTTCTGATTACTATGTTTCTTATTGTACCTTTGCCTGATTTTTTATCGTATGCATCGATTTTATACTTAATCATCAAGTCTCTAAAAACAGATACCGCTTCGTCTGCTGTTTCGCTTTGAATCAGGCAGCCGTCAATATCAACTGTGTTGTATGTACCCTGTTCATATGGTCCTATGAATATTTCATTATTTTTCCTTGTTACTGAAAAAGCGGTTTTATTTCTGTATCTGAACGGGTTATCCATTCCGACGGTATCGTATATATCTGCATCATCTGCTGATACGCCTGCTCGATTCAATTCATTAATTACACGGTTTTTCTTATAGTTTAACTGCTCCTTATAATTCATGTGCATGAGCTGGCATCCGCCGCATTGATGAAAATTAACGCAGGCGGGATTGATTCTGTTTTTCGAATATCTTGATATTTTGATTAGCTTTCCCACTGCAAAATTTTTCTTTTTGCATGTTATTTTTATTTCTGCTATATCTCCTTCGATTGCTCCGTCGACAAATACGACAAAATTATCAACCTTGGCAACTCCTTGTCCTGTATGGTTTAAGTCTATTATTTCAACTTCAGTTATTTGTCCTTCTTCTAACATAATTGCTCCCGTATATTTGTTATTTTAATTATACTATGATAAAGGTCCTTGTCAACGAGAAACAGGTATAGCTTTTGTAATTTGTTCTCAGGAGAGCAGCACTATCTTCAATAAATCAGGTAACAGCAGGCATGAAAAAGCTGCCAGCATTGCTGACAGCTTTTATTGGTACTCTGTTTTGTAACATCAACATTCTTTTGAATTACAGCAGATATTTCATATGACTTTTTGTTCGTTAATTTTATAATGCGGCTGTTAAATCCATCATGGATTTCAATATTTGATTGATTTCAGCCAGCTGATTGTTCCTGCTGTCCTGTATTTCGGCAATCTCTGCAAAGGCTTCTTCCATAGCTGTGTAATCAAGTTCTTTAACATTCCCCTTGTTTTCTTCGGCTATGCTTCTGATACTGCCTTGTGTATCTTTGAGGCTGCTGAGAATGCTTTTAATTTCTGCATTGTATTCTTTAAGCTGCTCGATTGTTTCAGCAGGAAGTTCAGTTTCATTTTCCTTGATATTCTTGAGTATTTCAGCCAGCTCCTTGCGCAGCTGAGCATTTTCCTTGCATAATGCTGCATTGGTTTCTGCCATTCCTGCGACTTCGCCTCTTTGAGCCATCACCTGTTTCCTGAAATCGGCTATTTCCGCCTTTTTCTCCAGAACAGTTTCTTTTTTTTCTTCAAACTTATTTTGAATGTTTTCGATACGGTCTGCAAAATTGCCTTGCTCCGATTCGGTAACAATATCTGAGGCAAATGCCATGTTGCCTGCTCCTAATGCCATTGTGATAATCAGTACTACTGAAATAATTTTTTTCATTGATAATTCTCCTCTCATTTTATGGAATAACTAAATCTGATTCTTCAATATTGTCAAGAGACTCAATCGTTATGTCAATCTCATCAAGAGTCTGTATTATGCTGTCTATTGTCGAATCAGTCTCTATATTGGAAATTTCCCGGACATTATTTGAGCTGCTCTCTTCTTCAACATCGCTGTTTTCAAAAGATTGACGCCTGCATCCTGAAAATCCGAATATACCTAAAAGCAAAATCAGCATGGTTATTAAGTGTTTTTTCATATTCACTCTCCTTCTTATTTTCTTCAATTAAATATTAGCACTTTTCCTCTCGTGAAATCAAAGGTCAAAATGCGGCAAATTTGCGGCAATAATTGACCAATGAAAAATTAATGCTATAATTAAATCAGAATAATTTAGAAGGGAAGGTGCTGTATTGTCAAAGATAATATATATTGCAGATGATGAAAAAAACATCCGTGAGCTCATATGCGGATTTTTAAAAAATGACGGCTTTATCGTACATGCATTTGAATCAGGTGATGATTTGCTGAGAGCATTTGAAAATAAGCCGTCTGATATGGTTATTCTGGATATTATGATGAAAGGAACAGACGGGCTTACAATTTGCTCCCGAATCAGGCAAAAGAATAATGTACCCATCATAATCGTATCGGCCAGGGACAGTGAGCTTGACAGAATAACCGGTATTACTCTCGGAAGTGATGATTATCTTGTAAAGCCTTTCTCTCCGATTGAACTGGTTGCAAGGGTAAAGGCATTGTTTCGGAGAATCGAGCTTGACCGCGGAAAAAACACTTCAGACACGCTGGTTTACGGTGATATTACACTTAATCTTTCTGTCAGAGAGTGTAAACTAAAAGACAGAAAAATTGATTTGACTCCCACCGAATTTACTCTGATGATATATCTGTTAAAGAACAGTGAAAGGGCAGTTTCCAGAGATGAACTGTTAAAAAATGTCTGGAAATTTGATTTTGAAGTGGATACCCGTGCAACAGATGATGTCATTAAAAGGCTTCGCAAAAAGCTTTCTGATAGTATTGTGACAATTGAAACGGTCTGGGGTTTTGGCTTCAAAATAACCAAGGGAGACAGCAATGAAAACAATTAAGATGAAAATATTCATGCCGTATATTACTGTAATTATTATAATGGCTCTTGTTATCATGTTGATTTTTAACATAACGCTCAGGTACTTCTCACAAAAAATTGCAATCAAAGAACTTGAAAGCACTATTGCCGGAGTGGAACACATGGTAAGAAATCAACTGATAGGAGGAGTTTTGGATGAATTGAGAGACAATTCCGGAAGAGCAACGATACTTGACAGGCTTAACATCCTCAGAAGCTCGATTAAGATTGCAAATCTGTCTGAAAATACAGAGCTTTTGCTTATTTCTTCCAACGGAGAGGTTTTGTTTCCGCAAAATTTTGATGACAGCTTTTTGACAAAAGATATACTTCAAAATTCTTTGACCCAAATAAATAGCAGCGAACCTGATGAAATTATAAAGATTGACATAAAAGAAGACAAATACATAGCTTCTTACAGGGAAATAGGAACAAGGCTGAGGACTGTGAAGCTGGTGTTCATATCATCTGCTAATATGGCAAAGGAAATAATCCGAACCATTAATATAGTCTTACTGGTAATAATACTGCTTGCAAGCGCCATAGCCGCTATAATATCCATGGCGGTTTCAAAAAGCATATCCAAACCGATTGAAAGACTTTCAAATCATGCAAAAAAAATAGACTTCAAAGAATTCAAGCCTCTTGAGGATGACAACAGCAGTGAAGAAATTTATAATCTTACCGTCAGTATGAATGATATGCTTGAGAGACTCAAGAATTATGATAACACTCAAAAATCCTTTCTGCAAAACGCATCACATGAGCTGCGCACACCTCTCATGAGTATAGGCGGTTATGCCGAAGGAATTGCAAAAGGTGTTTTCCCCGACACTGCATCGGCTGCTGAAATTATCTGTGAGGAAAGCCGCAGGCTTAATGCTCTTGTGGACGAACTGCTGACACTGTCGAGATTGGAAAGTAACGGATATAAATTTAGTCTTATGAAGCATAACCTCTGCGACCTGATGAAGGATTATGTGCAAAAAGCCGGGGGGTTCGCTCTGAAAGAAAATAAATCAATTACATTATCATGCAATGAAGAAAAGATTTTTGTGTCGACCGATGAGCATCTGCTTGCGCAGTCTGTTCTGAATATCATCTCAAATTGTATAAGGTATGCGGAAAAAAATGTGGATGTCCATGTTGAGAGGCAAGTAGAAAGGGTTGTGGTTAAAATCTCAGATGACGGAAATGGAATACCCGAGAATGACCTGCCGCATATTTTCGAACGGTTTTATAAAGGCAAGAAGGGTAATTTCGGCCTGGGACTTTCCATAGCAAAATCTGCTTTGGATATTATAAATGGCGATGTCAAGGCATATAACGGTGAAAAAGGCGCCGTATTTGAAATAATCTTAAAGACCGTATAATAAATTTAACAAATAAAGAGAATTACAAAAAACATTAGCATTAATAACTAATGCTAATGTTTTTATAAGTACATAATATTAATAATTATATTTATATTGAAGCTTCGGCATCATTTGGCACAGTTTCTCCGTCCCTGCTTTTTCCATTATGTCCAGGTTCCATATTTATATGTCTCATCGGAGATTTTTGAAGCTCATCTGCTGTTGTTTGGTCTATTGTTCCCTCTGATACCAATGCAGCTAACTCTTCTTCAAAAGCCGCTTGTGTTGCCTCTTTAATAGCAGTCAGTTGTTCTTCTGTTAAACCTCCAAATGGTTCAGCTTTATTTTCATGACCATTTGTTATAGTATCAGACTGTTCCTGTGTTATTGTTCCATCAGCTGCCAAAGAAGCCAATGCGGTGCTTTGAGCTTTTTTTCTTGCATTCTCAACCGCTGTTTTCTGTTCAACTGTTAAGTCCAAACTATTTTCTTTACCAAAATATCCGCGCACCTTATTTCCAAGTCCCATTGCAGGAAATTTCTGAACTTCATCTGCTGTCGCTTGATCTATTGTTCCCTCTGATACCAATGCAGTTAACTCTTCTTCAAAAGCCGCTTGTGTTGCCTCTTTAATGGCAGTCAGTTGTTCTTCTGTTAAACCTCCAAATGGTTCAGCTTTATTTTCATGACCATTTGTTATAGCATCAGACTGTTCCTGTGTTATTGTTCCATCAGCTGCCAAAGAAGCCAATGC
>JAEXUD010000027.1 GCA_023453025.1 Bacillota bacterium
TGTATGTGCTAATCTAATAATAGGTCAGCTGGCTCATCGAAAAGTAGGTCAATATCAGTATAATTAAAATGAGAAGGAAAAGCAAATACATATGTATAGCAATAATTTTGAATCATTAAGTCATAAGGCAGATATTTGAATCGTAAGGAGGGCGTAGCCCGACTGAAGCTTCAAATATCTGCGGCGGTTTGATTGATCCAATAACGCTCATTGAAAATTAGGTCACTTTCTTAAAAAAATATGATATCCTTTCAGTATGCACTGAAAGGAGGACGTAAAGGAAGTGATAAACTTGAATCAAAAGCAAAGAATCATACTTAAACATATTAATGGTATGAGCAATCGCAGCATTGCCGGTGAACTTCACATGAGCAAAGATACCGTCAATAAATATGTCGCAGAATATGAACAAAAGAAGCAAGAGCTTTTAGTTAATAATCCAGAAGCAGATCCACGTGAATTAATTCATGCAATAATTGAAAAACCAAAATACAATTCAGATAATCGTGAACCGAGTAAGGTTACTCAGGAAATGATAGAAGCTATTGAAGAATGTCTAAGGATAAATGAATGGCGACGTGCAAATGGAATGTCTAAACAACAGATGAAAAAGATTGATATTCACGAATATTTGTTAAAGAAGAAGTTTGATATCAGTTACTCAACTGTTAAGCGATTAGTTAAATCAATTGAGGACAGGCATAAAGAGGCTTTCATACGCCAAGACTACAGTCATGGAGAGATATGTGAATTTGACTGGGGAACTGTAAAGCTTGATATTGGGGATTCTGGATATTCCGCTTACCAAATGGCAGTATTCACTCCAGCTAAAAGTGGATACCGATATGCAATGCTTTTTAAAGCACAAGATACACCTTCATTTCAACAATCACATGCAGAATTTTTCTCCCACTGTAAAGGTAACTACAAAACGATGGTTTATGACAACATGAGAGTTGCAGTTAAGAAATTTGTAGGGTTGCATGAGAAAGAACCAACAAAGGCATTAACAGAATTATCAATATATTATGGATTTAATTTTAGATTCACAAATATTGCAAAAGGAAATGAGAAAGGTCATGTTGAAAGAAGCGTTGAATATGTTAGAAGAAAGGTATTTAGTGAGCCAGGAAATGATAAATTTAATACCCTTGCAGAAGCAAATCAATTTCTTTTAGCAGGATGCATGAAATTTAACAGCAAGTTTTCCTCAAATGGGACAATCCCTATAGAGGTTTTTAAAGAAGAGCAAAATTACCTTCTTCCTAATTTGCCTAAGTTTGAGAGCTGCATATATTCTGAATACAGAGTTGATAAGTATTCAACCATAATTGTTAACCAAAATCACTATTCAGTACCTGATAAATTAGTTGGAAAAATTGTAAATGCAAAGATGTTTACGGACAAGATAATTGTCTACTATGACAACAACATCGTGGCCACACACGAACGAAGTTTTAAGGTTCATGATTGGAAGATTGATATATATCATTATCTTAGAACTCTACATAAAAAACCAGGTGCCCTACAAGGAAGCACTGCATTGCTTCAAGCGGACACCCAAATTAAAAATATCTACAAAAAGTATTATACCAAAGATGCAAAAACTTTTCTACAGATTTTAGAAATTATCTATGAAAAAGGAATTCATGCGGTAGCAGAAGCTCTAAAAGAGCTTGAGAACCTGTCACCAATGGATATGAGTGCTGATAAGGTTAAGGTAATATGTGAAAGCAGGCAAGAAAAAGAAAATTGCAAATATATCTCTTACACAGACCATCTTACAGAAAAATCAAGAAGTACATTATTTAAATATGATCAACTTGCAGCACTCCAATCAGGAAAGTTAAAAAAGGAGGCTGTGTAGGATGAAGATTAAATTAAATGAAGAGATAATTGAATACTGCAAAATATTGAAACTTAAAGGAATTCGTACACATTTTGAAGAAGCAATGAAAGAAGCAACTGACTATGAAGACTTTCTTCATAAACTTCTAACTTACGAGATTGAAGAAAAAGATAAACGCTCTATCGACTGTAGAATTAGAAATGCACATTTACCTTACAGGCAATATTTTGAAGATATTGAAATGGATTGTCTTCCTGCAGATATGCAAAGAAAATTGCCTGAGCTGGCTACTCTTGACTTTATTGAAAAAGGAAAAAACATCATAATGACAGGTAATCCAGGCACCGGTAAAACTATGGTTAGTATTGCATTAGGTTTAAAGGCATGCATGGCAGGTTACAAAGTATTATTTACAACAGTCCCGCTACTTGTTACAACATTAAAAGAATGCAACAGCACTAAGACCTTAAGATATTTTGAGAACAGATTTGAAAAGTATGATCTCGTTATTGCAGATGAGCTGGGTTACACTTCATTTGACCGTGAAGGCACAGATTTGCTGTTTAACAACTTATCTTTAAGGGCAGCAAGAAAGTCTACCATAATTACATCAAACCTTTCATTTGAACGTTGGGTTGAAGTTTTCGGAGACCCTACAGTTACGAGTGCAATGATAGACAGGCTAACTTACAAGGCCATATTGGTTAATATGGAAGGTGATTCTTACAGGTTAAGAGAAACATTAAGGGAAAGTGGAGCATCTATGAATTTTGATAAACTAATTGTTTAGAACTATTGTGCCTTTGTACAATTTTCAGAGGCACATTTATTAACAAAAAAGTGACCTAAAATTGAATGGTCTTTTGACCTAATTTTCAGTTGACAAATACAGATAGCAATTAAGCATTTCTATAGTAAATTTCAAAGAATAGAACCATCATTTAGCAGTAAGTTGGTTGCAACAATAAATCCTAATTTTCCTGTATGGGATGAGCATGTATTGAATAATTTAGGATTGAAGAAACCAGCTGATGGAACTAAAAATAGAATTGAAAAAAACATAGAACTATATAACAGTATTGTAAAATGGTATGTAGATTTTCTGCCTACCTATGATGCAAAGAGGATGATAAAGCTATTTGATGCTAGATATAAAACTGCAAACATAACTGATACTAAAAAAATTGATTTGATATTATGGCAGATGCGGGGGTAGGGGAGGTAAAATCTCTACAACATTTGATTTTGTTGACCGCCGCTCCCCCTTCATAACCTCTCCCCTGGAGCTTTCAATCTATAAGGAAGCAATTATTGAGGCCATGTTTAAAGGTACAAAGAGATATGTGGAATCGAAGGAAACTGAATCAAAAAACGAATTAGTCGAGTAAGCGATGAAGAATTGTTTGCTCGGCTTATTTATTATGGAGTTACACAGCTTGGCAGGAATGAAGAAGATGTGTTCCTGATGGCAATAGGAGATCTTCTGGACCAATGGGAAATACACAAGCAGTTTATGGGAATGGCTAAGCCAAAGGTTGAGTTGTTTATTGATGAAATAATACCTGATGGGATTTAATTCTTGTATTTTCCATAATTTTCATGATATAATGATTAAAATAAATAATGACCTATTATTATAATGGTAATTCTAAATAAAAATTTATCGAATGGTTGAACAAAACAACAATAATATTAGTTTATGTTGAGGTAAAAGATGGACGATAAGAAAATTACTCATTTTGGGGTGACTGTAGCACCAAGAACTCGTGGCTATAAATTAACACGCGATAACTATGCTAATGTTTCAAATAAGAGCACACTCGGAAAAAATATGCTATTCATGATGGCAATTGAAAGGAACGATGAGAAACTCATAAACCGCTATTTGTCCAAGTATGCAGATAAAGAAGGTCTTATATACAACGATGAATGGTGTCAAAAGCATTTAGATAACGTTATGAAGAATTTTGACCTTAATATGGCTTTCTTTAAGAGACTGAATCATGATAAGTTTGAGGCTGAAATAACAAAGTTTATCAGGAAAACTAAGTTCAAAGAGATTACAGACTTGAGCGAATATGATTGTCCAGGATATTATGCAATGATTCTTGATGAATATTGTCAAGTATATATAGGAACAACTGAAAATATTAAATATAGAATAAGGCAGCATTGGTATGGGGGTAAGCTGAAATTTGACAGGTTGGTATTTGGTGGGGTTGATAACTCAAAGCTATCTATTGATAGTTTCAGATCATTAGATACAACAAGAATACTAGTATACAAAACTAATAACATATACAGTGAAGAAGATAATTTCATTAACTATTTTTCAAATGAGTTTGTATGTAATAGGATAGGTGGGGGACTTATGGAATTTGGCGCATTAAGCATTGCTGCAAATACAAAAACAAGGGATCTAGAATAACTAAATTCCAATTTTTAAAGGATGGTCTGTATGGAAACAAAAGAATTTGAAACTTCATTTGTAGTTATTCAATAAGAAATTTTGAATATTATGCAATATATGTAACTCAAGTGCTGGCACCGAGCTTATCACCGAGCTTCATAACTCATTAACTCAAGTGACAGGCACTGATGTTTAATGGCCACTTTACTTCTTTTAATTTAGCACGATTTATTACGTCAGCTACTGTATTGCGTGAATACCCAAGACTTGCACCGATGCTCGTCCGACTCAGTCCCATGCTACTGAGTCTCAAAATCTCTCTGTACTCGGTCACTTTATGACCTCCTAAATTATTATTTTCACTCTATTGAGTACATACAATAATTTTAGCAGATTGATTTTTAACTGCACTCATTTCCGTTATACCTGCACTATATTTCCGTTACCATTGCACTGACTTTCCGATTTAACTGCACGATTTTGACCGTCATATTCAGATAATAAGTCTGAAACTTCAACAACAACTCTTTAACATAGGATAAGCACCCTCTTGAACCTACAATTGCAATACCTGTCTTGTTTTTAATTTCTCTTTTATAATAAAAGGAATATGCATTTCCAGATCTGACTCATCTGTATTTATATCTTCAAAATTTACTTTTTTCATCTTATGTCTTAAAATTGTTGTTCTACGGTACACCACGACTAAAAACACTGAAACTAAAACATAAAATAACTCATTAACTCAAGTGACAGGCACCATCTGTTTCATTTTGTTTTCATTTAATTGTATCTATATAATTATCTAAAACTGGCTTAAGCTTGCTCTTAAATTCATACATATTCATATGATTATATTCTAAGTATCTTCTGGAAATGATATCAAATGGTGATTTTTCTCCTTTTACGCCCCTTATTAAAATAACTTCCTTCCCAATAGTATGCGCAATTCCTAACTCGTAAAAAACATTAGGATTATGTGTAGTAATATCAGCAATAATAATCCCAGCTTTCTGAATTCCTTCCCAAATATCCTCCATAATAACTCCTGGATTCATAAAATCATCTGCTCTCATCACTTTTAATGATACTTCTTTACATAATTCTTTAATCGCACCATATAATCCATCTGAATATTCTTCTCCAAATGGCATTAATACAAATACAAATTGTGGATCTATATCATAATTTACATTTCCAAAAATAGGTCTTATAGTAATGCTTTTTCTATCCATTAATCTATCCTCCAATGTGTATTGATAAATATTTAACCTAAGCTCTTCAAATTTAAGCTGTTTTTCTTCTCTATATCTACTTTTCCCTTTATTTTTCTGTTTAATAGCATCTTCTTCTCTATAATTAGAAAAAAAAGTATTCAAATGTCTTAACCAACCATTATTTGATCTAAAATTTGATGATTCTTCCATAGAGACCCAATACATGTTCCTGATATCTACCCCCAGTGACTCAATAATAGCCTTCTTAGCATTATAAATTTCAAATCTATCACAGGTTGTAAAAATTCTTATAGTGTCATAATAATTAAGTTCGATATCACATCTTATAAATCCATGTTCATTAACCAAATCCTTCATTTTCCTCACAATATCTTTATCGTGATTTCTAATGTTTTGTGGAACATAAATAAACCAACAACCTTCTTCCTCGTTTAAACGATTCCTGTTAAAGATGTGTATCCAATTTTTATAAGTTTCCACTTTAATATTCATATATTAACTCATCTCTCGGTTTTTTTAGAAAACATTCATTATATATAACTCGTTTATGTCCGCTAAATTTATACAGCTCTAACTTCGGCAGCTTCTCCCATCAAAACACCTTTATCTTTTCGCTCTAACCAAGTATGACATAGTACCCTGTATCTACTGCAATTTTTAAAATGGCGATTATTTAACCCCATAGTACTCCACGTACCACTCAGCAAACTTCCTCAACCCTTCTTCAATAGAAGTCTCAGGCTTAAAACCAACTGCATCCTGCAATAAATCGGTTGAAGCATATGTTGCCGGCACATCTCCGGGTTTCATAGACTCATACATTTTATCAAATACTACCTCTCTACCTAATGCATTACTTAAGGCTTTCTCTAGCTCATCTATAAATGTCATCAATTTCTCAGGATTGTTATTTCCAATGTTAAATACCTTATGAGCAGCCAAATCCTCAGTTTTTTCCGGCGGATTATTTAATAATCTGACAATTCCTTCCACAATATCATCCACATAAGTGAAATCCCTATAAAGGTCATGTTCAAAATCACCGTTATTAAATATCTGTATAGGCTCACCTGCAAAATACCTATCAGTAAATCCAAAGTATGCCATGTCCGGTCTGCCCATAGGACCGTATACTGTAAAGAATCTTAAACCCGTTGCAGGTATTTTATATAAATGGCTGTAAGTATGAGCCATTAATTCATTTGATTTCTTGGTGGCAGCATATAAGCTAACAGGATGGTCCACAAAGTCAGATTCTTCAAATGGTACTTTTTTATTTGAGCCATATACCGAGCTTGATGATGCATAAACCAAATGGTCAACAGGATAACTTCTGCTTGCTTCCAAGATATTAAAGAAACCTATAATGTTACTTTGAATGTACACATCAGGGTTTTCGATAGAATATCTTACTCCCGCCTGGGCAGCTAAATTAACAACTATATCAGGCTTGTACTGTTCAAATGCGTTCATTACCATAGATTTATCAGAAATATCACCCTTAATAAAAATAAACTCATCAAATAATCTAAGCTTATCTAAGCGTGCTTCCTTTAATCTTACATCATAATAATCATTTAAATTATCAATACCTATAACCTTGCAACCCATCTCCAGCAGCCTCATAGACAGAAAGAACCCTATAAAACCTGCTGCTCCGGTAACAAGGTATGTTTTATTAATATCTAATTCTTTATAATTCAATTATTTTCCTCCTGATAGCGAAATAGGAATCATGTGTAACAAATATAACACCGAACACAATTTAATTTAAAACTGAAGAATATTAACACTCCGTTGCAGACGCTTCAGCTAATTCTGTTACATTATTTCTAACATATGTCCTGCCGATAGAATAATATTCAACACCTGCTATTTTCATATCTTCAACATCGTAAATATTCCTTCCGTCATAAACAAGGGGTGTCCTCATTAATCTTTTATATTCATATGGCTTTACTGCTTTAACTTCTCCCCATTCAGTAAAAATAAAACATACATTAGCTCCGTCTAATGCTTCTTCAATATTATTAACATATTTAATACTTCCTTGTTTTATTTTTCCTTCAGGATACTTTTTCTTAAAGTTGTCCGCTCCAACAGGATCATAAGCGTAAATATCTGCACCCTGTTCTAATAATAAAGGGACATTTTCAAGCGACGGGGCTTCTCTCAAATCATCTGTTCCCGGTTTAAATGTTAATCCAAGTACTGCCACCTTAAGACCACTAAAAGTAATTAATCTTCTGCATGCCTTTTTATATAACACTGTTTTTTGCTCTTTATTCACATCTATAGCAGCTTTAACAGTTCTTAATTCATAACCATTTTGTCGTGCCAAGTATTCTAATGCCTTAGTATCCTTTGGGAAGCATGACCCTCCGAAACCTATACCGGCATTTAAAAATTTGCTGCCAATACGCGCATCATAACTCATACCTCTGGCTACATCCTGTATATCAGCTCCTACCAATTCACATAGGTTAGCAATATCATTCATATAAGATATCTTAAGTGCTAAAAAATCATTAGAAGCATACTTAATCATCTCTGCTGATCTTCTGTTTACAGAAACAATTGGAATATTAAATGGTTTATAAATCTTCATAAGCATATCTTCAGCCCATTTGCTTTCAGTACCAATGATGATTCTTGCTGCATGTAATGTATCATGAACAGCAGAGCCTTGAGCCAAAAATTCTGGGTTAGATGCAACTTCAACTCTTACATCATTAACTAAAAAGTCTTTAATGAATTGTTCAACTTTATCATTAGTTCCAACCGGAACTGTCGATTTTACAACAATAAGACAATCTTTTTCAATAGATTCAGCTATTTGTCTTGCCACAGTTGCTATATATGATAAATTAGCAGAACCATCCGGCTGTTCCGGAGTACCTACACCTATAAATATGGCATCTGCATCCTTATATGCTGATTTAAAATCAGTTGTATAATCAATTCTGCCTGCAGCATAATTTTTCTGCATGAGCTCCTCCAAATCTGCTTCGTAGATTGGAGAGATGCCTTTTTTCATTATATTTACTTTGTTTTCATCAATATCTACACAGGTTACTTGATGTCCTACTTCGGCAAAGCATACTCCTGCTACTAAGCCGACATAGCCTGTACCTGCTACTGCTATTTTGTACATAATATAGGCTCCTAATTATCTCTTTATTTTTCAACTTTATAAATAACTCATTAACTTAAGTGACAGGCACCCATTAACTTAAAGTGAATGGAACTGTCATCAACGACACTGTCAGTTATAATTCCTTTTTTACAGGAGGTTTAACAACAGCCTGTCCAGTTAATACTAATTCATTATTTTGATTAGTACATTTTGTGCTTAGCGTTATTCTAGATTTTTCATAATCAATAGCTATTACCTCAACCTCAGCTTTAATGGTATCATTAAACCTTACAGGTGCTAAAAATTCTAAATCTTGGCTCAGATAAATTGTTCCTTCTCCAGGAAGTTTCGTCCCTAATACTCCTGAAATTAAACTTGCCGTTAATAGTCCATGTACAATTCTGCCTTTAAAAATTGTATTTTTTGCATGTATCTCGTTGATGTGTGCAGAGTTATTATCCCCACTTATTGCAACAAATGAATAGACATCAAATTCAGTAATAGTTTTTTGGTAGAAGGCTTTTTCTCCTATATTAACTTCATCAATAGTTTTTCCTGTCATTTTTTACTCCCATTATTAATAGTTCTACACTACTTATTTTTTAAAGTATCTTTATATTGCTTATTTAAGAACATTAACAAAAAAATCAGATAACTGCCAATTGACCATTAAGTCAAAACCTTTGTTTTGTTCTTTCTTAGTATAATAACCTAGTGTCTGATAAATTAACAAATTTATTCTTGAAATATTAATGAAACTTAAGTTACAGCACTATATTTTAAATCATAAAATAACCCTTCCAAAATCCTGCTTTAACCATAACAATTTTCCCTTATTAATTTAATATATATTTTCTCTCAGTACTCTAGCTGGTACACCTGCAACAACTTTTCTCGATGGAATATCCTTTGTAGCAACAGTTCCGATACCTAAAAAACTACCATTTCCTATTTTTATTGAGTTATTAAGCGAGCAACCAGGTCCAATCCACACATCTTCTTCCACCGTTGTACTGCCTGATATTTCAACACATGCAGTCAACATAGTTCGTTCCTTAATCAAAACATTATGTGCAATATGACATAAATTGTCTGTTTTCACATAGTCACAAATAATTGTATCATCTAAGCATCCTCTTGAAATTGTATTATTAGCACCTATATTTACATACCTACCAATTTTTACTCCACCTAAATGAGGAACACATACACTTACTCCATTATCTTCTTTATAGTGACCAAATCCACATGCTCCAATTACACAACCCGATTCAACTACTGAATAGTCTCCTATCTCAACACGTCCATCTATAGTTACATTATGATTAATTACTACATTATTTCCAATTATTACTTCTGGACCTATATAAGTATGATGTCCAATCTTTATGTTCTTACCAATTTTATTTGTTTCTACAACAGCAGTTGAGCTAATCAACGTTTCGCTACCATTAATAAAAGCATCAACAAAGAAACATTGAAGAACTTTAAAATATGCTTTATGAGGATTATCAACAAATAGAACATTAACTTGAGCATCAAAATCTACATCTAAATCAACAAAAATCAGGATATTATCTATTTTATTCAGAAAATTAATATTAATATTATTTATATCACGTGCCCATGTCATGCAATTTTCTTTCAAATTGTTCAATGAACAAAATCCATTAATACTACAAGAATCCTTCCCAACATATCTGTACTCAATTTTATTTTTTTCTAAAATTTTTTTCATATCTTCAATTAATATGTTCATCTAGTCCTCCAATTAAGATAGAATAATACTTTACTCCTACCGTTTTTATATCTACGATAACATAAATATTTATTTTACTATAAACAATTAAAGTTATTATTAATTTTTAATAGTCAGAAGATTTAACTGCTTTAATTATTTCTCACTCAATTATAAAAACTCATACCCTTTACTACATCTTATACATTAACATTAGCAAATTTACAAATTAGCAATATCATTCATATATTATCATAAGAATTAGGAAATCATTAGAAGCATACTTTATCATTTCAGCTAATCTTCTGCTTAACACTATGATATTTGTTTATCTACAATCGGAAGCATTTCCTTTTTTATTCCAAACTACTCTGTTTATATAATCTGTATATGACAGTATTATCCTTAAAACTTTGTCAGATACATTAGCCATACTATAATCCGCTACTTGTCTCAAAGTACCAATTTTTTGAATTTCCAAAATCTTTAGTCCCTGAAGAATTCGTTCCCTCTTAAGGCCAACCATCATAACTGAAGCTTCTTCCATTGCTTCAGGTCTCTCATGAGCTTGTCTAATGTTAAGTGCTTTAAACCCAAGAATAGATGATTCTTCGCTTATAGTCCCACTGTCGCTTAGAACAGCTTTCGCTTTAATTTGAAGCTTAACATAATCATTAAATCCTAAAGGTTTCATTGTCTTAATTAATGGATTAAATTCAATATCTTTAGCTTCTATCATCTTTCTAGTTCTTGGATGTGTACTAACAATCAATGGCATTTTATATTTCTCTGCTACTGCATTAAGGCTATTAACTAAGTCTAAGAAATTAATCTCAGAATTAATATTTTCTTCCCTATGAGCAGATACCACAAAGTACATTCCTTCATCAAGACCTAGCCTTTCAAGTACATCTGATTTTTCTATATCATCTCTTCTAGAGTTAATAACTTCAAACATTGGGCTACCTGTTTTTATAACTCTATCTGCAAGTATTCCTTCTCTTAACAAAAACTCCCTTGCAATATCACTATAGGTAAGATTTATATCTGAAATGTGATCTACAATCTTTCTATTTGTCTCTTCAGGTACTCTCTGATCGAAACATCTATTTCCTGCTTCCATATGAAAAATTGGAATATGTCTTCTCTTAGCTGCAATAGCACATAAGCAGCTATTTGTATCCCCTAACACTAGAAATGCATCAGGTTTTACTTCTTCCATAATTGGATCTATTTTTATTAGAATATTACCTATAGTTTCTACTGCTGTTCCAGTAGCTGCATTGAGGAAGTAATCTGGCTTTTTCAACTTGAAATCATTAAAGAAAACTTCATTCAGCTCATAATCATAATTTTGTCCTGTATGAACAAGAATGTGTTCTATAGCTTCAGATTCTTCTAATTTATTGATAACAGCTGAAAGTCTAATAATCTCTGGTCTAGTACCTACAACTGTCATAACTTTTAATTTATTCATCTGTTAAACCTCCAAATAGTAAGTATCTGGTTTTTCAGGGTCAAATGTCTCGTTTGCCCACATAATAGTAACCATATCTGTATCACCTAAATTTTCAATGTTATGCGTATAACCAATTGGTATGTCTACTACTTCCATCTTGTCTCCACTAACAAAATACTCTATAATTTCATCTGAATCTAATTTTCTAAAACGTATTACCCCTTTACCACTAACTACAAGAAACTTCTCATTTTTTGTATGATGCCAATGATTCCCCTTTGTTATTTCGGGTTTTGATATATTAATTGAAACCTGGCCCCTATCCGATGTTTTAATAAACTCAGTAAAAGAACCTCTATTATCAACATTCATCTTGAGATCATAACTAAATTGATCTTCTGGTAAATAACTTAAGTATGTACTATATAGCTTCTTTGTAAAGGCATCTGACATATCTGGAATGGAGCGTTCTTCTCGGCTTTTCTTAAATGAATAGATTAATTCAACAATCTCACCAAGAGTGATAGTGTGAACTATTAGTACTTCACAATAATCTCCTCTTCTATTTTCCTTACCTTCTAGGGCATTAATCAATTCGTTAACTACATCTTCTATATATACAAGGTTCATTACAACACTTAGATCATTCACAGTTATGGGTAAATCACGAGCAATATTATGGCAAAATGTTGCTATAACGCTGTTATAATTTGGTCTGCACCATTTCCCAAATACGTTAGGGAAACGATAAATTAGCACTTTTGCACCGGTTTTTTTGCTATAATCAAATAACAAGTCTTCTCCAGCCTTTTTACTTCTTCCATAAGGATTATCAAGTTCAGCTTGGATTGATGACGAAATCATTACTGGACAGTTATTTTTATGCTTCTTAAGTGTATCAAGTATAATCGATGTAAACCCAAAATTTCCTTCCATATACTCTGATGGTTCTTTAGGGCGGTTTACTCCCGCAAGATGAAATACAAAATCTGTTTTCTTACAATACTCTTCAAGTAAAGATGGATCTGTTTCCTTATCATATTCAAATATATCCGTATATTTTCTATTTTTAAGTTCTGCAACTAAGTTTTTTCCGATAAAACCTTTTGCACCTGTTATAAGTATCTTCATATCTTATACCAGCCTTTCAAATTTATTTAGATGACTCTTTTGTGATTGTTGCTTTATTTCTTACGGTAAAATATTCTAACTCTTCTCTTACATATTCAAGAGTTAGTAACTTTTCTTTAATTTGCTCTATATTCAACCTTTCGGTGTTATCAGAATTGTACTCTTCATCCATTGAAAGTTTCTCGCATCCATCTACAAAATATTTATCATAGTTAAGGTCTCTTTTATCAGCAGGCACCCTAAAGAATCCACCCATATCTTCTGCCTTTATATATTCTTCTTTAGTAAGAAGAGTTTCGTATCTCTTTTCACCATGACGAGTCCCAATTACCTTAATTTCGTTATATGCATTAAATAGTTCTTTTACTGCTTGTGCCAAATCACCAATAGTAGAAGCTGGTGATTTTTGAACCATGATATCTCCTGCTTCAGCATTTTGAAATGCGAAAACTACAAGCTCTACCGCCTCCTCTAAACTCATTAAAAATCTGGTCATATTAGGGTCTGTAACAGTTAATGGTTTTCCACTCTTAATCTGCTCAATAAACAGCGGTATTACAGAACCCCTTGAAGCCATAACATTACCATAACGAGTTCCACAGATAAGAGTTCTATCTGGGTCTACTGTCTTTGACTTTGCAACAAAAACTTTTTCCATCATAGCCTTGGAAATTCCCATGGCATTGATTGGATAAGCAGCTTTATCTGTTGAAAGACATATAACCTTTTTAACGCTATATTCTATAGCTGCTGTAAGTACATTGTCTGTTCCTAAAATGTTAGTTTTGACAGCCTCTAGAGGGAAGAACTCACAAGATGGAACCTGTTTTAGTGCCGCAGCATGAAATATATAATCCACTCCATGCATAGCGTTTTTTACAGATAGGATATCTCTTACGTCTCCTATATAAAACTTAATCTTTTCATTTTTATAAAGTTTTCTCATATCATCTTGTTTCTTTTCATCACGTGAAAAAATACGAATCTCTTTAATATCTGTATCTAAAAATCTTTTCATTACTGCATTTCCAAATGATCCTGTTCCACCGGTGATTAATAAGATTTTATCTTTAAACATATATAGTTCCTCCGTATATTTTTTCTACTTATAACCCTGTGAGTCAATCATTTTTTTATGAATTATGCTTTTAAAACTTATGATTAACAGCATTAGCTCTTTTCTATTCAAAACAATCAATATTAATGATGTGATGATTAATACGCATACTTGATATATGGCATTCCTAGGATTTAAGGAAGTTATAAACATTATAACAAAACTAAAAATTGTTAATCCAATTAAAGCATTAAAATCAATATTTAAATTCATTCTCTTTTTTAGTAGTGGAGCTCTAATTAAATACATAATTATATAACCAATTAATGATGTAATTACAACCGAGATAACTCCAAAAGATTTTGCTAGTAGAAATCCTCCAACAGTTGATACTATTCCTCCAATTAATGTAGTCTTAAAAATGATATCACTTTCCTTCCTTGCAAGAAATCCACTTCCTAAATGTGCAGCTAATGTGGAGTAGGCTGCACTTAAGTAAATAATTGGAGTTAAATATACACCTTCATAATAATCTCCAAAAACAAAAAAGTTAAAGAATAAATATGTTATAGGAATTAAAATCGCTACTCCACTTAGTACAATTCTTGTCAAAATATTTAGTACAGAATTAAAATAGTAATCTTTATCACTGTCACCATATGTCCGAAAAGCTTCTTCTAGCCATGCCATATTTATTACTGAAGTAATTAACGTCATTATAGAACCAAATCGGCTTGCCATAGCATATATTCCATTAGCTTCAACTCCAATTCTATTAGATATAACTAAGTTGTTTGACGATGTGATAAGCCACCATGATAATGCATTAATTGAAAGTGGCAATGAATATTTTAGTATTGATTTTAATAAAATAGGATTAAATTCTCTTAATTTAGTTCTTTTAAAAAGTTTAATTTTACTTTCAATTATTATAATCATTGATATATTTCCTATCATATTAGCCAAGAAAAGTGCTAATATACCCCAATTTAAAACAATTATCAAATAAAGGTTTAACGCTATTGTTACTGCTGAGTTTGCAACGGTCGATATTGCAAAAATCTTATTTTGCTTTAATGCTCTAGCTGTAAATTGCCAATACGAAACACCCATATGGCTTAATCCCATTATAAGAATTAAAAAACCATATTGAATATCAATTAAAATACTTAGAAGTATAAACAATATCGAGTATATAATAGAAATTCCAGCACAATAGATATTTGTAGTTGACAAAATTTCAAATCTGTTTTCTTCCTCTATGGTAAATCTAAGTATGCCCTCCCAAATTGATTGATATAGAAGAGGTATAACTAAACTGACAAGTGATAATATTAAATTATAGTAACCAAAATCAGAAGTTATTATATAAGATGTGTATAATGGTATAAAAAGAAATTGTAATATTTTCGTGGAAAATGTACCTAGAAAATAGAATCCTATGTTTTGAAATAATCTTTTTGTTTTCACTCGTAATCCACCTTGTTCAATATTTTAATTATATTCAGTACTTAGTTTAATCTGTAAGTAAACAGTATATTGCAAAAATGATTTTATAAAATGATATAGTAACCAGCTAGCTTATTCGCTTTTTATAATTTTTGCTGGATTTCCCACTACAACAGAATTAGATGGAACATCTTTATTTAATACTGTTCCAGCACCAACAATTGAATTATTACCAATCTTTATTCCGCCAAAAACTATTGCCCCTGAAGCAATTCTTACATTATCTCCAATAATTGGGCAGCTTGTACCTAGTTCACTATTTCTGTCTCCCTTTCCTATTATTACTCCTGGTCCAATTGTTAAGTTCTCTCCAGCTTTTTTACAGGTTATTGTAACACCCCTTTTATGATAAATTAACAATCCTGGACCAATATCTCCTTCTATTTCTATCTGATCTAAAGGTCTTAACAATAACATAGATAGAAACCTTAAAATGTAATTCTTCCTAAAACGATAATAAAATACATTTCTAAATGTCTTATGAATAACAATGAGTCTTAATATCTCTAACAATGTAATTTCAGCATTACAGTATCTTACGGCATCTTTTTTGATTATTTTTGCAGTATTATTATTGGTGATCATCATAATAAACGCAAAAATTGAACGCCATAACATAATATAAGAATATATCGTTTTCATTTGCCTATACCTCATCTAAATAGCCAAAATATTTTTTTAGGGCGACGTCTTTCGCTTTTCCTTTTAGATTTCCCAAATGTGTAGATTCTTCTTGCGTTTTTTTTATATATTCATCAAGAGTTTTAATTACTTTTGCAGGAATTCCAACAGCTACAGTGTTTTCCGGTATATCCTTGGAAACTATCGCACCCGCACCTATAATAACATTTGAACCTATATTGACACCTGGTAAAATTATAGCATTGTTCCCTATATATACATTATCCCCCAACTTAATTGGTTTAGAAATGTCAAGGTCGGGCACAATGTGACGACAAATCAGTGTACCTCCATCATGTGTCAAAAATTTCACTCCATCTGTAATATGCACATTGCTTCCTAATGTAATCATCCACGGTTCGCTTCCCCATTCTACTCTACCATACAACTTAACAAAACCTACAGGGAAATTAACTCCTACAAAATTTAAATATTTATCAACCGATAAGTGTTTCAAAATATACAAATAAATTTTTTTAATTAACTTTTTAATTTTATAAAACAACAATTAGTTAGCCCTCTTTCTGTTATTTAAATATCCAGGTTTCAAAAAAACTGCTAGATATTATTTATTTAAGCATTACAAATCATAATTTATATCTTTTTCGAAAAACTATAAATAACATTCTTAGAATAGATTTTAAACCTAAGTCATAATTAAATTCTAGAACATCTCTTATTAATTTTAACTCTTCATACTTCTTATTAAAAATTATATCATGTTTATTAGAAAGGGAGATACCAACGCCTTGCGAATGAAGTAACAAATTACCCTCAATTGGTTTCATACTATCAGAAAAACTAAGTATTGAAGATTTTACTTTCCTAGTAGTTAACACGTATTGAGTATTAAAATTTTTCTTTAAGCCCTGCAAGTCAACAGTAAAATCATATTTTCTTAAACTTGGATTAAACATTTTAATTGTTTCTGGTACAATTTCAAAAAATACATCATATTTTGCAATGGATTCCACGCAATTACACAGTTTCGGATCTTGCCAAGCTAAATAAAAAGGGACATGAAATTGATTATAATCTTTCTTACTATGTATACCAGACTCTCCCATATTAGTTACTAATGAAACTCTTGGAAATACCATAAAATATCCTTTTTCAGCTAAAAATTGTATGTATATTTTCTTAAAGGATGTTTCATTCCACTGATTAATTCGTTCAGGAAGAATCGAATAATTAGGCTTATACTTTTTTAACCAATCTTTAAACTCTATCCATTTATCTTTCATCCAAATATTTCCCCAATAAGGATGTTGGAAAAAATATACATCGTATCCATCTTGCACCTGATAAAACTTACAACCGTTAAATTCACATAAATGTGGATTATAGAGAGAAGCACCAGCAACTAGTTGATCTGAAGAATAAAATTCAATTAATTTCTCTGCATATTTCACAATATATGGTGATACACATAAATCGTCTTCAAGAAAAACTACATTCTCATAATTAATTGATTGGTCTCCAGCCCAAATAAAGTGCCCTCTTAATCCTAATTTCTCCTTATGTATGATAATTTTTTTTTCACCGTGATGCCATTCAAAATCTTTCGAAATTTTGATAACTTCCTCATTACCTTGATTGTCTATACTTATAATAAGCGGGATTTCTCTATCACACTTTATACTACTTAAAGATGTTAATAAATTTTTCAATGGAATAGCTCTATTATAGGCAGTGATTACAATGGCTAAGTTATTGTTTTTCATATTAATTCCTCTGCTTTCATAAGTATAATTTCACGTTTACCATGAATATCTGCATCTATTGAAATCAAATTATTCACATTATCATATTTAGGATGTAGATCACATCTTTGTTCTCCATAATGTAATACATAACTATACACAGATCCAATTTTTTTACAGATATTTTTATATGGATTAAAAAGTAAAATATATTGAAATCCTGATCTATCTGGATAAGTATCTGTTACAAACCAATTATCCATAATATAAGTAGGATGTCCATCAGTTTTTAGCATGTCGTGCATTATATCTGTTCTACCTCCATTAATATTATATAAATAATATCTACATACACGTTCTTTATCATATGCGGTAATAAGAATATTTTCTTCATCAACCCAGTAATAATGAGAAACTGATAGAGTGGTTTCAACTGGAATTAATATATCTTTAATAATATCATATACTATTAATGTAGCCTGATGAACTGTATCTTTTATTTCGATATAAAAGAATAGGAATTTGTTTCCACTTGGTGAGAATGATAAATGGTTTATATAGGTATTATTTAAATCTTTTTTCATGTTAACTTTGTGTGCAATACGAGTATAACTAATTGATTTTACTCTTTCTCCAGTTGTAAGATCTATTATATGTATACCATCATTCAACATATTAAAACTATTATCAAGCGGTAGACAAGTATATCCATATCCTGGTCGAAGATATCCTAACCTACCAAAGTTTAGTGTCAGTCCAAGTTTATAATCTCTTGACACATCATAGAGTGCTTCAGATATAATTTTTATTTCACTGGTTGACATATCATATACTTTTGCTACATATTTACTATCCTCTAAATCATTATACAGAATATAATTACCAGATTTAAACCACCTTTGTCTACTTCCTTGTTGCCAATTCCAAGCTTTAGTAGAAAAAAGTATCTTTTCTTTATTGTTATCTATATCATATATACCAATATCTCCAGTTTTTGATCCTACATTGATTCTTTCAAACAATATAAGATTATTATTGGCCGGATTAATATCATAGTACCCTGTGAACGTATCGCCTAAATTAGATTTTATAACCGTATATTTTGCGTTGACTGATACACTACGTTTTAAAGTTAATAACCTATAGAATAATCTTTTTACTAGT
Organism: Bacillota bacterium; assembly: GCA_023453025.1. Taxonomy (GTDB): domain Bacteria; phylum Bacillota; class Clostridia; order Tissierellales; family Sedimentibacteraceae; genus Sedimentibacter. Next base: position 19,076 of record JAEXUD010000027.1, read on the forward strand.
CTTTTTAATTTGCTTAAACTTTTTCTCATAAAAAACCTTCCTTATCCAATTTTAACTCTTACTCTATATGGCTTTTATCAATGAATGAATATTACATTATGATTTTTTATTTTATATATCATTTAGTAATAAGCTAGTTAGGAAATATCTATTCTATTATATTTAGTATTTAAAATAATACCTTTTTCTACTAGTCAACCAAATAATTATCATCCAAACAGCATAAGGCCATGTATACAATCCTGACCATCTTAGTGGAAATTCAAAGATTATACACATTAATAATAAAAACTGCATTTTATGTCTAATTCCTGTTGTACAGCACATCATTCTAGTATATAGGTGTTGTGAAATAAATCCAAATAGCATTGAGTTAATAAAAACTCCCCATAAACCATAATCAAACATAAACGAATAATAGGCTGTAGGAAATGCATTATATGCAACTGTTGGAGAAAAATTAATCATTTCTGTTGTAGCGGCTGCAATTTTAGTTGCATAAGCAGGAATTAATTCAACACCTATTATAGAATTAATATGAGCAAAAAATTCCAATAAACCACTTATAAATGCAAAATTAAACTCATTTAGTTCTACAGTATTTAATAAAACTTCAAAGTATCTTGATGAATTTGAAACATATATAATTACATTTTCAACTAGAGATAAGTGATTTCCGCTAGATTTTCTTATAAATGACATAAACACAAGAAAAAATACACCAACTACCGAAAATATAATGATTTTCTTTTTATTCTTTCTTATTTTATATGAATTTAGTTTATATACTAGGGTTTTTATATTTATCAAATATCCAACAATATTAACTAAAAACAAATAAAATATAAATCCACGGCCTCCATATAAGATTGTATACCAAACTACATTAATTATTGAATACATCAAATTCTTCTTAGTTATGTTTGACTTAAAAGGTGAAAATAAAAATGTACTGATATAAACAATATTAAAATACACTAATGACTGAATAACATATTTGTTAAAATATTTATCAAATACAGATCTGAGAATAATATCTTCGTTATAAAAACTTTTACGCATATCAACGTAACTTGATATTGACGTCGTCATTATAGCATATATAACTCTATAACTTAACCATAATAGTGATATTATAAGTATTATATTTATAATTTTTACCCTTTTTTCATATCTTTGGATACTAAATTGTCTTTCTTGACACTCGTAATTCATAACTTCTGATAGCTTATTTCTACTTATCAAACTATAAAAAATAGACCCCAAAATATATGATAAACAACCTATAAGAATAATGAAATATATATAATTACTTGTAATTCCTCTAGCGTTTATATCAATATTAGATAATGTCAAATTTATTATCCAACACACGCAGAAAATAAATACAGGGGAATAAAGTTTTCTATTTATCAAATGTGTTATTGTAGCAATAAAAATGAGTATTAAAATTACAAGTATGGAAATATTCATAAAATGCTGCCCTTCTCACAATTTGTTGATTCAATAAAACATTTAATTTTTTCACAATAATTCCTATAATCAAAATATAACTCTGCTGTCCTACGGGCATCTTCCCGGATTGAATTTCGCCTCGTTTCGTCTAAAGATAATATTTGCAGTAAAGTTTGTGAAACTGATTCAGCTAATGAATCTTGTGTTATAAAGCTATTTTCTCCGTTTCTAAGATAAAGCGAAATATCACCAGTATTGTTTGTAACAACTGGAGTTCCTGCTGCCATAAATTCAGCAAGTTTAGTAGGAAAACCTGCGTGTGAAGATTGTCTATCTGGTCTAATAAAAATTCCATAGTCACAATTAATATAAATATTTTTCATTTCCTCTTGTGGAATTTTACCATGTATTTTGTAACAATCAGATAATAAACTAAGTAAATAACGTTTCTTACCTAACTGTTTATTTATTTGTTTCTTATTCGGTCCATAGATATTAAGAAAAAATCTATTTCTTTTTTCACCCATTTTATAAAGAGCTTCAAAAACTTCTAAGATTGAATCCTTTCCGTTACCAAGACCTCCTGCAAAAGCAAGTTGGATCTTGTCTTGTAGTATCGTTCTACTTACATATGGTGTATTCTTAACATCCATTATTGTAGGTATACGAACAACATTATCTGTATAGTTCATGTAATGTTTCTCTAATAAACTACTAATTGCTATAACTCCATCAGCTTTTATATAATAGTTATTCCATGCCATTAAAAAACTCCAATATCTAGGATCAAATTTTCCCAATGTCCAGTTAGAAGAATGATACCATTCACAGCTTTCTAATATTAACGGAATCTTTTTATCTTTAACTATTTTACAAATATGTTCAAATGTTCCAGGTAAACTCCTTGTTATTACAATATTGATTTTATTCTTATCAATGAATTCCGCTAAATTATTTAAATATAAATATGGCATTATAATTTTTTCAATGATCGAGCCACTTTTACCAATAACATGAACTATGCTATTTTCATATTTAGCATTATTTTTATCAATTAAATACTTCTCGTCACTAATATAATCCGTCATAACAAAGCACTTGGCTCCAATATAGTTAAATAGTCTCATGAAATTCTGTACACGTACGCCATAAGCCCACCCAAATGGGTATCTTGCCCCCGCTATATATAATATGCGCATTTTTTCCTCACTTTGTATAATATAATAAATAATAAGTTACAAATGTTATATAAATAATTTTAATTATAACTTTTCTTTGTAGTATACTTTTTCAATATGTTCCATCCATTGATTCAAAATAACTTCAGAATCAAAATATTTTACTAATTTTCGATTATTATTTCCCATACTCAATCTCAGTTCTGAACTCGATAAAACTTTATTAATCGCTTCCGTCATTAAATTTCGATTTTTAACTGGAACAATAAAACCATTCTCAGGCTTAATCAGTTCTTTTGCTACCCCAGTTGAAAAATCTGTACAAATAACTGGTAATCCTAAACACATTGCCTCCAGTAAAGCATTTGGAAAACCTTCATAATCTGATGACATAACAAATAAACTAGCATCATTAATTTTTTCTAACACGTTTTTATGAGATCCCATTAATGAAATATAACCTGAAAGCCTGTAATCATCTATTTTTTTTTGTAGTTCAGGTTGCATGTAGCCTTTACCATAAATCTCTAACTTGTACTCAGGGAATAATTGTTTGACATCCGTGTAACTATCAATTAGGAGGCTATGATTTTTTTGAATATCCAATCTCCCAACTGAAACAATTACTTTTCTTCTTACACCTTCGTAATATGGCGGTAAATTTTGTGAATTAATTGGATTACTAATGATAACTTTTTTGTTGTCATCAACACAATCATAATAATTCGCTACATTCTGACTTTGACATACTAACAAATCAGATTTGCGATATATATATTTCAAAAATTTTTGTATCAATTTATTTCTTGATGTTGGATCATTACGTTCTGAGCAAATATGAACAGCATCTTTGATATATCTTTTTGCAAAGAAAGTTAATATATCAGTTTCAATCAAAAATGAAATAATTACATCTGGTTTTTCTTCTAATAAACGATCTTTTATAAAAATAAATGCCTTTCTTAAATTAAAAATTTGACTTTTTAATGCAGTAATTTTACTTTTTCTATTGACACTTATGTTTGCACTATATATTTTTATAGCTTTTTTTATAGGGTAAAAACTCTTATCTGAAACAATGGTTATAATCCTAACATCATGTCCTTTTTCAGAGAACCCATTAGCTAAGTTAGCAGTTACCCGTTCAGCGCCGCCTCCGCCCATCCGAGGTATCACAAATGCAATTTTTAATTTTTTCATTTATTAAATCTCTCCGTGTTTAGTTTATTAAAGCATAAATTCTCTATTTCCTTAAAAATTTTTTATATAGCCAATTTTGTAATTTTATAGGACATATAAACATTACAATTTGTCCAATAGCCACTATCATATAGTCAGTGAAACTTGAATAGCCCATTTTCCAAAACTTATAAATAGTACCAATATAGCTTTTAGTATTTTCCCAGCTTTTTCGCCTCTTTGATAGTTTTATATTTGAACGAAATAACAATAGCGACTCATCTATATTGGATGCCTTAAAGCCTGCTAACAACAAACGTCCAAACAAATCTACATCTTGATTACGTCTTAAATCAGAATACCCGCCTAATTCAAGTATTTTACTCTTTTTGAACATAACTGTAGGATGATTAAACGGACTTCTTCTCTTAGCAAAATTATAAATTTCGTTATGGTTTGTTGGAACAATTCTTGTTGAAATAATTTCATTGGGATTATTATTAAACTCATCCACCATAGTCCCCAGAATTACTAACTTTTCATCAGATCTGAACTTTCTTAGTTGTTTTTCACATCTTTCCGGCAAAGATATATCATCTGTATCCATTCTTGCAACTAACTCGTTTCTACAGCTATTTAATCCCAAATTTAGCGCAAGTCCTAATCCTAAGTTAATTTTGCCCTCCACAATATTAAATAACTCTGGATATTTAATTAAAAAATCAGCCAAAACCTGTTCTAACTCATTTGTTATTGGTCCATCTTTAACAACAACTATTTCGTCTGGCATAACAGTTTGATTTATCATGCTATCAATACTTTGTTTAAGGTAACTAGGTTTTTCATTAACATATAGCGACATGAGTACACTATATTTTTCCATACTATCCACCTCTTTTTATTTTAAGACAAATTTATCGCATATAGCAAAGAGGGATAACATTATGTTTTTCCCTTATACTAAACTTCTTAAAAGCACAAAACTTTCGCAACTTTCTAACCCGCATTGTAACCCTACCGCTAAGTCAAGCGCCTTAACGCTTTCGCATGAACGCGGATGAGGATAATTTCTCACTTCTGTTTCATAAGCTTTAATAGCCATTTCTTTTATATTTATATAATTCTTTATATCTGAGAAAACATTAGGCAAAAAAGATGTTCCAGGGCTATGTGGAGTCCATTCTGTAGACGAAGGAACACTATATGCATATAAACGTTTCACAGATTGATTAGGAATAGGTCTTGTAGCAACTAATGTTGATTTATAAACAATTTGATGATCTAGATTTACATCACCATAAAAATGTGTATATACCTCTTCTGGTTTAATCGATTTAATAATTGCTTCTATTTTTTCATTTACAGTAACATGTGGAACTTCATTTAAATGCATATCAGGTAAATCGCAGAAAAACACTTCCTTAACACCTAATATTTCATTAGCAATTCTTGTTTCTCTTTGCTTTTTATATATAATATCATTTATATTTTCACTGTTTCGATACTGCGAAGTGCAACCATCAGTAATAATCAGTACATAAACTTGATGTCCTTGCTCTGATAACTTTGCAATAGTTCCTCCCATACCATACACTTCATCATCAGGATGTGCGGCTATAACTAAAACTTTCATAATTTTAATCCTTTCTCATAATTAATTATTTCCCATAAAATCACTAGCTGTTTCTTTTCCATCTTCATTTATATCTGCTAATTTTATTACTTTATAAGCTGTTTTTAAAATAATACTTAAATCCTTATAAAAAGTTATATTTCTATTATATTCCAAGTCCTTCTCGAACTTTTCTTCCCATGTTTGTTTATTTCTTCCGCTAATTTGTGCTAATCCTGTAAGACCTGGTACCTCATCTAATCGATGTATTTGAATCTCATTATATAAAGGCAAGTAACTAATAGGATATGGCCTAGGTCCTACAATAGACATTTCGCCTTTTAATATGTTTATCAATTCTGGTAGTTCGTCTATACTCGTTTTTCTTAATATCCTGCCAAAATACGATAGTCTATCAGCGTCAGGTAGCAAGTTTCCTTGTTTATCTGTTTCATTTGTCATGCTTCTAAATTTATACATAATAAATTTTTTGCCATTTTTTCCAGAACGATTTTGTTTAAAAATCACAGGACTCCCCAACTTGATTCTAACCAAAATACCCACAGCCAACAAAACTGGACTAAGGATAATAATTGCGCCCAAAGACAATATAAAATCCATAGGTCTTTTAAAATATTTTATATACATCCCTTTTTTAGGTTCTACAACTACTTGTTTAACTTCAGCTTGCATAACTATTTCCACAACCCCTTAATAACATCACATACTCTATATAAGTCTTCATTAGTCATCTTAGTATCACTTGGAAAGCATACACCATTTTCAAATATCTTTTCAGCAACCCCTTCACCAATGAAATCATACTTTTTAAACACCGGCTGCATATGCATTGGCTTCCAAATAGGTCTACTTTCAATATTCTCTTTCTCTAAAGCTTCCATAATATCAATCGGCTTCACAGCACCATTTAATGTTATACAAGACAACCAATAATTAGGCTCATTCCATTCATTAACAGGCATGAACTGAACTCCTTCTAAACCATCAAGTTCTCTCTTGTAAAACTCAAATATATATTTCTTCTTTACCACTCTCTGGTCTAATACTTTTAATTGCCCCCTACCAATACCAGCAACTATATTACTCATTCTATAGTTATAGCCTATCTCTTCATGTTGGTAGTGTCTTGCTTTTTCTCTAGCTTGGGTAGCCCAAAATCTTACTTTAGCAATTTTCTCTTCATTATCAGAAACTAACATTCCACCACCTGAAGTAGTGATTATCTTGTTCCCATTAAAAGAAAAGATGCCATAATCACCAAAGGTTCCGGTATATTTGCCCTTATAGGTTGTCCCAAGTGACTCCGCAGCATCTTCTATTAAAGTTACATTATGCTTCTTACATAACTCCACAATAGGATCCATATCTGCAGAAAGACCGTATAAATGAACAACTAGAACAGCCTTTACTTCAGGATATTTTTCAAAAGCAGCTTCTAATGCTCTTTGATCCATATTCCAAGTTTCAAAATTACTATCTATAAAAACAGGAATTGCATTTTGATAAATAATCGGATTAACTGTTGCTGAAAAAGTTAATGTCGGACAAAATATGATATCGCCTTGTCCAACTCCTGCAGCTTTTAACGCCATATGTATAGCGGCTGTTCCTGCTGTTAATGCAGCTGCATGTTTTGCACCCACTTTAGCAGCTAGTTCTTCTTCAAAACCATTTACATTTGCTCCTAATGGTGCAATCCAATTTGTATCAAATGCTTCCTTTATATATTTCATTTCATATCCTTCATCGCTCATATGGGGTGATGAAAGCCAAATCTTCTCTATCATGATATATCCCCCTAACTAAAATCTATAAAATATGTATAATATATAATTCCAACGCTTTTAGCGTTTTTCCACTGCATGATATATCCTTTCAATCTGCAAACAGTTCGCACAGCAAACCTGTTCTTTAGCATTCTTTTTAACACCAACAAATTTAGGAACTGGTAATACTTCTTGTCCAATCCCCTTTCAATAAACCTATAATTGCATAAAAAAAGCACTTACAATCCATCAAAAAACCAATCTTATCAACATACTCCCCATCAAATCTGGCCTCATCTTCTATGGTCATTATATCCCTGCTATTAATCTGTGCCCAGCCGGTGATCCCCGGTCTGATACTATTAGCACCATACATGTCTCTAATATCAATCAAATCATGCTGATTGGAACGAGCCGGCCTTGGTCCGATTATTGACATCTCACCTTTAAGGATATTAATAAATTGCGGCAGCTTATCTAAGCTTGTCTTGCGTAGAAACTTACCAACTCTGGTAATATACTGATCCGGATTCTCAAGAAGATTTGTTTGAATACCCCTGGGAGTATCTATCCTCATAATTCTAAATTTAAATTTAGTAAAATGGATTTCATGCATTCCCACGCGCCGTTGCATAAAAAGCGCCGGCCCTGTTGAATCAACCCTAATTGCAATAATTAAAATCAAAAAAACAGGTGATAACACAACAAGAGCCAAAAACGAAATAACCAAATCAATTAATCTTTTTATTTTTAAGTAATTCATAATCTACCTCAATAATCTTAATATTCATTAATTTCGTATATTATTATTGTTGTCCGTAGTATGTATAGAGCTGTTAAAAGGATAGTCAAAAGGATGTATAATTTTATACTGTCTCAACATTAAAAATATTATAAACCATTTCACTTTCCTGCTCTTGTACAGTATTTTCATATTGAGCATTTAATTCTTCTTGGTTATTTGGAGTTCTCATGTATGTTGGGACTATATCCTCTATTAATTTTAATTGTGTTTCTGTATCCATATTAACTGCTGCTGTATGAAGATTATTAATCGTATTGAATAATTTAACCTCATTAATATGTGTAGACTTTTCAATAAATATCTTATCTATTTCTGTCTTGGTTTGTTCCTTTTCTTCTGTTATCAGAAGCTCTTCATAGAGCTTTTCTCCGGGTCTTAAGCCTGTATATGTAATTTTAATGTCTTTATCCGGAACCAGTCCGGCAAGTCTGATTAAATTATATGCTAAATCTTTTATTTTTACAGGTTCACCCATGTCCAGGACAAATATTTCTCCTCCTGTTGCTATTGTTGCTGCCCTGAGCACAAGCTGCACTGCTTCAGGTATAGTCATGAAATATCTCGTTATTTCTTCATGTGTTACTGTTACGGGACCGCCTGACTTTATTTGGTCCATAAACAATGGTATTACCGAACCATTGCTGCCCAACACGTTTCCGAATCTGACTGCTACAAAATCAGTCTTGCTGTGTTGATTAAAGGCTTGTATTATCATTTCACATATTCGTTTTGTAGCTCCCATAACATTTGTAGGATTGACTGCTTTATCAGTTGATATGAGAACGAATTTCTCTGTTTTGTATTTGTCAGCCATAAAGACTGTGTTGTATGTACCGATAATGTTATTTTTTATAGCTTCCTCAGGGTTGTTTTCCATCAACGGCACATGCTTGTGTGCTGCCGCATGGAAGACTATATCAATATGTTTTTCAGAAAATATTTGCTCCAGTTTATTTTTATCTCTTACGGAAGCTATTTGAACTTCCATGTTCAAGGTTTCTCCATATTTACGCAAAAGCTCTTGTTGGATACTGTAGGCATTGTTTTCGTAAATATCAAATATTATGAGATTTTTGGGCGAATATAAGGCTATCTGCCTGCACAGCTCCGACCCTATGGAGCCTCCGCCTCCTGTAACCAGGACTACTTTGTTTTCTATGTATTTTTTTGTCACCTGGCAGTCTAAAACAATAGGCTCTCTTCCAAGAAGGTCTTCAACTTGTACATCTCTGAGCTTGCCTAATAAATCCTTTGAGCCTCTGTTGTCAATTAAGCTGTATATTTCAGGAAGTATCTTAAGTTTGCACTGTGTTTCAGCACAAAGGTTTAAAATACGTTTCTTGTTTTCCTTGTCTATTGATGGAATTGATATGATTATTTTTTCGATATCGTATTTCCTTGCCATATCTTTTATGGTATTGGTATCTCCTACTACAGTTGCATAGTAAATTCTTCTGCCTATTTTGGAAACATCATCATCTACAATGCATTTAACATTGTAATGATTATGATTATTAGATTTAATTTCCCCTAGCATGGTGTAGGTTGCTTGTCCGGCCCCTACAATCATTACATTTGTTTCAGTGTCCTCAGATTTTGGTGCTTTGTTTTTTCCGACGATTAAAAGTGCTCTGAACACTACTCTTGCGGTAATTGACAGCAATGATGAAAAAACCGTCGCAAATGGGTATACATAGTTGAATATACTTATGCCAAGACCCTTGGTAACCAAGTAAAAAAGAGCATTAGCCAAAAGTGATGCACAAATGCAGTGGTATAAATCAACTATACCGGTGTATCTCCACATATTTCTGTATACTTTTAAGGCAATGAATGTTCCAATATAAATAATTGTATAAATCAGGACTGTGCTTTTGATAATTTCTACCTTGACTGGTTCTATGCCTGTGATAGCATAAGGCACTGCATAAGAAATTATTGCGATGCAAGCATCTATCAGCATTGGTATATACCTTCGATACCTGTTTAGAAGTGAATACGCTCTTAAATAAATAGTCATTTTCAATACCCCATTGTTTTGACATTATTTACAAGATTATTTTTATTATTAAATTTTTTTATACCCCAGAATTTTGTTGCTGGCTTACGAATATAATATTAAGTATTGTATTGCCTAATTAATAATATTTTGCAAATTTAATCCCGGAATATCACTAAAGATATTAATTAATACTATCTTTACATTAATAATAATCTTGCTAAATACTGTATATTTTATTATGTCAATAACTACAATGCCTTTAAACGGCATAAAAATAGCTACTAAAAATAACAAATAATTATTCTAGCAGCCGAACTATCATAGCGTTTCAACTTTGTGCCTTAGACTTCTTAGCTTTGCGTCCTGATCTTTCGACCAGTTTGCCTTTTTTTCAATTATTTACCTTAGTAAAAAATATTATGCAAATTGTCTATATTATGTATAACCCGTTACATAAACATTATAGCACATCAATTGATAAAATCAAGCATTTGTGATAAATACTTTTTAACAAACTTTTAACAATTAATATATGATATTTATTAAATTTTCAAAGAACTTTTGCTGCAAAATTCCAGGAATCTCTGCACATTTCTTCGATTCCATATTTGGATTCGAATTCGATTTCATCTTTCGCCTTTTTTGTATCTGCATACACTGCTGCAACATCTCCGGATCTTCGCGGAGCTATTTTATAGTTTATTTTAATGTTATTTGCTTTTTCAAATGCGTTGACTACCTGCAGCACGCTGTAACCGTTGCCTGTTCCTAAATTATAGGTATGGATTCCGTTTGCTGTTTTTATTTTATCATAAGACAGCACATGTCCTTCTGCCAAATCCTCAACATGAATATAATCCCTGACTCCTGTACCGTCAATCGTATCATAATCATCGCCGAAAACATTCAGCTGCGGCAGCTCGCCTTTTGCAACCTTACATATATATGGCATCAGGTTGTTTGGAATGCCATTTGGATTTTCGCCTATAAGCCCGCTCTTGTGAGCTCCGATCGGATTAAAATATCTTAGAAGCACTATACCGAATTCATTGTCTGATACATATAGATCTCTAAGCATATCTTCTATTACAAGCTTTGTCCTGCCATATGGATTGGTTACACCTAAGGGTGCATCTTCAGTGAGCGGCATCGTTTGTGTTGTCCCGTAAACAGTAGCAGATGAACTGAAGATTATTTTTTTGCAGCCGTATTTTTTCATAGTCATAAGCAGGTTTATCGTGCCTGTTATGTTGTTATTAAAATACTTGAGCGGCTCAGCAACTGATTCACCAACTGCTTTTAAACCGGCAAAGTGAATTACGCAGTCGATTTTGTTTTCCTGGAATATTTTTTCTAAACCGCTTATGTCTAACAAATCTGTTTTATAGAATTTTGGTTTTTTGTTGGTTATGTTTTCTATGCTGGTTAGGACTTCCTGTCTTGAATTGTACAGGTTGTCTAGAATTATTATGTCTTTGTTTTGTTCCAGCAGTTTCACTGCTGTGTGTGAACCGATGTAGCCGGTTCCGCCAGTGATTAGGATCATGGGTTTGCTCCTTATTAACATTATTTTTGTTTTTTAGAAAGACTTGCTGGAAATTAAGACAAGTCATATTTCTTCCCTATCTTTAATTTCACGATAATATTTGAATGCACTTTACTTCTGGACTGTTAAGCTCACAACTTGTATTCAAATATGCATATATAATGCTATATTTTGAGGTCTTCAATAACATGAATTCTAATAAATTTTCTTTTATAAAAAAGACCCGTGAATGATATGCCTACGGGTCTATGCATTTAATATTAAACAGTATTACAAGATTATTAGTGAAAATTCTAAAATACTGGTTTATTGTAAGTGTCAAATTCACCCGATATAAATAGCAAATACTTTTCACTTTGTCTCTTTTAACCAATACTCCTGAAATAATACAATCATAACACCTAACATTCCACCAATTACTGCACCAACAACTGTATTGAACGAATTACTTGGACTTGTTTTTTGAGTAGGCGCTACTGGCGGTGAAGGTAAATAAATGCTAGTTTCAACAACACTTATTATACTTGATTCTAATTTTTCAGCTTCACCTGTTCTATAATATTTATTGATTGCTTGTCTTTCAACGTCTATTTCTGTTAAATAATTATTATACATTCTCATTGAATTTTCTATGCTGATAATTTGTTGCTTATTATTAACGATATCATTTTCAATTTTAATGTAATTTGGATTGATAGTATCAACCGGAATAACATAATCGCTTGTATTGTTTAATTGAGTCTTAATCTCTATGTTAGCTTTGCCTGATGAAATAGTCTGGGGGGTTTGGGTTAATAATTCTTCATTTTCTTTTAAAATAGCTTTAACTCTATCCAGTTCATTTTCTAATGATTTTATCTCTACTTTAAAGTAGTTGTTGTAATAGCTCACAACTCTCTCTTTCGCCATTGCATCAATAAAATCCAAATAATTACTATATAATGTTTGAGCTAATTTTAATGATTCTTCAGGATTATTTGATGAAACTATTACATTAAAACTATTCTGAACATTGCCAACTTTGACTTCATTTTTATCTAATGAAATTTTTTCTTTTAAATCTTCCAAACTAACATCTTCAAAACTATATCCCATGTCTTTTATAGTATTAATTAAAACATCATTGCTAAGTATTAAGTTGATATATTGTTCATTGGATGTTAACGGTAATTTATATTCACCATATCTTGTGCTATATGTCTCAGGCATGCTTATAACTATATTTAATATTGTATCATATACAGGGGATATTAAAAACATACTAAACATTGCTGACAATATAGCAATTATTAAAGTAAAACTTATTATAGTTTTTTTTCTTTTCCATAAAACCATAATTAATTCTCTTAAACTTATTTCATCTTCGTAGTTTTTCTTATAATTTTGGTTTAAGTTCATTATTTACTCCTATTATTTCAACTAGTTTCACTTCATTAGTATAGCAGATTAAATACTTATCTTCAATTGTTTATTAAAATTTTTATTAACATCCTCAATGCTTGCACCATTTGGAAAAGAAGCTGTGAAATATTGTTAATCATTTGCTAAATCAAATATTTCCTAGGTTCTGCTGCTAATCCCTAGAATATAAATCTCTGGAATATACTTTCCACTCTACATCTTTAATATCGTCAGACATTCTGTTAGCAATAATAATATCCGATATCTCCTTAAATTCAGCTAAATCATTAATTACTCTTGAATTATAAAAATTATCCTCTGTTAATTCGGGTTCATAGACTATGACCTCAATACCCTTCCCTTTAATGCGTTTCATAACGCCTTGAATAGAAGATTCCCTAAAATTATCCGAATCCGTTTTCATAGTCAGTCTATAAACCCCTACAATCTTAGGGCTTCGTTTTATAATCATTTCAGCAATATGGTCTTTTCTTGTTCTGTTTGCATCAACTATTGCTGACATCAAATTCTGTGGTACATCCGCATAATTAGCTAATAGTTGCTTTGTATCCTTTGGCAAACAATATCCTCCGTAACCAAATGAAGGATTATTATAATGTCTTCCAATACGTGGATCTAAGCATACCCCTTCAATAATTTGTTGTGTGTTTAATCCTCTAACCTCCGCGTAAGTATCAAGTTCGTTAAAATATGCAACACGAAGTGCTAGGTAAGTATTAGCAAACAGTTTAATTGCTTCCGCCTCTGTTGAATCTGTATATAAAACTGGAATATCCTTTTTATTTGCTCCTGCCAATAGAAGTTCAGCAAATTTTTTAGCTCTTTCAGATTGTTCTCCCAATACAATCCTAGAAGGATAAAGATTATCGTAAAGTGCTTTTCCTTCTCTTAAAAACTCAGGAGAAAAAAAGATATTTTCTGTTTCAAATATTTCTCTTGCTTTCTTCGTATATCCTACTGGTACTGTAGATTTTATTACCATTACCGCATTTGGATTTATAGATAATACAGTTGCTATAACAGCTTCAACTGATCTGGTATTAAAATAATTTTTCTCAGAATCATAATTAGTAGGAGTAGAAATAATAACATACTCTGCATCCTTATAAGCTTTATAATTATCTGTTGTCGCTTTTAAATATAATTCTTTTGTTGAAAGAAATTCTTCAATTTCTTTATCAATTATAGGTGATTTTTTATTATTAATCATATCTACTTTTTCTTGGATTATATCCATAGCTATTACTTCGTTATGCTGAGCTAATAATATTGCATTTGATAAACCGACATAGCCTGCTCCCGCTACTGTAATCTTCATGTTTTGAGCCTCCTAGCATAGTTATATAATTAACTTTGTTATATTTTAGTATTATACATGAATAAAATAATGTACTTAAAATATTTTATATATATTTCTTGAACAATATTTTTTCTAATGTTAATTTGCAAAGATATTCAAAAAGCATTTATTATTTTATTGGAAGGATAATCCAATCACCTAACATTTGTTCAACATCATTACGATAATACTTGGCTAAGCCACCAGTCGGTGTGAATGTCATTTCGCCAAATATAGGTACACCATTATAGTCATAAAAATCTACTCTTACAAATGGAAAAGGTTTAGAAAGTTTTTTTGCGTATTCATTCATTTCATCTAAACAGGCAGGTTTTTTAAAATCATATGTTTTATATCCCTCTTTTAAAAAATCTAATTTATTCCATTGTAGGTCATAATATGTTTTATGTGTATATCCGTTTTCAACAACACCTACATAAAGAAACTTTGGATTACCATTAAAACAGAAAAATTTATAGTCATTAGGTGTGACTCCTTGTTCTGTTTCAAGATATCTTTCACATATGATTTTCGGCTTAATCTTTGAATAATGCACTTCTGCATTTGTTAATCCAAACTCCATATTTAACCAATTATTAAATTTTCCTAGCACTTCTTCTTTATTTAATTTGGCCTTATCTCTACAAATGATATTTGTATCACATCCATTTGTTGTCTTTAAAACAAACTTATTGGGTAGCGATTCCCAATTTATTTCCACAATACTATTATAAACGCTATATAATTCATTTAAAATTTCACTACAGCCACATTCTTCTATATATTTTCTTACTTCATACTTATCAGCACACTTAATTAATAAGGGACTTTCCCAATAAAGTTTTAACCATTGTATTTTTTCGTTAAAACTTTTTGGATTTTTTAAATTTAACTTTTTACCAATTACAATTCTATAAATATACCTTGTTGCTAATTCTGGAGATAATTTACTCAAAACTATCATAACTCTATCATTTATTTTTTTTATGTTCTCTTTTAGTGATGCATTTTTTCCTATTATTTTCTTTACTGTATTTATCATAATTATTTCCTCCAAACTATTTAAATTTTAAAGAATATCTTTTTTATATAAATCTTATTTTTTTATTCTGCTTACAAAGCTTATTATTAAATCTTTTTCATATTTGTTAAATATAAAAATCCAATTTATAACTAAATATGTTATTACAATTATCAATCCTTTTAATATCACATTATGCCAACTAATATTCGGCAATATAAAATTCAAACAAAATCCGATTATTAATGTAAAAAGCATAGGCTTTAGTAATTTTATATGACATTCTCTGAAAAACATAAATATATTAATTTTTAAAGATTTATAATATACTATATTCATGCCAATACTTCGAATAAAATAAGATATACATATTGCAAGTGAAGCACCTATAGAACCCCAAATATAAGAAAATACTATGGATAATACAATATTAATGGCTGCCATGCAAATAAAAACATAAGCTTGTAATTTTACCTTATTTAATGCAACTATAGCTGTATTCCCTATTTGCTGAGGTAAGTAAATGATACTAGGAAGTATTAATAGTATTGCACTATAATACGATAAAGTATAATCCTGTCCCATCCATAATAGGACAAAATCCTTTCCTATACATATAAATCCAATTGCAATAAGTCCTATAATGTAAAGCTGTATCCTACCTACTTTTATCATCAACTGCAACAAGTTATCAGTTGCATTACCTCTCATTATTATACGACTAATCTTAGGAAGGAACAAGCCATTAATTGCGCTTGCTATTATATACACGTATCCTTCTAAAGAGCTTGCTATTCCAAAAATAGCAATACTTGTTGCCCCAGATACTGCTCCTAGTATAGTAGGGCTAATATTAAAAATAAACCTTTGAGCTATACTAACAACAGCTGCCCACACTGAAAAGGTAAATATATCCCTAATCATTAACTTACTTTTGTATTTTATATTTATTTTTACTGTAGATTTGCGTTTGATAATAGAATATTTTAATACAATGGTAGCTAATCCGCTAACTGCATTTGCGGTTACAAGAGCATACAGACCATACCCATTAAATAAAGCTAATATTATTAATATCAGGGATGAAATTTTTTGAAATAAGTCGCATACTTTCAATTCAAAAAAATGTTCATATGCTGTTAAAATACCATTTAATGTAGTGAAAGGGAAAGAAATAACGCTAAATGTTGCAGCGATAATATAAACTATTTTAAAACTTGATATTTCACTTGGAGTTAACTCTTTATATATTACTTCTAAATTTAGATAAGCTATAATTAATATTGCTAATATTACAAAATCTATTATAAAGTAAATTTTATATGTGAGTCCAAGCACATTATTTACGCTTTCTTGATCTCCTTCTGCATTATATTTAGAAACAAAACGAGATACAGCTTCACTTAACCCAAAGTCGAGTAAAAACATACTAATAAGTGAAGTAGCTAAAGTATATAAGCCATAATTATCTTGTCCAATTTGAGCTACCATCCATGGTGTATATAACAATCCAGCCAATATATTTACAGCAATTGCTATATAAGACATAAAAGCACCACGTTTAATCCTATCCGTGCTTTCCGATTCATTAAATTCAGAATTATTCTTCAATGGTAATCCTCGCTTTACTATTATGTTTAAAGTATTGACCTAGTAAAAACCACACCATTAATTGGCTTACTCCCGGTCCATAAGGATATGTATATTCTACTAAACTGACAATTAATGAGAACAATAGCACCCATACGGGTAGTGAATAACTTGTTTTGTTATTGTTCTTTTTAATTTCTATAATTGCAAAATACCAAAGGTATAAATAAAATAATACAATAGGCAATGATAACAATACTCCATAATTAACCCATTTATTCAGTATATAGTTATGGGGTGTTGAAAAAACAACCTCACCGCTACCAAGTTTCCCTAAAATTGGATGTCTTCCGATAAATTCTACTGCCATTTTATATACATCAGTTCTTCCTGCACTTATGGAATTTATGTCAGCAATGTTATAGTTTTCAAATATAGATCTAAAAATTATATCAATTAATCCATCAAATAAACCAAGAACAAATGCACACACTATCACAATAAACATGCACTGTAAAAATACGATGCTTTTCTTATATATTCTAAACTCATATTCTTTTATTAGAGCAAATATAGCAACAACAGATACGCCTAACAAACCAGATCTGTTCCTAATTACCAGTATGCTTGAAATAAGTGCAATAAAAATAAATACTTTCAAAAAGATACCATCATAATTTAAATAAAATTGTTTTTTGTTTAAAATCCATATCCCTGTTATTGTAGCAGAAATACCAATTAATGGACCAATTTGATTCTTACCTATTAGAAAATAATTTCTTGTGATAGTAAATCCTTGTCCGTAATAGAAGATAGAACTAATGCCCAATATCGCTGAAAGAATTACATACCATACTAAAAAATTACTTAGTTGTTTTTTGTCGAAATAGGTATTTAAGGAGCAAATTAATACTCCAAAAGGTATAATTAGTTCAAGCACTTCAAAGGAAACACCTTTAAATACTTTTATAACTATAAAAAGTATAAAAGTATAAGCTATTGTTAAAATAAAATATCTAATAAAATATATCTTTGACAATTTATTAATATTTAAACAAGAAATTGCACTGAACATACCAAAAACCATATATAAAGTCAACCTAATTTGACTGTAATATAAGTCTTTAATTAATGGCATTTGCTGTATTACCGTTAAACTAATAAGGACTAACAGAGTCACTCTTTTAAATTGATTTTTGAATGAATCTTCAATTTCACTTTTTTTTATAATATTATAAATCATAATTAACATCCTTATTTTTGTACTTCTATTGCTCTTGCTGAAATATCTTTATAAGAAAAATATTTCATTCCTTTAGATTCAGCTATTTCTCTCATATGTGAAAGCTCTTTCTTATTATCAATGAGCTTTATTAATATATTATATATTTCTTCAATATTATCATGATATAAAAACTTACAATTTCCGCCTAAATCAACATGGGTTGTTCCATCCCAGTATTTCACAATCATAGGTATTCCTAAGCCTACAACTTGTTCCCAAAACACCGAATGCCTGCCCGGGAAAACAACTAAATCAGAGGCTGCAAAATACTCATAGCTATCTTCTGAATTTATCCATCCAATATATTGTATCTTATCGCCATCTGCTAATTCATTAACTTTATCTTTTAAATCATTAACTAATGAACCAAAAACTACCAGTTTTATTTTTTTATTTTCAATTCTTTTTACTGCTTCCATTAACAGTAAAGTTTGTTTTTTAGCATTATCAATTTTCCCACCAGTGACAATTAAAAAATCATCATAGCCAATATTATGTTTTTCTCTAATTCTTTTTCTGACCTCAGATTTTTTTGCTTCTGCTACTTTCTCATCATCAGCTCCCATAACCAGCAATTCTACCTTTTCTTTAGCTAGCTTATATACATTTATTAAAAAGTCTACTCTTGCTGGAAGTACCCCATAAAACTTAGTTGTATAAGGTTCTATTTGGTGAGCACAATATCTCCATATTATTTTATGAAGAATATTCTTTGACAAAAAATTTCTTGCACTATTTGATAAATCTGCATGATTGTCCACATATATCTTCACGTTAGGATGAAGTTTTGCATATTTTACAACATGTTTAATATCAAGAAACTGGCATCCATGAACAAATATAATGTCTGCTTTTTCTTGCTCTATTGTTGCGTAAAGATTTTTATAAAGTCTCAATCTCTTTATTAATTCTGATGAATTTGATATAAGTAAATCTTTTCGGATAACTTTTATACCATTATCATCAATATACTCACCAGTTTTATAAAAAATATAATTTGTAGAATTTTTGTCATTAATAAAAGGAGTTGTAATAATAGTAACATCAAATCCAGCTTTTTTGTGATATAATGAAAGAAGATTGTCCTGATAGTTCCAATAATCATTGTACGAACCTGTCATACATAAATGTATTATTTTCATAGTTAAACATCCTTAAAGTATTTTCTTATTTAATATATAAAAACTTTTCAAATTGTTATATAAAACAAAAGATAATAATCTTGTTTTATAGTCAGGGAAGTGCAACAACTTTTTGCTATGCTTTTTATAATCAAGTTTTTTTGCAAGTACACTAAAATATTCATATTCCATAATCTTTGATGCTGAACGTAGAGTTCCAAAAACCCATCTCGGTAAAATCATTTCTATTACATTATAATGCTCTTTCATATTTTGTCTTTTTAAATCATTCGTAAAGTCAATAAACCCACTATAACTAATTGTGATTTTTTCAGCACTGGACGATGTCATTATTGAGTTCGGTCTTCTGTAATAATTATATATTTGAGTATTGTTATATGAATATTTATTTGTAATAAATAATACTCTCCATATAAATTGTTGATCTTCTGAAAATTTAATATTTTCATTATAAAATAAATTATTATTTACAAAATATTCTTTTTCTATCATAATTGCAGGAGAAATAATTTTTATTTTTCTTGTTAGAAATTTCTGTAACATTTCATGCTTTTCAAATACCCTGCTTTTTTGGATCATACACGGTTCTTTAAACAGTTCATTATTATTAACCATTTGAAAATTTCCAATGGAAACTTTAACATCATTATCTATAAATGATTCATGCAAAATTTTTAAAAAGTCCTTATAAATTACATCATCCGAATCAATACATACAATCCATTTGCCATTAGCCTCTTTAATGCCTGTATTTCTTGCAGCAGATAATCCTCTA
The DNA here is from genome assembly GCA_023453025.1 of Bacillota bacterium. Taxonomy (GTDB): domain Bacteria; phylum Bacillota; class Clostridia; order Tissierellales; family Sedimentibacteraceae; genus Sedimentibacter. The sequence goes on from JAEXUD010000027.1 coordinate 39,214, forward strand.
TTTTTTTGGTTTATAACTAGATACTTTATCTTCAATCTTTTTAATATATTTTCCGCTATCTCTACAGATTTATCCTCTGTTCCGTCATTAACCAAAACAACTTCATAATCAGTAAATGTTTGATTGCATATAGAAATAATACAATTTTCAATATATTGCTCTACTTGATATACAGGAACAATAATGCTAATCTCAGGACTCATACTTTCCACCCCAAACAACCCTATTTACATAATCCGTATAAGATAATATAACCCTTAACACTTTGTCTGACACATTAGGCATACTATAGTCACCAACTAATCTCAAGGTATCTTTTTCCTGTGTTTCTAGAACCTCAATTCCCTGAAGGATTCTTTCCTTCTTAAGTCCAACCATCATAACAGATGTTTCTTCCATAGCTTCCGGTCTTTCATGTGCTTGTCGTATATTAAGTGCTCTAAGTCCAAGGATTGATGACTCTTCACTTATAGTACCGCTATCACTTAATACTGCCTTCGCTTTTATCTGAAGTTTTACATAATCATTAAAGCCTAACGGTTTCATTGTCTTTATCAACGAATTAAACTCAATACCTTTTTGCTCAATCATTTTTCTTGTTCGCGGATGCGTACTTACAATTAATGGCATCTTATATTTGTCTGCTACAGCATTTAAGCTCTCAACTAAATCAATGAAATTAGTTTCAGAATTTATATTTTCCTCTCTATGTGCTGATACCACGAAATAGTTTTCTTCTTCAAGACTTAGCCTTTCAAGAACATCTGAATTCTCTATATCATCTCTTCTTGTATTGATAACTTCAAACATAGGGCTGCCAGTCTTAATAACTCTGTCTGCCGGTATTCCTTCACTCAACAGATACTCACGTGCAATATCACTGTAAGTTAGATTTATATCAGATATATGATCGACAATCTTTCTGTTTGTTTCTTCAGGAACTCTTTGGTCAAAACACCTATTTCCGGCCTCCATATGAAAAATCGGAATATGTCTTCTCTTAGCTGCAATAGCACATAAGCAGCTATTAGTATCGCCAAGAACTAAAAAAGCATCCGGTTTTACTTTTTCCATAACTGGGTCAATTTTAATTAGAATATTTCCAATTGTCTCTACTGCTGTTCCTATGGCCGCATTAAGGAAATAATCAGGTTTTTTTAACCTAAAGTCTTTAAAAAACACTTCGTTTAATTCATAGTCATAATTTTGTCCTGTATGAACCAATACATGCTCAATTGCTTCTGATTCATTTAATTTATTAATAACAGCAGATAGTCTGATAATTTCAGGTCTAGTGCCAACAACAGTCATAACTTTTAGCTTTTTCATAAGTCTACACCTCCAAATAATAAGTATCCGGTTTATCCGGATTAAATGGTTCGTTAGCCCACATAATAGTAATCATATCAGTATCGCCAAGATTCTCTATGTTGTGAGTATAACCAATTGGTACATCTACAACCTCCATTTTATCACCGCTGACGAAATATTCTATAACTTCATCTGAATATATTTTTCTAAAGCGGATAATGCCCTTGCCGCTTACTACAAGAAACTTTTCGTTTTTAGTGTGATGCCAGTGATTTCCTTTTGTAATTCCAGGTTTTGAAATATTCACGGAAACTTGTCCTCTATCCGGTGATTTTATAAATTCAGTAAAGGAACCTCTGTTATCAACATTCATATTTAATTCATAACTGAATTGATCTTTCGGCAAATAACTTAAATAAGTGCTGTATAATTTCTTTGTGAATTCATTTGACATATTTGGTATAGTACGTTCTTCGCGACTATTTTTGAATGAATAAATTGATTCAACAATCTCTCCCAGGGTAACAGTATGCACTACAGGGACTTCGCAAAATTCTCCAACTCTATTCTCTTTTCCTTCTAAAGCATTGATCAATTCATTTACCACATCATCTATATACACAAGGTTCATTATAGTATTTGGAGCATTTACCTCAATAGGCAATCCATGAGCAATATTATGACAAAATGTTGCTACTGCACTATTATAATTTGGCCTGCACCATTTGCCGAATACGTTGGGGAAGCGATAAATCAATACTTTAGAACCAGTTTTCTTACTATAATCAAAAAGCAAGTCTTCTCCTGCTTTCTTACTCTTTCCATAAGGATTGTCAAGTATAGCCTGAATCGATGAAGAAATCATTACTGGACAATTGTTATTATATTTCTTAAGTTTATCTAATAAAGTTGAAGTAACACCAAAATTTCCTTCCATGAACTCTGATTGCTCTTTAGGACGATTTACTCCAGCAAGGTGAAATACAAAATCAGCTTTTTTACAATATTCATCAAATAAGGGAGGCTCCGTTTCCTTGTCATATTCAAATATATCTGTATAATTTCTATTTCTAAGCTCTGCTACTAGATTTTTGCCTATAAAACCTTTTGCTCCTGTTATAAGTATTTTCATAACTCATTCTAGCCTTTCGAAATTAGTTTGTTACTCATTTATAATCTTGTTTATTTTCTTGAATTAAAATAATTCAATTCTTTTCTTACATAATCGAGTGACAATAACTTTTCTTTAATTTGCTCTACATTTAATCTCTCTGTATTATCAGAATTGTACTCTTTATCAGCAGATAATTTTTGATCTCCTTCTACAAAATATTTATCATAGTTAAGATCTCTTTTATCAGCGGGGACTCTAAAAAAACTACCCATGTCATCTACTTTGATATATTCTTCTTTTGTAAGTAATGTTTCATATCTTTTCTCACCATGGCGAGTCCCAATAATCTTAATTTCATTATCTGCATTGAATAGCTCTTTTATGGCTTGTGCCAAATCACCTATGGTAGATGCTGGTGATTTTTGAACCATAATATCGCCTGACTCAGCATTTTGGAATGCAAATACTACAAGTTCAACAGCTTCTTCAAGACTCATTAAAAACCTGGTCATACTTGGATCAGTAACTGTCAAATGCTGTTCACTTTTTATCTGGTCTATAAATAATGGAATAACAGAACCTCTTGACGCCATTACATTACCATATCGAGTTCCGCATATAAGTGTCTTTTTCGGGTCTACTGTTTTTGATCTAGCAACAAAAACTTTTTCCATCATTGCCTTAGAAATTCCCATCGCATTGATTGGATAAGCAGCTTTATCAGTTGAAAGACAAATGACTTTTTTAACTTCAGATTCTATAGCAGCAGTAAGTACATTGTCAGTTCCTATTACATTAGTTTTTACTGCTTCTAATGGAAAAAACTCACATGATGGAACCTGTTTTAACGCAGCAGCACTAAAAACATAATCAACATCATACATTGCGTTTTTAATTGACTGTACATCCCTTATATCACCAATATAAAATTTCAATTTGGCATTATTGTAGAGCTTTCTCATATCATCTTGTTTTTTTTCATCTCTGGAAAATATGCGTATTTGCTTTATGTCTGTGTTTAAAAATCTTTTTGCTACAGCATTTCCAAATGAGCCAGTTCCACCAGTTATAAGTAATGTTTTATTTTTAAACATTATAATTACCTCTCAATTTATTAGGTCCACCATTAAGTCAAAATACTTTTTGGTAGCAATTTCTCTTGATAAATTTTTTTCTGCGTAAACCCTTCCATTTTTTCCATATTCTTTTAACGCATCCCTGTTACGATAAAGGTTTACTATCTGATTTGCTAATTCTGTAGAATTTCCCGGTTTTACGGTTATCCCTGATTGTGTTCCCTTAATTATTTCATATAGTTGTGTTTTTTCTACTGTAGTGCATATTATGGGCTGTGATGCAGCCATCATTGACCATGTTTTTGACGGCATTGCATATTCATGTAAATTTTCTTTCAATGTTACTAATCCAACATCCCCAATGCTGTAAACATAGGATGAATATTTTTCTTGTTGCATTGGAAAAAGTCTCACATTTCTCAAATTTCCACTGATTATTTTTTGTTTTACTTCATCTTCATAAATTCCGCTCCCAACTATGATGTACTGTATTTCAGGCTCAACTGCCTGCGTTATTTTAGCACTTTCTAATATTATTTCGATATCTTGTGCATATCCTAAGTTTCCGCTATAAGAAACATAAAAACCACTACGTTTGAGATTGAATTTATCAAACAAATGATTTTTTTCTCTTGGAATATATTTAATTTCATTTGTGTCAATCCAATTTCCTATAATCGAAATTTTTCTTTGATCAATTTTTTTTCCGATAAGATTGTTTTTCATGTCATTTGAAATTGTAACAATATGTGTATTATTATTATAAATATAAGTTTCGATAGCTTTTAATAATTTAAAGACAACATTATTTTCTTTAATTTTTGCTTTTACAAATATATTATCAGGAAAAATGTCTTGCAATGAATATAGTGTCGGTGCCTTCTTCGATAAAAAAGCACCTGCTAATCCCATTATGGGAGGTGTGCTGTATATATAATAAATATCCGTAGGAATTGTTTTGGCTTTATTGTAAAGAGAATACGTTTTAGTTATATATTTCAGTCCTCGTATTATGAAATTATTTCCTTCTTTTCTTTTGCTTCCAACTCGGAAAACTGTTATGTTTTTTGATATATGCTCTTCATTTTTATTCATATATTCATTTATTATGTCCTCAGAAGTTCCTCTTAATGGGAAGCCGGTAATTACTGTTACTTTCGCATTGTACTTTTCAAAGTCATAAGCTAAATCGCTCATTAAATGTACTATAGCAGTAACTTCCGGTTCAAAATATGGAACAATCATTGTTATTTTCATTTTTTGTTATCCTTCTTTAATAATTATCTTTCTTATCACAATATCATGCATTATCTACTTTTGTAATTCCCATTTCTTCATTTGCTTCTAAATTTTTTTCATTTAAAATATCTTTTAATTTTTTATTTAGAGACACCCCTGCTGAACTGTCTTTCATAAACATAATTTTTATAGTGTTAAATATTATTATTATGTCTAACAACAAAGAATAATTTCTTATATACAACAAATCATATTTAGCCTTATTTTCAGCATTTGTTGTATAATTGCCCAATATTTGAGCTAATCCCGTTATCCCAGCTTTAACATATACTCTATATTTGAATTCTTCAATCTCTTCATTAAATTTTTCAACGAAAAACAGTCGCTCCGGTCGAGGTCCTACTAAACTCATTTCTCCTTTTAGAACATTAAATAGCTGAGGGAATTCATCTATTCTTGTTGCTCTAAGAAACCTTCCTATAGGGGTTATTCTTTCATCCTTATCTACAGCTAATACAGGTCCCGTCTTTTTTTCAGCATCTACTATCATGGTTCTGAATTTATATAACTTAAATAATTTATTTCCCAGTGTAACTCTTTCTTGCTTATAAAAAACTGGTCCACCATCATAGATTTTTACACTTAACGCAACTAATAGTAATACTGGTGATGTTATTGTCAGTCCAGCTAATGAAATCACTACATCTATTACTCTCTTAACCAGTACTTGTTCAAAAGTTAATCCCAACTTATCAACTTTTAAAAAAAGAATATCTTTTATTTGATTTGGTTTAGAATTTATTATTGCTAATTCATATAATCCAGGAATAAGGTAAACATCCTTTTGATTTTCAGAACAATATTTTATAATATTGCTTCTGTCATGTATATCAATATTATTTCCAATATATATCTTTTCAGAATTATCTATTAATTTATATGTCCCTTCATTAACATGATTGCTAATGTATTTTAGATTATCCAAATTAATTTTATCCAGTAATAACTTTACTGCAAATTCTTCTGATTCTTCTTTGGAAGCAATTATTAAGATATTTTTCTTTCTCCAATTTAATTTTATGAACTTTAATATAATAATTTTCAGGGTAAATATTAATATAAATTGAATAACATAACCTAATAGAATAACACTTCGGGGAAATGAGAATCCTCTGTTAAAAAAAACAATGGCAATTACTGATAAATCTATTATTAATAATGATAATGCAATAGTAATAGCATTTTCAAAAATTGTTTTTTTAACAGTAGAAACTATATTATAAATATAAAATATAATTATAGAAGCTATTATTATAAAAGGAATGTTGTCATAAAAAGGTTGCAAGTTATACATCAATGGATTCATATCAAATCTCAATAAAAAGGCCAAATAAAATCCAAGTACAACAAAAGCAACATATATTACTTCCTCTATTAATTTAAAAATAAAGCCATTACTATTAGTATTAAACTCCATTATATCGCCTCTTTTATTCTTTTATATCAACCTTTTTCATAATTATATAGTTAATGCTTATTCCTAATCCAAGTATCAACCAAAATATAGGTGCTACACTTACTACATTATCATTGAAAAACCCAGATATTAAATAACCTATAACACTTATTAGACAAGATGCTCCAACATATTTCTCTAATGTATTATAAACAATTTTGCTATATAATTTAAATCCCGTAACAATATATATAAAGAATGTTACTAGTAGAGATATTATAGATATCGCTCCTGTATTTACTGCTGTCTGCATGTACATATTATGTGGTTTATCAATTACCATGTTTGCATCCATGTAGATATTTAATTTAGCTATAAAATCATCTTGCGGAAATGCAATCGGATAATTGTCAGCACCTGTACCAAATATAAAATTATCACCTATTAAAGGAAGTGTTCTGCTCCAAATATATCCCCTGTCAGACATCAGTTTTTCATATCCACGTAATGATTTGAAACTATCTGCTACAATAGGTTCTGTAATCCTTCCTCCACTGCCCAACAATTTTGCTCCATCTTGTGTAAAGTAAAAATTAAGAGTACCCCATCCCATATAAGTAGTTATAGTAACACCGGGATAGTTCTTAGGGATTTGTATATTATTTATATGCCAATATTTGTCATTATCATTAATCAGAATTTTATTTCCTTGTGTTGTTATTGGCAATTCAATCATATTTTCATCAAGAAAGTATAATTTATTATCATCTAATTTCATATTTAAAGTTTGTTTATTTGTTTTTATGTGAATAGTATTATATCCTAATATTATTTCTTCAAATTTAAAAGCAGTTTCATCTTGAGTTTTTATATTGTTAATTTGACCTAATATATTAAAAGACTTAATCCTATTTATTAATGCTCCTTGAGAGGTAAAATTCATAGCCATAAAAAGTATTATTAAAACTGCAGCTATGCTTGAAGAAATTTTCCAATATCTTTTTATTACTTTCCTAAATAACCATATTCCAAATATAGCTGACACAACAACTCCCAGATATCCCGCTCTTGAATTACATCCAATCCATGTAAATATCATTAAAACAACAGCTATACCTGCAACTATTTTTTGTTTATTATTCTTAAAACCTAAGAGAAATGCAACTGCTAACGGCAACATCAAAGTTGCAAAACTACCCACAAAATTCGTATTAAACAATGTGCCATATATAGTTTTTGGGCCAAATGAAAATGAGAGATTATCAACCTTTAAATTATTTGGAACAATTAAATCTTTACCAATTCCAGTCTGAAAAAAATCAAATCCAAAATATTGCCCTACACCGATTATTCCTTCAACTATCATCAGAAACAAAAATGCATTAACAAACAATTTCACATCTCTTTCATTATTTACAAAGTTTATGGTCAGAAATGTTATAATTACATAACTCAAAAGAACAAACATCCCTTGATACATATCTACAAAGCCCCAAAGAGCTGTTTGAGTATCTTTTGCAAATATTGTTGATATGATTACAAATATTGCATATACCCCAAGTGGTATATAGTATTGTTTTAAATTTTTAAATGGCAATTTTTTTTGTGTGTAGAGTATGATATAGAAAATTAGTGCAATTGCTGTAAGCCCCATCACCCAGCGTGATTTCCAGTAGCTGAAGAAATCCAGATACTGCTGCTGGCCTGTCCAATATAAGGCTTGAGTTGTGCCTGACAGGTCAACGTATTTTGCATATACTATCATCGGTACAAAGCCTGCTATGAGTAAAAGGGGCAGAAAGTAAAAGACTGAAAGCCTTTTGTTTTCATAATCTATGGTAATTGTATTTTTTATTTTGGTATTTTTAGTTTTAGTTTCTTTTTTTTCATTTTTGGTTTTCACGTTGTTCCCCCACAGTAATAATTGTCTTCATTTGTCGTATAATATTGTAACATCTTACTGCACATGTTGCAACGGTTTTTATGTATATAAATAATGCAAGTCTTGAATTTATTGCTAATAACCTATGTATTCTTTCAACAATGCTCTGTTTCCCGGCAGATTGGGAACCGGCACCGACATTTATCTGAAATAAAAATATGATTTTGATTCTAAAGAAATCAAAATCATATTAATAGTAACTCTTTATTAAAAATTCAGGATATACGATTCTGCTTCATCAGCCGTCAGAGGCTTGCTGTAATAAAATCCCTGAATCATGTCACAGTCGATGGATTTTAATATTTCGAGCTGTTCTTTTATTTCCACTCCTTCGGCTATAACCTTCATGCCGAGGCGGTGGGAGGCTTTGATTATACAGTCAACCATAATGAATTTTTCATCTTTTAAAAATTTGTCTATGAATATTTTATCTATTTTCAGATAATCGAATTTCCCGGCAAAGTCTATCAGGTTCTTAAAAGAATTGTACCCTGTTCCGTAATCGTCCAGGGATAATTTCGCACCTGTGCTTTTTAGTTTCTTTAGTTGTTCCAGTGCCGGCTTCTCATCCTGCAGCACTGACTTTTCAGATATTTCAAATTCGATGTATTTTGGATTAATATCGTTTTCCATAATATAGCTCTTGACATGGTCTATAAATGCTTCATCATTCAGATCTTTGGATGAAATATTCATCGAAACAGCTATTTCAATTCCTTTTTCTTTCCATTCCTTCAGTTGCTTTGTTACGCTGCTGAATAACCAATTGGTAATTTCATTGATGAATCCTGCATCCTCTGCTCTTTTAATCAATTCGGAAATTGACATGTAGCAGTTGTTCTGGTCATTCCATCTGAGCAATGCTTCAACACTGGCGATTTTATCCTTTTGTATATCAATTATAGGCTGGAATGCCAATGTAAACTTATTGTTTTTCAAGGCATTATAAAGCGATACAAGGTCGCGGTAATATATTTCCTGCTCCTTGTCTATAATATTGTTATAAACATGTGTATTGTTTTTAGTTTTGCAGGCTTGGTCCAATGCCTTGTCCAGCATTGTCAGAAGTGTGTCCGCATCTGTATTATGGCTGGGATAATTGGCTATTCCGCCTCTTATGGCAAGTGAAATCGGCAAGACGTCTATATGCATCGGATTTTTTGTACTCGATATGAATTCTTTTGCTGAATTACTAGCTTCGACCGTCTTTGTTTCAGGCAGCAGCACTGCAATTTTATTGCCTTGGATGGTGTAAATTTTACCGTTTTCAAAAAATTTTTCAGCGGCTTTATGTAATTCAGCATATGCTTTGTTGCTTATTTCAAAATCCACATATCTCCTGATCATATCCATATTTTCAAATGTGAAAAGAATCATGGAAATGCTGCTGTATTTGTCGCTCTTGATTAAGTTATTCAAATCTATTCTGAATTTATTTGAGTTAAAATAACCGGTAGTAATATCTTTATAAGCCTTATTGTTTTCCTGTGCAGTTTTTAATAGTTTCAATATCCCCTTATCCATAGTCTCTCCCCTTTTTTGTATTTTTTTATCATAGTTATCGATATAGTCTATATGTAGTTAATAATCAATTAGTTATTCGGCAGATGTTAATCTGTGAAAGCATGTTCTGCATTATTAAGAGTTGTGATTGTCTTAAGCTTTATATCGGCATAATTTTACAAATTATTAATTTTTACAACAAAAACCGGTAAATTATATGTACAAAAAAATGGGGGTTTCCGCATCAGTGATTATTAACTTATCATTCTGAAAGCGCAAGCCCGAAGAATCTCATATTAAATATACAGCTTATAATTTTACTAAAAATATGTTTATATCATCATCAAATAAAATCAAATCCGCATCTTTTCCGATTTCTATGCTTCCTTTATATTTATCTATTCCGACGGCCTTTGCAGGAGTGAGGCTTGCCATTCGTACTGCCTCATGGATTGGAACGTTTAAGTATCTGACCATATTATATACTGCTGATCTTAAGTTTAATGTTGAGCCTGCCAGGCTGCCGTCCTCTAAGCGGGCTGCCCTGTCTTTTACCGTTACTTTCTGACCGCCCAGTTCGTATTCTCCGTCTTCTAAGCCTGCTGCCCTCATAGCATCCGACACAAGGATTATTTTGTCAGCTCCTTTCATTTTCAGGGCAATTTGAACTGCCGCATCATGGAGATGAATTCTGTCGTATATTATTTCACAGTATACTCTTTCATCAGTTAACGAGGCTCCGACTATGCCCGGTTCTCTGTGGGTGAAGCTTCGCATGCCGTTATAGAGGTGGGTTGCCACCGTTGCTCCGTGCTTGATGCCGTTTATTGCCTCAGCATATGTTGCGTTGCTGTGGGCCATGGCTGCGATTATGTTGTTTTCCTTTAGGTAGGAAATAAGCTCCGGCGCTTCCTCTTTTTCAGGTGCTATTGACACCATTTTTATTTTATTGCCGGATATATCTTTTAAATTTTTTATAAAAGACATATCAGGTTCTTTTATAAACTCTTCGGGCTGGGCTCCTTTTTTGTTTGCGGAAAAAAACGGTCCTTCCAGATGCACACCAAGCAGCTGTGATGAATTATCTTTATTTTTGTACTCTGCTATGTTTTTTACTGCCTTTGTCATATTTTCGTATGACTGCGTCAGGACGGTTCCCAGATATGAGGTTACACCATTTTTTAAATGGTATTTTCCTATTTTGTCTATGGCTTCTTCTGTTGCATCCATGAAGTCACAGCCGGAATTGCCATGGTTATGAATATCTATAAATCCCGGTGACAGGAACATACCCTTGCCGTCTATGATTTGATCGACGGATTCTGTTTTTATATTTTGTTCTGGATTTATACTTGTTATTTTTCCTTCACCGGTTATTACTCCATAACCGCTCAATACTTCCTGTGGAGTGATAAGTTTTATATTTTTAAATAAAGTGCTCATGATTGGCCTTCTTGTATATTAGTATTTAAAGTATGATATCATCCGCCGACATTCAGGTTTTTTGCCGCTTCTTTGTCTGTTATTACAGTTATGTTGTTGTGAAGCTGCAATATTGATGCGGGAAGCCGGGGGGTTATTTTGCCTTTTATTGTCTTTGCTATTGCTTCTGATTTTGATACTCCTGATGCTATCAGAACTATTTTTTTAGCTGATAATATTGTTTTAATTCCCATGGTTATGGCAATCTTAGGAACATCCTCTATGCGGTCGAAGAATCTTGAGTTGGCCGTTATAGTATTAGGCTGCAGCTTCACTTCATGTGTGTATGGGTCAAAATAATTCGCCGGCTCATTGAAGCCTATGTGTCCGTTTTTTCCTATTCCTATAAACAATATATCCATGGAGCCTGCTGCTTTTATTTTATTTTCATAGGCGGTGCATTCTTGTTTTATATTGTTGGTCATACCATTGGGAATATTTATATTTTCATGTTTAATGTCTATATGTGCAAACAGATTTTTATTCATAAAATAATAATAGCTGTTTTTATTTGTTTTTTCTAACCCTGTGTATTCGTCCAGGTTAAATGTTCTGACATTTTTAAATGATATGCTGTTTTTATTAAATTCATCCAACACTATGCTGTACATGCCGAGGGGTGTTTCGCCTGTGGGGAGACCAAGAACCGCATCGCTTTTAGATTTAACGGTATTTAAAAAATATTGGGCTGCAAGCTCACTTACTTCCCTGTAGTTGCTTTTTACTATTACTTTCATTGTTTAAATCCCTTTTCGATAATTATATAATGATTATTACACGATGTTTGTAACTGGCAGAGATGAGATCCTTCGCTGCCGCTCAGGATGACAGCGGAGGAAATAATCATTACATCTGCTTAAATTCATTTATTGCATCCGCTGTGTTTTCCAGACAGCTTATAGTGCTGTCATATTTTGATGTTGCGTAGCACATAAACAGGACGTCAATTATATATAGCTGTGACATACGTGATGCTGTTGCAGCACTTCTGAATGGTGTTTCAATGCTTGACGGCGTATAAAGATTGTATTTCGATATTTTCCCCAATGCCGTCCTGCCGTACCTTGTTATGCCTATTGTATTTACACCCTTTGAATTCGCCAGTTCCACAAGCTTCACCGTCTCATTTGTTTCGCCTGATGAGGATATGCCTATTACCACATCGTTTGGCTTCAGGTTTGCTATCATGGTTGCATTCAGATGAGTGTCCTCAATCGCATAGCATGGTTTATTCACCCGTATGAATTTTTGCTGGGCATCTTTTGCTGCTATGAAGGATGCCCCCATACCGTAAACTAAAATCGTGTCTGCTTTGTCAATTAAATCTACGCAGCTTTCAATTATTTCCTCATTTAGGAACTGAAGTGTTTCATCTATGGATTTGATTGTGTTGTTCCTCAGGCTTTGGATAATTGATTTTATGGTATCGTCTTTTTTAATATCTGAATAGGATGCGTCATGTGACGAGCTCAAATCTCCCAAAACTCTTATTTTCAGTTCCTGATAACCGCTTAGTCCTAATGACTTGCACAACCGTATAACGGCGGAACTGCTGGTTTCACTGGCTTCACCCAGTTCCGACGCCGTCATCATAGCAATTTGATTGGGGTTGTTGAGTATAAAACTTGCTGTTTTCTTTTCTGATTCCGGCAAATCATTCATAACATTTTTAATCATTGCCAGTCCGCCTGACCTTATTGACATGGTATTCCTCCGATATAGTTATTTTACAGCTTCAAGTGCTTTTCTTATATATCCTTTATTTTCTTCTAATATTCTTTTTGCATCTTCTATATTTAAATCTGAAATTTTCATAAAGATTGCAAGTTTACAGTTATAGTTTGTCTCGTTCAATACTGATTCAGCTTCTTCTTCGGAAATTCCCGTAGCTTCTGTAACTATACTTTTGCATCGTTCTACAAGCTTATCATTTGAAGCCTTCACATCAACCATTAAATTTTCATACACTTTTCCGTACTTAATCATCACCACGGTTGATATCATGTTAAGTACCAATTTTTGAGAGGTTCCGGCTTTCATGCGTGTGGAGCCTGTTACTGCTTCCGGTCCTGTCACAGGGCATATGGGAATGTCTGCAACCCGATTCAGCTCGGAATCAGGGTTGTTGCTTATTCCTACCGTTACGGCCCCCAGGCTTCCGGCATATTCAACCGCACCCAGGACATATGGCGTCCTGCCGCTTGCGGCTATTCCGATCAGAACGTCTTTTTGATTAAAATTAATATTTTTTAAATCATGCACTCCAAGCTCTGAATCGTCTTCTGCACCTTCTATTGATTTAACTATTGCTTTTTCGCCGCCCGCTATGAAGGCCTGAACAAGTTCCGGATCTGTGCCGTAGGTGGGAGGGCACTCCGATGCGTCTAATATCCCTATTCTTCCGCTGGTTCCGGCACCAATGTAAATAAGTCTTCCGCCGGCAAATAATTTTTCCGCTATTATATCAACAGCTTTGGTGATGTTAGGAATTTCTTTTTCAACAGCCAATGCTACCTTTTTATCTTCGTTGTTTATCAGCGTAAGCATCTCACCTGTTGAAACGCTGTCTATATTCATCGTGTTTGTGTTTCTGTGTTCTGTCAGTAAGTACAATGTATTAATTTTTTTCACCTCTTTATTGTGGACGTAATCGTCATTTTAAATAAGCTCCTCAGTGATGATTCGCTAATACAAATGGCAGGCTGTCTTATGAGCTCCGCCCATGTCTTTTAATACCGGTCTTTGTTGTTTGCATATGTCCATGGCCTTGTCGCATCTTGCATACAGCGGACATCCTTCAGGAGGATTAATCGGACTTGGAACATCTCCCTTAAGTATTATTCTCTTCTTTTTCTGAAGAGGGTCCTTTGAAGGAACCGCCGACAATAATGCCCGGGTATACGGGTGCATGGGGTTTTCGAATATTTCTTCTGTTAAGCCTGTTTCTGCTATCCGCCCCAGGTACATAACGGCAACGGAATTGCTTATGTGCCTTACAACGTTTAAATCGTGTGATATAAATATATATGTCAGCTTTAAATCTTTCTGAAGCTCTATAAGCAGGTTTAAAATCTGCGACTGAATGGAAACGTCCAGTGCCGAAACAGGTTCGTCCGCCACAACAAATTTAGGCTTGCTTATTATGGCTCTGGCAATGCTTATTCTCTGCCTTTGACCTCCGCTGAACTGGTGCGGGTATCTTTCAAGCTGGTCCTTTGAAATTCCTACCTTGTCTGCTATCCAACACACCTGGTCATTCATTTCGCCCTGTGACATTATGAAGTGTGTTTTCAGTGGCTCCTGCAGCAGCTTCTTGACGGTCATACGCGGATTTAATGAGCTGTAGGGGTTTTGGAATATGAGCTGCATGTCTTTTCTCTTTTTCCTCATTTCTTCTCCTGAAAGTCTGAGGACATCATGCCCGTCAAATGTTACGCTGCCTGATGTAGGTTCTATGATTCTTAATATGCTTCTGCCGGTGGTTGACTTGCCGCAGCCTGATTCTCCCACAAGAGCGAATGTTTCCTGTTCGTTGACCTTGAAGCTTATGTCGTCAACTGCATGGACATATCCTGCTGTCTTTCTGAAAACTCCTTCCTTTACAGGAAAATATGTTTTTAAATTTTCTACATCTAATAGCACCTTACTCATTTCTTATCACCACTTTCGCTGTAAAGCCAGCACCTGCATTTGTGTCCTGTTTCTATTTCCAGAAGCTCGGGAGGTTTTTGCCTGCATATTTCCTTTGCCATGCCGCATCTTTCCTCAAACCTGCAGCCCTTTGGAATATGTCCGCCTGAAGGAACCGTTCCGGGAATGGTATACAATGTATTGCTTTTATCTCCGAGAGATGTCACTGCTTTTAAGAGCCCCATAGTATATGGATGTGCTGTATCATGGAATAATCTTACTACGTCTGTTTCCTCCACTATCTGCCCTGCATAAAATACCGCAACCTTTTCACATGTTTCTGCTATAACTCCCAAGTCATGGGTAATCATGATTATGGATGTATCAAATGATTCCTTTAATTCATTCATCAAGTCCAGTATCTGGGCCTGAATCGTAACATCCAGAGCCGTGGTAGGTTCATCTGCTATCAGAAGCTTAGGTCTACATATAAGTGCTGCGGCAATCATGATTCTCTGGAGCATTCCTCCGGACAGCTGATGAGGGTATTCTGACAATACTTGCTCTGCTCTTGGTATACCTGCCTTTTTAAGCATTTCAAGCGCCATATCACGCATTTCTCTTCTGCTTAGTCTTGTATGAAATTTTAAAGTTTCAGTTATTTGCTGCTCTATAGTAAAGATCGGATCCAATGCTGTCATCGGCTCCTGAAATATCATGGATATTTCTTTTCCTCTTATTTTTCTTATTTCATTGTTTTTAAGCGATAATAAATCCACCCTGCCTGATTCTGAGTCAAAAAATATTTCTCCGCCGCTGTTTTTCAGCGGGTATGATAAAAGCTGCATAACAGACAAAGCCGTGATGCTTTTGCCGCAGCCTGATTCTCCCACAATTCCGTAGCTTTGTTTTTTTCCTATGTCAAAGCTTACATTGTCTACAAGCTTTTTTGTACTGTCTTTGGTTATTAAATCTATACTTAAATTTTTTACTTCCAATATGTTTTCCATGGTTATCTCCTACAACTTTAGTTTAGGGTCAAGCACATCTCTTAAGCTGTCTCCCAATATGTTGAAGGACAAAATGGTGCAAATTATAAATGCCGCAGGGAATATTGCAAGCCATGGAGCTATTTCCATATATTTTCTGCTTTCATTGAGCATTGAGCCCCAGGACGGATCCGGCGGCTGAATTCCCAGCCCTAAAAAGCTCATGGAAGCTTCCGTCAATATTGCCCCCGACAAAGCCAATGTGATCTGTACCGTAAATGGTGCCAATATGTTAGGAATTATATGTCTTGATATAATTGTGCCGGGTTTCAGTCCTATGCTTTTCGCACTTGTTATGTACTCTATTGACTTGACCGAAATGACAGATGCCCTTACTGTCCTTGTGAATACCGGTGTATTTACAATTCCTATGGCAATCATAGTATTGGTAATGCTCGGTCCCAATGCGGATACAATAAACAGTGCAAGAAGTATTGAGGGGAAAGCAAATAATATGTCCATGAAACGCATTATTATATTGTCGACAGTGCCTTCAAAGTATCCTGAAGCAACTCCGAATATAAGTCCGAATGTTGCGGCAATACCTACCGATACGATTCCCACCTTGAGTGACACTCTCGCCCCGTAAATTATACGGCTGAACACGTCCCTGCCATAGTTGTCTGTTCCGAACAAATATTGGCTGTCCGGCCCTGTCAGCTTATCCTGTGTGAACATTTCAGTAATATCATGGGTTGCTACAAATGGTGCAAGCACGCTTAATACGATAATCAACAGCACACCTATCAGCCCGATTCTTCCCATTGGATCCTTAAACAGTTCTTTTATTACATTTGCGATGTTTTTTAGTATTCCGATTATAGTCTTCATCATTTTACCTCTACTTATAAGATATACGGGGATCTACATATGTGTAGAGTATATCAACTATCAGGTTAACCATTACATAAACAAATGCAATGAATAATACGCATCCCTGGACAACGGGATAATCTCTTTGATTAATGGCAGTAAGGGTCATCAGCCCCAAGCCCGGAATGGAAAATATCTGTTCTGCCACAACGGCTCCGCCCAGCAATGTACCGATCTGCATTCCGATTAGTGTTATGATTGGTATAAGTCCGTTTCTTAACGCATGTTTGAAAATAACAGATTTTTCTGAAGCACCCTTCGCTCTTACAGTCTTGATAAAATCCTGTCTCAATACCTCAAGAACTGACGAGCGTGTCATTCTCATAACTGAGCCTGACATGCTTGTGCCAAGAACAATGGCAGGAAGAATCATTATCTCCATGTTTACTGATGCATTTTCAAAAAATCCCACGTATCCCACCGGCGGATAATATTTTAATGCCAGCGATAAAAGCAGTATCAGAAGAGTGGCTGATGCAAAGCTCGGAACGGATACTCCCAGCAAAGCCATGACTCTCACAACACCGTCAATCCATGTATTTCTCTTTAATGCGGACAATATTCCGAGAGGTATTCCTATGAGGCAGGATATTACAGCTGCCATGACCGTAAGCTGTGCGGTTATTTTAAAACGATTCATTATTTCAGGGAATATTTCGTTGTCCGTCCTGAAAGACCTTCCGAAGTCTCCTTGCAGTGCTTTTGAAATCCAATCCCAATACTGCTTGTACAGCGGCTGGTCAAGACCGAATTTCTTTTCAAGCTGGGCTCTCAGCTCAGGATTTTCTTCTATTCCCAAAAGACCTGATATAACGTCGCCGGGTATTAACTGTAAAACCAGGAAAATACACAGGCTTATTCCTATTAAAACAGGAATCAGCGCCAGCAATCTTCTAATTACATATGACCTCATTTCATCACTTCCTTGAACAGTGAAGAGGATTATCAATAACCGACTGCTGTCAGGTATTGATAATCTCCCTCTTCAATCAAATTATTTTATTACTGTGTTGTTGAAGTTTTCAATATCAAATGTTGTCGGAACAAATCCAAGAACATTATTTCTTGTGAAATAGTATTCCATCGGTGATGCGATGAACAGATTAGGAGCATCGTTAACTATGAGCTTCTGAGCTTCTTTGTATATTGCTTCTCTTTCAGCTTCATCAACAGTAATCTTTCCTTGATTGCACAGTTCATCTACTTCAGGATTTGAATATCCCCAGACATTAGCCGAGCCTGTTGATGAGAAGAAGAATGCCACTGCTCTGTTAGGGTCGGTTCCTGCTCCGTTTCTTCCAACCATTATTTCATGAGTTCTGTTTTTCCAGGCATCCACATATTGACCTGATTCAAGATTCTGGATATCTGCTTTTATTCCTATTTGTTCTAATTGTTTTTGTAAAATTTCTCCTGTTGCATTAATATCATCCAGGAGTCCGACGGCGATTGTTGTTTCAAAGCCATCTGCATAACCTGCCTCTGCCATTAACTGCTTGGCTTTTTCAATATTTTGCTGATACAATTCTTCTGCTTTGAAATCTATTGCCCATCTTCCCATCGCTTCAGGAACAAAGCCTGTTATTTTTGCGTTTCCGTCATATACAAGGTCGATTATTTCCTGCCTGTTGATTGCAAGGCTTATGGCTTGTCTCACTCTTACGTCTTTAAATTTGTCCAGATCCAGGTTGAATCCAACATAGCTGTAATCATTTGACTGGAATTCCAATATATTGATGTCGTTGTTTCCTTGTACCAGCGGAATGCTTGATGCAGGAAGTTTTATAACATCAACGCTTCCTGTACGTAATGCCGCAACCCTTGCGGACTCGTCAGTCATCACATAATATTCTATGGCATCCAGTTTCGGTTCGCCCTCAACAAAGTAATCCGGGTTCTTTTCCAGTATTACCTTGTTGTCCGGTATCCATTCTTTCAGGATGAAGGGACCTGTTCCGCATGCTGTCTGCATGAGATTTCCGTTTTCTTCAACAGCTTCCTTCGGAACTATTGCTCCGTAAAAGCTTGTCAGGTTTGTCATGAAAGGTGCAAATGGTTCTTTCAGTGTGAATTTAACTGTGTAAGTATCCACAACTTCTATATTGTCTATGCTGTCATAGTATGATTTGCCTATGGCAGCCGTTTCCGGATTTAAAACTCTTTCAAAGCTGTATTTGACATCCTCTGCTGTCATTTCTCTTCCGTTGTGGAATTTAACACCTTCTCTTAATTTAAATATGTAAGTCAGATCATCAGGCTGCTTCCATGATTCTGCAAGTGAAGGTATAAAATTCATGTCTGTATCCACATCTATCAGAGTGTCGTAGATTTGTCTGAAAATTCTTATAGATGATGTTGATGATACTGTGTGCGGATCTAAGCCCACCGGTTCTGCATCAGTTCCGTATTTTAAAACTTGAGACGGAGACTCCGCAGGAGTTTCAGATGACTGTCCGGGCTGTTGGCTTGATGCAGGATTTTCTTGATTTGTGCCGCATGCCGTCAAGGCTAGTGACAGTACAAGCATCAATGAAATCAATGACAATATTTTTTTAGCTTTCATTTTTATTCCTCTCTTTTTGTTAGATATTATTAAAAATACAATTATGTATTTCTTTTCTGAAATTATTTATGTTTTTAGTTTCTCTTCTGGTGTAGAGCCTGTTTGTAAATGTAACTGCCGCAATGTTTTTTTCCTGGCATATCCAGAGCGAAGTACCTGTAAAACCGGAGTGACCGCATCCATAGGGATAGTATTCCGCAATCTGCCATCCCAGGCCTCTTCCTTCTCTGCGCTCTTTCATCGAAGAGCTGATCAATTCGCTGTCAGATGTCATATAATAACGGCATAAATCAACGTAGGCCTGCACATCTGCAAAAATACCGGCATGCCCGGCAGCTCCCTTGAAGAAATAATATGCATTGCCGTCATTTACCTCTCCCACAAACGCTTCATCATGACTTCTCCAGTTATGAAATTCTACATTTCTTTCCCTGCACATTTCTTCTTCTATAATGTTTCCGAATGAGGTGGGCGCAATATTTCCCCTGCCCTTCGGACAGTAGAACATATTTTTTATGCTTAACGGTTCTTTTATGTATTTGTCTAAGCTTTCTTCCAGTGTCAGACCTGTTACGCTTTTAATAATTTCCCCAAGAAGCATAAAGTTCAAATCGCTGTATAAGGTCCCTTCAAATTTTTCATATTTGCCTATGACCTTGTCCATAACATCAAACACTGTGCCTTCTTCCCCATAGAACGGATACCAGTCAATGATTCCTGAATTATGGGTTAAAAGCTGCTCTACCGTCACATTTTTTAATCTTTCTTTTAATGTTTTGTAATTGTTGATTTCCGGGAGATATGTTTTTATTTCACCGTCCAGGCTAATTTTCCCCTCATCAATAAGCTTCAATATTTCTGTTGCTGTTACTATTTTGCTTAAAGAAGCCACATCAAATATTGTGTCTGTTCTTGCATTTCCAAATGCCTTGCTGTAAAATGTCTTATTTTCATTGAAGACATGACACACGGCAGATGGAAAATATCCTTCATTTATATATTTGTTGATTATTAAGTCTAATTGCTTTTCCATTTTTATAATTGTCCTCTTTTTTGTGGCATTGCTAATGGAAACCGGGTATTTTAATTATTTGTCGGCAATGCCAATTTCCCCATTATTACTTTTCTGTTTGAACCGGTGGAGCTTGGAATATTGTTCGTTCTCCCGCTCAGGAACTCGTTTCCGAGTATTGCAAATGCTATAGCTTCTTTTGCATCTCCGGAGAAGTCCAGCTTGTTCACATCCTTTACCTGAATATCTATGTACTCAGACAAAAGATTCATAATCATTTGATTATGTGCTCCGCCTCCGCTTACATAAAGTTCATCAATTTTATATTTATTTAAAACAAACACCTCAAGCTGGCTCTTAATTGATTTGGCTGTATATGCGGTAACGGTTGCAAGGATATCAAAATTATTCAGACCTCTTATGCTTCCCTGCTCAAATAAATCGCTTGCAAATTCTTTTGTATAGTATTCCCTGCCGGTGCTTTTCGGAGGATGTTTAAACAGGTACCTGTCCTTTAACAGCATTTGGTCAAGCCACTGCCCGTCAATTGTACCTTTTGCGGCTAAGCTTCCGCCCTCATCATATGATTTATCTCCGGCTGTTATAATTCTTACGATTTCATCTATCAAGACATTTGCCGGTCCGGTATCAAAAGCAAGAACATCCTCTTCACTGCCTCCTGCCTTTAAAACGGTTATGTTTGCAATTCCCCCCAGATTCAATAAAACACGGCCTTTTTCTTTGCTGGAAAACAATATGTAATCTATGTACGGCACCAAAGGTGCTCCTTGTCCTCCGTACGCCATATCTGAAGGTCTGAAGTCTCCTACGGTCACACATCCTGTCCTAGCTGCAATATTTGAAAGCTCTCCAATCTGCAGAGTGCTGTGACGGTCCGGCATGTGATAAATAGTTTGTCCGTGAGAGCTGATAAAGTCAACATCCCCAATATTTACGCCTGCCTTTTTACAGACTTCTATGGCTGCCAGTCCCATCTTATCCCCTAAGTATGTATTCATACAGCATATTTCATTAACGGTTGAAGTTTTTACATGACAAAGCTTAAAAATTCTTTCTTTATCTTCCTTAGAGTAGTCTGATGTCATAAAGTCAATGACATTAATTTTTGTATCTGTATAATTTCCTTCAATTTCAACAAGGCATGCATCTATGCCATCCATTGATGTGCCCGACATCAGACCTATTGCCAGCTTCTTTTTCTTATTGATAATGCTGTTCAAAATATCTATCATTTTATATGCTCCAATAAATATGACATTTTATTTTAATATTATGTTATAGTATTTGAAATAAAATGTCAATTGTAAATTAATGGGCACAGCATCATTTTAAACACAACAAAAGGCAGACGTATGTCTGCCTCAGATTGATGACAAAGTCATCAAGATGTCAGGAACCTGAGGCAGACATGTGCCTGCCTTACTTTAATCATTCATAATTCTATATCATATATTTAACACAGTTTCTTCCTGCTGCTTTTGCTTCGTACATCATGCTGTCTGCCTTTTGAACCAAAGTATCTGCTGTATCTCCCTGAATATAACCTACTGCTCCAAAGCTGGCTGTAAACTTACCCACACCTGGGATAATAATTCTGTTAATGCCTTTGCGCAGTTCTTCTAATAACACTTGAGCTTTGTCGATAGATGTTTCCGGTAATAATATCATAAATTCCTCTCCCCCCCACCGGGCAAGGCAGTCTATTCCTCTGATCCTGTGTTTAATCATTTCTGTCATATGTTTCAATACCAAATCGCCTGCATTATGTCCAAAACGGTCATTTATGGTTTTAAACCTGTCAATATCCAGCATCGCCAAAGAAAAGCCTCGTCCTGAGCGTTTAGCGCGTTCTATTTCTTCTTCCAGCCTGTCTATAAAGAATCTCCGATTGTATGTATTGGTGAGATAGTCAGTCACCGACAGTTTTTCCAGCTCTTCTCTTGCTTTTTTCCGCTCACTGATATCACGCACGATTCCTACAAAATAATTATCTTCATTAATTTTTACTGATGATATTGAAATCTCGACCTCAAATTCATGTCCGTCCTTGTGCCTTGCTTTATACTCTTTAATCTTTTCATATTTCTCATCGTTAGCAAGCTTATAATTATTATTCTTATAAGCCTGATAGTCTGAATCTTCTGCTACAATTAATTTGTGCAGCTCTTTTCCCAGAACTTCTTCCTTGGTATAGCCAAAAAGCTCATTGGCAGCCGGATTCCAAAGGGTTGCATTACCCTTATTATCAATCATAATTATTGCTTCATGAACTGAATTTATTACAGCATTCAATATGGATTCCTTACTCTTTATTTCTACTTTAACAGCATGAAGCTTCAATGCCATTTCAATTGTTGCCAGCAAAGCTGTGTTGTCCATTCCCTTTTCAATAAACCCATATGCATTTACGTTTCTTATTTGCTCAATAATTTTTTTTGATGCATTAGCTGTAAGAAAGATGATTGGTATTTCTTTATGTTTAACAATCAAGCTGGCCGCATCAATTCCGTTCATTTTCCCAGCGAGCTCTATATCCATCAGTATCAAATCAGGAGGCGATGCACCGCAAGCCCTTTTTACCGCTTCTTCTCCCGTAGCAACATTATCTATAGCATAACCGTTGCTTTTCAGGAATTCTCCTACAACCATAGCAATAAAGTGACTGTCTTCAACTAACAATATACTCTTACTGTTTAGCATATTTTTTCACCGTTCAATGTTTAGTTTATTTTGACTCTATTATATAACAAAAAATGTCAAAATGAAATATAAATTGGATAAATTTTAAAATTATTTATATAATGCCTTTTAAAACCATTTGTCATCCTGAGCGACAGCAGAATATCTCAATTGCCGGAATGCGGAGATTCTTCATGCTGCGCATTCAGAACGACACGGGCTGCGCCCTTAAAAAAGTCAGGAAATCTTTCGCTGTTTTTATATTTTTCTTGTTTTAAAAAAAATATGGTGGGTATATTATAAATACAACTTAAGTTAACTAAAACATACAGAAATAAAAAATCTATGAGTAATTTGTAAAAGTTCACTGCATAAAGATTGAAAATATGAGCATTTCATATGAAGTTTAATGAAAGCCCGAAGCGCAGTTAAAGAATGGGCAAGTGAAAATAGACTTGTAGGAATTAGTTGAACAAGTTGATTATATAGATGGATAAATGAGGTGATTCCAACAGTTTGTGAACCAGAAAACCCAAATAGACAGCACCCGATTTTCGAATTGAAAAGAAAATTGGGTGCTGTCTATTTTATTATATTATTATGAAATTTTGTTTTTAAGAGTAACAATTTTAATATGTGTGTTCAAGTTAAATTATTTTAAATAAAATTCCTTCTTGAACTAATATAAAACTTGTGATATATTGTTATAGTATTTAATAAATGTACACATGTATACGCAATGAGGACATATCGAGGAGGTTTCACAATGGAAGAAGTCAAATTAGGAATTTTAGGAATGGGTACCGTGGCGTCAGGACTTATAAATATTATTGAATTTAATAATTCTAAAATAATTGAGGAATTAGATAAAAATTTAGTTGTAAATAAAGTACTTGTTAACAGCCTGGACAAAAAAAGAAATGTTAATCTGAAAAAAGAGGTATATACTACCGATGCATATGAAGTTATCAATGACAAGGATGCTCAGATTATCGTAGAACTAATCGGAGGTATATACCCAGCTTATGATTATGTAAAGGCAGCGCTCAACAATAAAAAACATGTTGTTACGGCAAACAAGGCTCTTATCGCAACTCACGGCGGGGAGCTTGAGGAGCTGGCTGACCAGAACGGAGTCAAGCTCATGTATGAGGCGAGTGTAGCCGGAGGAATACCTATTATTAATACAATTTCAGAAAATCTCGCAGCAAATCAATTTGAACAAATTACAGGCATTATAAACGGCACGACTAATTTCATACTTACTCAGATGACCGACAACGGATTAGAATATGAAGAGGCTGTCAAGGAAGCCCAGCGACTGGGATTTGCTGAGGCCGATCCTTCTTCTGACGTTGAGGGTGATGATGCGGCATATAAAATATCAATTTTATCAACTATTGCATTTAATCAAAGAATAAATATCAAGGATATACCCAAGGAAGGCATAACAAAGATCTCCAAGGAGGATATCAGGTACGCAAAGGAGCTTGGTTACAACATAAAGCTTCTGGCATCTGCTGTCAGGAACAATAATGAAATTGAGCTCAGGGTTCACCCGGCTTTTGTCCCTGTTTACCATCCTCTTTCAACTGTTAAAAATGAATTCAACGCTATATTTTTAAAAGGAAATGCTGTCGGTGAGCTGATGTTCTACGGAAAAGGAGCCGGTTCACTGCCGACAGGCAGTGCTGTCCTCGGAGACATAATGTCAATTGTTAAAAACAGAAAAATTGAAGCCGCTGGAAATAGAGACAATGATAGCTGCAATATAGTAAATAAAGCGTACAAGCCTTATTACATCAGGTTTGAGGTTATTGACAAGCCGGGTGTTCTGGGTAAAATCGCAAACATTTTCGGTGAAAACAACATAAGCCTTGCCTCTGTTGTTCAAAGACAAAAAAACGGCAACAACACAGCGCCGTTAGTTTTTATTACTCATGAGGTTGAAAGAAAAAATATAGATGCAGCTCTTGAAGAAATAAAGAAATTTGAATATGTGACTAAAATAGCCAGCATAATAATGGTTGAAAATTTTAAATAGTGAGGAGGGGTTTGACCCTCAGATTGATGACAAAGTCATCAAGATGGCAGGCTTTTTCAGCAGCCTGAGGGTTTTAACCCTTCTCTATTTTTTAAACGAATTAATTCCTCTGCAGAATATATCTGCCAATATCTCATTTCCTCTGTCATTGAAATGGAGACCGTCAACATACAGCTCTCCGGCTTCCTGTCCTGCTGCTTTTTCAAATTCTGAATAAAAATCAATATACTTAATGTTAAAGGTTTTGCAAAAATCTTTTATCCACTGTTGGTATTTTTCCAGTTCTTCTGCTACTCTATGAAAATCTGAAAATTCAGCCCAATCTTTTCTCACATCTTCCGCAACTATCTTTGTGGGAATTCCTATTATCGGGTCAATATACCTGGCAATAGACTGATGAGACATTGACATTATATTTGATTTGACTGCCCCTAAATCAGAACCGACAATCAGGTCATTGACTCCGCCCATAATAAGCACGGCATCAGGGCTTTTAGCATAGACTGCATTATGGAATCTTGCCATCATACCATTTGTTGTGTCTCCGCATATTCCTTCGTTTATAATTTCTATTCCTGATTTATCCTGTGCAATTTTAGTCCATACCTTTGATCTCCTTGCTCCAAATCCATATGTTAAGCTGTCGCCCAAGCAAACTATCTTCATTATATTATCCCTTTCATTATCCAATCTGTGTTTTTTATAAGAATATCACAATGCTTTAGAGTTGTAAAGAATGATATGCAGTTACTAAGTAAAGGCGAAAAATAAAAAAAATACCCGCTCACGGTTTCGGGCACGAATAATTCTAAAGCTCATTCCGGCTTATATTTATGAGTTTGTCCGCATTTATATATTTACAATAATGATTATAAATGGTATAATAAAGCAACTAGACAACGTTTGCATATTTAATTGTAATGATTTAAATTTAAAAACATATATTTATTTAAAGGGGGGATGTCCATAGTGCCATAGCAAGAAAATAAAGCTTACAATTATTTTAACATTTAAAAAAACTGGAGGATTTATGAGAAAAAAATTATCTATTTTATTAGTGCTTACATTATTGTTTACAATTGTTATGACAGCATGCTCTACTCCACAGACTAACCTTATTTTGGCAACCGGCGGAACCACAGGAACATACTATCCGTTTGGCGGAGCTATGGCTCAGATTTTCAACTCTAAAATTGAGAATATGAACGTTACTGCTCAGGCAACTGGTGCTTCTGTTGAAAACTGTAAACTCCTCGGCAAGAACGAAGCTGAATTGGCTATTCTGCAAAATGATATGCTGGATTATGCCTTTAATGGAGCCGAAGCCTTTGCTGACAGTAAAATTGATAATCTCCGAGGTATAGCCAAATTATATCCTGAAATTATACAAATAGTTGCAGTTGACGGAATTGACGGTGTTGAAAACCTGGACGGCATGAAAGTATCTGTCGGTGCTCCCGGAAGCGGTGTTGAGGCTAATGCAAGACAAATACTTGAAGCAGCAAACCTTACATATGATGATATGTCTGTAAGCTATCTTTCGTTTGCCGAATCTGCAGATGCATACAAGGATAAACACATTGATGCTTTCTTTGTAACATCAGGGATTCCTAATGCTTCTATCCAGGATATCGCTGCAATGAATCCTGTTTCACTTCTTTCATTATCTGATGATGCAATTAATGCTTTGATTGATAAATATCCGTTCTTTGTGGAGTACACAATTCCTGCAAACACATACAACGGACAAACCGAAGATGTTAATACTGTTGCAGTGCTTGCATGCCTTGCGACAAATTCAGAAGCATCTGAGGATGTAATTTACAATATTACAAAAGCTTTGTTTGAAAACCAGCCTGAGCTTGCAACCGCTCATGCAAAGGGTACAGAATTAAAGCTTGAGGAAGCTGTTGACGGTATTTCAGTACCGCTTCATCCGGGTGCAGAGAAATATTACAAGGAAAAAGGCATTTTGAAATAACATTTGTCATTAGTCATTAAATAGGAGATTCTTCACCTGCGGTTCAGAATGGCATATCAGTGATTATTCTGCCGTGTGGAGAATCTTCTTACTCTTTCTGCATAACATTCTTTCACACAGGAGAATCAGATGAAAAAAATTATATTGCTTGTCTTAGCTGCTGCTTTCTTTTTAATAATTATTTTATTTGTACCGTTTATTGAACAATTTACAATTTCAAATCAAAAGACAAACAATATTGTTTTCTCAGACAGCATTGATAATTATAAAAGCTTCTGTGTCAGCTTCACACATTCTGTAAACAGAACCCCGGTTAATGAGTATTACAGAATTGAAGGCAATAAATTTATTGCTTATAAAACAACCTTTTATTCTTATGGGGCAGGTATGCCGGACGGAAGCGAAAATCCTGATGCTGAAATGAAATTCAATGATGACGGTTTAGTTGAAATCAACAATATAAACAGGGAATTCAGCGAATTCACCTATATGGTCGGAACCTATGCAGAACACACCTTGCATACTGAAAATGCAAGCTTTAAATTAGAGAAATATGTTGAACCTCAAGAACCCGCTTTGTTTAAAATCAAAAGAGTTTCAATTTACGATATATTGAGGAGGAAATTTAATGAATGATGAAAACCTAAATAACTATCGGGATGATGAAGAAAAAATAAGTGTCATTGAAAACACAGATGAAATTCAAGTTGATATATCAAGTGACGAAGTCAATGTTGATGATATAATGGCGAAGTACGACAAGGAATCTGCATATAGGCGGCTTAGCGGAAAACAGCTCAAAATTGTTTCAATTATTGCAATATTGTTTTCGGGCTTTCAGCTGTACACTGCTATATTCGGCATACTGCCTGCCCAGCTTCAGCGCTCTGTACATCTGGCATTTGTATTTATGCTTGTTTACTTATTGTATCCGGGCAGAAAAAATTCAAGAAGAGACAGCTTTGGGCTCATTGATGTTTGCTTTGCCGCTGTAGGCGCGGGTGTGGCATTTTATTTGACCTTTAATTTTGAATCTTTGCTTTTAAGAGCCGGTGACCAGAATACACTGGACATTGTAATCGGTATTATTGCTGTTTTATTGGTACTTGAAGGAGCCAGAAGGGTTGTGGGCCTTCCGATTGCCATAATAGCATCGGTATTTCTTTTATATGCGGTGGTCGGACCGTACATGCCCGGATTTTTAAATCACAGGGGTTATTCAATTGCAAGAATTGTAAGTCACATGTACTACACTACCGAGGGAATTCTGGGGATACCCCTGGGAGTTGCGGCAACATTTATATTTTTGTTTATTTTGCTCGGTTCATTTCTGGAGAAAACAGGAATCGGTGCATTTTTTATAGACCTGGCAAATTCTGTTGCAGGCTTTGCCGCCGGAGGTCCCGCCAAGGTTGCCGTGCTTACCAGCGCACTGGAAGGAACAGTTTCTGGGAGCTCTGTTGCCAATACGGTCGGTTCAGGAAGCTTTACGATACCCTTGATGAAGAGCCTTGGTTACAAGCCTGAATTTGCGGCGGCTGTTGAAGCTGCAGCCTCCACCGGAGGGCAGCTCATGCCCCCTATAATGGGTGCCGCAGCATTCTTGATGGCAGAATTTATAGGGATACCCTATTCTCAAATTGCCAAGGCTGCCATAATTCCTGCATTGCTTTACTTTACAGGAATATTTATCAGCGTGCATCTTGAAGCCAAAAAGCTTGGAATGAAAGGCATGAGCAAGGATGAAATCCCTAAATTATCAAGGGTAATGCTGGAAAGGGGTTATTTGTTTATTCCGCTGGTGGGAATTGTATATTTCCTGATGGAAGGTTCCACTCCGGTAAAAGCTGCTCTTTACGGCTTGGGGCTTGCAGTTGTTACAAGCTATTTCAGAAAAAGCACCCGTTTAAGCCTGAAAAATATATTGGAGGCTTTGGAACAGGGAGCCAAGAATGCACTTGGTGTATCTGTAGCATGTGCTTGCGCCGGAATTATAGTGGGAACCATAACATTGACAGGACTTGGGCTGAAGATAGGAAACGGATTGGTTTCTTTATCCGGAGGGATATTGATAATTACCCTGATTTTCACCATGATTACATCCATAATCCTGGGGATGGGCGCTCCTACTACGGCAAATTATGTTATAACATCAACCATTGCTGCGCCTGCCTTAGTTTTGCAGGGCGTTCCGGTACTGGCCGCACACATGTTCACATTTTATTTCGGTATAATTGCCGACATAACACCTCCGGTTGCTCTGGCTGCATTTGCAGGAAGTGCCATAGCAAAAAGCAACCCGCTTAAAACGGGCATACAGGCCAGCAAGCTGGCTATAGCGGCGTTCATCATACCATATATATTTGTGCTTAACCCGGCAATTCTTCTGATTGACACGACACCTCTTGAAATAGTCAGGATAATCATAACCTCAATCATAGGAATGATTGGTATCAGCACGGCCATGGAAGGGTATCTGTTCACACATGCCAACCGGATTGAAAGAGCAATTTTCTTGATAGGCGGCTTGATGCTCATAGATCCGTCAACAATGACAGATCTGGCCGGATTGGTGGTATTATGTGTTGTATTCCTGTATCAGAGAAACAAAGGGAAAAAGCATCCTGAATTAAAGGTGTAATTAATATTAAAAACCGACCTCCTAACTTAGATTTTTAATCTGACTTTCAGGGGTCGGTTCATAGCATCAGCTGCCTGTTTTATTTATGTTTCTTCTCAATGCTGTTATTGACCTTTCCAACGCTTCTTTAGTCTTCACTTCCACCAGAACTCTGATGTTTTTGTTTTCTGCAAAGCTGAGAAGCTCCTTGATATTTAAATCTCCTTCAAACAATGCCTGGTGGTCCTTGCTTCCCTTGACATCATGGAGGTGCATGTGCGCAATTTCATTATCATGAAGCATTAAATACTTTTTGTCGGTGAATCCGCTTACCGCATCGTGACCCACATCCCAGGTAAGCTTCACATTTGAAAATAAAATTGATTTATCCAGTGACTTTTGTATATATGACCTGCCAAAATTGCTGCTGTTTTCTATTGCCAATACTATGTCTGTGTTTTCTGCTTTTTTCGAAAGCGTCTTTATGGATTTAACAAAGCTGTTTTGAAATTCTTCCGAATACTGCTCATATATGTACACCTTTCTGTCCGGCAGAGTCATTTTAGTGCCTTCGATTATATGCATGTTCAACAAGCTTACTCCGGCTTCTTTTGCCCAGTCAATTGTATCGGAAAAAAGCTCCACATAACCGGTTCTTACACTTTCGTAAAAGGTTCCCAAATCAGCATCATCGGGCATATGCATGGTAAATTCTATATTTGTTTCTTTAGTGATATTCCTCAACGTATTTGGCTGTATATTTTCTATGAAATTATACGGCATATTCATATTGAGTTCTATAAAGTTTAATTCCAGCTTTAAGCACAAATCCACCAACTCATCCGGTGTATTGCATTCCACCAATGCAGGCATACCTATTTTCATTTTTTCTCCCCTTTATATAATAAATTATTTAATCAGAATACTTACCTCTTTCTCTGTCAAGTGCCTGTACTCACCGAGCTTTAAACGCGAGTCAAGCTTTATGGGTCCCATTGACAATCTTTTGAGATATATAACTTCATTATTTACTGCATTGAACATTCTTTTGACCTGATGAAATTTTCCTTCCTTGATTGTAACATAGCAGCTTGAAGGATAGCCTGCCTCAATTATTTCAAGCTTTGCAGGCAAGGTCCTGTAATTCTCATTTGTTAAGATAACTCCCTGTTCAAATGCTTTTGCATCATCCTCCGTTACCTCTTCCTCCACCTCTGCATAGTAGGTTTTATCGACATGCTTTTTGGGAGATAGAAGATTGTGAGCAAGCTGTCCGTCATTGGTCAGTATCAAAAGCCCCTCCGTATCCTTGTCAAGTCTTCCCACCGGAAACGGATTGTAGGATTTATCTTCATCCTTTAACAAATCAATAACTGTTTTGTCATATTTGTCTTCGGTTGCAGAAATAACACCCTTAGGCTTGTTCATCATCAAATATATGTACTTTACATATTTAACAATTTCGCCCTTGTATTTTACATCGTCAGTATCAGTATCGATAATTCTCGAGCTGTCCTTTTCAGTTATATCATTTACTTTTATATGTCCTTCTCTGGCATCCTGTTTTATTTGTTTTCTGGAGCCGAGACCGATATTTGAAAGCATCTTGTCTATTCGCAGTTTCATAATTACCTCATATTATCATTTATTGTATTATAACACGCAAAAAAGCTGTGTCAACGATGTTTATTGACAAAAAAACACACTCCGATATCTAGAGTGTGTCGTTTCCCATTGGTATAAATTTACTGCTGTTTCTGAATTTCTTTAATCTGGCGATTAACATATCCTTGTCTTTATTCAGTGTTCCCGCCTGGTTTACATAGTTAGAGACATGATTAGCTCTGAATATGCAGTCTGTTAACTCCATGTTTTCAAGCATGATAATATTTTCATCCAATATCTGAAGCGGTGTAAGCAGTTTGAATTTTCCCTGCCTTATATCTTCGGCAAGCTCTGATTCTTCCTCCACCACCAACCTGAGCAAAGAAAAATAATGAGGATTTATTTGTGATATTACCTTGGCTGATTCCAGAGCATGCTCTTCTAAAAGCGTGGTTCCTCCAAGTCCTGAAATAATCATGCATGAAAATCTGAATCCTGCTCTTACGGCTTTTTGTCCGGCTTCAATCATTTGCTGCTGATTTACTCCCTTTTGCATCATGGACAGCACCTTGTCCGAGCCGCTTTCAACTCCCATGTAAAGCATATCCAGTCCTGCTTCACGAATTGACCTAAGCTCATCCTCTGTTTTTCTGATTAAATCCATCGGTCCTGAATATGAACTGATTCTCTGAACCATAGGGAATTCGTTTTTTATATATTTTAACAGTTCAATTAATTTCTCGGTTTTAATACACAGCACATTGCCGTCAGCCAGAAAAATTCTTTCCGGGTCACGATAATATACTTTTAATTGATTAATATGTTCTTTTATTTCTTCTTCACTTTTCAATCTGAACTGTTTGCACTTATACATGTAGCAAAATCTGCATTTATTGTGTGAACAGCCTTCAGTTACCTGGATTATAAGACTCCTCGCCTCACTCGGCGGCCTGTATAACGGCATTGAATACATTTTTTCACCTGCTTTGTATCAATCATTTTTTGTTTTAATAAGTTTCTTCATCAGCCGGATCAGCTGAGTTTTCGTATCTTATGCTTGCTCCGATATGCTGAAGTTTTTCAATAATATTTGCATATCCCCTGTTTATGTGATAAACCTCTGTGATTTCTGTTTCGCCGTCAGCTAAAAGCCCTGCAATTATAAGTGCCGCTCCTGCTCTCAGGTCAGTTGCCTTCACTTTAGCTCCGCTTAACCTGCTGCTGCCTTTTAAAATTGCACTGCTTCCTTCCACCTTAACTTCTACGCCCATCCTCGAAAGCTCTGTCGCATGCATAAAGCGATTTTCAAATATAGTTTCATGGATTATGCTTGTACCATCAGCTATCGACAGCATCGACATGAATTGTGCCTGCATATCTGTCGGAAATCCGGGATATGGCAATGTTTTAATATCTATAGGATTAATTTTCCCGTCCGATATTACTCTTATTTTATCATCAAATTCTTCAACTCTTGCACCGGCTTCCCTGAGCTTGGCAATTACAGGCTGCAAATGATTTGATACAACATTTTCTATAACTACATCCCCGCCTGTTGCAGCTGCTGCAACCATGTATGTTCCTGCTTCTATCCTGTCCGGTATTACCGCATGCTCGGTTTTATGTAATTTTTGAACTCCCTTTATCCGTATCGTCTTTGTTCCGGCACCTATTATGTTTCCGCCCATGCTGTTGATAAAATTAGCAAGGTCCACAATTTCCGGTTCTTCTGCCGCATTTTCGAGAATTGTTTCCCCTTCGGCCAGCGTCGCTGCCATTATTATATTTTCAGTTGCTCCGACACTTGGAAAATCCAGATAAACATCATTTCCCACAAGCTTTTCTGTTGTTGCATGCACATATCCGTTTTCTGATTTTATTTCTGTTCCTAGATATTTGAATCCCTTCAAATGAAGATCAATAGGTCTTGTCCCTATTGCACACCCACCGGGCATATAAATTTTGGCATTCTGGCATCTTGCAAGAAGCGGTCCCATAACAAGAAATGAGGCTCTCATTTTACTTATTAATTCATAGGGTGCTTCGCAGGTTATTATATTTTCAGCTGAAATTTTCAGCGTATTTTTCCCTAAACTTTCTACCTTAGCTCCTAAAACCTCAAGAAGCTTACACATTATACGAACATCCTGCAGCTCCGGTATATCATGTATTATGCATTCCTCTTCGGATAACAATGTCGCTGCCAAAATCGGAAGAATTGAATTCTTTGACCCATCGACCTTTATTACGCCATTAAGCCCTAAGCTTTTTCGAACTATTATTTTTTCCATTTTTCTCCTTAATAACCAAATAATATATTGAAAATTAATTATTTTACAATAGTTAATAAAGTGCTGATTAACTCGTATATAATAACATTATTTACTCAATATTTCAATTGTAAATTTTGTATCTTTTGTATAAAATCAATACAATAATTACCATTATGTAATAATCCTGCATTGTTTGGACATGCTGCATTCAAAAAATAAAAAAAGAAAAAAGCGTATGATTAAAATAAAGGGGGACGTTATATTTAAAAGATAGACGCTTTTTTCTTTTTTAATATTATTAATCAAAATAACCTTTTTATTCATGAATAATAAATATTTTTAAATATCCTTTATTCCTTCGTATTTTGAAAGTCTTATCTCCGCTTTGAACAAGTCGCCGTCGATATCTAAATTCAGAATTCCTTCCTGTATTTCCATGAGGCTTTTTGCTATTGCCAGACCCAGGCCGCTTCCTTCGGAGCTTCGTGATTCGTCCCCTCTTTTAAATCTTTCCATCAGCTCATCAACCGGGATGTTCAGCTCGTAAGCAGATATATTTTTAAAGCTTATAATCACTTGCTTCTCATTTTCGGTAATATCAATATAAACCCTTGATTCTTTCAAGGCGTATTTAAAAATATTTGACAACAGGTTTTCCATAACACGACTCAGAAGTCTGCCGTCTGCTTTTGCATATATTTTTTCTTTATCTTGTGTAACTTTGAATGTCAAATCTGATTCATTGATCTTTTCGTCCAGCTCTCCCAAAATTTGAGAAATCAAAGCATTGACATTGACCTTTTCAAAATTAGGTTCGATGCTTCCGCTGTTTGCCTTGGCCGCTTCGAACAAATCCTCCGTCAATACCTTGAGTCTGTTTGATTTTCTGTCAAGCACATCAAGATATTTAGGTGCATTTGAGGAATTTAACCCTTCTCTTTTCAATAAATCCACATAAGAAATAATTGATGTCAAAGGAGTTTTAATGTCATGAGACACATTTGTTATTAATTCAGTTTTCAGCCTTTCGCTTTTAACCTCGTTTTGAACTGCTACTTTCAATCCGGCCGTCATGGAATTTATGTCTTCTGCCAGCTGCCTGAATTCACCTGCCCCATCCAGTTTTATCTTATTGTCATAATCTCCCGTCTTAAATATTCTGAGTCCGTCCTGGATAGTCTGAAATCTTCTGACCTTAATGAAAATATAGTAAGCAGCTCCTGCTCCCAGCGGAATCAGCAAAATAGGTAATTCTAATGATAAATAAAACGAAATACCAATAAAAACAATTACAGCAGCTATGGATTTTACCATTAAAGGTCCTCCTGCTGCAATTCGCATCAATGCTTTTACCGAGTTTGATAAAACATAATATATAAATGAATGCTTTATCAATGTACCATTTTTAATATGCCTTACTATGGAATAAAAGAATATTAAAAATGCTGCTGCCATTATTGTACCCAGCGAAATTATGGCGAACCTCATTAAATTTTCATTGGTAAATCTTATACTCAGCACCTTATTAAACTGGTTTATGCATATGCTTACTATTCCAATAATCAAAAACAAGCTAAAGTCAGCATACATGCTGTCCATTGATGACATATGAACTTCTTCATCGCCTGTTACCCTGCCTGTTACTGCAGTGATATATATAAAGCAAGTTAATATCAACGCAACACATAATACTATAACAGCCGAGTTCTTTATAAGAATTTCCCTGTCTGAGTTCCACTTTTCAGCTCTTGCCAAAAGGCCATCCTCTGTTATTGCTGCATAAATTGAAATTTCTTTTTTGCCTTCTTCAATGTCTTCAAATGTATCCAATAATGATGCCGAGAAGCTGCTTATTCCGTTTTCAGGCAGCAGCACCACACCCTTCTTATCAATTAATATGTACGCATTTTGCAATTGATAGTAATTTCTTGTTGCATTGTTAGTATTGGAAATTTCATTTGTCCCGTCTGTTATGTAATAAATCAAGCCCTTTGGTTCATTTATGTCATTAATAATCTGTTCAAAGTTACTTAAATCGGTTTTTATAATAATTTTTTTAATTTCTTCTATTTGTTCGCTTTTTTCGGTCCAGAAAATGCTTCGTGAGTCATCATTGTCATCTAATCCTTTATCCGCAAGGAAATTGTTGTAAAGATTTGTTATCTGCCAATTATCCTTTATATCCAGATTTTTTACTGTTCCGCCTTTCAGTATGTATTCCTCATTTTTGTAAACCCTCAGCACATGTTCCAGACGGTTTGCGGCATAGCGAAGTTCATTGCTCAATGTGTTGCTTTTCATATAGCTTTTTACTGTTATGCTTTCATAATTTTCCACATTCAAATAAATGTTAAGTGCTGATGTCGCCCCTATAATAAAGCAGACTATCAGCAATATGAAGGCTGTTAGTTTTGTTATAAGTTTTCTGCTATATGTCTTCCACTTTGTAACCAACACCCCACACCACCTTCAGGTATTTTGGATTTTTAGGATCTATTTCTATTTTTTCTCTGATTCTTCTTATATGAACCGCCACTGTGTTTTCGGGATTGAAGGAAGGTTCATTCCACACAGTCTCATAAATGTCATCTATTGAAAAAACTCTTCCCTTGTTTTTTGTCAGAAATAACAATATTTTATACTCAACAGGAGTCAGTTTCACAATTTCACCGTCTATGGTTATTTCTTTTCTTTCATCATCTATAACCATGCTTCCTGTTTTGTAAAAATTGCTTTTTTCGTTGTCTATGGCACTTCCCAAGGTTGTGTATCTCCTGAGCTGGGATTTAACCCTGGCAATAAGCTCCAGCGGATTAAACGGCTTTTTTATATAATCATCTGCTCCCATGTTAAGCCCAAGAATAATATCTATTTCTTCAGATTTTGCCGACAACATAATAACCGGAATATTTTTAATTTCCCGAATTTTTGTTGTTGCCTTTATACCGTCCATTTCAGGCATCATAATATCCATAATTATCAAATGCACTTCATTGTTCTCTACAGTTTCTATCGCCTGCAATCCGGAGTAGCATTTTAATATATTATATCCTTCATTTTTTAAATATACTTCAATTGCTTCAACAATTTCTTTATCATCATCGCATACTAATATATTCATTTGAAAAACCTCCTTAGCTATAATACATTATAACATTATTCTGAAAAAAACAACAGCAAAAAAACAGGAGGCCCTATCGCCTGATAATAATCCGGCACGATTCATGCCACTTTTGTCACTGCCAGTTCTCCCTGAGCACTTTATATTATAAGCCATATTATATATAATTTTATTGAATATTAAAAAAATTACAAGGAGGTTATTATGAAAAAAGGAATTATATCATGGCTGCTTATTATTGCCATGATTGTTACGCAGGCTATGGTTCCGGCTTTCGGAAGTGCGGCATACGCTTTGGAAGATGAGCCCGTGCTCACTTCCCTGGGAACTTCCACCTGGACGGGAAATTATCCGGTGCCCGGTGACAGTGTTTTTTATGTGGAGGCACAGGGATTAAATCTGGATAATCTGGAAACGGAAGTATTGTTGTATGAATATCCAAGCACATATACACCGGCAGCTTCACAGACAAGACGATGGTATCTGGGAACCACTCAAAGCGGTGATGACCGGTATATTTATGAAATGACCGTTGACGGAGGCGTAGCTCTTGCTTCCGATACCCAATATTACATACGCATAAAGGATGACAACGGCAATTATTATGACAACGGAGATATACCTTTAAACTGCTTTAGTCCATACCTTTATCTTGAAACCGGCAATATGCCCCAAGAGATAGGCACCCATATTTCTTCTCTGCCATTGGATATGACCATGGACGGTGCTGACGGAAATGTCAACAAGGATAACATTTCTATAAAGCTGTACACCGGAACAAAGAACGGATATTGGGGAGAGATGGATTTAGGTCATTTAGTAGGGACCTTGGACAATCCGGAAATAATTATAACCGGCATGGGACAGCACCGCATAAAGGGAGATTTTTCAATAGACGGATTACTGTCATCAGGCGACAAGCTGTACATTGAAGCGGAATACAGAGGATATAAAGCTTACACCGGTTCTCCCATATACGTTTTGGCACCTGAGGACATAGGCCGGTTCGCCATGACCAATTCGATTGCGGCAAAAGGTACAGAGTGGTCTCACGGCGGAGGCGGCTATGAGGCTGCGGGCGATTCGACCTACATTGTAGGAATGCCTGTTACAGGTTCCTCCGTCACCGCTCACAGATTTACCATTACAAGCGGAAATCTGTCCTCGGCTGCTCAGCTGAGCGCATCAGACGATAACGGAAACAGCCTGCTCAGAAACGGCTCGGCAGCTGTATCCGGTCCCGAATACGGCATATACACGGTGTCCGGAATGCTTGATGTACCCACAGAAGCAGAGGAAATAATATTCAAGTACGGAGGAAGCGCCGTTCATTCTGTTCCCGTAAGCCGCACTGCAATTCAGGGAAGCATATCTCTGACTCCATTAAATGCAGAATACAAACAAATGAGATACATTTACCCTGAAAATACCCACAGCTTCAAGGCCTCCCTGTCGGGTCTGAACCTTCCCTCATCACCGGGAAGATACTCTGCACTTATTGACGACAACGTTGTGGGATGCTCAATTGACAGTACAGACGGAGAAATAATCTTCAAC
This sequence comes from Bacillota bacterium, assembly GCA_023453025.1. Lineage (GTDB taxonomy): Bacteria > Bacillota > Clostridia > Tissierellales > Sedimentibacteraceae > Sedimentibacter. The sequence goes on from JAEXUD010000027.1 coordinate 77,365, forward strand.
ATAACATCCACCGAACCTCTCAATAATGAGGACACCGCAGAGCATTTCATATCGATACTGATGGACGGCACGGAGCTTATAAATCTTACATATGATGAATACAACGGACTTCAGCACTACGGAAGCACCTGCGGTGCACCGCTTACCTTCGGAGATTTCTGGTATACGGCAGGATTGACAGATGTAGTGCCTCCCGCCCTTACACGCATCTACGGAAGCAGAGGTCTGACATTGTTCGGAGAGGGCTTCTCCTCCGGAAAAACCTACACCGCACATTTTATGGAGCATACAGCCGGAGGATTGTCAGCAGCACCTCAGGAACTTACTGCAGCATTTGTTTCATCCGGAAAGCTGGACATATCAAAAGAAAATACGGATAATCTTGCAAGGGGAAGATACGAGGTATTTATAACCGAAAACGGTCAGCAGCTTAACGGATTTGCAGAAGCCGTGCTTCTTCCTGCTGAGGATGTGGAGCAGATAATAAACCCTGCCGTAAGTATAAACGACGGCGAGGCATATACTCTTAACCAAGAGGTTTCAATATCCATAGATCCCGGCAGCTTTACGAAGGTACGTTTTTCGGAATATCAGGAAGAGTTAGGATCGCTGAGCTACACAAGCATACTAAGCCCTGTCAGTTACACTCTCAGCGACGGTTACGGAAACAAAACAATATATTTTGAATTTTCAGATGCCAAGGGCAGGACATACAACACGACTGCTTCAATTAATTACCGCTCACAGCTCATACCGGCACCCGCCCTGTACGGTATTGCGGGAATCACAGACAATGAGTTGATACGACTGTACAAATATGCCGACTATACACTGTACATTCAGACGGAAGAAAGCGGATATGTATGCAAGGCGGATTTTGTTGACGGTTTTGACAATATACTGTCTTCATTTACACTTAGCCGCACCTCCTCAAAGGACGGAACAGACACATATTCAAAAAGAATAAATGTAGGAAATGAATATATAGCCGCTGCCAAGCTGCGGTTCTACTTTACGGACACTTACGGTCTGGACTCTGAATATGCACAAATACCGGTTTCGGTTCTTGAGCAGCCCTACATTACAAGCACCCGCACCGATATCAGCACAGGATATTCCTTCAGCGGTTATTATGCTGTATACGGAAGCGACATGAAGATGTCAATTGAAGGAAAGGCCGGCTTAAATGCAGCGGCAGTTCTAAAGTACAAGGATGGTGCAGGAAACGAAAAAGACTTACAAATAAATCTGACGGCAGAAACAGAAAAACCCAAAAGCTACAAGGCAGACTGTCAGCTCCCTGCAGATGCTGCAGAGCTGATATCAGTGACCTACAGGCTTACAGACCCCTCCGATTCCGGAAGTTATGCCGAAAAGTCCGAGTCAAGGGAATTGAAGGTCTTTGCTTCAGCTTCATTTGAGGGACTGCCGAATTTGGGAGAATTTGACGGAAAATACCTCAAGGTAACCAATGTTAACGGAATTTCAGACACCATTGCCATTAAGGACGAGGCGGACAGTTTTACATTCAACAGACTGCTTCCGGGAAATTATACCTATTCGCTGTTTGACAATGAATATTCCTTTAGACGAGGAGAATTTACTGCCGCACCGGGAAGTGCCGCATCCATTGATTTAAGCGACACCAAAAAACCCGCTTCAATAAGCTTCAATGTTGATGTGGAAAACGACGGTACACTTTCTGAAAATGCATACGTAAAATTCAAATGCGCATCAAGCGGCGGCACATATTACCGTTATGCAGGCCTGAATGAAAAAGTAAGCGGCTTCACTGAGGAAATGACTGTGGAGGAATACACGCTCATTCTTCCTGATTCTGATTTAAGGGTATATGAGTCTCCGGATACCATTACATCCCCTGTTATTTTAACCGAAGGAGTCAATAATATAAGCATATCCGTAAGCAAAATGGAAACGGTAACAGTGCAAATAACAATCAAGGATGAAAATATACCGGGCAGAACCATTCCCGGCGCATCCGTCAGTGCGGGGCAGCTCATAACTAACGGTCCTTCATGGTTCTACCATACAGCCTCCGGTATAACAGACAATTCGGGCAAGGTTGAGCTTACACTGTATCCCGCCTTATCGGCAAGTATTGAATCATCAAAGGAAAATTACAATACCTCAAGAGAATATTTCTCAGTAGGTGAAGAAAGCAATCAGAGCTTTGATATGAGCTTATCATATGCCGATCAAAACAAGCTGATTATAAAGACGATGGCTCTTCCTTTGGTTCCCGCAGGTGAAAGTGCAGATATATCTCAGGCATCGGAGTCTCAGAATATATTGACAGGCATATTGACAACCGATGAAGACGGAAACCGGTTAAACAGATATTTTTACTACAATACCGCATCATTCACAGACACCATGTACAACAAGACAGTACGTGTTCATCCTTATTTAGACAGAGCATACATAAGTGCTGAAGAATATTATACGGCAGTTCTGGACGAATACGGAAACGGTACTCTTGTAATTACTGCTGTTCCCAAGGGTATAATAACTGCAGATATAGACGGCAGACGTGACGGAGTATCCTCATACATGGCTTTATACAATGAAAGCGGACGCATGATCGCTTCTGTAAACGATGCTGACGGAAGGCTTTCTACAGCAACCTGTAATTTAGATGAGGGAAGCTATACCGCAGTTGTATTTTCCGGTTATAATCTTCCGGATTTAAATACATTTTACAGCATAGATAATTTTGACAACCTGGGAATGACGGAAAATACACATTATGTGAAAAGAAATGCAGATGTAACGAACGGCAAAATAACTGATTTGGGAGAAATCAATATTCCTGAACCCATAACAAAGGATATGCTTCTGCCCTATACGGTAACATTTGATTCAAGGTTTGAGCCGCTTACTGCCGACGGCAGCATCGGAAAGATTCATATAAAATACAAAATAAGCATATCCGAGCTTCTTAAAAATAGTATTAAATTGAAGAATGTACGTCCGTCAACACATTCCGGAACTACATTGCTCAACAAAAAAATCAACGGCTTAGACTCAGAGTTTGGTCAGCTTGACTACACACCAGATTCAGAGGGCAACTACACAATTACATTCAGCTCTGACACAGCAGCCGAACAATTAAAGAATTATGTATATATTTATCTGACTTTTGAACAAGACGGCAGGGATATCTCGGCAGGCTTCAACAACATAGCTGATACTCCGCAGGTCAGCCTCATAGCTCCGCGGCACGTTTCAAAAACAGTGAATGAAATTACGGTAAGAGGTGCGGCCTTCAGCGGAAGCAGTATTGAAATATATGACGGGGAAACACTCATAGGCTCAGCTGATGCAAACTGGCAGCACAGCTATTCAGCAACGGTAACTCTTGTTTCATCCAAAACCGCATCCGTACACACGCTTACTGCCAAGATGACAACACCTGATGACAGGGTGTTTACATCAGAGCCTGTAACATGTGAAGTAATTGACGATGATAAAAGAGCCAGCGTAAGCAGCTTTGAATTCAGAAACGTTGCACATTACGGAAGCCTTGATGCCCCTGACATAGAAACGTACAACATCGATGTGCTTGGCAGCGGTTCTTTTTCAGGTGCATACAGATATAACCCTTCACTGAAAAGCCGTGTAACCTTCAGAATCAACAAGCTGGTAAGCGCACAGCTCGAAAATGTATACGTTATAAACACAGCCAAGAACGGCACAAAGACCAGGTATCCCGCAAGCCTGGTGATGGATGACCCCCAGGGCAGATACTCGGAGTGGATAATGGAGGAAGTATTAGGCTCAAGCATAAATGACCTGTCAGTATTCTATTCACTTAAAGATGGTGAAGACATGGGGTTGTTGACAGGATATCTGCCTCCTACAGAGCAGCAGTTTAACGACTCTCTGAACAATCTCGGCAATATAGAGCCTGCTAACTTGCCGGCAGAGTACCGCAGCAATGAAGCCGCAGTAATAACCGCACAAACCGAAAATTCAGTTAAAGCACACAAAGATTTTGGCGGAGTCCGCGTAGGCATAGAAGCAAACTACAATGATGTAAGCGGATACACGGAAGCAAGTCTTTTGTCACAGGGCTTCAGAAAAATACCTGTGGGAAGCTCCGGAGAATTCTATCTGATAAAGGACAGCTCAACTGAAACAGCAAATGAATTCAGGGTGTACCGTACCATGTACGTAAGCTCCGGCCTGGCTGCTTCAATGAAGGAAGGAACCTCCTATGTAAGCAATGAAGGTGTTATAAAAAGCGAAGGCACTCTCTATGCCGGCACCTCTCCTGTTCTGTACGCCTCCACGTCCGACACCGTAAGAAATATCTCCGGCAAGGTGGACTATGCAGGGTATGTTCAAAATACGGGAGAAATAGCATATGAGGCATTCCGTAATCGTACGGCAAACCTTGGTCACCTGGGAACAGGAATGCAGGTAATAGGCGGTGTGGCAACTGCCGTGCAGATTTTTTCGGGACCCGCAAGCATTGATCCTGCAAACCTCAGAACATTGACAGATCAGATAAAGGATGCTTCCGTAAGAAGCCGCCTGAACGATGAAATCACAGAGTACCGCAAGGCACGTACCGACAGCCACTCCATAAGCAGCCTCATGGGTGTTGTAAGCTACGGCTCCAGCTTCTTCTCGCTGCCCGGCAAATGCCTGAGCTACGTAGTATCCACAGGGAACATGGTATTCACGCAAAAGATTGACGCAGAGTACAATATCTGGGGAAATGGCATACTTTCACAAATTACCATGCAGCTGAGGAAAGAAGGCAAGGATATAGGTGAAGAAGATGATACAGATGACCCGAAATGGTTGATGGATCCTTCAGGCTATGTATTTGAAGCTGTTGAAAGCAACAGGATTGAAGGAGTAACCGCAACTGTGCAGACTGATTCCTACGGCGAATGGGCTGCATGGGAGGATGAGTTCCTGATTGAATCAGAACAGGAAAATCCACAGACAACTGATGAGTACGGCAAATACGGCTGGGATGTTCCGGAGGGAAGCTGGCGAGTTATGTTCGAAGACAGTGACCGCAAGTACAACGCAGCCCTGACCAAATCAATGACCGTTCCTCCCGTGCATACGGAGGTAAACATAGGACTTGTATCCACGGAAGCTCCACAGGTTCGCGGCACAGCTGCAGATTCCTCGGGAATTGAAATCGAATTTTCAATGTATATGCAGTCAGAGTCCGTTTATGACCCTGAGGAAATGGTAAACGCAGTACAGGTTATTGAAACATCAACCGGAGAAATTGTTCCATGCAGAGGGGTAGACCTTATAGCAGAATCCGAAAACACCGGATATACCTCTGACGATATATACCAGGATGATGTAATATCCTCAGAGAAATTCGTTAAGCGTATTCGCTTTAATGCAGATGAAGAATTGTACCCCGGAGGCTTCAAGCTTTACGAGGATGACGGTGAAACTCCTAAGGAATATACGGTTAGCGTATCTGAAAATGTACTGAGCTATTCCGGTGTTAAAATGGATGAAGATTTTTCCGCTGTCGTAACCGCATCGGAAAGGATGACGGCATCAGAGCCTGTATCCGATACAGAGGGCGGAAGCTATGATGAAGCTATTGAGGTACGCCTCTCTACAAGCACTTCAGATGCAGATATTTATTACACAACTGACGGAAGTGAGCCTACGGCAAATTCCTTCAGATACACAAAACCCATTAAAATATCTGAATCTTGTCACCTAAAGGCCTTTGCTTCCATGGTGGGCATGAATGACAGCAGCGAATTTTATGCCTTGTACATAATCGGTGATGAGGAAATACCCGTTCCTCCAAAACCGGATGACGGCGACGGAGATAATAATAACCATCATAACAATAACGGCAGTACTCCGCCTGCAGAAATCCCTGTAGTGCCTGCAGCAGAAGAAACGATTAATTTCAATGATGTTTTTGAAAGCGACTGGTTCTATGAAAATGTGAAATTTGTTGTGAATAAAGGGTTATTCAAAGGAATGACAGAAAACCTGTTCCAGCCCTACGGCAAAATGACAAGAGCAATGCTTGTTACAGTGCTGTTCCGATTAGACGGAGCAGTGAATGCTGGAAAACCAAAATTTACTGATATTCAAGAAAACCTATGGTATACGGATGCTGTAGGCTGGGCTTCACAAAACGGTGTTGTGGGGGGATACGGCACCGGATTGTTCGGCCCTGATGACAATATAACCCGTGAACAGCTGTGTACAATACTTTACCGATATGCACAAATGAAAAAATATGATGTAAGTAATCTTACAGATATAGAAAGCTTTAATGATTACAAAAATGTATCCGACTGGGCTTTAGTACCGATTAAATGGATGGTTTCAAACAAGCTTCTGAACGGTAAGACCGGTAATATCCTTGACCCGTCAGGATACGCCACCAGAGCCGAGGTTGCCGCAATTTTGCAGCGATTCATTGAATATATAAACAGATAAACAGGAGATTCTTCACCTGCGGTTCGGAATGACAAATGTAACATTGTCATCAACCTAAAAAATAGCCTGCATCGATTTACGATGCAGGCTATTCCTATTTAAAATTCTGCAGTCCTTCTTTGACTGCTTCAATGACATCCTCTTCTAAATCCAGTCTGTAATTTCTCGATACGGTTTTTTCCGGCTTGGTCATGTCGTAGTCCTGTCCGTTCCACAGCACCGCCAGTTTTATTCTGTCGTAGCTGGAGATTTTACTGAACATATCCCTAAGCCATTCTGTCTTGTTTCCTCCTGCTGAAGCACAGCTGAATTCCGTAATCATCATAGGGAAATCAAAATGGCTTACATAATCATAATAGAAATGGTCATATGCTTCTGCAAAGCTTCTCCATGTCTCACCATTGTAATAATTTCCTGTATTGTATGAAGTGAGACCGACAACGTCTACATATTCATTCCCCGGGTAATAGTTCAGATAGTGGTTGTATGCAAAATTGGGAAATGACTTTTCATTTGGATTCCACACAAAAATCAGATTATCGACACCCAGCTCCTTAAATTTGTCATATATGTATCTCCAGCATTCAATAAATAAATCCGTATCCTTTCCAACCTGGTGAGCCGAGTACCAAACCCATTCACCGTTCATTTCATTATTTAACCTGAAAAGCACCGGATAATCATATTCATTGAAGCTCTGTGCCAGATTCTCCAAGTATTCATCGTATTTGCCTTCAATTATTTCCAGTGTGATATCCTTTTCTGCACCGTCAACCATGTCAGTTGTATACAGACCATATTCCACTACCTTGCCTTCCTGCTTTGCTTTATTCATGTAATCTGTTTTAAAAGGCAGCTGGAAGGAGTTGTACAGCAGCACCACCGGAAATTCATAATCAAACATCGTCTCTATCTGCTTCAGCCTGTATGAATAAAGCGGATATGTCGGCTCGAAAATACCGAAGCCCGTCTTTTCATTGTTTATAAAATATTCTTCATAAAACAGTCTTGTTTTCTCGTCAAATTCCTTTTCTACAGGTTCAAATACCTTATCAGCCTTCATTGTGCCTGTTTTATCTGTCAGCCTGAAGCTGGGCATGATGTATTCGATATACAGCGGCTGTGATGATTTCATAAACACCGTAATTAATTCTTTGTATGACCGCGCAAATGTAATCATTGCATAATAGTTTCTGTCGGGAGCACCGTCTTCAATTTTTTGTCTTTCATAAAGGATGATATGTCCGTTTAGTCCCCCAAAGTTATAATCGTATTCTGCTGTTATCTTAAATGCGGGATTTTTTGCTATTCCTCTGTTTCCATAACCAATATATGTAGTTTCATTATTCAGGTCATTGTAAAAATTATCATATAACACATCAACAACCAGATTATCTGATTCAAACCTGCTTTTAACGCTTACTATATCCTCGTTAAGCTTCAAATTGTTTAAAAGTGTTATTTCATATCCGTATGGATTGTTTGTATATTTGTTGTATTGTTGTGAATATGGTGTCAATACTGTTTCCTGCATTTCATCCGCATATGCTGAATAAAATGAACACGAAAAAACAAGTACAGCAATTATTGAAAATATTTTTTTTAAATTCATTAACAATCTCCTGATTTTTTTGGCACCTATGCTAAGTCCTTTATTTCTGTATCTTCTCTGTTATATACTGCAAATTTGTTAAATCCGTATTCTGCAAACTGATTTAACTGCTTTCCTAATTTTTTGGCCTTTTCAAAAATTGATACTGTATAACCTTCTTCTCTTATTTCATCTGCCTTTTTCATAACATCTATATATTTATCAGATGCTTCAAAAAGCAGAACTACCTTTTGTTGATTAGGAACCTTGAATTTTTCCTCCATCAACTGATTTACCAGTCTTTCAAAGCCTATTGAAAATCCTATGGCAGGAATCTTTTCTCCGATGAAATTTCCGACCATTTCATCATATCTTCCGCCGCCTGCTATTGAGTATCCTAAGTCCTTGTATGCTATTTCAAAAATAGAACCGGTGTAATAGCCCATTCCTCTTATTAAGGTAAAGTCAAATTCAATGTCATATTTACCATTTGCATATTCTCTTGAGCTTTCCAATACGTCCCTGACATCATTGACAACTTCTTCAGGAACTCCGTATTCCATAAGACAGTCTGTTTTCTTTTCATTGATGTTTATCAGTGATTTCATCAGATTAGCCGTAGCTTCTGCATCATATGCTTTGCTTTGAAGCTCTTTTTCAACGCCTTCCATTCCGACCTTGTCTAATTTATCTACTACTATGCATACACCGTCAAATTCATCCTCTGTAAATCCGCAGTTCAAAATTACCGATTTTAACACTCTTCTGTCATTGAATCTGACTGCAAAATCCTTGACATTAAGATTAATCAAAGCCTTTGCGGTAGTGGCTATCAGCTCTAATTCCGCTGCTTTTGTACCATCGCCGATTATATCGATATCACATTGCTTGAAGCTTCTGTATCTTCCCTTTTGTGCTCTTTCGGCCCTGAACACATTGCCTACCTGCAATGCTTTGAAAACTGTCGGGAGCTTAGCTTTATTGTTACAGTAAAAGCGGCTTAACGGAACAGTCAAATCATATCTCAAGCCTAAATCCGACAGCTCGTCTTCAGACATGTTAATTTTTGTAAAATCCAGTTTTTCTCCTCTTTTCAGTATTTTAAATATCAGGCTTAAATTTTCTCCGCCCTTGCTGCCCACAAGATTTTCTATGTTTTCTACAACCGGTGTTTCAATAAGTTCAAATCCACCTTGTTTATATGTATTTACTATAACTCCCTCTACATAATCTCTTATTTCTTTTTCCTGAGGTGTTATATCTCTCATCCCTTTTGCAGGGTTGGTATTAACCTTCATATTCCCTCCTGATTTCTAAGCTGTTTGTAATATTTCTTATCATACTATTTTTTTATAGTATCAAATTAAATATAATTATTCAACATTTAATTTAAATATGTGTTTAAAAACTGCTTGTTTATCTCCTCCGGAACCAGGTTTCCGCCGGTTGCCCATGCAATATGGACAGCATTTCTCATTTTATCTTCAAGCTTATGTGACTTTATGTATTCTGCTCCTTCATTTGATGTCTCCAGCTTTATTATGCCTTCAAATGCCGCACAGGCCGAAGGTTCAATATTGATATTTTCTGATTCATTCAGATATCTCATATTGTTATAAAGCTTGTAATCATCTACGGTAAAAACTCCTCCCAGCACATAATCCATCATTTTTCCCACAAGCTTTGAAGGTCTTCCCACTGCCAGACCATCTGCGTGAGTCCTGCCGTCGATGCCTATATCCTGTACACAAATATCATTGTGAAGACCTGTAGCCATACCCAGAAGCATTGACGGTGCATGTGTGGGCTCTATGAAAAAGCAATGTACATTATCATGATAAACTGATTTTAATCCGTAGGTTATTCCCCCCGGTGCTCCTCCTACTCCGCATGGCAGATATACAAAAAGCTGTTTGTCACTGTTTACTGTTATGTTCATTTCTTCAAGCTGCTTTTTAAGTCTCCTTGCTGCCACAGCATATCCTAAAAACAAGTTCATTGAATTTTCATCGTCCACAAAGTAGCTCATGGGATCCTGATCCGACATCCTTCTGCCTTCCTCCACGGCCTTTGAAAAATCACTGTTGTATTCAACTACTTGTGCCCCCTTGGACCTTAGCAAGTCCTTTTTCCACTGCTTTGCGTCTGATGACATATGTACAATAACATTAAATCCCAACGCTGCCGATGTTATGCCGATGCTCAGTCCTAAGTTTCCTGTAGAGCCTACCTGTATTTTATATTGATGAAAGAAATCTCTGTATTTCTGATCGGCAAGTATGGAGTAGTCATCTGTTTCCTTTATCATATCGTTATCAAGGGCAAGGTATTCTGCATATTTTAATACTTCGTATATTCCTCCTCTTGCTTTTACACTGCCTGCTATAGCCAGGTGACTGTCCATCTTCAGGAGAAGCCTTCCTGAAATTTTAGTGTCATAGGAGGATATAAGAAGGTTTTTCATGTTGTTTATTTCTTTTAACGGCGATTCTATTATTCCATGGGATGTCTTGGTTTCAGGGAAAAGAATTTCTATAAGAGGTGCAAATTTATTGAGACGTCTTTCTGCATCGTCTATTGCAGTTATATCTATATTGATTTTCTTTGATGCTTCTTCATATGCTGTTAATTTTGGATTGAGCCACAATACTTCTTCAAGCTGTGATACGTTCTTTAATGTTTTATTGTTTTTGAGTATTTCATCCTTGTTTATCATAATTACCTCTGGTTAATATATTTTTATTTTTAATATCTGAGGGCGGACAACTGCCCACCCTCATTATTATATCATATTATTACCAATTTTTTAACAATGATTTAAATGTTTTTGCAAAACTAAATCTTGTTATATTAAAATTTCTTCGGTAGTAGTTATAACCTCAGCTGATTTTACTTCAAACAAGTCGCCGCTGTTTGTGTTGAATATATTTTTAGCTATTGCTGTGTCCATGACTGCTCTTACTTCAGGTCCGGTCAATCCGTCTTTAGGCTCGTCAACCGTCAATTTTGAAGTTGTTCCTTCAACTGTTTTGAAAGCCATTAATAATCTCTTTGCCATTATATCACCCCTTTATTATGATTTGTTGAAAAGTATTTTATTAATTCACTAAGTCTTCAATCTCATTTATCAGCTCATATTCCTCATATCTTACTAAGTTAGTCAAAGAATATGACTGCAATTCAGATATCGCTACTCCAAAGTTGTATAAATCCTCGTTTGTCACTGATGCCTTAATTCTGGAAAGGGTCTTATTTTTAATGATGTTCTTATTGTTCTCGTCAAGTCCTGCATTTAGTACCAGCTTTAATTTAGAATCAGCCTGATTAGCAACTACTGCCATCTCATCACCTCCCGATGCTTTTAATACTATATAGCATATAAAAGCCGAATATATTGATTTAATTATCAAATCATGTTAATATTGAGTAAAATCAACTGATTCAGGGGGTAATATGGACAAATCACTGCTTAAAAAAATTAATTTCTTAATAAAAGATTTAGATAATTATGATTATATAGTCAGAGTAAAATATATAATTTATTTAGTTTCCAGAATTTTATATCAGTGCAAGCTATATGGCTTTGAAATTTTAGACAGTGATTTTAATTCATTTAAGGCTACCCCGATTTTTTCATGTGATATTGAGAATATATATAATGAGTTTGAATTTTTAAATCTTAATTGTGATGCTATAGAGGAAAAGGTGTTCAATATAATTTCATCAAACAGGAAAAGCATCGATATAGAAAATTTCCGTCCGGGAGAGCTTTATGAATTGCTGCTTACATCAAAGGAAAAGAAAAATCTGGGACAGGTGTATACACCTCTTGATGTTATCCATAAAATGCTTTATCAATTGTTTGAAATCAAAAACATTGACAAAAATACAAAAATACTTGACCCATCCTGCGGAGGCGGATACTTCCTCATAGAGTCCTTTATTAAAATTAAAAACCGTTTAAAGGATGAAGAAGATGATAAATACATTATTGACAATATGCTTTATGGTATTGATGTAGATGAATTCTCAATATTTTTAACAAAAGCAGGAATTCTTTTTGCAAGCAGCTGTACAGATGTGAGCTTTAATATTTTTAATCTTGATTTTCTGACAGATTCATTTAAATTTGGTGAATTTGATATTATTGTCGGTAATCCTCCATATGTAGGTCACAAAAACTCATCCATGAAATACAAAAAGGCTTTATATGAAATATATTCAGATGTGTTTTATGACAAGGCAGACATATCCTATTGTTTTTTCAAAAAAAGTCATGAAATATTAAAATCTGACGGTATTATTTCCTTCATAACCTCAAGATACTTTATGGAGGCTTTATACGCTGATAAAATACGGGCATTTTTAAAAAATAATTTTAATATATTGTCTCTGATTGATTTTAGCGGAAATAATGTATTCAAGGATGCAATGGTAAGTCCTTCCATGATAACATTATTAAATAAAAGCAGGAACAAAAATACTTTTTCATACGTCAAATATAATGAGGACAGCACAGAAGACACATTTATTTATACTCAAAACAAGCTTAAGGATGAAGGATGGATTATTTTAAAGGATGAGGATGAAAATCTGTTTGACAGAATTGATGCTGCTTCAAACACATTTATTCATGATATCTGCAGCATCAGGCAGGGTGTTATAACCGGATTGGACAAGGCCTTCATTGTTGATGAAAAAACAATAGAAAAATTTGATATTGAGCGTAACCTGTTGAAAAAATGGATAAAAAACAGTAACATATCGAAAACAGGCATAAAATATAATAACTTATACTTGATATATGCTAATATAATAGATTGTGAAGAAAATTATCCTAATGCCATTAAATATCTTTCAGACTATAGAGACAGACTTCAAAACAGAAGAGAATGCATCAAGGGGTATAGAAGATGGTATGAGCTGCAATGGGGCAGAAATCAATCTGAATTTGAAAATCCAAAAATAGTTTTCCCCTATAAATCCAAACAAAACAATTTTTACTATGACACAAACAAATACTTCTGCAGCGCAGATGTATATTTTATGAACAATATCAACAGGGAAATCCCCATGAATTATTTCCTGGCATACTTGAATTCTGACATTTTTGAATTTTACTTTAAGTGTCGTGCAAAAAAAGTCGGGAGCAATATTTATGAGTATTATCCCAATAAATTAAGTAATTCTAAAGTATTTTTACCTCCGGAACACACTCAGAAAAATATATCTGATTTAGGAAAAATTAATATTGAATTATTTCTAAAAAAGGTGTTTAATATATCCGAAGAGGAGGTAAATACTATTATATACAAATATGTTAATAAAGGGTGATGACGCAAATTGAAGAAATTTAACAAGCTATTATTATTAATTATTATTTTTATTGTGTTATCCATTCAGCCAGCATTGGCGAAAACTGTGTATTACGATACTTATAATCACTGGGCTGAAAAAGATGTTGATTTTGCTTCAAATACCTTGAAGGTCTTCAAGGGATACGGAGACTTCACTTTCAGACCGGAAAATAACATCACAAGAGCTGAGTTTATTACCATCTTGGCAAAAACAGCGTATCGACAAAACCTAATGAATGAAATTTACACAAGTGACATGAAATATACCGACATGTCAAATACACACTGGTCTTATACTTTTGTTATTTCTATGTATGAGCATTTAAAAACAAACAGGGATTTTTTGTTTACCGATATTTTTACCGGTACGAATTTTTATCCTGACAAACCAATTACAAGAGAAGAAGCTGCAGCTTTGATAGCGGTTTTCTGCAAGGATGCCATATATGACAATTCTCTTACTTTTAAGGATGTCAGCGCAGGCAATAAATTTTATGAAGAAATCAAAAGGCTTTACAACGCAGGAATCCTTGCCGGTTATGAAAACGGAACTTTTAAAGGCACTAACAATATTACCAGAGCAGAATCTGCAGCACTAATAAAAAGAGTTTATTATGACATTAAGACAAGTGATCAAAGCAATTATCTTACTAAGCTTGAATTCCTCCCCATAAAGGGCGAAGATATGTATTCATACTTTGGCAATTATAATTGGGCTAATGCTAATGCTAATGACAAAAAGTATATCAAAGCAAAGGACACTTTAGAATATGTATCCTTCGGCGGATATATTTTCCCTGAAGACTCACATTTATATGACTTAAATGCCGTAAAAACACTGGAGGAATTGCGTTCAAGCGGATACTTCAACGTATCGGGCACTAATTTTTATTTAATTAATTTTGGTAATTACACCGACGCACAAAAATCACAGTTTGCTAATGAAATATTGACAAGTATTGTAGTTAGAAATGACCTGCAGGATTCTGATTTTATGCAAATATTTGCCTTGGTAAGCAAGTATGATGTCAAGGAAGACTTGTATATAGGTGCATTGGAAAGGTGGGACACTATAACAAACAGCAATAACGCCAAAGCAAATATATTATTTTTCAGATATGCATTTTACATTAAAAGCAATAATAAGGAAATGCTGAAAACTCTTGTTTATGATGATTTAAAAAAAGCTAATGATATACCTTCTCTTTTAGACATAAACTGGAGCTTGACAGCAGGTTCGGAAAAAACAGATTTCAGGAATTACACATTCGGCAAGTATAGTTTTTCTCTTTACAAGGATACTACGCTTTACAGGTATACTTTGAACCCGATGATGTCAATAGATCCCGATTCAAAGGTTGTTGAGCTGGCTAATCTGTTATTAATTGAAAAAAGTGAAAAACCCACAACCGAAAGCTTACTTGATTACGAAAGTATTTTTAACAAGTATTCTTTAAACAGATTGTATGTGTTAAACTTCATAGGAGAAAAGGAACGAGCTTTTGTAGAAGGTATCAACGACTACGATATAATCAAAACCTTCGGCCTCTATGGAACTAATAAGTCACTTATTGATGACACCTATACCGGAATCCTGAAGAAAGTAAAAGAATAACCCCCGCTCCACTCCGGAGACGGACCTCAAAATGGGGACGGACTTTCTGGTGATGAAAAGCCATCATCATCGGAAAGTCCGTCCCCATTTTACATTTTATTTTATTGCTTTGCTATTTCTATTAACAAGTCTACTACTTTTTCCATTGACTGAACCGGTATATATTCGTATCTCCCATGATAATTGTGTCCGCCTGTACACAGATTCGGGCATGGCAGTCCCATATAAGACAATCTTGCTCCGTCAGTGCCCCCTCTTATAGGAACTATTACAGGCTCAACTCCTATTTTTTTCAGAGCTTCCTTTGCTGCCTCAATAATATACATGTGAGGAAGAATTTTTTCCTTCATATTATAATATGAATCTTTTAATTCTACCTTGACTGTATTTTCTCCGTATTTATCATTTAAAAAATCTGCCGTTTTTATGAATCTTTCCTTTTTAGAGTTGAACTTATCCCGGTTGTGGTCTCTTATTATGTAATTTAAACAGGTTTTTTCAACATCTCCGCTCATATCGTTCAAGTGGTTGAAGCCTTCGTAATTTTCTGTGTTTCCGGGAGTTTCGTGAACAGGGAGCATGCCCTGAAACTCCATTGCAATCAGTATGGAGTTTTTCATTTTGTTTTTCGCCGAGCCCGGATGAATGTTTGATCCTTTTACTTCAACCTTGGCGCTTGCAGCATTGAAATTTTCGTATTCTATCTCACCCAGCTTACCTCCGTCAACAGTATATGCATAATCTGCTTTGAAATTATCAACATCGAACTTATCTGCTCCGTTTCCAACCTCTTCATCCGGTGTAAAGCCTATTTTAATTGTTCCGTGTTTAATATCAGGATTACTTATGAAATATTCGGCCATGGACATTATTTCTGCTATACCTGCCTTGTTGTCTGCTCCGAGCAATGTAGTTCCGTCAGTTACAATCAAATCCTTACCCACATAATCCAACAGATGCTCAAACATTTCTGTTCTCATAACTATATTTTTTTCTTCGTTCAGTACTATGTCCTTACCATCGTAATTTTGAACTATTCGGGGCTTTATGTTGTTTCCCGGCATATCCGGCGATGTATCCATATGTGCGATAAATCCTATTGTCGGCATATTTTCACTTATATTGGAAGGAATGGTTCCGTATACATATCCATATTCATCCATAAAGGCATCCTGTATCCCAATAGATTTCATTTCTTCAACCAAATACCTTGCCAAATCCTTTTGTTTTTCACTGCTGGGTATAATGTCCAAATCCGGTACCGACTGAGTATCAAACTTCACATAATTTAAAAATCTCTCGTGTACTTTCATTTAATATCCTTTCTGAGAAAACGTTAGTTATTTAAAATAATTCTACCATTGCTAAACTGTAAAATCTAGATCCTTATGAATCTAGATTTTACCTTACTTCATTCTCATTATACTCATTTGTAAACTGTTTACTCATGTTCAATCCCTCCAGCTTTAATAAACTATATTATATCTTTTATTTTGGAATTTTCAATTTTCAACTTGTGCTATTTATATTTCTAGCACTAAAGCTTTTCTTATGGGCTAATTTTCTAATGTTACAGCTTGGTCAGAAAATCAAGCTTCTACCTTAACTTTAAAACTGCGTGGCTATTATTAAATAAAGTCTTCCAAGTTTGATTCGCTGACAGCGGTACAATGTTGGCGGCATACAGCCTCAGCTGTAACCGGATCTCGCGAGCGTAATGCGTTAGTCCAAAGCATATGCTCTGAATACGATTTATCTATACACCATGTATGCAGACCAAACCGGGTACCGATTAACTCTAACTTCTGCCATATGGTTATAATTTGGTTCGCCAGAGTTCTATTAGGGTTCATTTCGGCAATGGTGCGATGGAATTTTTTGTTCCACTCAAAATATTGTTCTACACTGCCACTGCCTATTATAAGCTTCCCGTTATTCATAAGATCATCAAGTTTTTTAATCTGTTTATCTGAAATCACAGGAGCAAGTAGTCTTGTAGCAAGTGATTCAAGCTCAATTCGAATTTGATGAATTTCTAATAACCTTTGCTCATTGTATGAGATAACACTGGCACCGACGTGCGGGACGAGCTCAACAAACTCCTCTTGCGCAAGGCGGATAAGCGCCTCACGTACGGGCATAGGCGAACTGTTTAATTTTTTCGCAAGTTCACTAACAACAAGTCGTTGTCCTGGTTTCAAGAGTTTTTGAAGAATATCCTTTTTAATTTTAGAGTACACATAATCGTTTTTTGATTGGTAAGTAATTGAAACCACCTCCATTTGATATTATATCAAATATTAAAATAAATTCAATAACAATAATACACTTTATTTTTTAATTTGTATTTTATATACTGATATTGTACCATAAAATATCAATTCCAACAATAAAAAACCTTGAAAATTCAATAAAACTTCAAGGTTTTTGCTAAATAAAGCTTTGATTTTTCCCACAGATAGCTGCTTTAGGTTAGTTGATTGACAACCTTCAATAAGCCATATGGATTCTTTTCAAGCAATGTATTTTATCTTCAGCATCTCTTGCGCATTGAAAGCTGCCGCTTTCTAAACGCTTATTCATTAGAGATACATGAGTTTTGCCGGCGTATCTTTTATAATTGTGTTTATCTGCTTCTCTGTAAAGCCGTAGTCGTTCATAAGCACCTTGATAAACTTGTAGACCCCCTCAACGGGTGACTCAAAAATTTGCTGTCCCATGTCGGAATCAAGTATGAAATGGTCGATTGGTACACGCTCATAGAGCTTCTCCATGAAGGCATGGTCGCCGACAAAGCCGGGTGGCACATTAACGCCTGGCAAAAATGTCACAGCTGTAAGCTCAATGTATGCCCCCAACTCAGCCCACCTCTCAAGATCTTCAAGCCTCACATCAAAGCCATAATACGGGTGGTTTACCAAAATCGGTACGCCCAGTTGTGCACTCCTTGTCACAACAGCATTCTGCTCCTCTCGTGAGCCGTGTCCCGTTGCTAAAATTGGCGGTTTATCGAGTTTTGAAAGGTATTGTAACAGCTCTTCAACCTCATCCGATGGTGAGCCATCCTCTTTAACCATCACAATGGGCTCTTCATCCAAAACCATGCCCTTGGAACCGACAAATGAACGCCCCTTATAGTAGTTTATATGGTTTGCCGATGAAATTGTCGGAAGCGACAGATATTTAACATCGAGCGCGCAAGCCGCATCAACTGCTTTAAGGCAGATGCCGCCTATAGAGTTGTTAAGTATGAGACTACCGTACGCCTTGGTTTTGACCTTATCCTCAAGTAGAGAGTTGGCCTGAATAGCCGTCATAATCGATGGAAAATAGTGATCCTTCGTGATGAATGCCCGACACCCCACCTTATCAGCTTCAATCGCAAATTCGCCTGTATTATAAAGGCGCTTCACGTTTGACGGGCCGTTGTGCACATGCATATCTATATAACCCCGTAATATTTCACGCATTTTTAACCCTCCTTTTTCAAAGTCGCTAAGCGGCTAAAAGTTTATTCCTTTGTTTCCTTAGTAATCATTGTTTCCATCGGACTTTTACCTTGAGCCATTATACGGAAATAATTGTCTTTCTCGTACTCAAGGCGCTCTGGATAGAAAATGTCAAGGTTCCAGCAGGTATATGTCGCTTCTGATGAGTCATAACCATGCGGCACATTTTCCGGGCAGTACGCGAAAAAACCGGGTTCAGAATCGTATTTGACTCCGTCTACAATAGCCTTACCATCACCTTGCGGTACAATTAGGAACTGCTCGTGAGGGTGCTTGTGCTCTGGCACGGGATCGAGCTTCGCAGGGATCATGTGTAACGCTACTGAGCAGTTGTCACCCGTGAAGAAATAACGCATAACACCTTTTGTTTTCTCAGGATTGGGGCAGTAATACTCTTCTGTGTTGTAAAAATTTCCAATTTTCACTTGATTTAGTTCCATTTTAGACATAATTTCCTCCTTTTTTTACTTTCAACCCGTGTAGTATACGGATGAAAGCCTACATTATAATTTAACGAAATTCCTTAAATGACTGAGCGGTATCCGTCAGTGCCTTGTTAAAGATCATCATATCTGTACCTATCGACATAAAAAGCATTCCCATATCGATAAACTTCCTGAAACCGGACGGTTCCATTACGATTGTCCCGACGATTTTATCATACTCCAATCCTACCTTGCACACGTAACGGATTGCATCCATGACCTCCGGTGCATTCATCTGACCCGGTTTCCCGAGAGACTGACTGAGATCCCCCGGTCCAATAAAGATTACGTCTACTAGGTCAATCTTGCATAGTTCCTCAATCTGGTCAACCATTTCCTTTGTCTCAACTTGATAGATTAAAAGCGAGTTCTCGTTGGCGTGTTTGAAATACTCCGTAGAGCTATTAAAGCCGTAGTCGTTTGCGCGTTGGTCGGTACAGATACCTCTAATTCCGAGCGGATAGTATTTCGAAAATCGAGCACCGGATTTTGCAACCTCAATATCTCTCAAGCTCGGTACCTGGACGCCGCCCGCGCCAACGTCCAGTGAGTGCAAAATGGAGTACTCCGTGCAGTCCGGAACACGAACGACTGTCGAGAGGTCTGCTATATCCGCCGCGCGAACCATGTTTTCAAGCTGGTTAAAGTCATACGTACCATGCTCTGCATCAAGTATGACGTAGTCGAAGCCAGCACGCCCAAAACTCTCAATAAGCCGAGGCTCGTTAATCTTAACGAAGGTACCAAATACAGGTTGGTTATTGCGAAGTTTCCGAATCATTTTTGTATTTATCATTTATTCACCTCACTCTCCTTTGGAATTTCTGGCCTAGAACCCGCGGGGAAAATCTGTAGTATTGTCACGCCCTCGGATGAATCGCGCAAATCAAGTCCATGGTCGATACCCTTGGGAGCAAACCAGTGAGATCCTTTTCTGACAGGCGTGCGCTTGCCATCCATTATTACCGTTGCGTGACCCTCTAACATTATGGTCATCTGCTCAATTTCGTCATGACGGTGGCCGAACGGGGTTGGTGCGTACATTCCTGTTTTCTCAGGGAGAATACGCATGAAAGAGAGTGTCAGGTTTTTGCCATTTACCTCTAACTGTTCAATTCCCGGCACTACCGTAGTCCATTTTTCCTTATTGTAATTGCCTATAATAACTCCATTATCTAAAACTTCCATTTTGAACCCTCCTCAAAATTATAAAAATTATTTTTGAAACTGCAAAGCACTCTAAATTAAAGTACTTTTATGATTGAACTACTCCATATATTAATAAAATAGGTATTCAAAACAAACCAAAACAGATATAATTTATCCTCCGTAACCCGTAAGTCTCGGCAGCCATAGAACCACATCGGGCATGTACGCAAGCGCTACCATAATGATAAACGCAGCGAATGCGAAAGGCCAAATCGTCTTACACAGCTTGTTGAACGGGATCCCTGATACGTTGGAAGTAACGAAAAGCACTACACCGACAGGCGGAGTAATATATCCGATTGTCAAAAGTACTGAGAATATAATTCCAAAATGTACAGGATCCATTCCTATAGACATAGCGAGTGGAAACATTACGGGGTTAAAGACCATAGCCATAGTTCCAGTGTCAAGTAAACAGCCGCCAATCATTAAAATTACGATGATAACTGCGGTAATAAGTGTACTACTGTCTGTTACGCTGTTGACCACCTGAATGAGTTGTGCCGGAATACCGCTTCGAGTCATGCTCCACGCGATAACGCCACCAAAGGAAATCATGAGCAGAATGCCGCCGCCCATTATTGAGCCATGAAGAAATACACCAGGGAGCTTCTTCCAGTCTAATTCGCGGTAGATCGCACTTGCAATCAGTGCGGAAATGCAGGATACAGCACCAGCTTCGGTAGCTGTAAATAATCCACCGACTACGCCACCAATTATGATACCTGGCACTATAAGTGCTGGCAGTGCCACAATAAATGTTTTACCGATTCTTTTTAATGAAATATTATCAATGGACTTACCAAAACCGAGCTTATACGTGTAAAACAAAATTAGCCCGCAAAACATTAAAACAAGTAGAATTCCTGGCACGATACCTGCAATGAACATTGCCTGTATAGATGTATTAGTCAGCATACAGTACATGATGAAGGATGTGCTTGGTGGTATTATCGGTCCCAGAATTGAAGAAGCTGCAACGAGTGATCCTGTGAATTCGTCTGGATAACCATCATTGCGCAGCTCAGGCACTAAAACGCCACAAAGCATAGATGCAACACCGTTAGGTGAACCTAAGATTGCGGAAAGCAGTGCAGCAATCAAAACACAGGAATAAGCCATACCTCCTTTCAACCAGCCTACAATCTCACGAATGAAGTTAAGAAGACGCTTTGTAACACCACCTTCATTCATAATCTCTCCCGCTAAGATGAAGAAAGGCAGGCATGTGAGAGAGGTCGTATTAATCTGGTCGAAAAGCCGCTGAATGATTACAAGCATATATGCCGAATTTCCGAGACTTATTGTATGTATCGTACCCATTAGTCCAAGAACGAAAGCAATAGGCACACCAATAATCAATAGTACTATAAACGTCAACGAAGCTGCTAACATTGCTTAATCCTCCTCTGCTTTGTGCTTAAAAAACACATTACTGATTAGTACAGGATAAAAGTCTATTGTGAAAATCATAAGAGAAATTAATCCTAGAAATATCCCATAATAAGGTACAGCTGCGGTGAATCCAGTCGCAGTACTGATGCTACTTACAACTGACGGTGCTGTCATTTTTTGGAATGTATAATATGTGAGAAATATAAAAAATATAGATAAAACTATGTTTGTAACCAATAGTAGTATCTTCTGAACCTTGTCCGAAAACTTGTTAGTTACAAGATCAAAGGATACCAAATTATGCTTATAATATGCGGCTGAGCCTCCAAAGAAAGCGCAAAATATCAGTAGAATACGTATGACCTCATCAGACCATATAAAAGTCATTCCAAATATATAGCGCCTCACGACCTCGATTGTCATGATGGTAAGCATTGCTACAACCGTCAGGACAGCAATAAAACTTAGTAGTTTAAACCATAATTCTGTAAATCTATGGTAAAGCTTAATCATGGACTGTTCCTCCTATGTAAGTATTTGTCATTGGATTCTTATCCAGCATGCTTTTATTGCTTACTTTTCTGTAAAGATTGAGCTTTTTCGATAAATTCTTTATACATAGGATCTTCTTCAGATTTCTTCTCGTAAAGAGGAAGCATTTTCTCAATCCATACATCTCTGTCTTCAATTGTATTAAATTCAATGCCGTTATCTATACAATCCTGTCGTCCATGTGAATCCCAGTCGTAAATAGCCTCAGTCATATACCACTCATCTGTCTCTGCAAAGCATTGCATAATCAGGTCAAAATATCCTTCAGGCAGCGATTCGATAATTGCGTCACTCATAACAGCCATAGAAAGAAACGGATAGAAGCCGATTTCGGAGATATAATTAACAACTTCGTAGTGTTTCTGCATTGAGACTGACGTTGCATTAATCTCCTCGCCGTCGATAACTTTATTCTGAAGCGAACTGTACAAATCCGTATATGTAATGTTCACAGGATTGGCTCCAATGGCCTTCAGAGCCTCGTCAATAACCGGATTACCTATGGATCGTATCTTAAGTCCTTTTATATCGTCAATAGTCTTAATAGGCTTTTTAATCGTTGCAAACTGGCGCATTCCGAACTCTGTCATGCTTATGATTGTAATACCGTCAAGCTCATCGTTTACTCTTTTGCGGAGTGCCTTCCACTCATCAGACTGCATGACTGCCCATTCCTGTTCATAGGAGCCGATGAGAAACGGAAGCTGAAATACTTCAAAGTAAGGAACATATTGTGACACTGTGCCAGTACCGCAACCTGTGATATCTATAGAGCCTTCCATGCACTGTGCAAAGGTACTCTGCTCATTACCGAGTGCACCATTAAAGACCTGCTCAATAACGATCTTTCCACCAGAGCGTTCTTTTAAGAGAGCAATCGCTTTCTCAGTGGCAATACCGGAGCCGCTACGTGGGGACCCCGTGGAGGCAAAAGTCAGATGTACATCCTTGTCAAAATTAATTTCTTCCCACCAA
This sequence comes from Bacillota bacterium, assembly GCA_023453025.1. Taxonomy (GTDB): domain Bacteria; phylum Bacillota; class Clostridia; order Tissierellales; family Sedimentibacteraceae; genus Sedimentibacter. Next base: position 100,524 of record JAEXUD010000027.1, read on the forward strand.
TTTTCACCCTTAGCTACTGTCCCGGATGGCATTTCACCTGGGGTTTTTCCTGATTCTTCATTTGAATCAGATGACGAGTTGCACGCTGTAAATAATAATAAAAACATTGTAAGACATAGAAATAAAGCAACTAGTTTTTTCATTTTTATCCTCCTTTTTATAAAAAAATTTTATGTATTTTAAATTGTTCTATCACAAAAAAATCATGGCAATCACCTCTTATTATTCGATATTTAATATTTGATATTTGATATTTTATCAAATTATATCAATCATATTATCATTGATATATGTAAATGTCAATATAAAAAAACAGAAAAAACAACTATACTTAGGTTCATACTATCGCTCAGGATGAAATAAATAGGCTTTTCATACTATTCTGGGTTTCCACCTGTATCATAACTTGAATTTGCCTTCTATATATTATATAATTGTATTGATTGATAGAATAATAGGAGGGATAAAATGGATTTTTTAAAAGAAGGTTTTAAGGTAAAGAGCGAGACTATAATTAAAAATCTCCAAAAAAGAGGCATGGAAGGTTACTACGCAGAAACTAAAGAAGAAGCAATTGAAATGGTTATGTCCATGATTAAACAGGATGATGTTGTTTCTTGGGGCGGTTCCTACACTATTGATGAATTGGGTGTAAAAAAGCTTCTTGAAGAAAAGCAGATTTCTATAATCGACAGAGATAAGGCAAAGACTCCGGAAGAAAGAATTAAGCTGATGAAGCAGGCTTTGACTGCTGATGTATTCTTGACAAGTACAAATGCCATCACAATGGATGGGGAATTAATGAATGTTGACGCAAACGGAAACAGATTGGCTGCTTATAGTTATGGTCCTGATTCAGTTATTGTTGTAGCAGGCATGAACAAGGTTGTTCCTGAATTAAGCGCTGCACTTGGCAAGATCAGATCTGATTCTACAGTTCCTAATACATTCAGAACTAATTCGCAGCCGCCCTGTCACTTTACAGGAAAATGCTCAGAGTGCACTTCAAAAGAAACAATATGCTGTCAAATATTAACTACTAGATGCTGCAAGCCTCAAAACAGAATCAAGGTAATACTGGTAGGAGAACATTTAGGATTCTAATTATAAATAATAACGCAGAGGGAGGGTCTTGTGCCCTCCCCTGCGATTTGCAACATTCGATTCTATAGTTATAGAAAGGAGAAAAAATGAAAATAATCCATACATCCGACTGGCATTTGGGAATCAGTCTTCACAGCACATCGCTGGTAGAAGAACAAAATAATTTCATTGATTTTTTAATAAATACTGTCAAGGAACAAAATATTGATGCGGTTATGATTGCAGGTGATATTTTTGATCATTCCGTATCCAGCTCGGAAGCTATTTCTCTGTACAATTATGCCGTTACAAAATTGTGCAAGGAAATAGGAGTTCCTGTAATTATATCAGCAGGAAATCATGACGGAGCAGCCAGACTGGCATCATGCAGCGAACTTTTAAAAAAATCAAATCTCTATATATTCGGGAAACTCACAAAGGAAGTAAGCTGTGTTGAATTAAACAATATAACTGTTTACACTCTGCCCTATTTTAATGCTGACGAGGTTAAGGCTCTCTTCCCTGATGAAAAAATAGGCAGCTATTCAGATGCGATGAATTGTGTCTTGCAAAATATAAAAAAGCAATTTAAACCAAACAATAAAAACATTCTTATGTGCCACTGCTTTGTAAGCGGCTCAATTCTTTCAGAAAGTGACAGAGCTGCGATGGTGGGAGGCTCCTCGGCTATTCCCGCAGACATTTTTGAAGGCTTTGATTACATAGCGCTGGGACATTTACACAAGGCTCAGAACAGAGGTTCAAATTTAAGATACAGCGGTTCTCCTCTCAAATATTCCTTCAGCGAAGCTGAGCATTTGAAGTCTGTCACAATATTAGACGTTGAGGATTATGTTAAAATAGAAGAATTAGAGGTAGTTCCGCTGAGAGAAACAAGAGTTATTAAAGGTACCTTTGATGAGGTTCTGGCAACAGCTGAGCATGATACAAAAAGAGAGGATTACATTAAGATTGAGATAAGCGACAGATATGCAGGCATGGAGGCGGTGGAGCTCTTTAGAAGCTATTATCCTAATTTGCTTAATATTTCAGGCAAGATGAATGAAACAGAAGAAAATCAGCTTACTGTGGAGGAATTGTACAACCTCTCCTCCGATGACATATTAGAAAGATTTTTCAAAGAAATAACAGGTGATGAATTGTCCGAGGAACAAAAAAACTTGTTCAGAGAAGCTATGGCAGCAATTGAAAATGAGGAGTGTGTTGAGCAATGATTCCAATTAGATTAACCTTTCAGGCATTTGGGCCATATGTTAAAAAACAGGAAGTGGATTTTCAAAAATTTGCCGATTCCGGAGTGTTTTTAATTCATGGCATTACCGGCTCAGGAAAAACCACCATACTTGATGCCATGACCTATGCTTTGTATGGCAAATCAAGCGGCGGACAGCGCGGTGATATAACTGCCATGAGATGCCAGATGGCAAAGGAGGACATACCCACTGAGGTTGAATTCACATATAAAATTTCTGAAAGAACGTATAAGTTTACGAGAACCATCAACATCAGAACGAAAAGAAATGGAAATAAAGAATACAGTGTTTCACAAAATGCGTTATTTTTAAATAAGGAAGGCATTTTTGTACCGTTTTTCGAGAATCCGAAAATTAAAGATATAGAGCAAAAATCCTGCGAATTGATTGGTCTTAATCATGAGCAGTTCATACAGGTTATAATGCTCCCTCAAGGGAAATTTGAAAAGCTTTTAATGGCAAAATCCGATGAAAAGGAAGCTATTCTTGTTACCTTGTTTAATGCGGAAAAATGGCAGGAAGCTGCTGAATGGATTTGCAGTCAAGCCAGAAGCATCTCAAGAGATATTGTATTAAAAAGAGAAAACATCAATGTTCTGCTCAAATCTGAGCAGGCAGATTCCATTGAGGATTTAAACAGCCAGGCAAGAGACTTATCGCTTGCTATTAATGAAAGCTTAAAAGAAAAACAAGAAAAATCAGAACTGCTCTCCGAAGAAAAAACCAGGTATCAACTGCAGAAGGATTTATTTAATTTATTTGAAGAAAAGGGCAAGGTTGAAAAAGAGCTGGATAAAATCAAGGAAAAAGATGATTTTATAAACAAGCTTCAAATAAAGCTTGAAAAAGGAAAAAAGGCTCTCAATGTTTCTCAAAAATATAACTTGGTTATGAATATGCACAAGCAGCTTCAAGAAACAAAGCAAAAGCTTGAAAAAGAAGAAAAAAACAACTTAAGCTGTGTTGCAAACAAAACAAGGTCTGAGCAAGAGCTTGAGATATTGAAGAAAAACAGTGAGCATATTGAAAAACTCAAGGAAAACAAAATTAAATCCGAACAGTTAATTGATGTTTACAAGGAAATTGCAAAAGCTGAAATTGAAGCAGAAACTGAACTTCAGAAACTTAATAGGCTCAATGATGAAATTGCCGGCAAACAAAAGCTTTCTGAAAGCTCCAAGGAAAAGCTTAGTTTTTACACCGAGCAGAAGGAATTTATATTTAATAATTACAGCATGAAGCTTCCTGAGCTAAAGGATAGGTCTGAAAAATTTCTTATTTTGGATAAAAAAGCAAATGAGCTTAAATTAATTAACGAAGAAATAGCCAAATCAAAAAGTAACATTGATAAACTGAATAAGCAGCTTGAAAAATATAAAAAGACGGCAGATTTAAAGAAACGTGAATATGATTCAGCATACAGCAAATACATAGAAGGCTCTGCATTCTTAATAAGCGAAGGTTTGAATGACGGTCAGGAATGCCCTGTCTGCGGAAGCATACACCACCCTAAAAAAGCACATCGCACAGATGATAGTGTTGATATATCAAATGTAAAATCCTTAAGCTCAGAAATAGATCATATCAATTCTGAAGCCAATGAAATATTAAATTCAATTGCCAGGCAGGATGCTGTATTAGCCTCCAAAACAGAAAGACTGGGTGAACTCCAAAGCGAATATGATATATTAGCAGAAAGCTTAAGCCAGTGGTCCAGGGAGGATACTCTGTCGCTGTTAAAGAAGGCCGAAGCCGAAACCGGCAGATTAAACGATATAATCAAGGAAGAAACAAAGCTTTCTTCAACTGTTAATAAATCAGATAAGGAGCTTTCCGAATTAACCGCAAGGATGACTGTGCAAAACAAGCTAAATGAAGAAAAATCAGCCAGGTTTAATTCCTTAAGTGAACGAAGGCTGGAAGGCATAACCAGTGAAGCTGAGTTACAGAAGATAATAAATACCTATAAAATTGAAGTTGACAGCTACACCAACGAATTAAACCGCCTGACGGACAAAAGTAATATTGCTGAAAAGCTGCTCAGCGCTTCAAATGCAAGCTTAAAATTTTTGAAGGAAGACTCTGAAAATAAGAACAACGAATATGAAGCGGGAAAATCAGAATATTACCGACTGCTTGAGCAAAACGGCTTTGCAGATACTAAGGATCTGAAGTCATTTCTGGTTGAACAGGATGTTATTGATGACTGGGATAAGCAAATTCAAGCATATATCATTGATAAAGGCACTGCTTCAAAAAATTTAGAACGACTTGTAAAGCTGACAGAAAATATGGAAAAGCCTGATATCGAAAAGATTGATAATTCCATAGCTGCCATGGAAAAAGTAATTACAGATCTTGAAAAGCAAATTACCTTAAACGGAGCAAAAAAAGAACGCATTGAAAAAACATCCAAAAAAACAGAAAAAGAACAAAAAAAATTGCAGGAAATGATTCAAAAATATGATATGTACAATAGCTTCGGAATTACGTTAAGAGGTGACCGAGGAATAAGCTTGCGGCGCTATGTATTAGGCGTGATGCTCACCTCTGTTACCATGGAAGCAAATCGGCTTCTGAAAAATGTGCATGGCGGACGATATCAATTGTGCAGAACCTTTGAAGGAATGGGACGAACGAGAAAAGCCGGTCTGGACCTGGAGGTTCATGATTCATATTCCGGAGAAAAACGAAGCGTAGCAGGATTATCCGGCGGAGAAAAATTCCTTGTTTCACTTGCTTTATCTCTTGGACTTTCCGCAGTGGTCCAGGCACAATCCGGCGGTATCAGAATTGATACCATGTTTATAGATGAAGGCTTTGGAAGCTTGGACAGCTCCTCGATCAGAGATGCCATGAATATATTAGGCTCTGTTAAGGGTTCAAAAAGACTTGTGGGAATCATATCCCACGTCCAGATGCTGAAGGAAACAATTGAGTCAACTATATCGGTTGAAAAAAACAAATACGGCTCTACTTTGGTTGTTAAAAATTAAAACAAGTCATCCTGAAACTGCATTCAGGATGACTTGTTCTATGCATGGCGTTTGTCCCCAAAATAAAAAATCGTTAAAAGTCCCGGTCCGCAGTGTGCTCCAATTACAGCACCCAGGCTCATAATTGTTACTTTCGATATGGTTGGGAAGGTCTCAAGTATTTTCTCACGCATGAACTCCGCGTCGTCCAGACAATCGGCATGGTTTATGAATACCTCCTTGCCGTCCGGTTCAGTGAAATCCGTCTTCATCTTGTTAAGTATGTCGAGCATAGCAACCTTTCTGCCGCGAATTTTGTCGGCAACGACGAGTTTTCCGTCATCTGAAACATAAAGAACCGGCTTGATGGAAAGAAGTGACCCTACCAATGCGGCAGAATTCGAAACTCGTCCGCCGCGTTTAAGATAATTGAGGTCGTTCACCGTAAACCAGTGTATAATTTTAAGCTTATTAGCTTCTCCCCATTCTATTGTCTCGTCAAAGCTCTTGCCTTCATCTCTCAGCTTGACCATATAGTGCACCAGCATTCCGAGACCGCCCGATACACACAGGGTATCCATCAGGTAAAAGCGCTGATTAGGGTATTCTTCCTTTATCTTCTCCGCAGCATCCTCGGCATTTGTAAAAGAACTGGATATCCTGCGTGTCATATCAAGAAAGATAACGTCCTTTCCCATATCCATGAGTTTTTTAAAGAATTCATAATAAGTATATGTATTAATCATAGAAGTGCTCATTACAGCACCGTTTCTCATTCGCTTATATATCTTTTCTCTCGTTTCTTCTTTGCAGTCATCATCATACAGCTCATTATCCATCATATAAGTATAACGGATAATTGGTACATCATGCTCCTTGAAATATTCCTCGGGAAGATCTGCTGTCGAAGCTGCAGCAATTATGAAATCTGCCATCTTATTTCCTCCTTTATTCTCTATAATCAAATTTAACATATCGCATATATTTTGTAATTAGACAAAAATAGTTTTTGTCATATTTTTTGACAAAAACCGTTTTTGTCAGTAGTGAACTTTTTGTTTCAAGCTGCAATTTGAGCTTTGATAGTAGAAATATACAAGGAGTTGAGCAATTTTGTCTACTATGTCAAGCCTTTCGGTTATCCTGCCTAGACCGGCATACATCGTTATCAAATACAAATGTTACTATTTGGGGAACCTTTTTTGGGTAAATTCGTCATATAAATAAACACGTAATGAGGATAAATAAATTATGAAAAAATTAATCACTTTTATAATTCTTATAGTTTTAATTTTAATTATAATAGGAGGTTTTAGTTCTATTAATAAATTTGAAAACTACAAAGAAGTAGGAGTTAAAGATGTAGGAAATTTAGTTAGTGGCAAAGAAGCTTGGTATAATAGATATGTTTTCGTTGAATTAAGTACCATTGTTTGTAATTACGAATATGGAACTTTTGTGTTTAGAAAAAATGGCGAGTTCTCATATTTCCCGGCAGAAAATAATATTTTAAATAACAACAATAATGAAGTCTATAGATACATAGGATATTGGTATTATGACTTCAATAAAATTAGATTTACTGTAACCAGAACATATTTTAACAGAAAACTTTTTAATATAAGCTTTAAAGATATAGAATATTTTAAATCTTTTGGTTACGTTAATTCCGGAGAAATGGCTTTTAATGATAATTTAGTAATTGGAAATCAAGTATTCCAGTTGCTCGACAATGAACTTACAAAGAAAAGTGAGGAAAAGTTAAAATTAGAAGAAACAATATTAAATGAATATTTAGAAAAATACAATTAACTTTTATCACTCACTCTAGGAAAATAATGAATATCATAAGAATCGAGCATGTAAAATTATTTAATATTTTACTCAGCTTCAAATTTAACACCCCCATGTCACACAAAATATAAATCTTAAGTAAATAATTATCTTAAATTATATCACGTTCCAATATTCAATAATATCACCTATACATAAAAAGCACGTTTTCTTCTGTAAACAGCATTTGTGTTTACAATTTATCTACTATATCAGGTCCTTAATCTTGAAGTGAGAAAAAAGTCTTATTACTATGTCCGTCCCACTGTGTAATCAAAACAAATGTTCGAAATAGTTATTGGAATTAATTTAATTATATGGTAAAATATGTATATGTTTAGTTTGAAGCCCCATATGATTTCTGCAATTATTAATCTGCCTGTGGCTAAAACTCAACACTTATGATATAATAAATTAAGAAACCGGAGGACTAAATGAAAAACGGAATTGAAAACAAATCAACTGTTACCAATGACCCCGAATTTATATCACCGAAGGTGGATTACGCATTTAAGCAAATGATGAACAACGAAATTGCACTGAAAAATTTTTTAAGTGCCGTACTGAAAATACCTCGAGAGGATATTAAGAACCTGCTGTATGTCGATACGCATACCCTCAAAGAACATGAGGATGATAAGTATGTAGTTATGGATGTAAGGCTGTTGCTTAAGGATCAATACGAAATAGACATAGAAATGCAGGTGATGAATTTCAGGCATTGGACGGACAGAGTGCTGTATTACAACTGCAAGATGCTTTCAGAACAGATTAAAAGAGGTCAGGACTACAGTAAATTCATTAAATGTATAAGCATAAGCCTATTGGATTTCAGTATTTTCGACAAGGAAAAGTTCCCGGGTTACTACAGCTCCTACCATGTGAGAGAGGACAAGGACAGCAGAATATTCAACGATTTAATTGAATTTCATATAATAGAGCTTCCTAAAATACCCGAAGACCTGGTAAAAGTACCGATGGATGATTTATTGATGTGGATTAAGTTTATCAATTCAGATAACAGAGAGGAGATGGAGATGTTGTCAGAAAAAAATGAAGGAATTAAGGCAGCCTATGACGAACTGGAATCACTGAAAAACGATGATGTAAGAAGACAGATATACTATGCACGGGAAAAGGCTATAATGGATTACAAAGTGCAAAGCCGCGCTGCAAAAGAAGAAGGCTATAAGGAGGGCGTTCAAGAAGGTATCCTCCAAACTGCGAAAAACATGCTTAAAAATGATTTAAGCGTAAACCTTATTGAAACTGTAACCGGACTTCCCGAAGAAGTGATAGAAAAGCTCAAAGAAGAGATTGAAAGCAAGAATAACATATAGCACTTATCCTGTTATTTGCCTGCTTAAGCATCGTAAGAAAGCACAAAACAATTATTTTTGCTCAAAAAGTTTAGCAAGCGGGGCTGCGCCCCGCTTGTTTTATACTCTTTCCGGTTCTTCATAGGTTTCTTTGAATGTTCTACTGTAACTTTTTTTAGTTTTACTTCCTGGGCTGGTTTGTCTCTGTAATCGGTCTTTGTGTTTGCAATTTTGTCTACTATATCAAGTCCCTCTGTTACCTTTCCAAATCCGGCATACTTTTAATTGAATAGCCGTGTCCTCCTGTTCCATTTCCTGTAGGACATCCTCCCTGAATCATAAAGCCTTCATATTAATTTTAGTGTTATTATTAACTATACTTTAAACTATCACACAAAAAATTTCACCCACAGACTTTTCAGCATTTTTGCACCTCACTGCAGATCTGTCCCTACTGTGATAATAAAAGAATTTTTATTATATATGGTATAAGGCATAACAACAAAAAAGAACTGTCAAGATTGACAGCTCAGGCTGCTGACAAAGTCAGTACAAAAATTACGAAAAATTAACATTAAGACCGTTGAAAATTCAACGGTTTTTCTATGTTTTTGAGCGTATTTATGATATAATAAATGCATAAAAATAAACTTAGGA
>JAEXUD010000067.1 GCA_023453025.1 Bacillota bacterium
TACGCTCCCGTGCACTGCCGTACAACAATATTTTCAGCATTAACACAACTCCTGGATAGTATTGTTATCATTGTATTCTTCAATACATCAGTTGTTACAGCTTGTTTCTTTATAAATATAGTTTGGCGCAAAATTTTATTCTGACGTTTGTTTGCAAAATAATTACATCGGTGCCTGTGAAACCTCCGAAAAAGTCCCATTTCTTACAAAATACATAATTCCACCAGCTATAAAAGTTGAAATTTCAATATTCACATACTTGAAGCAAATGGTAATTGGGCAAAAAATATAGTTTTGTTGTTGACACTTTGAATCCATATCTTTATCTAATCAATTGTACCTGACACTTAATCAGAGATTCTTAATGACAACAATCCCGCCCCTTTGGCATTCCTTTGGCATTTTTCAAAAATCTGGATACCGCTATTCATGAGACTTTCCAGACTTTTTCTTTCTCTCACTGTCAAAGACAGGATTATATTATAGAATTGTTTATTTTCAAAGTGCTATTTTTAGGATGTTCAAAATACAAATTCTATATCTTAATTTTGCAAACTTTATTTAAGAGCTTATAATATTATTTGTTTATTTGTTTGTTTTTGTATACCTTCTGTAAATCCTTGTCGTAATATCTTAAAAATGGTAATAATGATATTTGTAATAATACAAATAACCAATTATCCAAATTAAAAACATTAATAAGAAATTGATTTAGAGATAAAAATATACTTAACAAACTTGTATAGATAAACATAATAAAGTTTCTTTTCTCAAATGCTTTAAAGATTTGAATGTATCTAACAAACCAAATTAAATACGGAACTATAAATCCACATAATAAAGAAATATTATAAACATACATAAAACACACCCCTTTTTTTATTTTTTTAAATGAATTCATTTGTTTATTAATAACTAATTTAAAATATATTGTCAGTACAGCTGTAATCCAATACTCCTTTATCAGTCGCTACCACTTTCTATAAAATGTTGAATTATATAGCCTCCAAATTTTCAACTTAAAAGTATAACCTTAATATGACAAATCTTTCTTATTTTTCATGAAAACTAATTTTGTTTCTAGTTGTATTTTTTATAATTATATTATATATTATATAATTTTTGTTTTCAACATATAAATGTATAATAACTTTTTATTTTTCATCAATAATTTTCATTGAATTCATGTACAATTTTTTCTATAATAGTATATATAATATATTAACATTGAATATAATTTATTGAATTTAACATTTAGTGTGTTTTTATGGATAACGTAGCATTTTCTTTTACAAAAAACGAGCAGGAGGTTATGGAGCTTATGTGGACGCAGGACAGAGCTTTGTCACGCTCTGAGATTTATTGAGCTTTCTACTGAGCGTTCCTGGAAGAAAAGCACTATCCACATTTTACTGAACGGCTTGCTGGAAAAAGGGGCAATCAAGGTGGACGGCTTTGTCAAAACCGGCTTGCTGTCGTAAGGTTGAATCCTAATACATTAAATAAGTGTTGAAGCTTTCGGTGTTTTAAGTAAAAAGCAAAAAGACTAATCAGGGGCAGTCTCTGATTAGCCTTTTTTTATTATTACTTCATCTTTGCCAATTCTTCAATTAATCTCGTGAATTCTTCTGTTGCTTCATATCCCTGAAGCTTTTGTTTATTGTTTTTGGTGCTGAATTCTGTGTAATATTCTTCCTTAATGTATATATTTTTAGTTTCTATGTCATAGTACAAGTCAAAATCATATTTTTCTTCATCGCTGAAGAACAGCTTTTCATCTTTTGCAACAAATTCAGCTTCCAGCCAATAATATCCGTCCTTTTTGAGAGGAAGCTCTTCGACAGTCACAGTCTCACCGGATTTTAAAAGATTCTCAAATAATATTTTAGCAATACCTACTTTTTCTAAATCCTCTGTCTTTGTTCCGTCAAAGCTGTCTAATCTTTTGATATCCTCATGTTGATTTGTGTATCTGATACCCTTATTTGAATAAACGGTTATATCAACATCTGAAACACTGCTTATTGAACCTGAAATTTCTGTTATATCCTTTTTCAAAGCCTCATCAATTACGCTGATGTATTCATCCTTCCTGAAAAACAAGGATATCAATGCTATGATTACAACCAAAAGTAATACCAGTAGTATTATACGTCCGTAATTGATTTTTCTTCTTTTCCCGTACATGCGACCTCTTCTTGCCATAAATTCACCAACCTATACGTTTTTTTTGGAGAAGTTTTTTTATTTTTAACTTCAGCTCCTCAATTGTTCCCTCGTTGTCAATAACTTCATCAACCATTGCTACCTTTTCATCAATCGGAATTTGATTGTTAATAATTTCCAATACATCCTCAATACATTTATTCTCGTCTATTGCCCTTTGAGTGAGTCTTTTGACTTGAATTACCGGATTAACATAAATAAGCCATATTTCGTCAAATTTTAGGCCGTATTCTTTTTCCTCATTTAAGGCTTCCAATATTAAAGGTATATCCAGAAAAATAACATCAGCTTCACTTTCCTCCACGCCCTTCATGAGCTTTTCAATTACATAGGCATGGGAAATATGATTTAATTCTTTTATACGCTCTTTATCATTGAAAACTATTTTCCCAAGCTTATACCTGTTTATTGTCTCATCCTCATTCAATATTTCTTTCCCAAAATGTTTTATCACATTATAATAAAGCTCACTATCCTTATTATATCCTTCATGAACAATTTTATCTGAATCAAGTACAATAAAACCCAGCTCTTTTATTATATTAACAGCTGTTGACTTACCTGTTCCTATGCTTCCGGTTATAACTATCACTTTTTTATTTTGCATCATACCAGCTTCTTCCTATATTAATATCTGATTCAAGCTTCACCTTAAAGCTGCTTATTACATTTTCCATTTCTTCCTTCATGATTTCTTTAACTTTAATTAGCTCCGGTTCAAAGGCTTCGATAATCAATTCATCGTGAACCTGTAAAACAAGCTTTGATTTCATTTTATTGTTTTTTAATCTTTTGTACACTCCAACCATGGCTGCCTTGATTATATCTGCGGCAGTTCCCTGGACAGGAGTATTCAGAGCAATTCTTTCTCCAAAAGAACGTATATTGAAGTTTCTTGAGGCTAACTCAGGGATGTTTCTTCTTCTTTTGAAATAAGTTGAAACATATCCATCCTTCTTGCCTTGCTCAACAATATTCTTCATGTATTTATCAATATTACTGAAAAACCTCAGGTAATTGTCTATATACATCTTTGCTTCTTTTCTTGTTATATTTAAGTCCCTGCTTAGTCCGTAGTCACTGATTCCATAAACAATTCCAAAGTTTACAGCCTTTGCCCTGCTCCTCATTTCAGAGGTAACCTCTTCCGTGCTTACATGGAAAACCTGCGAGGCAGTCTTTGTATGTATATCCTCATTATTGGCAAATGCTTCTATTAGATTCTGCTCGTCAGCAAGATGCGCCAGCACTCTAAGCTCAATTTGTGAATAATCCGCATCGCACAGTATATATCCGTCATCTGCAATAAATGCTTTTCTTAATTCCCTGCCTTCCTCTGTTCTTGTGGGAATATTCTGAAGGTTTGGTTCTGTGCTCGAAATTCTGCCTGTGGCAGCTATGGTTTGATTGAATGACGAATGTACCCTGCCCGTATCCTTGCTGACTACATTTTTTAAACCTTCTACATAGGTTGAGTTAAGCTTGACCATAGACCTGTATTCAACAATCAGCTTAACTATTTCATGCTCCGTTTTCAGTCTGTCCAGAACCTCCGCATCTGTTGATATACCGGTCTTGGTTTTCTTGATTACAGGAAGTCCAAGCTTTTCAAACAATATAACAGCTAACTGCTTCGGAGAATTTATGTTAAAGGATTCTCCTGCTTTGTCATATATTTCCTTTTCAAGCAAGGATGTTTTTTCCTGAAAATGAATACCAAGGCTGTCTATGACATCTTTATCAACCTTGAAACCCACAAATTCCATATATGCCAAAACCTCAATCAGCGGCAGCTCTATAATTTGAAACAAATCAGTCATTTCAAGCTCATTTATTTCATTGCTGATTTGTTTTTCTGATTTGATAACAGTGCTTAAATAATTATATATATAGCTTTTTCGTTTTTCTAAGTCTAAATCCCTGAATGACAATCTTTTTTTGCCTGTTCCCAAAATATCATTTTCTGAAGGAATTTCTTCCTTTAAATATTCATAGGCAATTTTGTCAATGGCGTAAGAGCTTTCAGACGGCTCCAGAAGATACTTGCCTATTTCTGAATCAAAGTGGATATTGTTAAGCTCCATGTTGTTTTTCATCAGATAAATAACTTCATTTTTAATGCTGTGTCCTATTATCTGTATATCTTCTCTTTTAAAAACATCCTTTAATATTTCCAAAACTTCTTTTTCATCAGTTTTATCCAAATCTATATAATATATACTGCTGCAGTCTGAAATCCCCACGGCCACACAATTGCTGTACAAGGCTCTGTCCATGTCAAAAAGAAGCTTAAGAGCAAGCTTACCGCTTTTTTCTATAGATTCAACTGCTTTTTTTATATCTTTTTTATTGTCAATATATATAATTTCAATATGATTTAAAGCTTCGTCTTGAAGTGTGTCATTGCTTTTAATGTCGTCATCAAACATAGACATTTGAGCTTTTGCCTCAATTTGATCATCGGCAGCAACTCTTTTCTTAAAGGTTCTGAATTCCAGGTCATCGTACATTGACAACAGCCTTTTGGAATCAGGCTTTTGAATCTTATATTCATCTAAATTGAATTCCACGGGAATATCTATTATAATCCGTGCCAGGGTCTGACTCATGTATGCCTGCATTTTATCAGTCTCAAGCTTTTCTTTAAGCTTTCCCTTGACAGAATCAATATTTTCATATACACCGTCCAGGCTGCCGTATTCCTGTATAAGCTTCAGTGCGGTTTTTTCTCCCACACCTCCAACCCCAGGAATATTGTCAGATGCATCACCCATAAGTGCCTTCAGATCAACAAACTGTGCCGGACTGATGCCATAGGTATCATCCATTGCCTTGACATCCATTTCTTCTGTGTTGGTTACGCCCTTTTTTGTAAGTATTACCCTGGTTTTTTCATCAATAAGCTGCAAATAGTCCTTGTCGCTTGTAACCAAGAAAACCTCTGCACCTTGTTCTTCTGCGGCATTTGCAAATGTACCCGCCACATCATCGGCTTCAAACCCATCTATTTCTATGCATTTAATATTATGTATTTCAAGTACATCTCGTATAAGCTGAAATTGCTCAACAAGCTCGTCAGGTGCCTTTGCTCTCGTTGCTTTGTAATCCTTGTACTGCTCATGTCTGAATGAAGGTTTTTTCGGATCAAAGGCAACACATATATATTCAGGAGAATATGTATCCAAAAGCTTATACAGCATGCTTAAAAAACCATATACCGCATTTGTATACTGTCCTTTTTTTGTTTTTAAAGGCGGCATTGCGAAGAAAGCTCTGAAAAGAATACTATTGCCGTCTATTATCATAATTTTATTGTTCATGGCATCTCCTAATTTATTAGTTAATTAATTATAACAACATATAATCTCACGGTAAAGGAATATTTTCATTTATCATATATTGAGCTTTGCAACATATAATTAATTATCTGAATGAAGGGATTGATATTTGTGAAATTGATTGAACCTAAAAACTATAACTTTTCCAATGTGAAATATTTCTCGCCGATGCAGTTGAGTGAGCATTACATACTATATACAAGATATATTGATTGTTTAAATAAGGTCAGGGAGGATTTGAATTCAGACATCACCTATGCGGTATGCAACCCAAATTACAGCGAAATAAGGTCTGCTATAAAGTCAAAAACCTTTTGCTATGATTCCATTAAGCTTCATGAATTATATTTTGAGAATTTAACCGGTAATAACACAAAAATTTACGGTCCCGTGGAGTCAATAATTAATGACATATATGGATCCTACGATAATTTCATTGAGAAATTCAAGTGTATTGCATTATCTATGAGAGGCTGGGTTTTATTTTGCTATGACTGGTATAATGATGATTATTATATTTACGGACAGGATTCTCATGATAATGGTGTTATGCTTTATGCAGAGCCGCTGATAGTACTTGATGTGTACGAACACGCATACATGATTGACTACGGAATTAACAGGGGCAATTATATAGATGCGTTTCTTGCTAACCTTGATTTCTGTGTTGTCAATAAAAGGTTAAGTAATCTTAATTTTTGAAAAACCCAGTAACCGACTTTAGGTATATACATATAATATCATAAACAATACTTCAAGGAGGTTTAAACATGGGATTTTTAAATAATAGAGTTGCCGGAGAAAGCGGAACAAATTTACTATTCTTCTTCTTATTGTTAGTAATTTTATTCAGCTGGTGTGATGACGGTTGTGGATGTAACTAATATGATAAAATAGGTCTGGGCAGCCAGACCTTATTTTAATTTGGTTATAATTTTACTTATATTTTTCAATCATAAATTCTTTGAATTTCTCCTCAATTTTGGAAAAATATCTATCCTGCTGATAAACATAATAAAGTTTTCTTTTTAAAGCCATATCTTCTAAATTAACTATGAACATCCTTCCATCTGATATTTCTTTTTCAGCAGCTTTTTTTGGGAGAACCGAAATACCAACATTGTTAGAAATAAACTTTTTGATTATTTCATTATCCTCTGCCTGAATTATTATATTTAAATCGTTTAGTTTTACTCTTTTTCTACTTAAATAGCTTTCAAATATCTGTAGTGTCGCGGAACCTTTCTCCCTCAGAATAAATTTCTGATTTAAAAGTATTTCCATGGTAATTTTATCAGACTCAAATTCCTTCTTTTTCTGTATTGGGGCAACAATGACCACCTCATCCTCTGCGATACATATATTTTTTATTTTTTTATTACCGGAAGGGGTGCCGGTGAAACCAAAGCTTGTAAATCCGTCCTCTATATTTTTAAACACCATGCCGGAATCTATTTTTTTTATTGTAAATCCTACATCAGGATACAGATTGCTGAATTCAATTATTAAATCATGTATATAATAATCCGCAGGCATGGAGCTTGTATATATATCAAGATTACCATGAAGCTTATCATCATCTTTTCTAATGATAGAATAAATTTTATTTTCTTCATTGAGGACATTTTTTGCATATTTGTATAAAAGATATCCTTCTTCGGTAGGGACAATTTCTCTTCCGCTTTTTTTCAACAATTCAGCTCCGAATTCTTTTTCCAGAAGCTGCAGCTGCTTGGAAACTGCCGGTTGCGTAATAAAGAGCTTCTCAGCCGCCCTGGAAATATTTTTCAAATTTATAACTTCAATAAATGTTTTTAAATAAGATGTATTCATAATACCTCACTATATCGGCTGAATTCCCATTCCGATTGCTTCATGTTCAAAGCCTCTTCTGGGCGAACCAATTTGTCCGTATAAAACAACAGCTATCCAATTTCCGCTTGAAGGATCATCTTCAATTAAAGTTCCCCGTACAATTGTAAAGGTTAAGCCTGCACTTCTTAATACCTCTCCAAGCATTACCTGCCCTCTGCAATAACCGCTGAGCGCTTCAATGATTGCGTGATACAGAGCATGTTCCTCATGATAATTTTCTCTTATTAAGTCTTCCCGAGAAGCAGCTGTTTCTATAGCCGCAACTATTTTTTTAGCATCCATGGAGCCGGCTTGTCCTTGATAAATCACATAATTCTTTTTTTCATAATAACTTTTTAGATTTTCCGTTTCTTCACTTAATGCTGTCAGCAGTGCTATTTTACCTATTCCTTTTTTATCCATCAGCTTCCCGCCTTAAAATATAATAAAAGCAATTGTTGATTCAATTGCTTTTATTATACATTAGAATGGAGAATTTTCCAATATCTTTTTCTCATAGATTAGAGTTTCTGCTTCCAATACATCTATTTTTTCCTTACAGCATCTTACAAACTCAGAGTCATTTATTGATTGAAGATTAATCCTGACATTGAGGATGGCAGAAAGAACTGCTGTTCGAGCAAGCATAGCAGCCACCAGGCTGTCAGTAACAGCATTGGAGTTGCCTTTTAAAACAACCGCTTTTGCCAAAGGAAATATTTCAAAGGAAAGCTCTGCAACCTCAAGAGGCACTGTTGCGGCAAGCTTGGAACTGTCTTCAATTGCCTGCTTTCTTATGCTTATTTCCTCCTCCGTTTCCTTTGGCAGCTTGTAGGCTTCCATTACCTTGTTGTAAGCCAGACTATCCTTTTCAATATAATCGATTAATTTATTTCTAAGCATTAAAGCCTTATCTTTGATATCTTTCATTTCACTTTCATGCTCTATGTACTTTTTTTTACCTATCGTTAAATTAGCCACCATTTCAGAAAGAGCAGCACTTACTGTTCCGCATACTGCTGCAACGCTTCCACCTCCCGGAACAGGTTCATTTGATGCTACACTGTCTGCAAATTCCTGTAAAGTCATGTTTTTCATTTTAATTCTCCTTAACTATTTTTCCGTTCTTGATAACTGTTTCAACTATATTGACACCTGCGTGATACGGCAGAAAATGAATCGACGGATATTCCAGAATTATGATATCAGCCTTCTTGCCCTTTTCTATGCTTCCGATACTACTGCTCTTACCCAATGCAGCAGCTGCATTAATTGTAAGTGCGGTTATTATTTCTTCAACAGACATATTCATGTGCAAGGCTGCAAGAGCAATAATCAACGGAATTGAATTTGTAAAGCAGCTTCCGGGATTGAAATCCGTTGCCAATGCCACGGCACATCCGGAATCAATCATTTGTCTGCCTCTTGCATAATGCTCTTTCAGGCAAAATGCAGTAGCTGGCAAAAGAGTTGCTACGGTATTTGAAGCCGCAAGCATTTTTATACCCTCATCCGAAGCCTGCAGCAAATGGTCCGCAGATGTACAGCCAAGCTCTACAGCCAGCTCCGTTCCTCCCAGCTGAACCATTTCATCCGCATGTATTTTTAAATTAAGTCCTCTTTTTTTAGCTTCGGTTAAAAACCTTCTTGACTGTTCTATGGAAAAAACATTTTTCTCACAGAATATATCTGCAAACTCTGCAAGCTTACTATCCGTTACCTGATTCATGACCTCAATCATATAATCAATAAATTCGTCTTCTTTTCCTTTGTATTCGGGCAGTACGCTGTGAGGTCCGAGAAATGTTGAAACCACATCCAAAGGATGAATTTTATTCAGCATTTTCATCGCTTTAAGCTGTCTTAATTCAGTTTCCCCATCAAGACCGTATCCGCTTTTACCTTCGACAGTTGTTACTCCCATTGCCATGAACTTATCAAGTCTCTTCTTGCCTGATTCAACAAATTCATCAAAGGTTGTATTCCTGGTTGCCCTTACAGTTGATGTGATTCCACCTCCCCGTTCCATTATGGACATATAGGTGTCTCCTCTTAATCTCCAGGAAAACTCATCCGCTCTATATCCTCCAAATACCAAATGAGTATGAGAATCTATAAATCCCGGAAGGACTGCTTTATTTGAAGCATCTAAAATCGAATATTCTTCCTGATTTATGTCTTTTAATATATCAGTTGTGCCAACATCAGTTATGATATCATCCTCAATAACTACACATCCGTTATAAACTAATCCAATATCTGACATTGATTTGCCGTGTTTAGGCCCATTGCCCTTGCAGGTAACAAGCTCTGATGCATTTTTTATAATTAATTTGCTCATTAACTCACTCCTCCTGATTTATTGGGGACATTCCTCCTGCCCTCAAAGACTTTCCCTATTGGGGAGGTGTGTCCCCCTTCCTCTAAAGCCTTGTCTCCAGAACCTGATCGATATTGAAATTTTCCAGTCTCAGATAATAATCCGCTGTATCTATAATAGCCTGAAGAGGTATTAAGCCTACAATCTCACTTCCTACAATATTAACACCATACCTGTCAGCCTCCATTTTTATCGTTTCAAATACACGATAAATACTGGTCTTTGTATAATCAGTCAAATTCATTGAAACCTGAACAATTCCTCTGTCCTCAAGCTCAATTCCAAGAGCCTTGACATATCTGAATCCGCCATTTATATACCTCACTTGCTTTGCTATGGCAGTAGCTATTGCAAGGTTATTTGTCGAAAGGTTGACGTTAAATGCTACAAGAGGCATTCTGGCTCCTATTGCGGTTACCCCTGCAGTTGGATGAATAGTTTCCGGACCGTAATCCGGCTTCCACATTTTATCCTTCATTTTTTCTTCCATACCTTCAAACTGGCCCTTGCGTATATTTGCAAGGTTTTCTCTGTGAGAGGCTGTCGCTGATTTTTCGTAAAGGAAAAACGGAAGATCATATAATTTTGAAGCTTCCATGGCAACCTCTCTTGCAAGCTTATCAGCTTCTTCAACCGTCACATTTTTTATGGGAATAAACGGAACAACATCAACCGCTCCCATTCTTGGGTGCTGTCCCTCGTGCTTTGTTAAATCTATTAATTCAACTGCCTTTCCTATGGCTTCAACCATTGCAATCTTAAGCGCATCCGGTTCTCCCACCAGTGTTACGACAGTTCTGTTATGATCCTCGTCACTTGAATAATCCAAAAGCTTCACATTGTTTCTTCCTCTGAAAACATCAAGTATTTTTTCTATTTTTAATAAGTCTCTGCCTTCGCTGAAATTAGGAACGCATTCTATAATTTTGTCCATAAATCCTCCTACTTGTAATTCTTCAATGTTTTTTCTATTAACTCGTCACTTGCTATATATGGTATTGTTATGTGGTCCTGACCGGAGCATATATTGTTGTATTCAATTGAGGTTTCAATTGAGTGCTCATTTCTTGCCCAGTTTCTTCTGGAAACACCGACCATTGTATCCCAGGGAATTGACTTTTTAAGTATTTCATCAACTCTGTCGCTGCCGTCCAGCACCATTCCGAATCCGCCGTTTATTGATTTGCTTATTCCTACGCCGCCGCCGTTGTGCAGAGCAACCAAGCTCATTCCTCTTGCCGCATTTCCGGCAAAGCAGTGTATTGCCATATCGGCTGTTACATTGCTTCCGTCATAAATATTTGAGGTTTCCCTAAATGGCGAATCAGTTCCGCCTGTGTCGTGATGGTCTCTCCCCAGCATTACGGGACCAATTTCTTTGTTTCTCACCATTTCGTTGAATTTCAAAGCAATGTCTCTCCTGCCCAATGCATCCTGATACAAAATTCTTGCCTGTGTGCCGACAACCAGCTTATTCTTTTCGGCATCACGTATCCAGATATAATTGTCTCTGTCCTGACCTCTCCTGTTTGGATCTATTACTGACATTGCAGCATGGTCTGTTTTTATTAAATCTTCAGGTTTTCCGCTCAGGCAAACCCATCTGAACGGTCCATAGCCATAATCAAACAGCATCGGTCCCATAATGTCCTCCACATAGGATGGGAATATGAAGCCTTCTGAGGTATCAACACCATTTTTTGAAATTTCTTTTACTCCCGAATCAAATACAGCTTTCATAAAGGCATTGCCGTAATCAAAGAAATATGTGCCTCTTTCTACCAGTGTTTTGACTGCTTTGAAATGTTCGGCAAGTGATTTGTCAACCAGCTGAGCAAATTTTTCTCTGTCAGTATTAAGCAGCTCAGTTCTTTCTTCAAATGTCAAGCCCTTTGGACAATAACCTCCGTCATAAGGCACATGACAGGATGTCTGGTCAGACAGCAAATCAATATGGATATTGTTTTCAACCGCATATTCCAGCAAATCAACTATATTCCCGTGATATGCAATTGATATGGTTTGTTTTTTTTCTATATATTCCCTGGCAGTTTTAAACGCCTTCTCAAGATTGTCTGTTACCAAAGTAACCCAGCCTTGATTTAATCTTGTTTCAATTCTTGAATAATCAACCTCTGCGATAATTCCCACACCGTTGGCAATCTCCACTGCCTTTGGCTGAGCACCGCTCATCCCTCCAAGACCTGATGTAACAAACAAATGTCCTGCCAAATCCTTGTCATCCGGAATTCCGAGTTCCTTTCTCCCTGCATTTATCAATGTATTGAATGTTCCATGAACTATTCCCTGAGGACCAATGTACATCCAGCCTCCCGCAGTCATCTGCCCATAGATTGAGCATCCCATAGCTGTTGCCTTTGCCCAGTCGTGGGGATTGTCAAACATGCCTATCATAAGTCCGTTTGATAAAATTACCCTTGGACTTGTTATATTTGATTTAAAAAGCCCCAATGGATGGCCGGACATAATTGCAAGAGTCTGATTATCTGTCAATTGCTCCAGGTATCTTTTTATTAACTGATACTGCATCCAGTTCTGGCAAACCTGACCTGTTTCTCCATAGGTTACAAGCTCATATGGATATAAAGCAACCTCGTGGTCTAAATTGTTATCAATCATAACCTGGAATGCCTTTCCTTCAGTACAATTTCCCTTATATTCGTCAATTGGTTTTCCATATATTCTTTCCTTCGGCATGAATCTGTAGCCGTAGATCCTGCCTCTCGTCATCAATTCTTCCAGAAACTCCGGCGCCAGTGTTTCATGAAGATTTTCCGGCACATACCTTAATGCATTTTTAAGAGCTAACCTTATCTCTCTTTCATTTAATGTCAGTTCTCTTTTAGGTGCACGCCTTACGCCTTCCTTTAATACAGGATATTCCGGTAAAATACCATCTAATTTAATTGTCATTGCTTTTGATATGTCCAAGTTGTTTATCATAACACACCTCCAATTATTTATATATCAATTATAAAAATTTACCGTCGATAATTCGTCTATATTTAAGATTACTTAAAGATTTTAAATCTATAATAAATTTAAGCTAATAAGTAAGTACTTATTACTTACCCTCTCCCCCTTGTTTTTTTATAAATATATTTTAAGCCCTACGTTCGTTGTAGGGCTTAATTTTTGTATGCCCTAACCCCGTTTTTTCGACCGTTAGGGAAGAAAAAATGGCGGTAGGTCAACCGCAACGAGTTCCCAAATTATGTGAGCGATAGCGAGCAAATAATTTGGTGAACGAGCCTGCGCATAGCCCTAACCCTATTTTTCAGAGTCTTTTTTCTGAAAAATAGCGGTAGGTCTTATGCAGCGCAATCCAAATTTATGCGACCGTAGGGAGCAAATAAATTTGAGATGGAGCCTGCAAATACCCTAACCCAATTTCTTTGACTGTCAGAAAAATTTACTCATTGAAAATTTCTCCAATTTATTATATCATTGAATCACAAATCAAATGAGGAATTAATATGGATATTTTATCTGTAAAACTGCTTGGCAGCCCACTTGTCAAACTGAATAATAACATCATAGCCTTCCCCTATAAAAAAGCCGAAGCTTTGTTTTATTATGTCTGTATTAATAAAAAAATAACCAGAGAAGAAGCAACAAACATGTTTTGGGGTGATTCCGGCGAAGAAACCGGCAGAAAAAATTTAAGAGATGCTTTATATAAAATAAAGACAAGCATAAATGAAAATATTTTCACCTCATCTAAATCTATAATAGAATTTTCAGATAATTTTATAATTGAAACAGATACCGGCAAAATTTCAGAATCAAATGCCGTTAATTTGTACACAGGAGATTTTTTGCTTAATTTTTCAGTCAAAAACTGCTATGATTTTGAAATCTGGGTTCATGAAAAAAAAAATTATTATAGAGATATTTATATTAAATCCATATATAAAAAGATGAATGAACTCATAAGCATCAGCGATTACAACAGTATAGAAAAATACGGCAGCATCTTGATAAAAAACGATCCCTACAACGAAAAGACATACCGTTATTTGATGAAAATATATGCTCTGTCAGAGGACTACAATAAGGCAATACGGCTGTATCAAGAGCTTTTGGATGTCTTAGAAAAAGACCTGGGAGTACAGCCGGAGCTTAAAACCAAAAAAATATATAAAGAAATATTGGAATTGAAAAGTACTATCACCTCTGACCAAAATAATTCCTATGCCGGTTTAAAAAACAAGCTGGAAAACTTAACAAATTTCTACTCCATGTATCATGAAACCTATCCTGTATTATCTTCAGATACTGCTGAGGCATTAAGCTCCTTAAATATCAGCGATATTGAGTCGGAGCTCAAAAATATTGAAAGGGATATATCCAACATAGATAATCTGGATACAGAGTATTTAAAAATAAAGATGGAAGCTTCATATCTTGCCGGAAGGTACTATATATCAGTAGGAGAATACAATAAGGGTGTTACAAATATTCAAATAAGCATCAAGCTGTCTGCCAAGCTTGATAATTTACTTTACCTGCTGAATAATTATAAGCAGATGATATATTATGCCATACAGTCTGACAAAGACGATGTAATGCTTGAATATATTGAAAAATGTCTTAATCTCCTTGATAAGCGGGACATTATTGAAGAAAGAGGAATTGTATTAAGACTAAAAGGATTATATTTAATAAAAACAAAGAAGTATCATGAAGCAGAAAGTGTTCTCTATGAATCAATCAGCATATTTTCAAGCCTGAACAAATTCAGCAGTAAGTACAGCGTGAATATTTCAGCTTGCTTCAATTACCTTGGACAGATGAACAAGGATTCAGGGAATAATGAAGAAGCCCTGGATTATTTCATGAAAGCAATAAATATATGCAATGAAAATTCCGTGGTCAAGGGACTGGAAATCTTTTATTCCAATGCGGCGCAGGCACTTTATAATTTAGGGAGATACCCTGAAGCCGAATCATACATAAATAAATCATTGGGATTTTTCGATAAATTCAATGCTATATGGGGCAGGGACTTTGCCGAATGCTGCGCCTCTCTAATTGAAATACAAAAAGACAATTATGACAGCGCAAAGCATCATGCTGAAAAAGCATATGATTTGGCAAAAAAATTAAACAATCCCAAATCACTGCGTTTAGCAGAAAATATTATAAATAAGTTATAAATAAAACAACTCACCATATATCCAGGACTTGCGGAAGACGGTGAGTTATATTAAATTAATCGAATAATTCTTATCAATGGATTAAATCCTTTTTATTATAACGGGTATAGGTCAGATAAATCGAAAAAGCAGATACCAGTGCAGCTATTAACACATAAATAAAGCTTATGCCGCTGTTAACCACTTCCGTTCCGGTAAAATATCGGAATGGAGACAGAAAATTCAGGTAGCTGATATTGCCGGCATATTCAATAATCACACTGATTACATATGTTACCAGCACATACAAAAATCCGTTCTTCAATGCTTTCCTATGAGTTTCAAAAAATGCCGCCAGCAAAAGACCTATTGAAAAAAATACCATTTGGGTCAGCAGCATCCCTATAATAGTTGCAGTTACATTCCCGATTATTGATTTACCGTTTATGATACCGGCTGCGGTACCGTCTATGAAAATAATGGTTATGACACTGGCAATCAATGTAACAAGTGCTATTACCAGAATATTTACGGCACCTGCAAGTATTTTTGCTGTAATAATTTCATTTCTTTTATATGGTTTTGAGTAAATGTATTCAAATGTCTTGTCTCTTTGGTCTCTTGACAGCATAGTGACTCCGATATAGACGGCATGGACAAAGGTGATGAGACAAATCCAGTAAAACATTATCAAATGGTAATCCAATGATGTGTTAAAGGAAAGACCCTCCATCCCGAACATTATGACAACGATTCTTGGAATTGAATCCATGCTGGACACAATACTGTCTGCATTTTGGGATACCATGGGATACTCTGCCAATCCATATCCGATAGTCACTAATAGCACTATGCACCAGATAATCAATCCCTTTCTGCTGAATTTTAACTCCTTTAAAAATATTGATTTCATCAACGCACCTCCTAAGAAACCAGCTCTATATCTTTTTTGCGAAAAATTTGATATCCTGCAGCTAAGAACAGCAACAATAAAGCAGCCAGAGCAAAAATATATTTTGATTCATAAGCAGATGTCAAAATTATTGAAGACCCGTTAAAATAATGAATCGGTGAAAGATATCTGAGAAAATCAATACCTGTAATACGCGACATTGAACCGGTTGCATATGACACAAATACCACTCCTGTTGATACAGGCAGCGTTGCTCTGATTTTAGGAAATATTGTTCCAATCAGCATACCCAATGTCAGAAACAGCAGCTGAACCATAATAATTGAAACGGCAATCATTACAAGTGCCCTTGAATTAAAGACATCCGTTGTTCCTCTCATCATGCTTGCATAAGACGCAGCAATATAAAATATACCGACAACAACCGCCTGGACAACCGATGCCAAAAATTTTGACATATACACGTTTCCTCTGCTCCATGGCTTCGTGATTAAAAAGTCTGCAGAGTTTTGCTTATATTCCTTGGTCATTACGCCTAGACCCATATTAAATCCATTTATGGCACATGCAAACATAATAAAGAAAGTCAGGAAATAGTATATACCCATAGGCGTACTTAAAACCTCCATGCTAATGCCGACAGAATCAAAAAAAGCATTATCACCTATTAATTCCATTCCGTCAGCCGCATTTGCTATCATTTTTATATATACAGGCAGCATGAGGTATATTGCTGCTGATAATGCAAGTGACCAAGCAATAATAGATTTCCTCAGCTGTCTTATTTCAAATTTAAAAATAACCATATTGTACCCCCTATTTGTAATAATGCAAAAAAATTTCTTCCAGAGTGGGTTCTTCTATAAAAACATCTTCAACCTTAAGCCTGTATATTTTTTCAATAATCCTGCCTGCTTCTCCGCGATAAATAAAGGATACCTGATTACCCTTTGTCTGATAATCCGCAACATTGTCTTCTTTGAAGTATTCCTTTGATATGGGTTCAGTAAGCATCATCTGGATTTTTTTGTAACCATTTTTTCTTAAATCGCTCATATCCTGTACATTGATAATTTTTCCTTCTTTGATTATCGCAACCTTGCTGCATATTCTTTGAACCTCGCTCAATACGTGAGAAGAATATAAAATTGTGGCTCCTTTTTTATTTTCCTCCTTAAGAATTTCAAAAAATGTCTCCTTAATCAATGGATCAAGTCCGTTCGTAGGCTCATCGAGTATTATTAATTCAGGAGAATGCAGCAATGCGGCTACTATTCCTACCTTCTTTTTATTGCCAAAAGAAAGGTCGCTTATTTTACGTGTATCGTCAAGCTTCAACCGTTCCTTCAGCTCATTGATTCTTTCGCCGCAATCCACCTGATAAAGATCGGCAGAATACTTAAGCAATTCCTTTACCGTCATGTTCTCATAGTAAAATGCTTCCGAAGGAAGATATCCTACCTTCCTTGCTATTTTGTGGGCATCCTTGATGCAGTCCATGCCGAAAATCGCTGCGCTTCCCGACGTTGGGTGGATAAGTGCCAAAAGAGTCCTGATAGTTGTTGACTTCCCTGCCCCGTTAGGACCTATGAATCCATAAATTTCTCCTCTTTCAACTGTAAAGCTTACATCCTCTATACCCCTGTGTTTGCCATAAAATTTTGAAAAATGTTGAATTTCTATTATATTTCTACTCATAACTCCTCCTGTTTGTAAAAGCAACGTTTCATAATATCGAAATAATCATCCCACTCGCCAAGCAGCTCAATTTCTATATCTTCAAATGAATTTAATCTGCTCCTCTGCTGTTCTGAGAAGCTGAGCATCGTCCAATTAATGATATCCAATGTTTTATTGATATCAATGTCATCACGGAATTTAGAAAAATCAATATTTTCATAAATTTTGACGAATCCCTTTTCTATAATTTCCTTTTTCATTTTATCTATTTCCGGTTTAACCTCTGTTGATTCTTCTTTACCGACTGCATCAATAAAATCAAATGCCTGCGGAAATTTCTTCATTATCCTGAACTTGATAAATCCCAATTCTCTGACTCTTACAAAAAAATCAGTTTCGCTCAAATTTATTTCGTCATAAATTTTTTCAATAATTTCCGCAACATAGCCAATTAAGTAAAAATATAATTCTCTTTTGCTTTTAAAATAATTAAACAATGAGCCTTTTGAAATATCCGCATCTTTAACAATCTCATTGGTCGAAGCTCTTTCATAGCCGTTTTTAGAAAACTCTTTTAAAGCGGCATTTATGATGCGTATTTGTTTGTCGGACTCTAAAGCATAAAATTTCTTTAAAATATTAAGTCACCTCTTTTATTTTGTATACAGCAATGACCACCATGGTCATATATCATTATACAATATATGACCATGGTGGTCAAGGGTTTGTTTAATTTTTTATTTAATTAATTTTTATCTGTTTCTATCTTTAATAATTTCCACCGTTCCGTTTCCGCCGTCAACAATAATCCTGTCTCCGGTTTTGAGCCTCAGTGTGGCATTGCCGCAGCCTACAACAGCAGGTATGCCAAGCTCTCTGGCTACAATGGCAGCATGTGACAGCGGCGCTCCCACATCAGTTACAACAGCGGCAGCTCTGGGAAAAAGCGGTGTCCATCCTACATTGGTAGTTGTGGCAACTAAAATTTCACCCGGCAATAACTTATCTCCCTCTTCCGGGATTGACAGCACCCTCACAATTCCTTCAACCCTGCCTGCAGACCCGGAAAGTCCTTTCAGTATTTCTGAGTCCGGAGAAGCAGCAGAAGTCATGGAGGAATCATAATAATCCATTCTTCTGTCAGGGTTCTTAACCCATTCATACGGGTTAAACCGTCCGTTTATAATTGACGGAAACGGCGGAAATGATTTATATTTTTCATAGTTTTCTTTTCTCGCGGGAATAAACTTCAATGCGGATTTATCATCCTTTGAAATCAAATTTATAATATCACTGATATACAGGAAAAACACATCTTCACCTATTCCTGTAATTTCTGCCGCCTTAAGTGCAAATTCCCTGTTGATTCTGAAAACCCTTACCAGCTCCGAGCGGGCTGCTTCTCTTCCGCGAGCACCTTCTGCCGCCTTTTTCAACTGTTTCTTGAGCCATTTTATCTTGTCAGGAAATTTTTCTTGAAATCTTTTCAATGCTTCTTCATATTTATCACGCTGTGTATTCAGAAGCCCTTCTACATCTGTTTCAGACTCAACAAATTCATTTATCTGACTATCCAGCCAGGAATCATCCTCTGACGGTCCGGGAATTGATAACTCAAATTCATGCGGACCTCGATGTCCGTACTGTTCCATATATTCTTCACGGCTTATACCGCCATTTATAACCCCTGATATGCCAACAACGGGTCCAAGACTTTCAAGTACAGAATCACCTCTCAGATTTGACAACAGCATACTGGAATCTTCAGCTCCCACCATTTTTGTTAACTTCTTGCTCAGTGTCATTGCCAAAACAGCTTTACTTCCTCCTGCCATATGTGTCCACCATGCCTTTGAATTATATGGCTGAAGTTTATCATTCCATAAGCAATACAATTCTTCCAAAGTTGTTGCTTCTTTTATCTGCTCTGTCATTTTTCTGCACCAATCCGGAGTGTCTTTAATATGCTGTGACATATTTTTAGAAGCTTTTGACATATTTTTTATTAATTTTTTAATTTCCGGCAGCATTACCTTAACCAGGTACATACGTCTGAAGGGATAGACAGGCACATTCATGCCTTCGGGAAGTTGCCCGAACAAGTCATCCATAAGCACCATGCCTCGCTTTACACTAATGCCGTATAATCCCGTGATGGCGGACAATCTTTGACTGATATTTGAATATATTCTGCCGCATATATTGCCGGACCACAGATAGTATCCCGGGATAAAACCTGACTCAATGTCAAGGTCTCTGATTATACTCCATGTGAGCGGGGAAACAACATCAGGAACTGCCTCGCCAACATTTGTGTTCACCCACAGGGCATCACCTGCTAAGCTTTCATTTATCTCATAAGTGTCCAAATTGCCTGATGTTAAAGTGGTTATAGGTCTTGCCTGCAGGATGTATAGATTTCCTTTTGCTATTGCCCACTCAATATCCTGTTGATTGCCCAGTTCCTCTACCAGCTTTGAGGCCTGCTTATATAAATTTGACGCATACTTTTTAAATTCATCAGGTCCTTCATATTTTCCTTTTGGCCTTATCAGCTTAAAGTCATAGGCGTTTGCTTCTCCTGACACCAGCTGCTCTCCGATGCCGTACACATAATTGCCTGTCATGCCTGCATGACTGCCTGTAATTGGATCGGCAGTAAACAGCACGCCGGATATTTCAGGCTGTACCATCAGCTGTATAACTACGGCTATCTGATGAGTTTGATTTATCCCCTGAATATTGCTGTAAGCTTTCACTCTCTCTGATTCTCTCGATTTAAATACCGTATCGATGGCTTCCATAACATCATTATCTGTTTTTACATTCAAAACTGATTCAAACTCTCCTGCAAAGGACGCCGCAGCCGAATCTTCGCTTAGTCCGGAGGACCTTACTGCAAACAACGCTTTTTCATTTTTGCTTCTGAGCTCGCTCAACAAGGATTGAGTCTCCTTCCAGGCTCCGCTGCTCAGTTTATCATTTTCAAATGCAGATGGTAAAACCACAAAACCATCGGGAACCGGATAACCTCCTTGATACATCCTCGCCAGCATGGCTCCCTTTCCTCCTGCACATGCCTGCAGCTCAGCAGTCAAATCTTTAAAGCTTATTACCATTTTTCCCATGACAGCACTCCTTTAATTTTGAATTCCGTAACGAATCATATCAAGAAATTTATTTCTCTCTTCAATGAAGCTTTGAAGATGCATTTCATTCAAATCCTTATTGTCTGACAGCTCTGACAGGTATCTATCCTCAAAATAATCCAATGTAAGCTTGATTAATTTGAATGCCAGCACTCGGTCAACGCCTTCCCTGAGAGGAACCTTTTCAAATAAATCCTCTAATGACTTATCTCTGCTATAAATAAGTTCCCCGTATTTTGCGTTGATTTCCGCCTTTAACTCCTCCGGCGTGTCATAAAATGCTTCCATTATAACCTTGTATAAATCCGGATTTTCTCTGTAGTATTTAAATTTTACCGTACTGATATATTCCTTAGTTTCAAAAAAATTATTCTGATCAAACATGTTGTCAAAACCCATTTCATTTCTTCCTTTTTCAAAGCATCTGTCAATTAATGACAGGTATAACTCTTTTTTGCTTTTAAAGTGATGAAATATTAATGCCCTGGATATACCCGAGGCTTCCGCCAACATGCCTGTCGAGGTTTTCTCGTACCCATGACGTGCAAACACAGATAAGCAGGCATCCAGGATTTCTTCTTTATCATAAATTTTTTTAGGCATTTTTATCTCCTTTATTTTACTGACTGCGGTGTTAATAAATTATAGCACTTGCTGACACCCCTGTCAATATAATATGCAATCCTTTTCTAAATATACTGAATTTCAAAACCACAGTTAACTCTCACATAAAAATTTAAAAACAGCGTTGGGCTGTCATTTCAGCATCAGGAACTTATACAACCCTATGGAATATGAATAATAAAAAAACACTTAAGGATTGATTGAATATGCCCCTGTCAAGTAGACAGTGGCATATTCAAGTCCTTAAGTTGTTTTGTTTGATAATTTATGATAATTTTTAAAAAATAATCAGGATATTTTTTAAGCTCTATTTTTTTCTATTTTTTTAAATCCAAAATATATCAAGGCTATGCAAATTATCAACCCGGCTATTGCAGGAATAAATATGGATTTTCCTGCTTCTCCTCCAAAGACAACACTCCATGCCATTTTAGCCACGGCAATAAATACCAGCACTGAAATCCCAAAATATAAGTTTCGTTTCCAAAAGGCTGCGGCTAATGCTGAAAGTGAAACAGGGATAAGCAATGTAATCAATATCTTGGTTATTCCCCAATCACCTGATAAATAGTCCATTTCCATTTGAAGGAAATCCTTCACCTGGCTGCTGACTACATCAGGCTTGGAAAACCAAAACATACTTGTAAGAAGCAAAAATATAGTTCCTGAAATTCCTGCCCAGCTTTTTTTATATGCAAAGTAACAAAAAGGAACAAGAAATAAGGGTCTTATATACCAGCTCAATTGATTCTGATGGCGTTCATACGCCCAATTGAAAAAATTACTATTTGTAAATGCCAGTATGAGAAAAATCAATGTACCCAATGCAAATAACAAAGCAATTATTT
This sequence comes from Bacillota bacterium, assembly GCA_023453025.1. Lineage (GTDB taxonomy): Bacteria > Bacillota > Clostridia > Tissierellales > Sedimentibacteraceae > Sedimentibacter. Next base: position 22,172 of record JAEXUD010000067.1, read on the forward strand.
TATCATAACGTTTAAATTTATTTTCCATAATATCCTCCTCGTATTATTGTCTGCCTAAACCATTTTTGATAAAATCAACATAATAATTGAGATTACTGATGATGCTTTTCAGTTCCGAATTCCCTTCATCACAAAAAATTTCATCAAAATGTGAAAACATATAGTTTATTATCTTGTAGATGAATTCCCTGGGAATATCGCTCCTGAAATCACCTTCATCTATTGCTTTTTCAATCATGCTGTTTAAAGGATTAACAGAGTCACCGCTCAATGCATTTTTTGCAATATCATAAATTTCATTACCTCTTTCTTTAGCAAACATCTTGCTGAGATTATGGTATTTTGGGTAAGCAGCAGCAAATTCTGCTCCTATGCCGGCTTGAATTTTAAATTTTTCAAATATATCATTTTTCACTTCTTTTTCAGATTCAATAAAATTTCTGTTTATAAATTCCCATTTGATTTTAACGGAAGATTCCAGTAAAAATAAATAAAGCTCTTGCTTATCTTTAAAATGATAATAAAATGTACCCTTGCTGATACTTGCTTTTTTAATAATACTATTTAAAGATGCTTCTTCATATTTTTTTACAGAAAATTCATCGAGAGCCGCTCGTAATAATTCTTCCCTTTTTTCGAAACTTTTTTCCTTCACAATAAATTCTCCTTTAGTTATAGACCATATAGTCTAGACCATGTGGTCTATAACTATTTTATACAATCTTTTTGATTTTGTCAACCTCTAAAAGAAAAATCCCTCAAACAGTTATGTTATGAGGGATTTAGAAATTAATATATTAATAAAAGATTTTTCTCTTGAATTTCTTCGTCAACACTAATATCCAGACTGCCGAAATTAAAATATATATAATCAAATAAATAATTTTACTTTCCACAGCGAATTTTGAAAACCATAAGGACGGTAAAAATGATGCCAGGTATTGAATATTTCCTTTTATAAAAAATGGTGCGGGAATTCCCATCAATAACAAGCCGGACAGCTTCATAACGGCCATTCCTTCCACCTTGTTCTCAGCTATTGAAATTACAATTATAGCCATGATATATCCAAGTATAACTGACATTATAGATAAAATAAATATTTTGATTATTGATATCTCAGTTAAGGAAAAAATACTTAATGCGATTATTGTTATTAGTGATGAAAGAATTAACGGTAAAACCAGTCTTGAAATTAAATAGCCTTCTTTGCCGATAGGCGTGACAGACATATAACTTGTAATTCCATCATCAATTTCCCCCAGAATAACCATGGCTGAAGCATAGCTGAACATAACAGGTGTCAGCACAGCCAAAAACAAATCAAGCATAGGATAGTAGGGTGATAATATATATGATAAATCAAAATATCCTGTAAAATATTTTTCTGCTGCCGGCAATCCATACCGTAAAAACAAAATATATAATATCGGGGCAAGGCATATCATAAACAGCATAGCGTCCTTGAATATTTGTTTTATAAACTCTTTAAACGAAAAAATTAATCTTTTTTGATTTCCATTACAAATCACAGCTTAACACCCCCTGTTTGTTGAAACATCAACTTGATATTTTTATATGCAATTAAGTATATTGCTGCCATCCAGATAAATAATACGGCTGTAAGCGCAAGCATATAATCACTGTTGCCTGCTATGAATCTGACCAGGATACATCCCGGATGTATTAACATAAATGCTTTTTTATCACCGAACATATACCACATAGGCGGCAGAAAACAAATTATTTCTATCGGTACTGTCGCAACCAGAAATTGATTTAAGCTTTTGGTATTTGCAGCGATTATCAATCCCAACAGCGTAAAAAAGGCAGAACCTAAAAACGTTCCGACCACAACCATTAATAAGTTGCTGATATCTGCAGATAAAGCAATCAATAATCCCACAACAGCTGAAATCACCCCTAGGGAGATAACCTTTGAAATTATATATTCACCGGCTCTTACAGGGGAAACGGCTATTGAATTCAGCACTCTTTCGCTTTTCTCAAGCAAGACAATTGCTCCCATGAAAAACAATCCCATGGCAGCGGGGTCAGAGAATATCATAATTGTCGCCGCATTTTCCCTCCATGAATGCGGCAGCGCATAAATTATGGCTGTGTATACAACTGTAAAAATCATATAGACAAAATAAAATCCATATTTAAACTGAAACTTAATATCACCGGCAATTAAATTTTTCGTCCTCATTGCAGCACTCTCCCGGTTATATCCATAAAAATGTCACTTAAAGAAGGTTCAGAGCTGTGAACAGATAGTATTTGATTTTTTTCAATCAGCTCTTTCAGCTTTTCATCATCAGATGTGGATTTTAGTAAACATTCCCCGGTCTTTTCAATACCGTCGTAATAAGTATATTTTATTTTTGCTGCTCCTTTGGACATAATCAAGTTATGAGGAGAATCCAAGGCTTTTATTTTGCCGTCAACTATAAATGCCACTCTGTCGCAAAGCTCTGCAGCATCAACCATATTGTGTGTAGTCAGAATTATCGTACCGCCCTTTGATTTTTCTTCAAGAATTATGTTTTTCATAGCCATGCTGTTATTAGGATCTAATCCGTTAGTGGGTTCATCTAAAAACAAAATATCAGGATTGTGCAAAAGTGCCTTTATGAAATTGAGCCTTGATTTCATACCCTTGGAATACTCTGATACCTTTTTATTTCCGTCACTGTACAATCCCACCATTTTCAATAATTCATCAATATCCCTGAGATTTTTTGAATATAAAGCACCAAAAAACTTCAAATTTTCTTTTCCGGTAAGTTTTTCATACAAAGTCGGAAATTCGAAGTCAACACCAATATTCTCATAAAAATTATTCTTATATTTTTTGCATTCTTCTTTATTTACTATTGCATTACCTTCATAGTTCTTAATTAATCCCGTAAGGATTTTTTGCAAGGTACTTTTACCTGCACCGGACGGTCCTAAAAATCCAAAAATTTCTCCTTTTTGCACACTGAAATTCATATGTTCTATAAAAGGCTTCTTATTATAGCTGAATGATAAGTCTTTAACTTCAATCACTTTTTCCCTCCGTCAGTTGAATTGCAATTCCTCTCAGCATGAGCATCAGTGCTCCGTCAAAAATTTTTTCTCCGATTTCTCTTTTGTGCAGCATAGATAAGAATATTCCACGCAACGCGCCGCTGAAGCATTCAATATCCAAAGCTTGATTTTCTGGAATTACACTTAAAAGTTTTTTAATCATCAAATCGTCCCGGTCAAAATGAGCTTCAACTGTTTCATCAGGCAGCTTTCTCATTAACATTTCCAGTTCTCCGTTGGTAAAAATGTTTAATAAAAAAGTATTATCTACTTTTTTATAAAGACGGAATAGCAGCCCGGCTAATTTTTCACTGTCAATTTTTCCGTTTAAAGCTTGTAATTCCCGTATTATCTGACCTTGTATTTCATCATGAACATCATTAATCACATCAAACAACAGCAATTCTTTCGAACCATAAAACAAATAAAATGTTCCTTTAGGTATATTGACTCTTTTAACCAGTTCATCCACTGTTGTTTTTCTGATGCCATATAAATTTAAACACTCTTTCGCTTCTTCTTTTAGCCTTTTTTTAATATATTCTCTTTCATTTTCATCAAAGGACTTTGGCAAATGTATTACCCCTTTCTCATTCGTACTATTTGACCATTTAAGTATTTTTAGTCATTATAGCACATAATAAACTTTTAGTCAATTATTTATAAAAAAAGATATCAATGTGCGGATTATATCTCCGCGTATTGATACCTTGGTGAAAATTCAGCTTCGTTGTATACTTTTCTTGACCAATTTGTATTTTTTAGGTTCCCGTTAAATACAACCTTTCCGTTTATACTTAACAAATCCTGTGGTCTTACAAGATTTCCGGATTTATTAAAATTAACTATATTGCTTTTTCTTAAAATATAGTAGACAAATTCAGAGCACAAAAATCTGTTATCATTGCATGATTCTCTGTTAAGTAAGCAATTAATAAGTCCCATATAGTTATATTTGTATAAATCCTTGTTTAAAATAAATTCATTTATTAAATTCTCTGCTTTACCGTACTGCTCGTGAGATACTTCAATCTCCATAACTAAACAGCAGAGATTATTTTGCCTTCCAAATACTCCCTCATTAAAATTCTCTTTAACGAAACGCCCCACAAACGGGTTATATGAATATTTCCTGCCAAAGCTGTACATTTGATTTAATTCTCTGTCTAATGAAATTGAAGCATGTGTATATTCATCATCCTTAATAAATCCGATCATTCTCGATAATATTGTATTTGTTCTTGTGAGAACAATATAAATTTTCTTGTTTTCCATAATTTCTCCTTATGTTCATGTGTTTAACGTCTTATGTTCTAATTATGGATAACCCAACTTAAAAGACTATAAAAGAAATATTAATAAATCATTAGAATTCAATTTAATAAATTTAATGTCTGTTTGTTAAAAAAGGCTTGCGGTTGATTGAGCAATCGCAAGCCCTTAAAGTTTTGTTTCAAATAATTATATTCTTTCAGTGTAAATTTTCACCGCATCTCTCAAAAATTCCGCACAGCCCGGCTGTTCCTTATCATAGTAAGCCTTGAACCTTTCATCATCCACATACATTTGTGTTAAATTGACATGTGCTTCTGCATTGTAGGTTCCCCAGCAGAATGTAATCCATTCCTTGTGGAGTTCGGCTGCCTTTTGTCCCAGCTCTCCTGCAGTGTTTCCTGTTTTATAGGCTTCTTTTAATGTTTCAAGAATTTTGTTTCCAAGCTCCGTAAGTTCATTGTACTGCTCTTCTGTCATGTCCATAAATTGTTGATTCGATTTGTTTGCAGCTTCCTCACCGTATTTTTCTCTTACTTCTTTTCCATAATTTTTTTCATTATCATCTATAAGCTTTTTCTTAAAGCCTTCAAATTTATCCTTGTCGCTCATTTTTGTTCTCCCTTCTTTATTATTGATTGTTTTCTCTACATTCTCAATCAAAGCATCTAACTGCTGTCTTCTTGCAAGGAGTTCTTTATAATGCTGTTTCAATGCAATAGTTTCGTCGAAATCCGGTGATGTTATTATTTCCCTTATGCTATCCAGACTGAATTCCAGCTCCCTGTAAAACATAATTTGCTGAAGTCTGTCTACTTCCCTTTCTCCATATATGCGATATCCGGATGAATTGATTCTGGCCGGCTTAAGAATTCCAACTTCATCATAATATCTCAATGTCCTTGTACTGACTCCTGCTAAACTGCTAAGCTTTTTAACTGTATATTCCATTTCCTCACTCCTTACATAAAACATTGTATACCTTTACGCAACGTCAATGTCAATAGTTTATTTTTAAAAAATAATCTCTTATGTGACGCACAAAAAAAATCACCGTATAGGTGATTCAGTATTAGTGCTGCAATATTCTGGCAAGGAATGTCCGCGTCCTTTCCTCTTTTGGTGCTGTAAATATTTCATCAGGAGTGCCTTCTTCCACAATGTTGCCTTCTGCCATAAAAATAACCCTGTCAGCTACATCCCGTGCAAATCCCATTTCATGGGTTACAACAATCATGGTCATTCCTTCCTTAGCTAGTGATTTCATTACCTCCAGTACATCTCCGACCAATTCAGGATCCAGAGCTGAAGTAGGCTCGTCAAACAGCAGCGCTTTAGGCTCCATAGCCAATGCTCTTGCAATAGCAACTCTTTGTTTTTGTCCGCCCGAAAGTTCTTTTGGATATGAGCAAGCTTTTTCTTCCAATCCAACTTTTTTTAAAAGCTTCATAGCTTTATGTCTTGCTTGCTCTTTATTTTCCTTCTTGGCTATCACGGGTGCCAATATAATATTTTCCAATACATTTTTTAACGGAAATAAATTAAAATTCTGAAATACCATTCCAACCTCTTCTCTGAACATTCTTATATCCATTGACCCGTCCAGAAGATTGCTGCCATAATATTTGATTTCACCTCCGGTTGGTCTCTCCAGCTGATTTATGCATCGTAAAAAGGTACTTTTTCCTGAGCCGGAAGGTCCTATTATGCAAACAACTTCTCCTTCATCTACATGCATATTGATATCCTTCAGTACTGTCGAGTCTCCGAAATTCTTTGATAAATGACTTATATGAATCATAATACTGTCACCTCAACTTCTTTTCGATATTTTTTTGTATAATTATTAATACAGATATTATTACAAGATAAAATAACGCTCCTGCAGAATACGCTTCTATGGTTTTGAAGCTCAGCGCAGCAAAATTTTGTATTTCCTTGGTAATTTCATTTACCACAATTACAGATAATATTGCAGTATCCTTAACGGTAATTATAAATTGATTGAATAACGACGGCAGCATAAGCTTAAAAGCAGGCGGTATAATTATATGCCATAAAATCTGTTTATTTGTTAATCCTAAAGACAAACCGGCCTCATTTTGTCCTGAATCAACTGCCTGTAATGCACCTCTTACAATTTCCGAAATAAAAGCACCGGAATTAAGGCTGATTACAATAATACCTGCAGCCAGTGAAGATAAATCTGTATCAAACAATATAGGAACCACATAATAAACGTATAATGCCTGGACTATCAATGGAGTTCCTCTTATAATCCAAATATAAACATCAGCAATAAATTTTGCGATCTTATTTTTCCCTTGTAATGCATACCCGCTTATGCTTCCGATTAAAAACCCAAATAAAATACCTGCAACCGAAATCAACAGCGTTACTTTTAGCCCCCTGAAAAGCATTGGCAAAAGCACCTTCAAAAACTCCATATTGTCACATCCTTACTGTTTTAGCAAATTCAACAGTCATTTTGAGATTACTCTCAAAATGACCTGGTTTAATACAATGTATTCAGTATATCTTATTGATTTAGGATAATTATCATTTAAACCATTTTGTCTTCAATTCATCCATTGTTCCGTTTGCATTTAATTCTTCCATTGACTTATTTAATATATCCAGCAATTCCGGATTTTCTTCTGATACTTTAAATGATACCGCTATTGCATATGGCGCCTGTCCTTGATTAAATTCCTCGCCCACCATTTCCAGTTTAGTATCATCTTTAGTTTTTATATAAAATGCAATACCCGGCTGGTCCTGGATGAGAGCATCTACTTTTCCCTGTTCTAATGATTCATATGCTGTTGTGATAGTATCATGAACTTCTATAGAATTTGCAGGTAAATTTGCCTGAGCGTATAGATGTGAGGCTGTTCCTTTTTCAACGGCTACAATAAAATCACCTGTTTTAAGAGAATCGATTCCTGTTATTCCCTCCGGGCTGTCTTCCTTGTTAATTGTTACTATTTGCCCTGAATCATAATATGTGTTGCTGAAATTCATTACTTCTTTTCTCACGTCGGTTGCGCATAATGCAGCTAATGCTATATCCAATTTACCGCTTGCAACAGATGTAGTAAGTGCTGAGTAATCCATTGCTTCAATCGTATCACCTGCTATTGTAAATCCCAGCAAATCCTGTAATTCGGCTATAAAATCCAAATCATAGCCTATTAATGTTGAGCCGTCTTCATCATAATATGAAAATGGTGCAAATAAACCGGATGTACCTACCGCAAACTCGACCCCTTCAAGAGACCCTTCTATCCCTTTATCTGCAGGTTCAGGCTCAGCATCTGTACCCGAAGCTTCCGGAGCCGGAGTTTCATTGCTTGGTGCAGGTGCAGTTTCTTTGTTTTCAGGAGAACATGCTGTAAAAATTGTCAATGTAAATACTAAAATCATTATCAGCAATAATACTTTTTTCATTTCTTTTTTCATAAAAACCTCCATATAATCATAATTATTAAAAAAAAGAACAAAGACGTTGCACGTATGCAACGCCTTTGTTGACTAGAATTAATATTTATACTATATTATATTATAATATTTCATTTGTCAATAATATTCTTTATAATAGTCCACCCCAATATCTGGAATCAATGACTTCTATGATGCTCTTCATATTTCTGAAATAATTTTTTACTGATAATGTTGATAAGCAGTATAAATAGTATGTAAATAACTGATTTCAAAGGGTTCTCAAAAAATGAGCTTACATTTTCTCCTATAAATGCAAGTGATAACATCATAACCAACTTGGAAGGAAGCATAGTTACCAAAAAACGCCGGGTATCCATATTTGCCAATGCAGCTGTCCCGCTTATTAAGAAGGAGGGTGTAAATGGAAAACTATACAAGAAAAAAAGAACCGTTACATTTTTCTTTTTTATTTTATCGAGGGTTCCTCTGTACTTACTTTTCTGTATTTTGGCTTCCAATTTCTTTCCACCTATTTTTCGTATAAATAAAAACAAAAGGAACGAACCTATACAGTTTCCAAGCCAGGAATAAAGATAACCAAAGAAAAATCCAAAGGCTGTAACGTTTATTATTACGAATCCGACCAAAGGCAGAATCGGGATAAATGCTTCAATAATTGGAAGCAGTAAGCCTGCCAATGGTCCTATTTGTTCAACATAGTCAAATAAAACTGAAAAATCTTCCATACTCCATAAAAAACCTGCATTTTAAAATTTTATTTATTTAATATACCCTATTTTTTCATTATGATTTATTATAATATATACTTGATTATTTTGAAATATAAAATATAATAAATTGCAGTAGAACAAAGAAAGGATAAATATATGAAATATTTCATTGGTGCTCCCATTCCGGAAAATTATAAAAATAAAGTTGAAATGCTTCGTGCAGAATTCAGATTTTTAACAACCGAACCGCATATAACAATAGTACCGCCTCCCTCACTTCCAGATGACGATTCCTTCATAAAAAGTGTGGTAGAAGTTTGCAATAAAACTAAGCCCTTTAAGATTGAGCTGGGTCAAATAGGGAAATTTGGCAATAGGGTTTTGTACGTAAGCGTAAATTCTCCTGAACTGTTAAAATTATATACCAATATCTTTGAAAAATTAAACATGGTAAAAGGAAGAAGAGGATACACTCCTCATCTCACTATAGCAAAAGAAAGGCCAAGACGCCCCATAGAAATTGATACTATTAAAAAAAGAGCAGAAATCAAGCTAATCCCTGCTCCGGAATACATTTTAAAATCTATAATTATATACCATCAACCTAAAGAGCGGTTCATATATGTTCCATATATGAAGATTCCTTTAGGGAGATGACTTGTGCTCACTTTTATTTCAGTCTTTCTTCTATCAACCTTGCCAGCTCGTTTGCATTGTGATTTAGTTCTTCCAGATTTTCTCCTTCAATCATAACCCTTACTAAAGGCTCTGTGCCGGAAGGTCTGATTAAAACTCTTCCGTTGCCATGGAAAAACTCTTCAATTTCTTCAATTTTGCTTTTAATTATTACATCGTCCATATAAACTTTCTTTTTCTCTTCTGAAACATGAGCATTTACTAAAACCTGAGGCATTACTCTCATCATTTCTGCAAGCTTTGAAAGCTTAATATTTTTCTCTCTCATAACACTTATTAGCTGTATTGCAGTAAGAAGTCCATCACCTGTTGTGTTATAATCAAGGAAAATGATGTGTCCGGATTGTTCCCCGCCTATTGAATGATTACCCTTAAGCATTTCTTCAAGCACATATCTGTCTCCAACCTTAGTTTTTACAATATTGATTTCTCTTTCCTTTAAGCAAATATCAAGACCCATGTTTGTCATAACAGTTCCTACAACGGTATTGCTGGTTAATAGTCCTTTTTCTTTCATATGAGAACCGCATATTGCAAGTACATGGTCTCCGTCAACTATATTTCCGTTTTCATCAGAAGCTATCAGTCTGTCTGCATCTCCATCAAATGAAAGCCCGATATCTGCACCTGTTTCAAGAACCAGTTTTTGTATTTCTTCCGGCTTTGTGGAACCGCAATTTACATTTATATTAATTCCGTTGGGATCATTATGAATTACATAAACCTGTGCCCCAAGCTCCTGCAAAAGCTCCGGTGCCGCCTTATAAACTGCTCCGTTTCCGCAGTCAACTGCAATTTTGAGGCCCTTCAAATCCACATCAATAGTATCCTTTAAATAATCCATATACCTTCTTACAGGATTTTCAATTCTGATTTTTCTTCCAACCTCGCCCGAAAGCGGAAAGACGTCTATATCCAGGTTGTTAAGAATGTATTCCTCAATTGAATTCTCGACTTCATCTGTCAACTTTAATCCTTGCTCATTAAAGAATTTTATTCCGTTATATTCAACAGGATTATGTGAGGCAGTAATCATTACCCCCCCATCAGCATCCAGTATTTTTATCATTCGTGCAACTGCAGGCGTCGGCAATATCCCCAGATACAAGACATCGACTCCCGCTGAGTTCAACCCTGATGATAGTGCACCTTCCAGCATATCTCCGGATATTCTTGTATCCATTCCGACGACCATCTTAGGTCTTTTTTTGCTTTTTGTCAAAAAGTAGCCGCCAATTCTGCCGAGCCTATAAGCCAGTTCCGGTGACAGGTCCTTGTTTGCGATTCCTCTCACGCCATCAGTCCCAAATAATTTACCCATATTTCCTCCAAAGAAATTTCATTATATAATCTTTTATATTTTAACATATTTTTAGGGAAAATAAAAGATACCAGTACAAAAAGAAACCTCATTTAGAGGTTTCTTTTCTCTTGCCTAAATATGCTTCCTTTATCTTTTCGTCTTCAATGAGCTTTTTAGCATTACCTTCCATCGTCATGACACCCTGCTCCAGCACGTATGCATAATCAGCTATGGATAATGCCTTAAAAGCATTTTGTTCAACCAATAATATTGTCTTCCCCATATTTTTTATTTCAAGAATTATATCAAATATTGTATTTATTAATAAGGGAGCAAGACCAAGCGACGGCTCATCAAGCAATATCAAATCCGGATCGGACATCAAGCCTCTTCCCATTGCAAGCATTTGCTGTTCGCCACCTGAAAGCGTTCCTGCTACCTGCTTTTCTCTTTCTCTCAATATAGGAAAAAGATTAAAAATTCTGTTTAAGTCCTTGTCAATTTCATTTTTATCGTTTCTTAAAAAAGACCCCATTCTAAGATTTTCCGAAACAGTCAAATTTGCAAATATTATTCTTCCTTCAGGAACCTGACATATACCGGACCTTACTATTTTATGCGCCTGTTTCGGGAGCCTTTCTCCCTTGTAAAATATTTCGCCTTCCTTATATTTAACTATACCGCTTATAGAATTTATCAACGTGGATTTTCCCGCTCCGTTTGAGCCTATTATAGAAACAATCTGCCCTTTTGAAACATTTAGCGATACTCCTTTTAAAGCATGAATTCCTCCGTAAAACACATTTAGATTATCAACCTTCAGCATATTTTTTCTCCTCTTTGCCTAAATAGGCTTCAATAACCTTTTTGTCCTCCTGAATTTCCTTCGGTGTTCCAAGGGCAAGAGGAATACCAAAGTTAAGTACAAAAATCCTGTCACAGACACCCATTATTAAATCCATATGATGCTCTATAATCAGTACAGTTAAATCAAATTTGTCTCTTATTTCCTTTATTAATTCCATAAGCTGTTTGGTTTCTTCGGGATTCATACCTGCAGCGGGCTCATCAAGAAGCAATAATTTTGGGTCTAATGCGAGAGCCCTTGCTATTTCAAGCTTCCTTTGAAGTCCATAAGGCAAATTTGAAGCTACTATGTCCCTATACTCCCACAAACCCATCAATTTTAACAGCTCATCTGTCTTCTTTTTTAATTTTTTTTCCTGAGACTTGAATTTTCCTATTCTTATTATTGGACTAAATATATTATAATCAGCTGATTTATGGCATGCTGTCAATACATTTTCATATGCAGTCAGCTTTTTAAACAATCTGATATTTTGAAATGTCCTCGTTATTCCCATATTAGCAATTTCAAAGGGTTTAATTTTATAAAGCCTTTTTCCGTAAAAATATATTTCTCCCTCTGTTATTGAATATATGGCTGTTATTAAATTGAAAATGGTTGTTTTCCCGGCACCGTTAGGACCAATCAATCCGAAAATTTCTCCTTTTTCAATATGAAAGCTTACATTATCAACAGCAGTAAGACCTCCAAATCTTTTTGTTACGTTATTAAGAGAAAGCACAATCATGATTTTACCTCCTCTTTTTTATTTCTTATTCTTTGTCTGACGAAATTTATAATTTTTTTAGCTGATTTTATAATATATTTTATGCTGAATTCCCTGCCTCCCATTAAGCCCTGAGGTCTTGTAATCATAATCAATATTACTGCTGCGCCGTATATTACCAGCCTCCAATTGTAGAAGCTTCTTAAAATTTCAGGCAGGAATGTGAGCAGTATAGTACCGATTACACTTCCAGATACACTGCCTAAGCCGCCGAAGATTACTATAATCGTCAATTCTGTTGATTTAACCATTTTAAACATGACAGGCTGAATGTAACCAAGATAATGCGCTAACAAACCTCCTGATATTCCTGCATAAAGAGCACTTATGGCAAGTGCCGTCATTTTATATTTGAATACATCTATTCCGATAGTCTGTGCCGCAAGCTCCTCTTCTCTGATTGCAACCATACTTCTCCCGTGCCTTGATCTGATAATTGATACTAAAACAAATACAGCAGCAATATTTATAATGACAACATTGAACAATGTTGTAGTTCCTTGTGTAGGAATACTTGAAAGCCCTCTTGCCCCGCCAAAATACTGAACATTATCAAGTATCAGTCTCGTCGCCTCGCCAAACCCTAAGGTTGCAATACAAAAATAATCTCCTTTTAAATTCAATGTCAGCTTACCTATAACCAAACTGACAAGCATGGCCGATACGCCTCCGATTAACAGTGCAATAAAAAACGGCATACCATGCTTCATTGTCATTGAGGCAGCCATGTATGCCCCTATCGCCATAAAGCCTGCATGTCCAAATGAAAATAAACCGGTAAATCCCGTCAGCAGGGACAACCCCAGAACGGTCATAAGATTTATACCTGACAATATTAATATACCTGATACATAATCCCAGCTCATACTAACCTCCTATGCCTTATCTTCGGTTGTCTTACCCATCAATCCTGTAGGTTTTACAACAAGAACCAATATTAAAAGTGCAAAAGCAATTAAATCTCTGTATTGTGAAGACAAATATCCTGATACCATGGTTTCGATAAGCCCTAAGAGAACAGAGCCTATAACCGCTCCCGGCAAGCTTCCCAAACCGCCGAAAACGGCAGCAATAAATGATTTAGTGGTTATGTTTCCTATCTGCGGATAAACCGTGTACCTCATTCCGAAAAGCATACCTGCAAGACCTGCCAGTATTCCGCCCAGCGCAAAAATAATAAAAATAACCCTGTCTACATTTACTCCCATCAAGGTACTTCCTTTTATGCTGTAGGATGTAGCTCTTATTGACAGCCCTATTTTTGTTTTCTCTATAATATATATCAGCGCCATTAAACTTATTGCGGATATTACAAACATCAATAAGTCAATCCTGCCTAATGCAACATTTCCAAGCATAATCGGCTCAGACGAAAAAATAGCCGGATAAGATCTGAAGGTTGGTCCTATGGGTGAAGCAATAACTACATTTTCCAAAAATATTGAAGCTCCCATAGCAGATATGATGAAATAAAGAAAAGGAGCATTCCTTTTTCTTAGGGGTCTGTATACAATTTTCTCCATTACTACCGCAAGAATCCCTGAGCCGGCTGCAGACAATAAAAATGCTATAAAAAACGGTACTTTTATAAAGGTTAAACTAAAGTACCCTATATACGCTCCTATCATAATTACTCCGCCGTGAGCAAAGTTTGAAAAGTTCATTATGCTGTATACAAGTGAGTATCCTACTGCCATCAAAGCATAAACACTGCCTATGGATAATCCGTTTATAACCTGTTGCAAAAACAATTCACTCATTAATTAAGCTCCTCCAATCATGACAGATTGCTGAAAATGTACACTCTGCAAGCCGGCAAACGACAACTAGGCAGCCGTACGTTTTCAGCAACCTTAAGGCGGTTTAAGCCATTTAAATTACTACTGCAAGCCGTATTTCTCCTGGAATATGTAATCAGCATTTTCAATCTTAACAATTGCAGCTTGCTTTCCAACAGGATTATGATCTTCTTCACTAAGTTTAATAGTTCCGGTTACACCTTCTACAGTAACCTTAGTCAATGACTCTGTTATTTTCTCAGGATCTGCGGAGTTTGCGTCAATGATGGCAGCTTCTAACAGCTTGAATGCATCGTGAGCCATGTATCCGTTTAATTCCATAGGAAGGTTGTATTTTGCCTTGTATGCTTCCTGCAACGGCTTAACCTCAGGATCATTAAAGTCTAAATGATTTACAACATAGCTTCCTTCTATTGATTTAGCAGCCATTTCCATCAGCTGTTCTGACGGCCATCCGTCACCGCCTATGAGAGTTGCATCAATTCCAAGATCTCTTGCCTGATTTGCACTTAATGCTACCTCTTTGTAATAATAAGGCATCAATATTAAATCCGGCTTTGCATCCTTAATCTTGCTAAGCTGCGGCCTGAAATCAACATCACCTTCCTTGAATCCCTCTTTTGCCACTATTTTACCGCCCTTTTCGATAAATGTTTTTTCAAAGAATTCTGTAAATCCTTGTGAATAGTCGCTTGCAACATCATATAATACTGCGGCATTGCTTAATCCTAATCTGTCGTATGCATAACCTGCGGCAACTGCACCCTGATATGGGTCAATAAAACAAACTCTGAAATTATACGGTTTAACATTTCCGTCATCTCCTACAGTAACCTTTGGATTTGTTGCAACAGTTGCAATATCAGGAATCTTGTATTGATCAAGAACCGCAGAAATTGAAATTGCCTGGCCGCTTGCATTCGGCCCTATTATTGCAGCTACACCATCCTGAGTAATTAATCTTTTTACGGCATTTACGGCCTCAGCTGCATCTCCCTTTGTGTCATAGTAAATACCTTCAACCTGTTTACCCAATATTCCACCCTTCGCATTTACTTCCTCAATCAACATTTTTATAGTATTGCTTTCACATGTTCCCCAAACAGCCTGATCCCCTGTCAATGAACCAATCCAACCTATTTTAATTGTGTCGCTTTCGGCCCCGGAATTTCCGGAGTTACCGCAAGCCGTAAGCATCATAGCAAAAATCAATAATACACTGATTATCCACAATACCTTTTTTTTCATATCTTCCTCCTAATTAATAAATCTGTGGTACCCGCTTTATAGGAACGGGACATTTAATTTAGTTATAATAAACTATTAGCTCCCGTTGAATTTAATTCCATAAATTTTACGGCTGTACATATTTTATTAATGCAAAATATACCATATTACGATAAATTTCAACAAAAAAGACCCCGCCTCAGGGCTTGGTCTTCTTTTTTAAAATATCTTTAGTAAAAATAAATGATACCATTTTATGAATGGTACCAGTCTGTTCTGTTCTTTCCTACTTCATTCAGGTCGTATGGAGTTTCCTGATAAATTATGTTAATCCAGTTTTTAAAAAGCAGGTTCGCATGACTTCTCCATTTTACAAAGGGAGGCTCCGAGGGATCATTATCAGGATAATAGTTCATTGGAATATTAATTGTTTTTCCAAGGCCCATATCCCTGTCATATTCCCTTTTTAAAGTCAGCGGATCATATTCAGAATGACCCATTATATATATTTGACTGTAATCGTCAGTAACAGCAATATGAACTCCCGCGTCCTTGGATTCAGCTAAAATAATTAAATCCTGAACACCTTTTATATCCTCTGCCGTTACCTCAGTATGTCTGGAATGAGGCACATAAAAAATATCATCAAATCCATTTAACAGCATGCATGTTTCATGTTTTTTCTCGTGTTCAAAAACACCAAATACCTTTTTATCCAATACTCTTTTATTGAGTTTATAATAATAATGAAGAGCCGCCTGTGCCCCCCAGCATATAAACATGGTTGAAGTAACATTTGCAGCAGCAAAATCAAATATTTCTTTCAACTCATCCCAATAGTCCACCTCCTCAAAATCCATCAGTTCAACAGGTGCACCTGTAACTATCATTGCATCATATCTTTTATGTTGTATATCTCGTATATTTTTATAAAAATTGTTCATATGACTTTCAGATATATTTTTTGAATCATGAGTACTTGTATGAATAAACTCAACATTTATCTGAATTGGAGAATTTGAAAGAAGTCTCACAAACTGAGTCTCAGTTTCTATTTTAGTTGGCATCAGATTCACCAGAACAACCTCCAGTGGTCGTATATCCTGAGTTTGAGCTCTCTCACTGCTCATAACGAAAATATTTTCATTTTTCATGATTTTGTATGCAGGAAGAGTAGATGGTATAATTACTGGCATAATATTATCCTTTCATTGCTATTGGGCATCTGCATTCTGGGGACGTACCTTGAAATGAAAAACCCATCATTTCAAGGTACGTCCCCAGAATGTGTTAAATGTTATATATTAATTTATACTAAACATATATTTTTGTCAATTATAATTTTCTAAACATTCAAAAATATTGATGAAAGCTTATTGCAAAAGTAATTATATGCCTCAAAAACTTCTTTGTCATTACTCTTTTCTGCTGACTCTCTTTCTTCCAGCAAAAGAACTGTCAAATCATAAAAATTATTTAATAAATCCTTTTTATTGAATTCATCATATGTAAATACGCCATACTTAAATCCATGCCAGATATTAAAATAATTAACGATATATTTGTAATACTCATTATGACATTTAATAAACTCATATAGGCTTAAGAACTTATAACTTTCATCGGTTTTAAATTTATACATATTTAAAAAGGTTAAATATTGCTGATCATTGCTTTGTTGAAAAATACCCTCTATGCAGCCGATAACAGCAGCAATATAAGAAGGATCATTATCATCAGTTGCTGATTCGATATCTTTATATTCCAAAATATCAATATAATTGTCTACAAAAAACTGTACCCCCGCTATTTTGTCTCTTACCATATTATCCCCCTCAACTTTTTCTTATTAATATAATAAATCTAACTTTTCAATTTGTCAATATTTATATAAAATATTTACATTTTGTAAATTTTTGTTGTTTTTTATCTGCTTTTACATTATAATGATATTAAATTTCCTTATGAGGACTGAGACTATGAAAACAGGAGAAAGGATTCGTTATCTCCGGATAAGAAATAATCTTACATCTAAAGAATTAAGTAAAGCTTTAAGCATTTCGGAATCTTCAATGTCATTGTATGAAAACGGAAAAAGGAAACCAAGTCTGGAAATCATTGTTAAAATAGCTGATTATTTCAAAGTAACAACCGACTATCTTCTAGGTGTTTCTGATTCTTCACATATGGGTGAATATCAAACCGAAACTGATATTTTTAATGTTCTGGAAAATGTTATCTCTATATTAAACAGCCAAAATTATTTTTTATTTAACGGCAAGGATGTCGACGAAAAAATAGTAATATTTTTCAAAAAAAATTTATACGGTATATTGGAAAATATGAAAATGATAATAGAGTAAACCTTATATACTTAATATGATTGAAAAATGAATTGTAAGCTGATATAATCATAAGGTATTTATTTTTATGCTTTAGACAAGAAGGGAATGCTATTATGATAATTTTATCATGCAATAATATTTCAAAGGCCTATGTGGTTGACAATATTATTGAAAATATATCGTTTACTGTTAATGACAATGAAAAGGTTGGATTAATAGGGCTGAATGGAGCCGGCAAAACTACTTTATTTAATATATTAGCTAATAACTTAGATCCCGATTCGGGTGAAATATATATAGCAAAAGGGAAAAAGCTTGGCTATTTGAAACAAAATACTAATATTGAAAGTGATAGGAGCATTATGGATGAAATGCTCACTATTTTTGATGAAGTGATTAAATTAGAAGAAGCGCTTCATGATTTATCACATAAAATAAGCAGCTTCACTGAACATGATGATCAGAAAGAGCTTGAAGCACTTATGGATTCCTATGCCAGGTTAAGTGAACAATTTGAAGAAAGAGACGGCTACAGCTTCAAAAGCTTAATTAAAGGAGTCCTTAGAGGTTTGGGGTTTTCTGAAGGTGAATTTTACAAGCAAATCAATTTATTAAGCGGCGGACAAAAAAGCAGAGTGATGCTTGCAAAGCTTTTGTTGGAAAAAGCAGATATACTTATGCTGGATGAGCCTACTAACCATTTAGATATTGAAGCCATTTCCTGGCTTGAAAAGTATATCAAGGATTTTAAAGGTGCCGTAATTATAATCTCTCATGACAGATACTTCCTTGATAACACTGTAGATAGAATTTTCTTAATGGAAAATAAAAGCTTAACCTCATATAATGGTAATTACTCTGAATTTATCAAAAAGAGAAAAAATGAGCTAGAGCAAGAAATGAAACAATATGAGGAGTACGAAAAAGAAATAGAGCGCCATGAAGAAATGATTCAAAGGCTTCATGCATATGGAAGCAAGCGCAATATCAGACAGGCATTCAGCAGACAAAAATCCCTGGATAAAATAAAAAAGATGGATAAGCCAACTGTTGATTCTAAAAAAGTAAAGCTGAGATTTACTCCTAAGATAAAAAGCGGCAAGGATGTACTTTCTGTAGAAAAATTATCATTTGGCTACAATGAGAAAAAAATTTTTGACAATATTAATTTAAACATTTACAAGGGTGAAAGAGTTGGTATAATAGGTCCCAACGGGATAGGAAAATCTACCATATTAAAAATAATTGCTAATAAATTAAGTGTTGAAAGCGGCACAGTTCATACAGGACATTATGTGAATATTGGATATTATGATCAGGAACAGACAAATCTTGACAATGAAAACACGGTAATCGATGAAATATGGGATTACAACCCTGATTTAAATTATTATGATATACGTACAATCCTGGCACAGTTTTTATTTAACGGAGATGATATGTATAAATTAGTAGGTGATTTAAGCGGAGGAGAAAAAGGAAGATTATCATTATTAAAGCTCATGACCTCCAACGCTAATTTTTTATTAATGGATGAACCTACAAACCACCTGGATATCGACTCAAAGGAAATACTTGAAGACGCTCTGATTAATTATGAAGGAACTGTTCTTGTAGTATCACATGACCGATATTTTTTAAATAAGGTTGTCAATAAAATTTATGATATGTCAAATGATGGTGTTTTCCAATACCTGGGGAACTATGACTATTATATTCACAAGAAAGCAGAACTGGAAGAAGCTGATGACGAAGTTACTGTTTCTAAGACAAAGACACAAATAAACGCCGAAAAGAAAAAAGAACGTGAAAATATCAGGGACAGACAGCAAAGAGAAAAAACAATACGTGAATTAGAAGAAGAAATAGAAATGCATGAAAATAAAATTTCTGAATTAGAAATTGAATTATGTCAACCTTCGACATATAATGATAAAGTTCTAATTATTAATTTAAATGAAAAATTAAACACTTATAAAAGCAAATTGGAAATTTTATACACACAGTGGTCAGAAATTATAGAAAAATAAAAAAAGTTATCCACCCTTTGTTGATAAGCTGTGAATAACTTTTCTGCATATTACAAGTATCAACAGCTTTATCAACAGCTGTTGATACTTTTTTATAATCATACTGTTAATTAATTTGAAAGCTCTAAGTTTGGAAGAGCATTTAATGTAGAATCAGCAAACTGTTTATTTAAAAATTTATAATATCCTGCACATCCAATCATAGCCGCATTATCAGTGCATAAAACCGGTGACGGTTTTGTAAATTTATAATTATTCTTTAAACATTCTTCTTGAAGCATATTTCTTAAACTTGAGTTGGATGCAACTCCGCCTGCCAAAGCAATGTTATTGCAATTCTTCATTTTTGCTGCCTTTAATGTCTTCAAAACTAAAACATCTACCACGGCCTGCTGAAAGCTTGCCGCAACATCCTCAATAACGATTTTTTCATTTTTCTGCCGGCTGTTGTGTATATAATTTAAAACTGCCGACTTCAGCCCACTGAAGCTGAAATCCAATGTTTCATCGTCAATAACCACTCTTGGAAATTTAATTGCATCCTTGTTGCCATTCCTTGCAGCATTATCTATCAAAGGCCCTCCCGGATATCCAAGACCTAAGGCCCTTGCTATTTTATCAAATGCCTCACCTGCCGCATCATCTCTTGTTTTACCCAGTATTTCATAAGCACCATAATTTTTAACATACACGAGATGCGTATGTCCTCCTGATGCAACGAGACACACAAATGGCGGCTCAAGGTCCTTATCCTCTATAAAATTAGCACTGATATGGCCTTCAATATGATTTACTCCTATTAATGGCTTATTCCAGGCATAGGAAAGACCTTTTGCAAAATTGACTCCCACCAGCAATGCTCCAACCAGCCCCGGACCATACGTAACAGCAATTGCATCTATTTGTTCAGGAGCTACACCTGCTTTTGTCAAAGCTTCTTCAACAACAGAATTAATATTTTCTATATGTTTTCTTGATGCAACCTCCGGTACTACTCCACCAAATTCTTTATGTATTTCAATTTGTGATGATATTATATTAGACATAACATTTCTGCCATTTTCAACCACTGATGCCGCTGTTTCATCACATGATGATTCTATACCAATAATCAATACCTTGTCCTTCATATTTTCCTCCACTTTACAAGTGCTTTGATTATAATCCAAAAACTTACTATATGCAACAGGGGCTGTCTCAAAATAGAAAATTAAATTTCTAAGAGAGGCAGCTCTCTTTTTGTGCAAAAAATAAAAAATGGCCTCAAAAGAAGCCATAATTTAGTGTATAATTGAAGTATGCGAAACCCAATCG
>JAEXUD010000071.1 GCA_023453025.1 Bacillota bacterium
TTAATTTTTATACCCAAAAATAGAAAAAGCCTCGGAATTTTCCTTGATAATCAAGAAAAACATTGAGGCTATTTTTTATTTTTCTAAAATTCTAGGACTATCTCAATTTATTTTTGAGACAGCCCCTTTTAATTTTATAGAAAAGACATAACTTTAATTTATGCTGCATATTTAACCATAATAAGTAGAATCTTTATGGCAACGTAAGATATAAAATTAACAAAACTTAAAATCAATTAGGAGTAGCGTACTATATAAAAATTTGAATATTTACTTGTAATCTAGAAAACGTATGCTATAATAAATGTGTGAAATATTTAATTTATATAAATATACTCTGGTTTTCACCAGCCTATATAAAAATTACATATTTGGAGGGAATCATGAAAAAATTATTATCACTGTTAATGGTTTTATTAATGGCTCTTCTGCTATTTACAGGATGCAGTCAAAAACCAGCAGAAACTTCGACACCTCCCGCTGAGCAGGAAAAGACGGCGGAAGAAACACCGACGGAGCCAATTACAGAAGAACCGGCAGAGGAACCGGATGTTGTTGCTACAGCATCAATGGTTACAGATGCGGAAGGCTTCAAAAAAGCAATAGCGAAAGATGGTACTTGGATTATTTGTCCACTTAATGACATTACCATTAATGAAGAATTAGTAGTTGAAGGTGAATTTTATAACAAGGACGATGCAACTCAGGACTTATACAGAAAATTAGGATTATATGCTCAGGATGCTGACCATAATGTTACAGAAAGATATACAGTTATTGCACCGAAATTAACAATAAAGAGTCCCAATACAAAGATTCAGGGCGGAACATTTGTCGGTGATACATATATAGAAGCAAACGGGTTTTCTATTCAGGATGCTACAGTAGACGGAAACATTTATTTTAGTGCTCAAGAATATAAGGATTCATTTGTATTAGTAACTGATGCAGGAAAAGAAGGTAAAATTACAGGAAAAGTTGAAGTAGAAGGAACAGAAGTCTCTGCAGAATCACTTGTTAAACCATCAACCGAAACGTTAAAAGAAGCAGACGCAGTATCATCAGCTACAGATGCGACTTCAGGAGCAACATCTGTTTCAACTGAACCGGCAACCGAAACGTCAAAAGAAGCAGATGCAGTATCATCAGCTACAGATGCAGTTTCGGGAGCAACACCTGCTTCAAGTGAAGCTGCAGCGCCGGTAGCTGAAGTACCTGCAGAAACGGTTGATATAGTATCGACGGCATCAATGGTAACAGATGCAGAAGGATTCAAAGCGGCAATAACAGAAAACGGAAGATGGATTATCTGCCCGTTGAATGACATATCAATCAATGAAGTATTGGTCGTTGAAGGGACATTTTATAACAAGGATGATACAACCTCAGATATATACCGAAAGCTAGGCTTCTATGCACAGGATGAAAATCACACAGTAACTGAAAGATATACAGTAACAGCACCAAGATTAGTAATCAAGAGCCCTAACACAAGAATCCAAGGCGGAACATTTGTCGGCGATGTATATGTGGAAGCAAACGGATTTTCACTTCAGGATGCTACAATACAAGGAAATCTGTATTTTACAAGTCAGGAATATATGAATTCTTGCAAAATAGTATCTGACGCAGGAAAAGAAGGCGAGGTTACAGGTACAATAGAAGTTTCGGTAATTGACGTAGTATCAACAGCGTCAATGGTAACAGATGCAGAAGGATTCAAAGCGGCAATAACAGAAAACGGAAGATGGATTATCTGCCCGTTAAACGACATAACAATTGATGAAGTACTGGTAGTTGAAGGAACATTCTTCAATAAGGATGACATAACTTCTGATATATACAGGAAGCTGGGACTGTATGCACAGGATGAAAATCATACAGTAACTGAAAGATATACAGTAACAGCACCAAAAATGATAATTAAGAGTCCTAATACAAAAATTCAGGGCGGGACATTTGTCGGTAATGTATATGTGGAAGCAAACGGCTTTTCAGTTCAGGATGCTACAGTTCAAGGAAATATTTATTTCGCAAGTCAGGAATTTATGGATTCATGCGTCATAGTGAAGGATTCAGGCAAAGAAGGCATAGTTACAGGTACTATGGAAGTTTCAGTAACTGACGTAGTATCAACAGCATCAATGGTAACAGATGCAGAAGGATTCAAGGCAGCAATAACAGAAGACGGAAGATGGATTATCTGCCCGTTAAATGACATAGCAATCAATGAGGAATTAGTTGTAGAAGGAACATTCTACAATAAAGATGACAAAACTTCCAATATTTACAGAAAGCTAGGTTTCTATGCACAAGATGAAAACCACACAGTAACTGAAAGATATATAGTAACAGCACCTAAAATAACAATTAAAAGCCCTAACACAAGGCTTCAAGGCGGAACGTTTGTCGGTGATGTATATGTAGATGCAAATGGATTTTCACTTCAAGATGCTACAATACAAGGTAACCTGTACTTTACAAACCAGGTTTACAAAGATACATCCACAATTTTTACTGATGAAGGTAAAGCAGGAACAGTTACAGGAACAATAACGGTTATAACAGAATAAATAAAAAAGTTCGCAAATGCGAACTTTTTTATTTATTCTATATTGAAGCCTGGACTTTCCGCATAACCACCTACATAACCATTTTGCCTGGATGTCATGTTGGCTCTGTATTTTTCTTGAGGCTTTGCTATATCTAATTCTCTTGCAGCTTCCATTTTAAATTGCTGCAATGCTTGTTTTGCTTCAGGTGAAACTAAATTTTCTGAATTCATTTTAAATCTCCTTTCATTTACTGATACTATTATGCTAAAAATAATTCTAAATAAACAGTGAACTGCGTTTTTTAATATAATTGTAATATAAATAGAATTAGTTTGTTACTTTAATTTTATATGGTGCATATTATATAACAAGAAGGTTTAATTATTGCGATGTTAAAGGAGAGGTCCATGTGAAACGCAAATATACCAATATTTATGATAAATATAAAAATTATTTATACAGCTATAATTATCCAAAATTAAATAATATTAACAATTCTAATTCCGGTGAAGTGCCGGTTAATACGGAAAACGGGTATGTAGAACTGTTCGTATTTACTGACAGAGGGAATGTTCCTGTAGAGGGAGCTATTGTAACAGTTTATGCAGCGGAAGGAGATGTAAATGCGGCTCCGGTAATAAGATTTTCGACCACGACCAATCCAATTATTATAGAACTTCCTGTGGCTCACCCTTTAGGTTCACTTATTAAGGGCCCTGAATATTATTTTACAACCTATAATATGACTATTGAAAAACCTGATTTCTATACTATAAATGTTAAAAATATAAGATTATTTCCAGGAGTTACAGTCCAATTTAATTATAATCTCAACAGTACCTTACCAGGAGTACCAGGCAGGCAGGAAACAATAGCTATCCCGCCTCACCCCAGAGATGTAATTCAATGACAAAATAAAAAAATGTTCACTTCATAAGGCTAGAGGTGAACATTTTTATGATTATTTAAACGCGAAAATCATTCTCCCGTATTGTATAGAAACAGTCTTTGATAAAATCCACTGATTAGTTGTAGAATCATCGTAATACCATATAGCACCATTTGTTGTATCAACACCATCTAATGCCTCTTTTGCGGCTTTTATGCATTCTTCATTTGCTGCTCTGTTAATCCATCCGTTTTGAACAGGTGAGAATTGATAGTAGCCATCTATTTTTTGATTTATTACACCGCTTATGGTTGGAGCGAATAAACCGCTTTCAATTCTGTTCATTACAACAGAACCAACTGCAACCTTGGCTTCATATGGCTGGCTTTCTGTTTCAGCCATAATTAATCTTGCAAGTAAATCCAATTCCTCTGCTGTGTATGCAGGAGAGGTATTTTCCACAACCGGTGTTTCTTCATTAGGTGCTTCAACTATTGGTTCTTCGGCTTCTACTGTAGACGGCAAAGGTATATCCAATACTTGTCCGACATATATGTAATTTGTAAAAATATTGTTGGCTTGTCTTAAATTCCATAATGATATATTGTATTTTTGTGAGATTTTAAATAATGTATCCCCATTTACCACTGTATATTTCTCACAGGGTACATATATTACCTGGCCAATATTTATATTGTAGTTTGTAAAGTTGTTAGCCGCCATTATATTTGCTACAGATGTGTTAAATGCTTTGCTTATTGTGTATAAAGAATCTCCGCTTACAGCTGTATATTCTGCAGCATGTGCATCTGCGGATGATGACAAAGACAGTCCAACCGTTAGAGCTGTAGTTAATAGAATTGATCTGATACTTTTCTTATTCATTTTTCCTCCTTTTGCCTTCCATTTTAGTTGACGGATCAGGGTTGAGGCACGCTGTCCTAAAGGTGTCACCTTTTTAAAAGATTCGGCACTTAAATTGTAATAATAATTTAACATGGAATCAATGGAAAGTAATTGAAGGTGTGGTTACATAACACAACTGATGAAATATATTCATAAAATATGATATAAATTAATTTACATATATGTTCAAATTTAAGCATTTTCTTCAATTAAGACGGTGCTTGTTTACCAAGTATTAACTTTTTATTAAGGAATATGTTTTATTGTTGTATTGGTTCTTCCCACCATCCAAATGCTATTCTGCCGGAAGCCAGCATTGTCGGAGTTTCTGGATTTCCAAGAAATACAAGAAAAGAACCTCCGGGCGGAAATATAAATTTGCCATTTTCTTCTGATGCTATTGTAACTCCTGCCGGTCCGCTTCTGCCGAATGTCCTGACTCCTCCAGTTGGAAAGCCTTTAGTTGCAATTGCGTATTCTAATTTTACTTTTGGCTGAGGAAGAGGATTTATGGCTGTATTTGATGGTGAAACATCAAAGGATTCCTGGATTAAACCAGGAGGTGTAGAATTAAAATATATCTGCACTCTAACCGGGGATGATGTAACATCACTGACAGTCCACACGTTAACAAATAAATTTACTCCTGAATCAGGTGGATTGTATAATCTTGCCCATGCATTAGTTGCATTGCCAAATTCTATGTTTTCCGCAACCCCGACAAAATATTTTCCTTCCAGCGACTTGGCCAGTTCTACCGTTACGTCAACACTGTAGTAAAGCGGAGGGCTGTTAATTACAGAAGGCTGGGTCTGATTCATAGTTACTAAGTTTTTATAAGAGCTTCTTACAGGATTGTTTGAATAATTGTTATTATAGAAAGAGGCAGTCTTCCACGGTTGCCGGTTATATAAAAAAAGCATATTATCCATATATTTTCCACCTTTCATATGTGCTTATATAGTATATGTCTAGGTGCAGCAATTGTTGAATAATATGATTAATGATATTTTTATATATTATTTAATAATTTATTTACTGTTTTTCTTCCTTCTAAAGCTGTTTTTTCTTCATCAATTAACTGTAAAATCCCATTTTTTACAACTGTTTTTCCACCAACAATTGTAAGTGCGACAGGTTTTTTTATGCCTACTGTTCCTAACATTGATTTTGGATCTTTATCTGCTCCTACAAGCTCGGGAGAGTCAGAATCAATGAAAAATAAGTCAGCCATTTTCCCGGGTGACAGTTGACCTATATCTGTTCTTCCCAGGATTTTTGCACTGCCGTTAGTTGCTATTTTCAACACATCATAACCACTTGGAGCAGAGCTGCTTGAATTTAAACGGTGAAGAAGGTATGATACCCTGATTTCTTCAAGTAAATTTGAGGCATCATTACTTGCACTTCCGTCAACTGCCATGCCGACAGGAACCCCAAGGTCAAGCATTTCAGGAATGCGGGCGATTCCTGATGATAATTTCATATTTGAAACAGGGCAGTGAGCAACTCCTGTATTTGTATATGCCAGCAGCTTTAATTCTTCTTCATTGAAATGAATTCCATGAGCAAACCAGACATCATTTCCAATCCATCCTAATTGTGCCATGTATTCCAAAGGTCTGACACCATATCGATTTAAAGTATATTTTTCCTCATCCAATGTTTCGGCCAAATGAGTATGCAGCCTGACACCTAAGCTTCTTGCCAACACTGCAGATTCACGTAATAATTCAGGTGATACACTGAATGGGGAGCAAGGAGCCAGAACAATCTGTCTCATAGAACCCAATTTCTTGTCGTGATATTTTTCAAACAGGCGTTGACTGTCCCTAAGTATAGAATTAATATCCTGTACAACTGTGTCAGGTGGAAGACCTCCATCCTTTTTGCTTAAATCCATGCTTCCGCGAGAAGCATGCATTCTGATACCAAGATTAGATGCTGCTTCAAACTGCATATCAATAATATTGTCGCATGATTTGTCAGGGAAAATATAATGATGGTCAAAGCAGGTTGTGCAGCCATACTTCATTAACTCTCCCATACCTAGCAATGAGCTGTATTTGATAACATCTACATTTATATTTTTCCATATTTCATACAATGTTTTGAGCCAGTCAAATAGTTCCATGTTCTGAACCAGAGGCAGGTTTCTTGTAAAGTATTGATATAAATGATGATGGGTATTTACTAAGCCCGGATATGCAATCATTCCTCTGCCGTCTATGGTTTCCTCTGCATTTATGTATTTACCAGTATAATTCTCACCAATATCTTTTATAATACCGTCTGTTATATAAATATATCCGTTTTTGAATAAACTATCTTTATCATCGCAGGTAACTATATACTTGATATTTTTAATTAATAATGTTCTCATTACTTCCTCACAATTTAATATATTTGTTAGTACTTACTATATTATAGCATATTTATCCTATACTGGATTATTTTTTGTTACATATTGAAAATATTTCTTATTAGTAATATAATTTAATCCGAGTGAAGATTTCATAAATTAAATTACATAATAATATCTCAAGGGGGTTAACATGGAGACTGAAATCGTTGGCATAAAGAAAGTTAAAGAATTTTTAAGTAAAAACAATATTCATCTTTTTCAAAATTTTATTTTTATAACTATTTTATTAGGACTGCTTTATCTTAATAAGTTGAATTATTATATATTTCATTCAACTGCTGAAATTTTTAGTTGCATAATAGCTGGTGGAGTATTGATGATTTCACTTAGCACCTATAAAATAACTAAAAATAATTTTTTTATGTTCTTAGGAATTGGACATTTATTTATTTTAACATTGGATGTATTTCACACAATAACATTTGATAATATACTTGCATCATCTCAATTTGTATATGACATAGATACAAGATTTTGGATTGCAGCAAGATATCTTGAGCTTATGACATATTCTCTTTCTTTTATATTCTTATTTAAGAAAAATAAAAAGTTTAATTTTTATGTAGTATTTTTTGTATATTATGCAATTACTTTATTTTTATTTTTTGATATTATAAATTTTAATAAATTTATTCCGGTAATGCGCCTGGCATATACCGGGATTACCGATTCTAAAATATATTTGGAATATTTTGCGGCAATTGGATTTTTAATATGCTGTTTAATATTGTATTTTGCGAGGAATAAAATTGATAAAAGCTTATATATTTTTTTAGAAATTTCGTTGTTGTTAAAGGTCTTTACAGAATTGCTTTATACTATGCATACCAGTGCTGCTGATTATTACATTGTTATAGGACAACTATTAAAGGTAATTTCTTACTATTCTTTGTATTTAGGAATAATTGTAAATGGTCTTGAAAGACCCTTTGATATGAATAAACATAATTTAGACAGCATGGATAATGACTTGAAGAAAAAAGAAAATCAGCGAAAGTACATTGAGGAAATATTCTATCAAAATGAGCAGTGCTATAATTGGATTATCAACAATTCCAGCAGTGGAATAATTATAATCAGAAACAATAAGCTTGTCTATGCAAATGAAACAGCAATAAATATGGTAGGGGCAAAGGACTTACAGGAAATTGTAGGAAGAGAAGTAAAGGAATTTTTGTTTGATAATACCATCGATATAAATAATATAGGTGAAAGCAGTAATACGCTTCATTTTAATAATTTGAAGCTATTAAAATTAAACAAAGATACATTAGATGTAGAATACACTATACACAATATTATTTATAGGGGAACTCCTGCATATTTAGCCATGATTAAAGATACAAGATTAAAGAAAGAAATAAATAATTTAAAAAATAATTTAATGGAGAATAAAATTGAATTAAATAAGTCAAATGAATTTAATAAAGTATTGACAGAATTTTTTTCAAATATTTCTCATGATTTGAAAACACCTATAAATGTTATATTAAGTGCGGTTCAATTGCTGATATTAAAGCAAAAAAACGGAATTACAGCTGAGTTTATAGATCAGCTTAACAGATTTTTGATAATAATAAAACAAAACGGCTTCAGGCTTATAAGGCTTGTAAATAATTTAGTTGACATATCAAAATTTGAATCAGGATTTTTAAAACTTGAACTGAAAAATCATAATATTGTCAGCATTGTTGAAGATATAACCACGTCAGTAGGTGATTATATAAAGCTAAAAGGCGTGAATATAACATTTGATACAGATGTGGAAGAGAGGATGATTGCGATTGATGCTGATAAAATTGAAAGAATTTTATTGAATTTATTGTCTAACGCTGTAAAGTTCACTGACATTGGTGATGAAATATTTGTTTATATAGAGGACAATGATGATTTTGTGAAAATTAGAGTAAAGGATACAGGGGTTGGTATTCCGGAAGATAAATTAAAAGTTATATTTGACAGGTTCGGTCAGGTTGAAGATACTCTCACAAGAAACAAGGATGGAAGCGGTATAGGATTATCATTAGTAAAATCCTTGACTGAAATGCATAGTGGCAGCATTAAAGTAAAAAGTAAAGTGGGGGAAGGCAGTGAATTTATTGTTGAATTGCCTGTGAGATTAACAGAAGAGTGCGATTCTAAAATTACAGATAATATCAGCAATTATAATAACATTGACAAGGTTTTAATAGAATTTTCTGATATATACTCTATTAATTAAATTATTAAATTAAATCACTAGTTTTTGCTTAAATTAGATTATTTACAATTAAAATAAAAGCTGTTATAATATGAATTGTTTGATTTAAATAATAGGAGGAAGAAATGAAAAAAGGTATATTAGCTTTAGTAGTAATAGTATTGTCATATGCAATATTAACTGTTGGAACTAATCTAGTTGGAACAACAGGTGAAACATTTACAGGAACAGCAAATGGTTTTGGTGGAGAGGTATCTGTATCTGTTCTTATGGATGGAGATAAAATAGTAAGTGTCATTGCAACAGGTGCAAACGAAACTTCAGGAATTGGTTCAAATGCTATTGACAAGCTTCCTGCAAAAATAGTAGAGGCAAACTCAACAGATGTTGATGTTATATCAGGTGCAACAATTACAAGCAAAGCTATACTGGCAGCAGTTAACAGTGCGTTGGGCATAGAAACAGCTGCAGAAGAGACAAAAGAAGAGACTTCTGCTGAAATACCGGAAGGAGCATTGACAGGAACAGCTAAAGGCTTTGGAGGTGATGTAACTGTTTATGTTGTTATGGATGGAGACAAAATTGTAAGCGTAGAAGCAAATGGACCAGATGAAACTCCTGGAATAGGCTCAAACGCTATAGATCAGCTTCCTGCAAAAATAGTTGAAGCAAATTCTGCAGATGTTGATGTGGTGTCAGGCGCAACATATACAAGCAAAGCCATAATTGAAGCGGTTAAAATTGCTTTAGAAGGCAGCTCAGCACCAGAAGAACCTGCTGCTGCTGACGGAGCGTTGACAGGAACAGCTGAAGGTTTTGGAGGAGATGTAACCGTAACAGTTGTTATGGATGGAGATAAGATTGTAAGTGTAGAAGCAAATGGACCGGATGAAACTCCCGGAATAGGCTCAAACGCTATAGAACAGCTTCCTGCGAAAATAGTTGAAGCAAATTCTGCAGATGTTGATGTGGTATCAGGTGCAACATATACAAGCAAAGCCATAATTGAAGCGGTTAAAATTGCTTTAGAAGGCGGCTCAGTGCCAGAAGAACCTGCAGCTGCGGCTGACGGGGTGTTGACAGGAACAGCTGAAGGTTTTGGAGGAGATGTAACCGTAACAGTTGTTATGGATGGAGATAAGATTGTAAGTGTAGAAGCAAATGGACCGGATGAAACTCCTGGAATAGGCTCAAACGCTATAGAACAGCTTCCTGCAAAAATAGTTGAAGCAAATTCTGCAGATGTTGATGTGGTATCAGGTGCAACTTACACAAGCAAAGCAATAATTGAGGCGGTTAATAACGCTATAAAGTAATAAAATATCAGGCGGTTCATAAAAAATGGACTGCCTTTTTTATTATAAGTTAACAAATTGACTAATGCTGGACAGCAATTTGATTTGCAACCCATTTTCCGGTTTGTAAAGCACCTTGCATCCACCCTGGCTTAGTAGATAAATGCTCGCCCGCAAAATATAATCGGTTATTATACTCAGGTAAAAGCATATTGTAGGCCAAGTCAATTTTTTGTCCTGGATATGCCGCCGCAAATGCACCTCTGGACCACTGCTCTGTATTCCAGAAAACAGTCTTGTATAAATCAACTAAATCATTCAGGTATCCTGGAGGCGTTCCGTGAACACTTTCTATGTCACCTTTAATAATTTCAAAACGTCTTATTGGATTTTGGTTGCTCAGCCGGATTGAATCCATTCCTAAGTTATAAGATGCTAACAGAACGCCCGGTTGATTTGGGCTGCATTCTTCACCTTCACATCCTATATGGTCAGGAGGATATACAATTGTTTGAATTATCAGGTCCGTAAATGAAATTCCTCCATTAATTCTGCCAAAAGGTTCATCTTCTTCCCAAAAACGTTTATTGCATAGAAATATAGTCTTTTGTGCATCCATATAATTAAACTCTCGTATAGCCTGCATTTTTTGTTCGCTTAAATAAGGATATAATCTGATATCTCTCAGCGTGGAATAGGGAATTGTACAGACAACTATATCAAATGTTTCAGAAATCTCATTGCTAATTGGAACTTTGTAATGAATGGTTACATTATTTTCATCATCTTGAGTTATTCCATTAACTATGTAACCCAGTTTAATGTTTACCTTCCCCAACTGCTCGGATTGCCGTTCTAATTCAGGCGGATTGTCATTTGTCAATGAATTTATAAATGCTAAAGGAAGATTTACCATACCGTAAGCAATTCTATATGTATTAAGAAAATCGAATGTGTAAATACTTGTCAAATTTTCATCATGACTTATATTGAGCGCGGAACCGGCAAAAGGATCAACAGCTGTAAATAAATCAATGAAACCTTGACTTAAACCAAGCATTTCTATTGCTTGTCGGTTGCTTATATTAGAGAGCGAAGCATATTCCGGGGAATAAACAGGCATGATTTTTAAAATTTCAGTTCGTTGCTCCGGAGTAAGATTATTTAACGTTGTTTCTGTTGCATAGCTTACAAGTTCATTCCATGGAGTATTTCTTTCTGCTTCAGTAAGACTGTAAAATGGGTAAAGAAATCTTTCAATATTTTCACCTGAACGAGTACGCCTCAATCTTACATTATGGGCATATATAAAATTATTCGCATTTGGTGACGACAGTGATTCTGTGTTCAAATTAAACAAGTTTATATAATACCATGTTGTTTCATGAGAGACAGGAATTCTCATGGGACCAAATTCCCCGATATATTTTCTTGAATTGTTAAAATATTGAGTATAAACTCTTCCCCCTATCCTGGTTTCATTTGCATCAAAAATAGTTATATCAGCTCCAAGCTTCCTAAGCTCATAAGCAGCAGAAAGTCCTGCAAGTCCTCCTCCGATGATCCCTATATTTAGATTTTTTAAACTCATAGGAGCGGCATAATTCAGTATATCCTGAGGCGGACCTAATAATTCTATTATGTTTTCATAATCTTCCGGTCTTCCTGCTACTGCTAAGTTTTGATATAGTATTTCATGACGTTGTTTATCAGTTGGGTTGTAAAAAATGGTTTGCATGGACATAAAAAAATTCCCCCTTATATGTAAATAAAAATTAATCAATATTAGTTTACATGTTAAAAATATATTAAGGTTAATGAAAATTATGATAGTTGACTTGTATGTGAGAAAAATGTATTATTATGTTTAGAAAGCGTTATCGGAGGCTATATGAAAAATTTGGAAAAAGTAACCTTGTGGACCAGACAGCATAAAAACAGCTTAGAGGAACTTAATAATAACGGTGTGATTAGAATTAAAAGAAAGCATCTCGAAGAAAAATTTGATGATATTACCGAATATATAGTTTATTTGTACAAATGGTTTACTGCAGCTGCAGAAAAACTTGTTCCTAAGCCTGACAATGTTGAATTTCCGGTATGGTGTTCAGTGAGTGAAAAAAATATGCTAAGACCAACGGTGGATGAGATTGTCTATGTGCTTGAGGTGAACAAATCAGAAATAATTTATTTTGACGGTTCGAAATGGGATTATGTACTAAACCATCATTATATACCTAAGAATGAGACGGATGCTTCAGAATATGCAAAAGAGTTAGAGGCTAAAGGACTTGAAAATTCATTTTCATTTATAAATGAAAAAACAGCACATTTTTACCCTCAGGAAAGAAAAAAAATAATGGAAAGCTGGTATAGAGTATTTGAAATAGAGGAGTGGGATGTATTCAAGGTGCAGGCAAATATTTGGGAAATAAAACCTGAAATGATTAAGGATATTATATATTCTTAATAAATTAAATCTTAAAATAATTTAATTGACAGACAAGCTTTTATATGCTATATTGATTTAAATTAATCTTTAACTCGGTACCGTGATACCGTCAAGATATGAATATCTCTATTTGTAATGTTTATAATAATCCTGACGGTCGGTCCAGGATTTTTTTATGTCCCAACCATATTTTATAGACCTTAGGAAGATAATATCGGTAGGTCAAACGCAATGAGTTCCAAATTTATGCAAAATAAGAAACTGATAAATTTGTGAATGGGACTGCGTGTATTGCAATAATTTAAACTTATGGAGGTATTTATGTCAACAAAAAATGAAGTGTTTGGTTATTTGCCAGATGAACGTCCGCCAATTATAGGACTTATATTCTTTGCATTACAACAAATAGTGGTAATGTTCCCTGCAACAGTGTTGGTTGCCCTTATTACAGGCTTTCACGTTTCAACTACAATCTTTGCCAGCGGCTTGGCAACATTAGGTTTCATTTTAGTAACAGGAAGGCAAATTCCGCTTTACTATGGTTCCAGCTTTTCTTATATAGCAGCAATTGCTTCAATTATGAGCGCAGAGGCATTTGCAGCTTATTCACTCAATGATAAAATCTCAATTGCACAATTTGGTATTATAATGTCAGGTTTCGTTTCAATAATAGCCGGTTTCATTATTAAGCGTTCAGGAAAAGAAACAATAGATAAGGTTCTTCCTGCCACAGTAACAGGAAGCATTGCAATTATAATAGGATTATCACTTGCAGCTAATGCAATGACTAATGCAGCAGCTGTTCCGGCTGGAGTGTCAGAAGCTCAGGCACTTACTGCCGGGGGAATGGCATGGATTATTGCCATAATAACGTTAATTTCTACTATATTGTATTCGGTATATTTAAAGGGCAGCTTAAGTCAGCTTCCGATTCTTTTCGGATTACTTACCGGTTATGCTGCTGCTTTAATTATTGGTAACATAACAGGAATTCCTTTTATAACATTTAATACAATTGAATCAGCAAGTATACTTAATCTTCCGACGTTTACACTTCCTAAACCATCATTAACAGCCGTAGTGGCAATTATGCCAATAGCAATAGCAACAATTCCGGAATCTACTGCTCATGTATATCAATTAGATATTTATGTTAATGACCTGGCAAGGAAAAAAGGTGTTGACAAAAAATATGACATTGAAAATAAATTGGGACTTAATTTAATAGGCGACGGTATAGGAGACATAATATCTGGCTTTATAGGTGGTCCTGCCGGAACAAACTATGGTGAAAATATAAGCGCTATGGCTATCTCTAAAAATTTCTCTATTCATGTCTTGATGTTAGCGGCTATATTCACAATGATAATTTCTTGTTTTACACCGCTTATCAATATAATTTACTCAATACCTACATGTGTGATAGGTGGATTGTCAATTTACTTGTTTGGCGTTATAGCGGCACAAGGGATTACAATTATGATGGATAAGAAGGTTGACATGTTCAGCTCAAAAAATTTAGCTGTAATAGCAGTTATACTGATAGTGGGTCTTGGTGGAAGCTTTGGTTTCCCCGGAGGAATGATTCCAATGTTTGGTATACAGGTTCCTGCAATCGCAACTGCTGCTGTTGTGGGCATAGTACTGAATCTGCTGCTTTCTATGGGTAATAAATAGCAGATAAATAACAGACTGAAGTTTTTTTGTTAAGCAAAACCTCAGTCTGTATTTTAAACAATTATTCATAAAACTTGATTTTTAATAATATTCTATATAAGTAAATACTAATATTTATTTTATATATTGAATATTATTTTTTATATTGAAATTTTAATTTAATTTCTTTGTTAAATTAAAATTTATTATAGACAAGTAGTTTCTTTTATAATATAATAATCTTGTGCAACGTTTTCCAAAATATTGGGGATGATGTATTGATTTTAAAAACAAATTTTTAATGAGTAAATACTCAATTAATAAGAGGGGAGGCGAGGTTCAGCTTAGAAAGGAATTATAGTAATATTAATTAGCTAGAATTTTTAGTTGTCACGTCAAGATTTTGGAATTTATAAAAAAATTTGGAAGGAAGGTGTTTTAATGGAAAAAGATACAAATAAAAGAGGTCAATGGGGCAGTAACTTTGGCTTTTTAATGGCAGCAGTAGGTTCAGCAGTAGGTCTGGGCAATATATGGGGATTCCCGTACAAGATGGGAGCTAATGGAGGCTTTGCTTTCCTGATTGTTTATATTGCGTTGGTAGCATTTGTTGGTATAGCAATCATGTTAGGTGAGCTTGCATTAGGACGTAAGACAGGTTTGGGTGTTATAGGTGCTTACAGAATGTTAAGCAAAAAATTTGCATGGGTAGGATGGCTGGGTTTTCTTTCAGGCTTCTTAATCCTTGGATTTTATAGTGTACTGGGCGGATATACCCTTCGTTATGCATTTGGATTTATAATGGAGATATTCAGCAATGGAGCCGGCTTTGGAGGAATGGGAAGCGGTGAGTTTTTCGGATCCTTTATTGTAAATGGCGGTTCTAACGTTTTATTCCACGCTATTTTCATGGGACTTACAGTTGCTATCGTTATGGGTGGAGTATCAAGCGGTATAGAAAAATTCACAAAGGTTGCAATGCCTTTATTGCTGGGTATGCTTGTGATAGTAATTATCCGAAGCCTCACACTTGAAGGCGCTTCTACAGGTGTGGCATTTATGTTTGCTCCTAACTGGTCAGCATTTTCTGAAATAGGTTTCATGAGAGTGCTTAAGACAGCAGCCGGACAAATGTTCTTCTCGTTATCACTTGGTATGGGATGTATGATTACTTATGGTTCTTACCTGAGCAAGCAAGAAAATCTTGAAAAAAATGCAGTTATAATTCCTGTTGCAGATTCAATATTTGCTTTACTGGCTGGCTTGGCAGTAATGCCTGCAGTTGGTGCATTCATGTCTCAGGGAGTTGAAGGTATTTCTTTCGGAGCAGGTCCTGGACTATTATTCGTTACTCTTCACCAGGTATTCAGCGTTGGTATGGGCGGATTTATAGGAAATTTATTTGGATTTGTATTTTATTTCCTGGTGTTTATTGCAGCTGTGACTTCAGCTATCTCTCTTCTGGAGGTATGCGTGGCATTCTTTATCGATAAAGATGTTCAAAAAGGCAGTGTTGCAAACCGTAAAAAACATACTCTTAT
This sequence comes from Bacillota bacterium, assembly GCA_023453025.1. Classification (GTDB taxonomy): domain Bacteria; phylum Bacillota; class Clostridia; order Tissierellales; family Sedimentibacteraceae; genus Sedimentibacter. Next base: position 15,920 of record JAEXUD010000071.1, read on the forward strand.
TGTTGGACTGATGATTTTCGTTGTTGGTATTCCGGTATGCTTGGATGGATTAGGTTCAGGTGTTGCAGGCGGTGCAACAATAGACATTCCTGCTGTTATGTTTGGTATGAGTGAAGTACGTGTAGCATTTGACTGCTGGCTTGATTTCTATGATATGATTTCTGAGGGTGTATTTATGCCTCTCGGTGCTATATTAATGTCAGTAATGATTGGTTGGGTACTCAAGACAGATGTAATCAAGGAAGAAGTTGAAGCTACTCCCGGTCTTAAAATGAAATCTTATGCTTTCTGGGATATCTGCTTCAAGTTTATTGTTCCAATTGCAATCACTTTCGTATTGTTTGGTCAGATTGATGACTTCTTCGGACTTGGTATTTTCTGATAAATAATAAGGTTTAGAAACTTCATGGGATTGAGTCTCATGAAGTTTTTTCTTGTTATTAATCAGGAACAAAAAAAGATGCACTTATATAAACTATAAATGCATTATGGAATTATATAAATTATTAATTTTATTCGTGTTAAAATTTAGTAAATCCAAATCCGTATACTTCCTGTATAGTTCTTACTGTAACAAAAGATTCAGGGTCTATTTTTTTTAGTTCATTTTTTAAAGTGAAGTATTCCCTTCTCTCCAGTATTGTGACTATAATATCCTTTCTTTCATTAGTATACCCACCTTCTGCTTTATAAACAGTGATACCTCTATCCAATTTTTCAAAAATGTATTTCTTGACATCACTTGGGTGCTTTGTAATAATAACAACTTCATTTTTTACAGAAAAGCCATCTATAAAATAATTTACTACAATTCCGTTTAAAAACCACCCAAAAGCTCCAACAATACCTGTTTGAATTCCATATGTAAAAAAAGCTAAAATAACAACTATTATATCTGCAGCCATGAGACCTTTGCCCATATCTAAGTTCAAATATTTGTTAAATAATTTTGCTAAGATATCTGTGCCGCCCGTTGAAGCATTTTGATTAAATACAATGGATAATCCCATTGCAGAAACTACAATACCGCATATTAGGTTTAACAATATTTCATCAGTTACAGGTTTATTAGCAGGATGATAGAATTCCATCAATGACATAAAAAATGACAGGAAAAATACAGATATTATTGTTTTCCCACCAAATTCTTTTCCTAGAAAAATAAAACCTAATATTAACAATATTGAGTTTAAAATAAAATTTGTAAATGATATAGGAATGGGTAGATAGTGGCTTAGTACTATTGAAAGACCAGATATGCCTCCAGTAGCAAGATTTTGAGGAACCATGAAATAATACACGCCAAATGCCACTATAAATGAGCCTATTGCAATGAAAATCGTTTCTTTTGTTTTTTCTGTTATTGTATTTCTATCAAACATTTCACACCATCCAAGCGAGAGTTTTATATATTTTATATTAAATTGGGCAGTATATCAATAAATATTAATTTACTTATAATAAAAAAAGTTAAATAAGTTAATTTTAAAGTAATTTATAAAAAAATGAAGTAAAATAAAGTATAAAGTACTTGGAAACGATATCCTTGTCCTAAATACTTTAAATCTATTTAAATATGGAATTAGGTAATTTGAATTGAAAATTGAAGAGTGCTATAATGACAAGTAATGTAAAAAAATAGACAAGGAGTGAGTGATTATTTGAAGGATATAATTGAACAGATTATTGAAGTAGACTCATTAGCTTTTGAAAACAAGAGTAAAAATGAACAAATCTTGTTAAACAAAAAGCAAGAGTATGAAAAAACGATAAACAGCTATCGGACTGAAAAGCTGAATGCTGCTAAGAAAAAAGCTCAGCAGATAATCGAAGAGAATGAAGCTTTCATTTTGGATAATGAAAATACGCAGAGTTCTAAAATTGAACAAATTTCTTCTGCTATTGATAAAAAATACAAGCAGGTAGAAGCGGATTTAATCCAAAAAATATTTAACAAGTTATTTGTACTGGAGGGGTAGTATGAACCCTAACATGGCATATTATGCTTTGGCAACGAAAATTGCAACAAAGAAGGGTCGTATTTTAAGTGAAGATTTATGGAACAAATTGATAGATTGTTCTACAGTTGAAGAGCTTACACATTTACTAAAAAACAATATAGAATTTGGAAAAGCATTTAATGATATTACAAATGCTAATTTAAACAGAGATGATTTGGAAACTGTATTATTGCGATTTAAAACACTTGAGATAGAAAACCTTCTTCATTATTTTTCAGGTCCATATAAAGAATTCATAAAAATAGTTTTAACCGAAGCAGAAATCCAGGATTTAAGTTTAATTTTAAGAAAGATAACAAAGGGCGAAAGCTTAGAAGGAATTGAAGAAAGATTTGTACATTCCAAAATATATTCAAATTTGCCATTTGATGATTTATTAGCTTCCAACAGCATTGAAAAGGTAACACAAAAATTAAAAGGAACACCTTATTACAATGGTTTAAGCAATCTTACCAAAGAGGATGCCATGACACGAGAATTTCATATTGAAATGAAATTGTATGTGGCATTATACAGAACATTATTTGAAAAAGCTGAAAAATTAGAAAAAGCAGATCAAAAAGCTGTGAAGGAAGTATTAGGGTTTAAAATTGACCTTTTAAATATGCAATGGATTTACAGGGCTAAAAAATATTATAATATATCACCTGAAGAAATATTTATTTATAGTCTTGAAGGCGGTACTATTTTAGGATACAGCAGGTTGAAAAAGCTTTGTTATGCAACTGTTGAGGAATTTAGACAACTGCTGAAGGAATTTTTAAGAAATGACCTTTTTAAAGATACTAATGCTGATATTAACGTAGTTATTGACACCTATATGTTAGATTACATTAATAAGAAAAGTTTTAATAATATCGGCACAGTATTATCATTTATTTATTTGTTAGGCATTATTATAAATGACTTAACTTCAATTACAGAAGGAATACAATACAATGTTCCTAAAAACAAGCTAAAAGATTATTTAGCATATAAGATATAACGAAGGGAGGAGGCTTTAGATGGCTATAAAGAAAATGGTTCTTTTAAAAATAGTCGGTTCTTTGGAAAGCATGCATGATATGTTAAAAGAACTGGTATTTTGTGAAAACGCCCATTTGAACTTAAACGTTGAAAACAGCAGTGCGTATAACAATTATTTGGTAGTTCATCAATATGAATCAGAAATAGTTGGTCAGCCTATTTACAATGTGGTTGATCCGAGTAATATACACAATAGCTGCAGCGACTGTTTAAGCTCAGTTGAAGAATTGGCTCATGGGCTTGATGTAGAACTGAAAATAGATAAAAAGCTTCTGTTAGAAAACAATTACAGCTTTGAAAATGCCCGAACTGACTTAGGGAAAATTAAATTTTCATATGGAAAAAGGGTAAAAGAAATTAGTGATAAGAAGCAGCAAATCGAAGACCTTAAAGACTTAAGAATTAAAATTGATAGTATAATTGATAAAAGCTTGCAGCTCAATAAAATTGCAAATTTAAATTATTTTGATTACGAAATTGGAACATTTACAAGTGAAAACAAATCAAGATTAAAAAGAAATTATGAAAATCTAAGTGCAATTGTTCTTAGAATCGGGGTTATTAAATCATTAGCAGAAGACCTGTATATGATTATATACCCTAAACAATTCAAAGATGAAACTGACAATTTATTAAAATCTCTTAATTGGAATAAACTGGTTATTCCGGAGGAATTGTGCTGTACAGTTTCTGAAATGATTGAACAGATTGATGATAAAATAAACAATTTGCAAACTGAGATTTCAGATAATTCTGCGTCTATTGAGCAGGAGAAAGATGATATTAAAAAACAAATATTAAAAATATACAATATATTCAAGTTGGAAGATAAAATAGCTGAATTAGAATCAAGAGCAGATTTCAGCAACAATTCATTTGTATTGGATGTCTGGGTGAATGAAGATGATAAAGCCGATATTGAAAAGGCAATTGCTTCAGTTACTGATAAATATTTGATAAATGAAAAAGCTGCTAAAGAATTCGGCAATCAGGTAGTACCTCCTACAAAACTAAAAAACAACTGGTTCTCATGGCCTTTTGAAATGATAGTAAAAATGTACGGTCTTCCTGCATACCACGAAATAGACCCAACTCCTTTCTTAGCCATAACATATTGCCTGGCATGGGGAATAATGTTCGGCGATATGGGTCAAGGACTTGTATATTTACTGGCAGGAGTATTTTTACTGAAAAAAATGCCGGCACCGGGTCATATTTTAATCAGATTGGGAGGCTCATCCATAATTTTCGGGTTTGTTTACGGAAGCTTGTTTGGTTTGGAAAAACACGAATTTACATGGATTCCAGGCTTGTTGGACGGAGGACCTTTAGATCCGAAAAATATACCGTCAATACTTGTAGTAGGAGTTTTGTTTGGTGTTATAGTCCTTACAGCTTCATTCTTGATAGGAATAATAAATTCATTAAGGAAACACGATATTGAAGAAGGTGTATTCGGCAAAAATGGTATAGCAGGATATGTGTTCTTTATAAGTCTTGTGTTAACACTTGTTTCACTGACAGGCATAATTCCGGTTCCAACAAGCGTACCTGTTTCAACTCTTCTTTTAAGCTTAGTAATACTGATATTAAAAGAGCCTATTACAAATATGGTTTTAAAAAGAAGACCTTTATTCCATCACGGAGCAGGCGCATATTTCACAGAAGCTATATTTGAAGGTATTGAAACAATTTTGAATGCACTAAGTAATGCAATATCATTCGTCCGTGTAGGTGCATTCGCATTAAACCACGCCGGTTTATTCTTAGCATTCCTTGTAATGTCAGAAGTAGTTACTAATCCGGTTGCAAAAATTCTTATACTGGTTGTAGGTAACATATTGATTCTTACACTTGAAGGATTAATAGTATTTATTCAGGGGCTTCGTCTTCAGTATTATGAAATGTTCAGTAAGTATTTTGAAGGCGGCGGAGTAGAATTTAAACCAATAAAATTAAGTTAATGATTTGAACTAAAACTAATATAACAATTATTAAAGGAGTTAAAAAATTATGCAAATTATATCTATTTTATTAGCAGCAGCAATATCTGTAGGAACTATAAGATATGGCTATAAAACAATGAAAAGCGGGAAAAAAGGAAGTATTAAAAAAGCAATATTAACAACAGTATCAGCATTCTCTCTTGTTATGATAGGTGCCGTAATAGCAACAATAACAGGCGGAAATGTATTTGCTGAAACAGTTAACGAGGTTGCAGCATCAGCAGGAATTTCAATGGGTGAAGGATTTAAATATTTAGCAGCGGCATTATCAACAGGACTTGCTACAATAGGTACAGGTTTAGCCGTAGGATCAGTTGGTTCATCAGCAGTAGGTGCTGTTTCAGAAGATGCATCAATACTTGGTAAAACATTGATTTTCGTAGGTATGGCTGAAGGTATTGCTATTTATGGTATGATTATTTCAATATTGATTCTGTTCGTTTAATTAAAAATAAAATGAAAAGAGAATAAGTATGAAATCTTTTTTGATTAGTGATAACAGAGATACTTGGGTAGGAATGAGGCTTGCTGGTATTGATGGAGTAATTGTCAATACCAGAGAAAATGCTTTAAAAGAATTAAGAAATGCTGTTAAGAGTCAAGATATTGGTATCTTGATTCTTACAGAAAAAATAGTTGATATGGTTAGGGAGGAATACCTTGAATATAAAATCAAGTCCAAAACTCCTTTAATCATTGAGATTCCTGATAGGCATGGGTCTATCAGAGAATATAATGCCATAAAAAATTATATTAGAGATTCAGTTGGCATTCATATATAGAGGTGATTATGGTTACGATAGAAGAAAAAATAAAACTTTTTTATAAGCTTCTGAATCAATCTATGGATAAACAGTTAACCAATGAAATATTAGAATTGGAAAAAAACTATGAATCTAAAGTTCAAAAATTAAAAAATGAAGTTGACAAGGAAGCAAAGGAAATAGAGGAAAAAGCATTAAAAAGAGCGGAAACTAAACGTGCTGAAAGCATAAGTAAATCAAAGGTAATCATAAAAAAAGATATTATGGGAGTAAAAGAAAAATACTACTATGTTTTTATGGATAAATTTAATGATAAATTAAATGAATTTATAAAGTCGAGCGAATATAAAACTTATTTGGCAAACATAATATCTAATTTGATACCTATAATTAAAAAGTATGAAAAATGCAATTTGATTATTCATTTAAATAAAAATGATATTGATAATTACAGTGATTTTATTAAATCAGAAATAACAAAAAATTATGACTGCAATATAAGTTTTAAAACCAACCTAAATATCAAGGGCGGTTTTATATCTGAAATAGCAGACAAGAATCTAAAAATTGATTCATCAATAGACACAGTTCTTGAAGACAACAAGACTTATATAATGCAGATAATATTTGAAACATTAGAGGCAGGTGATTATAATGACTAATATTCAAGGAATTGTTAGTTCAATAAACGGACCTGTTGTTAAGGGCCTCAATATGGGCTCGTTTAAAGTTCATGAAATGGTTACTGTTGGTAACCAAAAGCTTATTGGTGAGGTTGTTTCAATTGAAGGCGATATTGCCACAGTACAGGTTTATGAAGAAACTGAAGGATTAAAGGCAGGCGAGGTAATTCATTCAACAGGTACACCTTTATCAGTTACTCTGGGACCTGGCATGATTGGAAATATTTTTGACGGTATTCAAAGACCGCTTGAAAATATTCAGGCAATGAGCCAGGATTTTATTCCCGAAGGTATAGGTTTATTGTCCCTTGATACGGAAAAGCCATGGGATGTAACTGTAACAGTTAAGGTTGGAGATAAGTTAAATCCAGGCGATGTTTATGCAACAGTTCAAGAAACACACAGGATTCTTCATAAAATGTTAGTTCCTCACAATGTAAAAGGAACAGTAAAAAATGCTAAACTCGATGGAAAATATACATTGAATGATACTATTGTTGAAGTTGAAAAAGAAAACACTGAAACAGTTGAATTGACGTTATGTACAAAATGGCCTGTCAGAAATCCAAGACCAATGAAGGAAAGACTTCCTATTTATAAACCGTTAATTACCGGTCAAAGAGTTATTGACACTTTTTATCCCATAGCAAAGGGCGGTACAATAGGCCTCCCCGGCGGATTCGGTACAGGAAAGACTGTTACACAGCATCAGTTGGCTAAATGGAGCGATGCAGATATAATAGTATACATCGGATGCGGCGAGCGCGGTAACGAAATGACCGATGTTCTTACTGAATTTCCTGAATTAATTGACCCCAGAACAAACAGACCGTTGATGGAAAGAACAGTGCTTATAGCCAACACTTCAAACATGCCGGTTGCAGCCCGTGAAGCAAGTATCTATACTGGTATCACTATGGCGGAATATTACAGAGATATGGGATATGATGTTGCAATAATGGCTGATTCTACATCAAGATGGGCTGAAGCATTAAGAGAAATTTCAGGACGTCTGGAAGAAATGCCTGCAGAAGAAGGTTATCCTGCATATCTTCCGTCAAGACTTGCTGAGTTCTATGAAAGAGCTGGATGTGTAAAAACCCTGAGTGGTCAGGAAGCGTCAATTACAATAATCGGTGCAGTTTCACCTCCTGGAGGAGATTTCTCAGAGCCTGTTACAGAAAACACAAAAAGATTCGTTTCAGGATTTTTAGCTCTTGATAAGAAGCTTGCGTATGCAAGACATTATCCGGCTATTAACTATTTAACAAGCTATTCCGGATATGTTGATATGCTTGCTGATTGGTATGAAGAGAATGTTGCTTCTGATATGCTTGAATTGAGGCACAAAATGATTGTCTTGTTACAGGAAGATGAAAAATTAAATGAAATCGTCCAATTAGTCGGAGAAGATGTGCTTCCAAATGACCAGGCATTGGTTCTTGAAACTGCAAGAATGATTAAAAAAGGCTTCCTGCAGCAAAATGCTCTTCATGCAGAAGATTCTTATGTTTCTTTGGAAAAACAATACAAGATGCTTAAGGTAATAGAAATTTTCTATGATGAAGCATTAAAATGTGTTAAAATTGGTATTCCGATTTCTGTAATTAGAAAAGAATCAGTAATTCAGGATATATTAAAGATAAAATATGACATTCCGAATGATAAACTGGAGTTGCTGGATGCCTTAAAGGATAAGGTTATAAATACATTTAGCGGCTTAAGACAAAAGTATGAGTAGGGAGTGTTGAGATGAATAAAGAATATTTAAAATTAGAAAAGATAGAAGGACCTTTAATAATTCTTTCCGGTATTGAAGATGCTGCCTATGGTGAAGTTATCAACATAAAAGTAGATAATGAGGAAGTAAGAACCGGAAAGATAATTAAAATTGAAGGCGACAAAGTTATTGCTCAGGTTTTTGAAGGTACAACGGGTATATCTACTGACAATGCATCAGTTAAATTTACCGGAGAGCCGTTGACAATACCGCTGTCAAAGGAAATTTTGGGAAGAACATTCAATGGTGTTGGTCAGCCTATAGATGGTGCATACCAGGTCATTTCTTCTGAAAGAGATAATATCAACGGCAGGCCAATTAACCCTGTTGCAAGAAGATATCCAAGAAACTTTATACAAACAGGTTTTTCTGCAATAGATTCGTTAATGACTTTAATCAGAGGACAAAAGCTTCCTATATTCTCAGGAAACGGTCTGGCTCATAAGGAATTAGCAGCACAGCTGGTTAAACAAGCGAAAATCAAAGGCGCGACATCAGAAAATTTTGCAGTTGTTTTCGGAGCTATGGGAGTTAGACATGATGATGCTGACTTCTTTAGAAAAAGCTTTGAAACTGCAGGAGTTTTAGATCACGTTGTAATGTATATCAATACTGCGGATGATCCTATCATCGAAAGAATCTCTGCCCCAAGGTGTGCGCTTACGGCTGCTGAATATTTAGCTTTTAGAAATAATATGCACGTGGTTGTTGTTTTGACAGATATGACTAGCTATGCCGAGGCTCTTCGTGAAATTTCATCTGCAAGAGAAGAAGTTCCTTCTCGTAAGGGCTTCCCGGGATATTTATATTCTGACCTTTCTACAATTTACGAAAGAGCGGGTATGTTAAAGAGCTGTGAAGGTTCTATAACACTTATCCCTATATTAACAATGCCTAATGATGACATTACACATCCTATACCTGACTTAACAGGCTTTATCACAGAAGGTCAGGTTGTTTTAAACAGAGAATTAAACCAAAAAGGAATTTATCCTCCTATAGATATACTTCCGTCACTTTCACGTTTAATGAAGGATGGTATCGGGGCTGAATTTACCAGAGAGGATCATGCTGATTTGCAAAGCCAGATTTATGCATCATACTCTAAGGTTCAGGACATCAGAAGCTTGGCTCAGATTATAGGTGAAGATGATTTAAGTGATATAGACAGATTGTATCTGGAGTTTGGACGTGAATTGGAAAATAAATTCATTGCTCAAGGTAAGAACGAAAACAGAAGCATTAATGAAACATTAGATTTAGGATGGCATATTTTATCTATTCTTCCGGTTGAAGAGCTTGATCGTATGAAATCAGAATTAATAGAGAAATACTACGATTACAACAGGGAGAGATAGTTATGGCAGTATTGGTAGCACCTACTAAATCTAACCTGATTAAAGCCAAGTCATCATTAGCACTTTCCAAAAAAGGATATGAGCTTTTAGATAAAAAAAGAAATGTCCTTATTAAGGAAATAATGGTGTTTGTGAATAAGGCAAGAACCATGCACAATGAGATTTATATCGTGCTTGAAGAAGCCTATGGCTTTTTGCAAAAAGCTAATGTAACACTTGGCGTTAAAAATGTTGAAGATATGTCATACAGCATTCCGGAAGAAGAATCATACGATATACTCTTAAAAAGTGTTATGGGTATTGACATACCTACAATAAAATACAAACAAAATGAAGAGTTCAGTCCTGCTTACGGATTTTATAATTCCAATGCATCACTGGATGAAGCAAGACAAAAATTTCAGATTGTAAAAGAAAAAATCTATGAATTGGCTGAAGTTGAAAATTCAATTTTTAAACTGGCAAAGGAAATAGAGAAAACAAAGAAAAGAACTAATGCTTTAAAATATGTTCAAATTCCAAAATATAAAGAAATGGTTAAATATATTACAGAAGTTCTAGAAGAAAAAGAAAGAGAAGACTTTTTCAGACTCAAAAGATTAAAAGGCAAGAAATAACAATAAGTATATTAAAAAAAGGAATTGTGCCCAGACACAATTCCTTTTTAAATATTGGTCTAATCTGATTTTAATGTTGTTGTCATTAAATCTCTGCCTATTTTAGTATTAGGAAAAACATTGGCTGCATAACTTAAAAATTCATCAGGTCTGGACATTGAAGGACTGAAATGCGTAAGCCACAGTTCATTAACCTCAGCCTTCTTTGCAATTCCCGCAGCCTCTGAAAAAATCATATGCATTTTTTCCACAGCATTGGCATGTTGTTCGTCCTCACCGTACATTCCCTCGCATATAAACAAATCAGAATCCTTAACAATATCCGTTATATGTTTAACCGGTCGTGTATCTGTTACATAGGATATTTTGATAGATTTTCTTGGCTCTCCCAGAACCATATCCGGTGTGTATGTAATATCATCAACCTTTACACTGCTTCCGCCATGAAGCATTTTCCAGAACTTAACCGGTATATTCAGTTTTTTTGCTTTTTCCGGCTGGAATCGCGGCTTTAATTTAAGTTCCAGACTGTAGCCGAGACAATTTATATGATGCTTTAGAGGTATAGAAGTAATATTAAACCCAATTTGCTCAAATTGCTGCGGCTTTGTATCATGAAGCTCTAAAATTCTCACTTCATATGGGAGATATCCGCATACAATTAAAAGTGAGTTAAGGTATCTGGTGCTTCCACGTGGAGCAATTATGTATAATGGTTCAGTGCGCCCTTGATTTCCAATTGTTAAGAGCAGACCGGGCAGTCCCGAAACATGGTCTGCATGACAGTGAGTGATTAATATTGCTTCTATTTTATTCATGCTCAATCTGCCTTTATGCATGGATATTTGGGTTCCTTCGCCGCAATCTATCAGAATTGATTTGCCGTTATATTCTATTAAGCAAGAAGCTAAATATCTTTCCGGAAGAGGAATCATTCCGCCGGTGCCTATCAGTGTAACATCTATCATTTTATCACCTGTTCTTTTGTTTATTCAATTTGTTCGACCGTCATGGAGCAAATAAATTAGTGATGGAGCTTACGACTTATTATACCTATTATATACGCCAAATTCAATATATAATTAATTATATGACGCTAAACATGAAAATGCACAGAAGAACAGAAATAACGCCATGTATAAATTTATAAAAAATATAATTTTTTATATCAAAATCAAATTCATTTATTACTGCCATAGTTTGGAATATAACTGACATTCCCGAAAAGCTTATGAGAAAATTTATTATTATCAGCTTTGCTTGCAATGGAACAAATAAAGAAGACGATATAATGCTGCAGCCGTTAGTTATTTCCAATGAACCGACCAGTAAGGAATAAATTATATCCTTCATATTGGTGCCAAGAGAAAATGCGTTGGCTGCGGAAGTCAGGCTGTCATTTAAAAAATTTGAAAATACCGAAAAAATTACAATCACTCCACCAACAGACAAAATTCCGGTAACTGATTTATAAATCGATGAGCTGAAGGCATTGTGAAAAGGAACAGGCTTTAACCTTACATTATTGGATATATCTGAGGAGGATTCTTTTTTCATAATTAAAAAACTCGTTAATAAAGCGCCAATAAGGTGGGGAAGAGCTATATATTTATAAAATTTAAAATCTCCTAGCATAGAAAATGAAACAGCTCCGGCAATAAACTGAAAACTGCAATTATTTGTAAACAACGTAAGATAGTTGGCTTCATTTTCATTGATTCGCTTATAACTGGCCATCGTATTAACAGTCATGGCTCCTGAAGGGTATCCGGAAACAAAGCTTATAAAAAAGGGTATAAGTGCATATTTGTTTTTAAGCAATTTATTAGAAATGAATGACGCTCTTCCAAACAGGCTGTACAAGAAATTGTATTGCAGCAAAATATTAGACAGTACAGACATTGGAAATAAATATGGAATAATGTTATTGACCCATATTTTTAACCCGTTAAAGGCTCCTTCAGATACAGTTTCAGGCTTTATTATAAAAAAACAAATCAGTACAAAAACTAATATTGGTATAATATTTCTTCTGAACATAATAACCCCCCATACACATTTTATTGTCTGTGGGGAGTTATTATGTTAAAATAGCTTGCGTTTTTTAAGTATTCTTCATTTATTTTTTTATTCTTTAAAGGGAGATAATACAGGTTGGTTGTTTTATCTGTAATTTTAAATAATGGTGAATTCTCGGTATTTATGTTGTTTTTTTTATAATCAGAGTAACGGCTTATAATGTTTGTATTATTATTTTTTGAAAATTTTATTATATCTCTTCCAATATCATTAAGGGCAAGTACTTTAATGTAATTATTACTGGTAGACATAAAATATTTTATGTCATTTATAGTTATTCCCAGCAATATGTTAAGCAACATTCTTCTCAATTTTGAGTATGTATATCTCTTAGATTTTAATGACATTATAAAATCATCTATATTATCACATTTAAACAAATTTGAATATATCTTATTGCTTAATCCTTCATTTACCTCATAAATTGAATTTAAACCATTAGGTCCCAATTCAATTATTTTATAGTACAGCATTTCGAGGTAATTATCAAAGCAGCTAAAAGCACCATGTTTGTTATAAAAATCATTCAGCTTTTCATAGCTTACATCAGTTATAGAATTAATATATTCCTTTGAACCTGAAAAAATATTTTTCCTGATTGCTGTTGCACTATCGTAAAATCCTGTCGCAATATTGTCATTGTGGCTCTTGCCTTTTCGCTTCACAGGAGCAAGGCACCAATTTAAATTGTGTCTTTTGATGCTTTTTATGTATTCAAGTGCAAGTACATTGTTCGGTGAGTTTACAAAGGTATATGCTTCATTTCCTAAAACTGATTCAATGGCATTTGCCAATGCTCTTGGATATGATATGCCTTTATTTAATTCCAATTTGATTTCATGATTTATTTTTGGATTTATTTGCAGCTCAGCTATATTTTCCAATAAATCCATATCAGTTGTTTCACATCCGAAGCTTAAATAATTTACAGGAATTTTTTTCAGCTCTTTAATTGCTGCATTTGCAAACATTTCTGCATTTTGAAAAGAAAAGGGGACGGGCAGTTCAATAACCAGGTCAGCTCCTCCGTAAATTGCCGCTTCAGCTCGTCTGTATTTGTCAATTATTGCAGGCTCGCCGCGCTGCACATAATTTCCGCTCATAACAACAACCACACCGTCACAGCATGTGCTCTCACGTGCTATTTTTAATTGATATCCATGACCCTTGTGAAATGGATTGTACTCTGCAACAACACCAGTTAATTTCATATATCCACCAGATAGCATATTTTACATACTATAATAAATTCATTTCATGACATTGTCAAGACCATCCTGTGGACAGACTTTACAGTAGGATGACCAGACATCCATATTTCATTTTGATAAGTTTTCTGATAAATTTATTTGATTTTTTGTATATTAATGATATAATACATAGGGTTATTTCAAATAAATTGTAATTGGTGGTATAATGAGTATAACATTTGTAATAGGCGGAGCAAGAAGCGGCAAGAGCACATTTGCAGAGAAAAAGGTTAAAGAATACAGTGACAAGGTGCTTTATTTGGCAACTTCTGTGATAACAGATCAGGCCATGGCGGACAGAGTAAAAAAGCATCAGGAGCAAAGACCAAAAGTATGGCATACATTGGAAATGTATTCTAATTTTATGGACTTGCCAAGACACGATGAATTTAATAATTGTGAAGCTATTATATTAGACTGTATAACTACATTGATAGGAAACTATATGTTTGACAGTAAAATTGATTTTGACAGCTGCAATGTAGAAGTAGTTAACCAACTTGAAAGAAAAATAACTGAAGAAATTTTATCATTATTAAATGTATGTAACCAACATGATAAAAAATTAGTTATAGTATCTAATGAAACTGGGTTAGGTGTTGTACCTCCATACTATATGGGAAACTATTTCAGAGATATCAGCGGCAGAATCAATCGAGAAATATCTGAGAGAGCCGATTTTATGTATTTTATTTTTTCAGGAATACCAATCAAACTTAAACATAGAGGTGAGATGACAAAGTGGCCTATGGATTTTTAACTCTATTATCCTTTTTTACAAGAATTCCTTTTGGAAACAAAATTGAATATAAAGAAGAAAACTTTATTAAAGCATTGAGCCTGTACACCTTAATGGGAGTTGTTATAGGAATTTTTTTAGTTGGGGTTTATTTAATTTTTAACAATACTTATATTTTTTTATTGAGAGGGCTTGTACTTACAATAGCTTACATTATTATTACAGGCGACATTCACCTTGATGGAACTGCTGATACTTCTGATGGATTGTTCTCAGGCAGGACCGGTGAAAGAATTTTTGAAATTATGAGTGATTCCCATATAGGGACTTTTGGTGTTATTAGTCTCATATTGATTGTTTTATCACAATGTATTCTGTTTTCCTATCTGGACATTTATTCCTGCTTTCTAACACCGGTTGTAGGCAGAGCATGTGTGATATTTGCAGCTTGGAATAAAAAATATGCCAAGAAATCAAAGGGAATGGGGACTATATTTATTGAATCCATAGATTTAAAAATATTGGTTATTAATTTGCTTGTTTTAGTATGTTTATGCATGGTGCCTTTTTATAGGCTGGCCATAATCACCTCAAGCTTTGCTACTATAATGATTTCTTATTTTATATCAACTAAAATTGAAGATAAAATTGGCGGCATGACAGGAGATACATGTGGCTTTATAACTGAAACCAGTCAAATAATATTTATGATTTTAGTACTTTTACTGAAGGGATAATTATGATATACTTAGTTCGGCATGGAGAATCAGAAGCAAATATACAAAAAAGATACAGTGGTATAACAGATGTTGACCTATCTCAAAATGGAAAATTGCAAGCTAAGATAGCGGGACGGAATCTATGCACTGAAAAAGTATCACACATATATACAAGTCCGTTAAAAAGAGCTCAAGATACTGCAAAAATTATTAGTAATGAAATTAACTTTTCTAAAAAAATTATTACAGAACCGTGTTTGATAGAAGTGAATTTTGGAATATTTGAAAATTTGACCTGGGATGAAATATGTCTTCATCACAAGACAGAAACAGAAAACTGGATATTAAAAAGGCATAAATATAAATTTCCAGAAGGTGAGGACTATAATGACATTATAAAAAGAACATCGGTTTTTATGGACAAGGTCCCTGATAATTCATTGATAGTTACTCATTTCGGAGTTATACAAGCAATACTTTTATACTTTGGTATTGCTGATGATTTAAGTTTATGGAACCTTATAATTTCTAATTGTGACATCTTGGTATTAAATAACAAAAAAATTGAAAGAATAATCAAATGCAATAATTAATTGTTTATATTGTTACTGAGCTAGTACGATTTCTGTCGTATCAATGTCAATGTTAAAAGTATAAAAGAAGCTATAATTATTAAAGTCTTTCTTACACAATGACAATGAAGCTCAGAATAACATAATTATAAATTATCTATTATATATTATTTAACAATGGAGGAATAAAATGAATGTATTAGTAATTAACTGCGGAAGCTCATCATTAAAGTATCAGTTGATTAACATGAATGATGAAAGTGTATTAGCAAAAGGGCTTGTTGAAAGAATAGGCATTGAGGGCAGTGTTTTAAAACATGAAAAGGCTGGTCAAGGTAAGGTTGTAATTGAAGAGGCAATGAAAAACCATAAGGATGCAATCAACCTTGTATTAAAGGCTTTAGTTGACCCAACTCATGGAGCAGTTAAATCGTTAGAGGAAGTAGATGCAGTTGGACATAGAGTTGTCCACGGCGGAGAAAAATTTGCTGATTCAGTATTAATTGATGATGAAGTTATAAAAGCTATGAAGGAATGTATACAGCTTGCTCCATTACATAACCCACCAAATATTATCGGTATTGAGGCATGCAAGGAATTATTGCCAAATGTGCCGATGGTCGGGGTATTTGATACTGCATTCCATCAGACAATGCCTGCAGAGTCATATGTATATCCATTGCCTTATGAATATTATGAAGAAATGGGAATCAGAAGATATGGTTTCCACGGAACATCACATAAATATGTATCTGAAAGAGTAGCTGCATTGACAGGCAAAAGCTTAGAAGGAACAAAAATAGTAACTTGCCACTTAGGAAACGGTGCGAGCTTAACAGCAATCAAAGACGGCAAATCATTCGATACAAGCATGGGAATGACTCCTCTTGAAGGTCTTGTTATGGGAACAAGATGCGGAGATATTGACCCTGCAATTGTTACATTCTTAATGAACAATAACAATATGTCTGCTGAACAGGTTGATAACCTAATGAATAAAAAATCAGGTGTTTTAGGAATTTCAGGAGTGTCAAGTGACTTCAGAGATATTGAAGGAGCAGCAAAGCAAGGAAATAAGAGAGCTCAATTAGCATTAGATAAATTTGATTATATAGTTAGAAAATATATCGGTTCATATGCTGCCGCAATGGGCGGAATTGATGTATTGGTTTTCACAGCAGGCTTAGGAGAAAACTCTGCTTCAAACAGATGTAATATTTGCAAGGGATTAGAATTCCTTGGGATTGAAATTGACGATTGCAAGAATGACACCAGAGGAAAAGAAATAGAAATATCTAAAGAAGGCTCAAAAGTAAAGGTATTTGTTATCCCAACAAACGAAGAGTTGATGATTGCAAGAGATACAAAAGTTTTGGCAGGCAAATAATTAAATGTCTGTAAAATAAATTGCTTGACAAAAGATTTTTTTTCTCTTATAATTAACTCTGCGAATAAAAAGGGTGGTATTATGTTAATTCGAATAAATAAGTTTTTGTCATCTGATCAGATTTCTTTAAATATAAATGAGAAATTTATAATTGATGATGAAGATTTTTTAGCAAAAACACATCTTTACGAGGATATAGATTTCAAAGGGTCTATTTTCAAGGTTGATGATAATGTTATATTGAATGGTTCAATTAAATATAAATTTGCAGATGAATGTGCAAGATGTTTAACACCATTTGACAATACGGTGACAACAAGCTTTGAAGCTTTATTATTACGTCAGCTAGATGAAAATGTTGAGTCTGACGAAGTAAAACTGAAAATAACAGATGGATGTGTTGATTTAGAAGAAACCATAAAACAAATGATTTATTTATCAATGCCAATGAAATCATTGTGCAGTAAAGATTGCAAAGGCATATGCCCGAATTGCGGAGTTAATTTAAATAAAGAAGAATGTAAATGCAATGATAATTTGACAGATCCGCGATTTGATAAGTTAAAAGACCTGTTAAAGGATTAAGGAGGTGTTATAAATGGCAGTACCTAAGAGAAAAACTTCCAAAGCTAGAAGAGATAGAAGAAGAACAGCAAAATCAAGATTAACAGCCCCAAATGTGATTGAATGCCCACAATGTCATGAAACAAAGCTACCTCACAGAGTGTGTGCAGCTTGCGGATATTATGACGGTAAAGAAGTTATGAGTGTAGAATAAAGACTCTTAAAAATAGTGTCAGGACTATAGCAGGGCTATAAAAAGTAGTGCATGGCACTATTTTTTTATTGCAAAACAAATGGTACTAAGTTATACTATTCTATGTAAAAAAACAAACAGAGGTGTACATATGAAAATTGCTGTAGATGCAATGGGCGGGGATAACGCTCCTGAGGCAATAGTCAAGGGCAGCATACAATCCAGAGATGAATATAAGGTAAGTATTTTCCTTTCGGGCAAAGAAAGTGTAATTAAAAAGATACTTGAAAAGAACACATCTGACTTTAACAACATTGAAATATTAAATGCTGAAGAAGTTATATCCAATGAAGATAAACCTGTAATGGCATTAAGAAGGAAAAAGGATTCGTCACTTGTAAAGGCTTTGAATATGGTTAAAAATAAAGAAGCAGACGCAGTTGTTTCTGCAGGCAGTACCGGTGCTTTATTAGCAGGAGCTACCTTGATAACCGGCAGAATAAACGGTATTGAAAGGCCAGCCATAGGTACCTTAATACCTAATATGGACGGAGGCTTTGCTTTGCTGATTGATTCAGGAGCCAACGTTGATTCAAAACCAGAATTTCTTTATGATTTTGCAATTATGGGAGATGTTTATTTGAAAAAGGTTCTGGATATTTCATCTCCGAGAATTGCTCTTGCCAACATAGGTGCAGAAAAGACCAAGGGTGATAAGCTTTCTGTAGAAACATACGGATTGTTGGAAAATACAACGCTTCCATTAAACTTTATCGGTAATATTGAAGCAAGGGAAATACTTCAGGGAAAAGCGGATATAATAGTTTGTGACGGCTTTGTGGGCAATATGATATTAAAAACTCTTGAAGGCACCGTTTTGGAGCTGATGAAGGGTTTAAAACATGAACTCATGTCTTCAACAAGAACAAAAATTGGAGCCGCTCTTATTAAACCTGCTTTAGTAAATTTCAAAAGCAGATTAGATTATTCAGAGCATGGTGGGGCACCAATACTTGGAGTTAAAGAAACAGTTGTAAAGGCTCATGGCAGCTCTGATGAAAAAGCATTTAAAAATGCAATTCGCCAGGCCAAAATTTGTTTTGAAAATAATGTAAATGAATTAATAGAAGAAAGCATAATGAGGAGGTGATTGGCATGTTTGAAAAAATCAGAGACATAGTTGCCGAAAAGGTAGGAGTAGAGGCAGAAGAAATAACCATGGAAACATCATTTGCTGATGACTTGGAGGCTGATTCAATAACATTGTTTGAATTAGTAATGGCATTAGAGGATGAATTTGACATTGAAATTGATGATGAAAGCATTGAACAAATCAATACAGTCGGCGACATAGTTAATTACTTAGAAGAAATAATCAGCTAACAGGATTAATATGAAAATTTTAGGGACGCAGCAATGCGTCCTGTATATTAACATAATTATATGTACTTAGAAGGTTATAATTATTTATTATATTTATGAAATTGTTCATAGACGTAATAAACAATTATAACAAGTATAATATTACTCACATTAAAGGAGTATGGAGGAACCGTGATTATAGATATAAAGATACTAAACGAATTTGAGAATATAATTAAATACAAGTTTAATAATATAGAAATACTTGAGAAATCTCTTACGCACAGCTCATATTCCAATGAAGATAAATTCTACAACAAAGTAAATAATGAAAGACTTGAATTTCTTGGTGATGCTGTTTTAAGTATAGCAGTGAGCCGTTTCATATTTGATAAATTCCCGGAATATCCAGAAGGAGACTTGACTAAATTAAGGTCACAAGTAGTATGCGAGGATACATTAAGCCTGGTTGCAGCTAATTTAAATTTGGGCAGATTTCTTTTACTGGGAAAAGGAGAAGAAGCCTCCGGAGGAAGAGAAAGAAAATCTATATTGGCAGATGCTGTTGAAGCAATTATTGCAGCAATATATATTGATGGGGGATATAAAAAGGCAGAGGAATTTGTTCTGAATAATTTGACCAAGTATATTCAGCTTGCAGTCAAAGGAAAAATTGTAACAGATTATAAGTCCTATCTCCAGGAATATTATCAAGGCAAAAGTCAAAATTGCAAAATTCGCTATATTGTAACAAAGGAAGAAGGACCTGACCATGAAAAGCTGTTTCATGTCAATGTCCTTATAAATAAAGAATTTATAGGCAAAGGAACAGGAAAAAGTAAAAAACTGGCTGAACAGGATGCAGCTAAGAATGCACTGATATCAGAAGGTCAGCTAAATGAATAAAAAGATGAAAATAATTCCTGTATTTGTGCCTCATATAGGGTGTCCCAACGATTGCGTTTTTTGCAATCAGAAAAGAATAACAGGTATGGGTACAGTTTCAGCAAATGCAAAGTATGTTTCAGATATAGTTGAAGAATGCGTTTCAACAATTGACAAGGACACACACACTGAACTTGCATTTTTTGGAGGTTCTTTTACTGCAATTGACATAAGGGTTCAAGAAGAGCTGTTAAGGGTTGGAAAGCATTATAAGGATTCAGGTGTTATTCATAAAATCAGGTGCTCCACAAGACCTGATGCAATAAATAAAGAAATATTAGAGCTGCAAAAAAAATATGGTATGGATATAATTGAGCTGGGTATACAAAGCCTTGATGATGAGGTGCTTAAAACATCCAACAGAGGACACAACAGAATTCATTCAGAAAATGCCAGCAGGATGATTAAGGAAAATGGATTTACACTAGGTCATCAAATTATGCCCGGGCTTCCCGGAAGCACATTAGAAAAGGATATAAAAACATGTCTTGATTCTATAGAAATGAAGCCTGACATTGTAAGAATCTATCCTACATTGATAATAAAAGAAACTGATTTAGCAGACATGTATACAGCAGGAATCTACAAGCCTTTAACATTAGTCGAGGCAACATGCATATCCGCTTTTATGTATAGCCAATACTATATTAATAATATCAAGGTTATAAGAATAGGACTGCAAAACACTGATTCCATAAATAAAACTGAAGATGTTGTTGCAGGTCCTTTTCATCCTGCATTCAGGCAGCTGGTAGAAGAAAAAATATATCTCGAATCAATTTTACTTACATTAAACAACTTGAATTTAAAAGGAAAGTATATAAATATTGCTGCTGATAAAAAACTTATAAGCAGCATAGCAGGACAGAAAAAAAATAATATTAATAAACTAAAAGATTCGTTTTTAATAAGCGGAATATCCTTCATAAATTCCACTGATGAAAATATAATTGAGATTTATGACGAACAAAACAAAATAGGAAGCTTTGAAAAAGACAGCATATTTAAAAATTATTTAAGACGTAAGCAGGGGGGAAAATGTATTTAAAAAAGGTTTATATAAACGGGTTTAAATCCTTTGCGGAAAAAACAGAAATCATAGTTGAAAATGGAATTACAGCAGTTGTCGGCCCAAACGGCAGCGGTAAAAGCAATATATCAGATGCCATAAAATGGGTTTTGGGAGAACAAAGCGCCAAGTCATTAAGAGGCGGCAAAATGGATGATGTAATATTTGCCGGAACAGAAAAGAGGATGCCTCTGGGCTATGCGGAGGTTAATTTAATTTTTGATAATGAATCAGGTCAAATTCCAATTGAATACAATGAAGTCAGCATAAAAAGAAAGCTTTATAAAACAGGTGAAAGCGAATACTATATAAACAAGCAGCAATGCAGGCTAAAAGATATAAAAGAGCTGTTCATGGACACAGGTATAGGCAGCGAGGGATATTCTTTTATAGGACAAGGCCGTGTTGAAGATATATTAAGCCCTAATTCTGAAACAAGAAGAAAGGTTTTTGAAGAAGCTTCAGGTATAGTAAAATACAAAACCAGGAAAGATGAATCTGAAAGAAAACTTGAAAAAACATCGGACAACCTGAATAGAGTAGAAGATATAATTCACGAGCTTGAGGAACGAATACTCCCTCTTTCAGAGCAGAGCATAAAAGCAAGAAAGTACATTGAATTAAAGGATGATTTAAAGCAATATGAGCTAAATTATTATGTTCATGAATACGAAAAACACAGTGAGCAGCTAAAAGCATTAGAAAATCAAAGAAACCTTGCTATAGAGCAAAAACAAAATCTGCAAAAAAGAAGAGATGCAATATCTGAAACAATTTCATCTCAAAAAGAACAAATAATTGAAATGCAGCTATTAATAAAATCTATTGAAGCCACTCGTGATTCAAAGAATAAAGAGTACGAGAGCTATCAGAATCTCTGCAGTGTTCACAAGGAAAAGAAGTTGCTGTTCAATACAAATATTGAAAATGTAAAAAAAGAAATAAAAGTTTTTGAAATAAGGAATGCCGAATTACAAGAAAGTATTAACAAGCTTAATGGAGAAAAAATTCAGCTTGAAGAAAATTTAAAAAATGACATGGAAAAATTCAGTTCCATGAATGATGAAATTTTAAAATACAAAAATGAAATAGAAAAAATTCTTCAAAGCATAGAAGAACAGAAAAGTCATCTATTTGAGCTCCACAAAGAAATTAACAAGCAAAACAGCCAAAAAAGCACAATAGAGTCCTTCATATCAAACAACAATGAAAGAATTGAAAATTTAAGAACTGAAATTACATCTGAGGAAGCAGATAAACAAAACAAACTTGAAATAATTAAAATTCTCGAGGTTGAACAAAATAAAACAACCGACAAATTGTATGAGATAAAAACAGAGCTTGACAACACAACAAACAATTTGGCAGCAGCAGAAAAGGAAAAAGAATTACTAACTGATGAAATAAGAGAAATCAGTGATAAATTAAGCAACTCTAAATCAAAGCTCAATATTCTTTCAAACATGGAAGCTTATTATGACGGATATTACAAAAGTATAAAAACCGTAATGAATAATAAGGAAAAAGAGCCAATGCTTAAAAAATCCATATTAGGGACAGTTGCTGATATAATCAAGACTGAAAAAAAATATGAAACAGCAATTGAGGTGGCTCTTGGCTCTGCAATACAAAATATAATAGTAAGCACAGATATTGAAGCTGAAAATATAATTGAGTATTTAAAGAAAAATAAAATAGGAAGAGTAACCTTCCTCCCAATAAACATGCTTCAGGAAAGAAATCTGAACAAAGCAGAACAAGAGATTTTAAAAGATAAAAGTGTTATAAACACAGGGGATATGCTGGTTAATACAAATCCAAGGTTTGACTCAGTAATAAAGCATCTTCTGGGCAGAATAATCATAGTGGATAATTTAAATAATGGTTTTAAAATATCCAGACGTCTGGGCAATTCAATTAAAATAGTAACCCTCCAAGGGGATGTTATAAATTCAGGCGGTTCAGTAACAGGCGGTCACATAAGCAGTAATCAAAACCTTTTAGGACGAAAAAGAGAAATAGAAGAATGCAAGACTTCAATTGATAAATCAACTAAGTTTTTGAAAGACAAAAATACCGAATTAAACAATATTTTTTCAGCAATTAAGAACTATAACGAGGCAATATCAAATATTAAAAATGAAATCAATGAAAAAAACAGCCTTTATTCAATGAATTCATCAAAAATAAATATGCTTAAGGAACAAGCTGAAAAAACAGCTCTGGCCATTAAAAAATATAATGAAGAAATGCAGTTTATTAAAGATGAAAATGAAAACTATATCAATTCCCTAAAAAATATTTGCATTGAAACAGAAAACTTGAAAAAATCAATTGAAGAAAAAGAAAAAAATATAGAAGAGACAGTAACACAAAATGATGCGAACAAAGACAGATATGAAGAATATAACAGGGTGATTTTAGAGCAGAGAGATCTGGTTGCTCAAATTTCACAGGATATTAAGCTTAAGGAAGAAAAGTTAAGTAATATTGAAACTGAGACAATAAGAAATAATGAACTAAAGTTATTGAAAGAAGAAAATTTAAAACTTATTGACAATGAAATAAAATCGGCTGATTCTATAATAGAAGAATACAGCAAAAAGTCTAAAGCTTTAGCAGATGAAATAAAAAAAATCAGTGAAAGCTACATCAAGGAAAAAGAAGATTTGGATACTTCACAAAATGCTATATACGAGTATCAAAATAAAATAAATGATGCAAATAAAGCAATTACCGACATTCTGGACGATGAAATAAAAATGAATGTTAAAATTGAAAGAGAAAATTCAAAAGTAGAAGAAATTTCCTCAAAACTTTGGGAAGACTATGAAATAAACTATGCAATGGCTTTAAAATACAAAGATGACAGCATAAGCCAGACAAAACTTTACAGTGAAGTCAGCACAATAAAAAAGGCCATTAAGGAGCTTGGCAATATTAATCTGGATTCTATCGAAGAATACGAAGAAGTTAAGGGAAGATATGATTTTATGAAAAATCAACAAAAGGATTTAGTTGATGCAAAAAATCAGCTTAAGGAAGTAATCAGTGAGCTGGAAATGCAGATGAGGGATAAGTTTGTCGAGGAATTTGAATCCATAAGACTGAAGTTCAATGAAGTGTTCAGGAAGCTGTTCAATGGCGGAAGCGGTGACGTTTATTTAGAGGATGAAGCAGATGCTTTGAACTCTAATATTGAAATTGCAGTACAGCCTCCAGGCAAAAAGTTAAGTAAAATTTCACTTTTATCAGGAGGAGAAAAAGCACTTACTGCAATTGCTTTGCTATTTGCAATATTAAAAACCAAACCGACACCATTTTGCATTCTTGATGAGATTGAGGCTGCCCTGGATGATGCAAATATAAACAGATTTGCACAGTTTATAAAGGTATTTTCAAAGGAAACACAGTTTATTGTAATAACTCACAGAAAAGGAACGATGGAATGCGCAGATACGCTATACGGCGCTACTATGGAAGAAAAAGGAGTCACAAAGCTTGTATCAATGAAGCTGTCAGATGCGTATGAGCAATAAAAGAACAATTAATATGGAGGAAACATGTTTAATTTTTTAAAGAAAAAAAAAGATAAAGAAAATATCGAACTTGATGAAAAAAATGAGATTAAGGAAGCTGATGATATTGATGATGAAATAACTGAAAATGATGGTACAACAGAAATAAAAGAAACAGAAAACAAGGAAGAAGCAGACTATACATCAGCAGAAATTGTAAATGAAAAATATGTAGTTGACAAATCTGATAGACTTGAAAAGAAAGAAAAAAAAGGCGTAAGCTTTTTTGAAAAGTTAAAAGAAGGACTTTCAAAAACAAAGAAAAACTTAACAGAGCAAATCGAAAGCATAGTATTCAAACATAAAAAAATCGACGATGATTTCCTGGATGAATTAGAAGAAATTCTGATTACATCAGACATGGGTGTTGAAACAACAATGGATATAATTGATTATATCAAGACAGAAGCCAAAAAAAGAAAGCTGGAAGACACATCTGAAATAAAAGAAATTATAAAAGAATACCTGATTAACATGCTTGAAGAACATGAAGAAAAAGAAGAGACAACTAACCGGCAAAGAGTAATGTTGATAGTCGGAGTCAACGGAGTCGGCAAAACTACTTCAATAGGTAAAATAGCCTATAGACTGAAGCAATCAGAAAAAAGCGTAATTGTGGCTGCAGCGGATACATTCAGAGCCGCAGCGGTCGAACAGCTTAAGGAATGGTGCAAAAGAGCAGGTGTAGATATAGTTGCGTCAGAACAAGGCTCAGACCCGGGCGCTGTAATTTTTGATGCGATACAGGCAGCAAAAGCAAGAAAGACAGATATTTTAATCTGCGATACAGCAGGAAGACTTCACAACAAGGTAAACTTGATGAATGAATTAAGTAAAATTTCAAAAATCGTCAACAAGGAGTTTTCCGGAGCAAAAATAGATGTGTTCCTGGTAATAGATTCCACAACAGGTCAAAATGGTTTGATACAAGCTAAACTATTCTCTGAAACCTGCAACATAAACGGGTTAATTCTTACAAAGCTTGACGGAACAGCTAAGGGAGGAATAGCATTCCCTATAGTAAATGAACTGAAAGTTCCTATCAAGTATGTAGGTGTGGGAGAAAAAATCGACGACCTGCAGGATTTCAACGCACCAGACTTTGTAAATGCAATATTTGAATAAATATGCCCTAACCCCATTTTTCAGAGTGTTTTTTCTGAAAAATGGCTGGTAGGTCATTCACAACGAGTTCCCAATTTATGCGACGAAAGGAGCAAATAAATTGGTGAACGAGACTGTGAGTATTTTTTTAAAAAAACTATTGACAAAGTTCCATATATGCGGTAAAATTCACTGTCAAGCGAAATACTTTACAGTAGGTGAATATGTCGGAGAAAAAATTTATATACAGCATCTTATATGATTACTATGGTGCTTTACTAAAAGACAATCAGGCAAATATAATCGACCTATACTATAATCAGGACTTGAGTCTTTCTGAAATTGCTGAGGATATGAATATCACCAGGCAGGGAGTATATGATGCTTTAAAAAGGGCAGAAAAAAGCTTGATGGAATTTGAAGAGAAAATCAAGCTTCATGAAAAGTACGAAAGATATTCAAAAGCAGCAGAAAATATTGTGAAGCTCGCCTCAAGCATAGATGACATAAAATATTCAGAAGCAGTGAATTCAATTAAGTCAGAGGCTTCAAAAATAATTAATGAAGGGTAGCAAAATGTTTGAGAATTTATCTGATAAACTTCAAAGTGCATTACAAAAATTAAAGGGTAAAGGAAAGCTTACAGAAAAAGACATAGAGCTTGCAATGAAGGAAGTCAAGTTATCATTGCTTGAAGCAGATGTTAACTTCAAGGTTGTAAAGCTGTTTATCAATAACGTAAAGGAAAGAGCCCTTGGCGCCGAAGTAATGGAAAGCCTGACCCCCGGACAGCATGTAGTTAAGATAGTTCATGAAGAGCTGGTTAAAATAATGGGGCAGGGCAATGAAAGCAGACTAAAAATCAATTCAAATGATGTAACATACATTATGATGTGCGGACTTCAAGGTGCCGGTAAAACAACAGCAACCGGAAAGCTGGCAAACAGATTTAAAAAGGATGGCAAAAGACCTCTTTTAGTGGCATGTGACATTTACAGACCTGCTGCTATTAAACAGCTGCAGGTTGTCGGTGAGGGTGTAGGAGTACCTGTATTTGAAATGGGAGATAAAACAAGCCCCATTACAATTGCAAAAGAAGCTATGAAGCATGCCATGAAGCATGGGCATGACATTGTAATAATAGATACGGCAGGACGTCTTCATATTGACGAAGAGCTGATGGATGAACTCGTTCAAGTAAAACAAACAGTTACACCTGATGAAATATTGCTTGTACTTGACGCAATGACAGGACAGGATGCAGTAAAGGTTGCTGAGACTTTCAACGGCTACCTTGATGTGTCGGGAGTGATTTTGACAAAGGTTGACGGTGATGCAAGAGGCGGAGCCGCATTATCAATAAGAAATGTAGTAAATAAACCAATTAAATTCCTGTCAGTGGGTGAAAAAATGGATCAGCTTGAAGTGTTCTACCCTGACAGAATGGCATCAAGAATTCTTGGAATGGGCGATGTGCTTTCAATAATTGAAAAGGCACAAAGTGCATTTGATGAAAAACAGGCAATGGAGCTTCAAAAAAAATTAAAAACAAATGATTTTAATCTTGAAGATTTTCTTGCACAACTCCAGCAAATGAAAAACATGGGTCCATTAGAGGATTTATTAGGAGCAATTCCGGGGCTTGGCGGCAACAAAAAGCTAAAAGGTCTCAAGGTTGATGAAAAAGAGCTGGTTTACACTGAAGCAATCATTCAGTCAATGACCAGGAAGGAAAGATTAAATCCTACAATCATTAACGGCAGCAGAAGAAAAAGAATTGCTGCAGGAAGCGGAACATCTGTTCAAAGAGTAAACCAACTGTTGAAGCAGTATGATGAAATGAAAAAGATGATGAAGAAATTTCAATCAATGGGAATGGGTAAGAAAAAAGGTGGATTTCCTGGAATGGGGAGATTTAAAATGCCTTTCTAATTCATTAATCAATCAATCGTTAGAATAAGGATTTTCCTTTTTCATATATTAAAAATACGGGGACATTCCTCTGACCACGGAGGATGACTCATTATCAGAGGTGTGTCCCCATACATTAAACTAAGGAGGTGACAATATGTCAGTTAAAATTAGATTAAAAAGAATGGGTTCTAAAAAGAAGCCTTTCTACAGAATAGTTGTAGCAGATTCTCGTTCACCGAGAGATGGACGTTTTATTGAAGAAATCGGATATTACAATCCAATTTCTGAACCAAAAGAAGTTAAAATAAATGATGAAAGTGCTATAAAGTGGCTGAACAATGGTGCAAAGCCAACAGACACAGTTAGTATGTTGTTCAAGACTAATGGTATTTTTGAAAAAAGAGATGAAAATAAATAAGAGGTAATTATGGGTGAATTAGTAGAATATATAGCAAAATCACTAGTAGATAATCCGGATCAGGTATCAGTTAATGAAATAGAAGGCAGTCAATCACTTATTATAGAATTGAAAGTTGCTCCAGATGATATGGGTAAGGTAATCGGTAAACAAGGCAGAATTGCAAAAGCCATCAGGACTGTAGTAAAAGCTGCTGCTACTAAAGAAAACAAAAGAGTTATTGTTGAAATTATTCAATAACTAACCGGCAACAGAGGTACTGATGAAAGAATATATTAAAGTTGGGAAAATAGTAAACACTCACGGTGTCAGGGGCTGCATGAAATGCCTCCCATTGACTGATGATATGGAAAGATTTGATGAGCTTGAGTATGTCTATACTGAAAAAGACAATATAAGGAGAAAAATTCTGGATGTGTGGTATCGAAAGAGCATGGTTTATTTTATGCTTGAAAACATAAATGATATGAACACTGCAGAATCCTTCAGAGATACATTTGTTTCCATATTGGAGGACCAGCTTAGAGAACTTCCGGAGGATTCATATTACTTATTTGATTTAGAAGGAATGGAAGTTTTTACTGCTGAAGGAGAATATTTAGGAAAAATAAATGTTATTTATCAGACCGGTGCCAATGACGTTTACGAAGTACTCAGCAAAGATAAAACTTATTTAATACCTGCTGTTAAGGATGTTGTTAAGGAAGTAGACATAAAAAATAAAAAAATGGTTATAAATGTTATCGAGGGGCTGCTGGAATGAGATTTGATATTATAACATTGTTTCCGGAGCTTATTGAAACATATACCCAAAATGGTATAATCGGCAGAGCCGTTGAAAACGGCATGTTTGAACTTGAATTTGCCAATCTTCGCGATTATTCGGAAGATAAGCATAAAAAAGTTGATGATTACCCATACGGAGGAGGCCCGGGCATGCTGTTAAAGCCTGAGCCCATGTTTAAGGCCTTAGATGCTATTATAAAGCAAAATTCATATATTATTTATTTATCACCAAAAGGCAGTTTATTTAATCAACAAAAAGCGAAAGAGCTTTCTGAAAAAGAGCATATTGTGCTTATTGCAGGACATTACGAAGGTATAGACCAAAGAATTATTGACAAATATGTCAATGAAGAAATATCCATGGGAGATTACGTATTGACAAGCGGAGAACTTCCGGTTCTCATGATTGTTGATGCAGTAGGAAGATTACTTCCGGGAGTACTTGGTTCAGATGAATCCTCTGTTGATGAATCACACAGCAACAGCTTACTTGAATATCCTCAATATACACGTCCGGAAAGCTACCTGGGAATGGATGTTCCTGAAATATTATTATCGGGTCACCATAAAAAAATCGAAGAATGGCGTCGATTTAAAGCAATTGAAGTTACTTTAAAAAGACGGCCTGAAATGGTTAAAGATATAAGAATAATTGAAGAATACAACAAGTTATCCAGTAAATACAAATAAATGTTGTACATTAAACTAGTGCTGTACATTAAATCATATAGCACAGTAACGCTCAGGCGAAGGGAGGTATACAAATGGACTTAATAAAATCATATGAAAATGAACAGCTTAAAAGTGAATTAACATCTTTTAATGTTGGAGATACTATAAAAGTACATGTAAAGATCAAAGAAGGCAACAGAGAAAGAATTCAGGTGTTCGAAGGTATCGTTATAAAGAAACAAGGCGAAAGCAACAGAGAAACATTCACTGTAAGAAAGATTTCTTACGGAGTTGGTGTTGAAAGAACTTTCCCTGTTCATTCACCAAAGATAGAAAAAATCGATGTTGTAAGACGCGGTAAAGTTAGACGTGCTAAATTGTTCTACTTGAGAGAAAGAACAGGAAAAGCAACAAAGGTTAAAGAATTAAAGAATTATTAATAAAATTGAGGGCGTAAGTCCTCATTTTTTCTATAATAGGGGACATTCCTGTGTCCCCATACATTACGAGGTATACTATGAATATAAATTGGTATCCAGGACATATGAAAAAAACCAAGGATTTGCTTCAGGAAAATATCAAGCTTGTTAATATAGTAATTGAAGTTATTGATGCCAGAATCCCAATAGCAAGCAAAAATCCTGATTTTGATCAATTGTTCAGAGATAAAAAAAGATTAATAGTACTAAATAAATATGATCTGGCAGATCCAAACATAAACAAAATATGGGAAGAATATTATAAAAACAAAGGTTGGTCGGTTGTATTGTACAATGCAACAAATAACAAGGAGCTTAGAAAACTAAATAATGCAATTGCTGATGCTACAAAGGAAATATTAGAAAGATACAAAAAAAGAGGTTTGCTTAACAAGACTGTTAAAGCAATGATAGTCGGAATACCAAATGTAGGCAAATCAACTTTGATAAATTCTCTTGCTAAAAAGAAAAGTACCAAGACCGGAAACATGCCTGGTGTAACCAAAGGCAAGCAGTGGATTCATTTAGCAGGAAATATTGATTTATTGGACACCCCGGGAATATTATGGCCGAAATTCGAAGATGAAATTGGTGCTTTACATCTTGCCTTCACCGGAGCAATAAAGGATGAAGTGCTTATTTTAGAAGAAATTGCGTTGAAATTTGTTGAAAAGATGATAGAATTAAATAAGGTGGATGCTGTTTTAAAAAAATATGATATAGCGAAAGGTGAGAAACCACTTGATATATTGGACAATATTGCAATAAAAAAAGGGTTTTTATTGAATAAATCAGAGATAGACTATTTAAGAGCAGCAAATTTAATATTAAATGATTTCAGAAACGGTAAGCTGGGAAACATTACGCTGGAGCTTCCGGAGGAAAGATGATTAGAGGTAAGTGCTATGCTTAAAATTGAACAAAAGCTTTGGAATAAGGGGTATAAATATTTAGCATGTATTGACGAAGTCGGAAGAGGATGCCTGGCAGGAAGTGTTGTTACCTGCGCAATCATTATGCCGCAGGATGTGCTGATAAAGGGGGTCAATGACTCGAAAAAATTAACACCCAAAAAAAGAGACCAATTGTTTGACATCATAAAAGAAAAAGCAATAGCAATCGGTATAGGAGAAATGAGCTGTCAGACAATAGATGAAATTAATATAAAAAATGCCACAAAAATGGCTATGATTCAGGCAATTGCAAATTTAAGAGACAAGGACGGAAATCAGGTAATACCTGATTACCTATTGATAGATGCTGAAAAATTAGATATCAACATTCCTCAGCTTAATATAATAAAGGGTGATGCAAAATGTCACGGCATTGCGGCAGCATCAATTATTGCCAAAGTAACAAGAGACAGAGAAATGGAAAAGCTGGATATAATATATCCGGAATATAAATTTGCAAAGAACAAGGGCTATGGCACAAAGGAGCATGTGAATGCATTGCTTGAATATGGTCCGGTTAATATACATAGAATGACATTTCTTAAAAAAATACTTAATACAGAAGAACAAATCAGTTTCATATAATGCAGGAGGAAATAATGGCTTCAATCGGAATAATCGTAAATCCTAACTCAGGCAAGGATATTCGAAGGCTTATATCACATGCATCTGTTATTGACAATGGTGAAAAAGCAAATATAGTTGAAAGAATTATCCTTGGAGCACAGTCTCTGAATGTAGATAAAATTTATATGCTTTCAGACTTTAACAGAATAGGGTATAAAGTAAAAGATAAATTAACTACAAGAAAAGTATTGAAATGCGATATAGAATTAGTAGAACTTCCATATTACAACAGTTTCAAGGATACAATGAACATTACGGAATTTATGGAAAATAAAAATGCAGGATGTATTGTAACCCTTGGAGGAGACGGAACAAACAGGGCACTTGCCAAGGTAGTAAAGGATACGCCTGTCATAACTATATCAACAGGTACAAATAACGTATATCCTGCCATGATAGAGGGAACTATTGCCGGTATGGCCGCTGCAGCTGCTGCATCAAAGAAATTTAACAAAAATGAATATGCCATAAAAGACAAAAGAATAGAAATTTACAGGGACTGTGAATTAGTCGATATAGCGCTTGTTGATGCAGTAATATCTGATGAAACATATATAGCTTCCAAAGCAATCTGGGATATGAACAATATTCATAAAATATTTGTAACCAGAAGCCATCCTGCTTCTATTGGGTTTTCGTCCATAGTTGGATGTAAAAAAATTATTAATCCTGAGGATGACTATGGTGCATATGTAAATGTAAATAAAAGTCAATATTCTGTGATGGCTCCGGTATCAGCAGGAGTTTTGGAACCTGTGTTTGTTGATGAGCCACGATTACTAAATCTAGGTGAAAAATATGACTTTATAGCTGAAGATAGAGGAACAATAGCTCTTGATGGTGAAAAAGAAATAGAATTTTCATCTAATGACAAATTCATATTCAAAATTACAAGGAATGGACCATACCATATTGATGTAGTTAAAATATTAGAAATTGCTCAGCTCGGAGGTTTTTTCAATAAATAAAAGCAAAAGCAATTAAACATAAATATGAAATTTTACGGTACTATTATCTCATTTTTCATTCGTTACTTACGCTAGTAATAATTGACGAATGTATTTTTTTGTGATAAACTTATAAATATGAGGGGATATATAAAATATAGCAAGGGAGTTAAAATATGAATAAATTTGAGTTGTTGAAGTTTGTTGACCACACTCTTTTGAAAGCGTTTGCAACATGGGATGATATAAAGATTTTATGTGATGAAGCAATAGAATACAAGACTGCCTCTGTATGCATTCCGCCATGCTACATAAAAAGAATCAACGACGCATACGGTGATAAAATAAATATCTGCACAGTTGTGGGATTTCCTCTGGGGTATTCGGTAACAGAAGCCAAAATAGCG
Source organism: Bacillota bacterium (assembly GCA_023453025.1). Lineage (GTDB taxonomy): Bacteria > Bacillota > Clostridia > Tissierellales > Sedimentibacteraceae > Sedimentibacter. The sequence goes on from JAEXUD010000071.1 coordinate 48,939, forward strand.
GAATGTGAACAAGCTATAAAAGATGGTGCAGATGAATTAGATATGGTTGTTAATATTTCAGATATTAAAAACAAGCAATATAAAAAAGTTGAAGAGGAAATTGCTGCTATTAAAAAAGCGGTTGGAGATAAAATATTAAAGGTCATTATAGAGACCTGTTATTTATCAGAAGAAGAAAAAATCGCAATGTGCCATGCAGTTACCGATGCGGGTGCCGATTATATAAAGACTTCAACAGGCTTTGGAACGGGAGGAGCTACTATGGAGGACGTGCTTTTATTTAAAAAGTATATTGGGCCAAATGTAAAAATAAAAGCTTCCGGAGGCATCAGGACTATTGAGGATATGGAGGGCTATATTAGCGCAGGCTGCTCCAGACTTGGAACCAGCTCAGCAATTAAACTGATAAATGACGCTGATTAGCGTTTATTTATAAATTATTATTAAAAAAATTAATATTTGGAGGAAGAAAATACTATGAAATTATGGAGAAAATTAGCTGTTGCTGTACTTGCATTAGCAATGATCTTTGCTTTTACGGCATGTGCAAATGAACCATCTTCTGCTCCTGCAGAAACACCGGAAGAACAGCCTGCAGCAGAAACACCAAAGGAAAGTACATATGAGATTGCTCTTATCACTGACGTAGGAACTATTGATGACAAATCCTTTAACCAAGGTGCTTGGGAAGGAGTTGTTGCTTATGCAGAAGAAGCTGACAAGACATACAAATATTACAAACCGGCAGAAAAATCAGATGATGCATATTTAACATCAATTGACTTAGCCGTTAAGGCCGGTGCTAAAATAATTGTATGCCCCGGATTCCTGTTTGAAGTTCCGGTGTTTAACGCACAAGACAAATATCCTGAAGTAAAATTTATAATTCTTGATGGTAACCCGCATGCCGGAGATTACAATCCTGTTGTTAAGGAAAACACTTTGTCGATATTCTATGCTGAGCAAGAAGCAGGCTTCCTGGCCGGTTATGCAGCTGTAAAAGACGGCTACAAAAAATTAGGCTTCATGGGCGGTATGGCAGTTCCTGCAGTTGTACGTTTCGGATACGGATATGTTCAAGGCGCGGAGCAAGCTGCTAAAGAATTAGGCTTAGCTGATGGAGAGGTTGAAATTAAATATACATACGTTGGAAATTTTGATGCTTCACCTGAAAATATGGCAAAAGCAGCAGCATGGTATAATGAAGGAACAGAAATTATATTTGCTTGCGGCGGAGCTGTAGGAAACTCAGTTATGAAAGCTGCTGAAACAGCCGGAACAAAGGTTATAGGTGTTGATGTTGACCAATCTGCAGAATCAGAAACAGTTATAACTTCATCAATGAAGAATTTAACTAAATCAGTATATGACGCTTTAACAGAAAACTATGCAGGCGAATTTCAAGGCGGAGAAATCCTTACTTTGGATGCAACTGTAGGCGGAGTTCAACTTCCTATGGAAAATTCAAGATTTGCAACTTTTTCACAAGCAGATTATGATGATATCTATGGAAAAGTAGTTAATAAAGAATTTGAAATATTAAATGATGCTGATGTATTAGAAATAGGTACAAAAGCAGGAATGGCTGCTGAAGAAGTAACTGCCGCAATTATTCCGGTAGAAAATGTTAAAGTAGAAGTAATTAAATAATTATATTAAATAAATACGTTGAGGTTGCTTTATTAGGCTTTCGCCTTTTAAGCAACCTTATTAGTAAATTAGAGTTTAGGTGGTGCTTGTATGGAGTACGTGATTGAAATGAACCATATTACTAAAATATTTGGTAATTTCAAAGCTCTTGATGATGTAAGTTTAAGTGTAAAAAAAGGTGAAATTCATGCCCTTCTTGGTGAAAACGGTGCTGGTAAATCTACGCTTATGAGCATTTTATTTGGATTGTACCAGTCGGAAAAAGGTAATATTGTAATTAACGGAAAACCGGTTAAAATTAATAATCCAAATGATGCAAATGATCTGGGCATCGGAATGGTTCACCAACATTTCAAGTTAGTTCATAATTTTACTGTGCTGGAAAGCATTATGCTGGGTAAGGAAACAACTAAAAATGGTTTTCTAAAAATGGATGATGCAAGAAAAAAGGTCAATGAGTTAAGTGAAAAATATAAATTAAAAATTGACCCGGACGCCCGAATATCCGACATTACAGTTGGCATGCAGCAAAGGGTTGAAATATTAAAAATGCTTTACAGAGACAATGATATATTAATTTTTGACGAGCCTACAGCAGTTCTTACTCAGCAGGAAATTGATGAGCTGATGAAAATCATGAAGGACATGACCAAGGAAGGCAAATCAATTGTTTTTATTACCCATAAATTAAATGAAATTATAGCTGCAGCAAGCAGATGCAGCGTTCTGAGAAAAGGTAAGTACATCGGAACAGTAGATGTAAAAACAACATCAATAGAAGAAATGTCTGAAATGATGGTTGGAAGAAAAATAAACTTTATTATAGAAAAAGAAGAAAACAAGTATGATGGCCCGGTGTTAGAGGTTCAAAATCTTACTATCAAATCAAAGGGATCAAAGAAAAACCTGGTAAGTGATGTCAGCTTTACTGTCAATAAAGGCGAGATACTTTGTATTGCCGGGATTGACGGAAACGGACAGTCAGAGCTGGTGCAAGGCATTACAGGATTGATACCTATATCATCCGGTAAGATTTTATTGAACAATAAAGATATAACTAAAAAATCAATAAGACAAAAATGTATAGCCGGTTTTGCACACATACCTGAAGACAGGCAAAAGTATGGTTTAGTCCTAGATTATTCATTAAAAGAAAATGCAGTTCTTCAAACTTATTATGAACCAAGGTTTCAAAATAAAGGTTTTATTAAATTTGATGCTGTGAAGGAATATGCTAAAAAATTAATTGACAAGTTTGACATCAGAAGCGGCCAGGGAGAGGACTCGGTTGTTCGCGGTATGTCCGGCGGAAATCAGCAAAAGCTTATTGTAGCCAGAGAAATAGACAGAAACCCTGAAATAATAGTTGCTGTGCAGCCTACAAGAGGCCTGGATGTAGGAGCGATTGAATATATTCACAAGCAAATTATTGCTCAAAGAGATGCAGGAAAAGCAGTATTATTGGTGTCACTGGAATTAGATGAAGTAATGAATGTAAGCGACCGTATATTGGTGATATATGAGGGTGAAATCGTAGGAGATTTAAATCCAAACGAAGTTACTTCGCAGGAATTGGGATTATATATGTCAGGAACAAAAAGGAGTGTGAACTGATGAAGACAAAGATTAAGCTTAATATATTGAACAGCAACTGGGGAATAAGCTTACTCTCTGCAGCGGCAGCAATAGTAATAGGACTCCTTTTCGGATTTATTATATTATTAATCAGTAATGCAAAAGATGCTGTGCCTGGATTTATTGCTATTCTGCAAGGTGGATTTGCTGACGGAGCAAAAGGTATAGGTGATGTATTATATAATGCAACTCCTATAATTATGACAGGTCTTTCTGTAGGCTTTGCATTTAAAACAGGCTTATTTAACATAGGTGCATCCGGACAATTTACAATGGGTGCATTTACAGCAATTTTCATAGGTATAAAGTTTACATTTCTGCCTGGACATCTGCATTGGATAGTTGCATTGACAGGGGCAATATTGGCGGGTGCTTTATGGGGTCTGCTTCCAGGAATATTAAAGGCATTTACAAATGTCCATGAAGTTATTTCTTCAATAATGATGAATTATATCGGTATGTATTTTGTAAATATGCTGATAGTTGATAATATTCATGATAAAATAAAAAATCAAAGTATGCCGGTTGCCAAGACTGCAATTTTGCCTAAAGCGGGGCTGGATAAATTATTCGAAACAAGCAACATGAATATTGGTATATTAATAGCAATTCTTGCGGTGATTGTAATTTATATTATTTTGAACAAGACTACATTCGGATATGAATTAAAAGCTTGCGGGTTAAGCCAGACTGCCAGCAAGTATGCCGGAATCAATGCAAAACGAAATATTGTCTTGTCCATGGTGATTGCAGGAGCATTAGCAGGACTTGGCGGAGGTCTGTTATATCTGGCAGGCTCAGGTAAATACCTTCAGGTTGTTGATATATTAGCTCCACAAGGCTTTAATGGAATATCTGTTGCACTGTTAGGCATGTCACATCCAATAGGGATTTTATTTGCGGGACTTTTCATTGCGCATTTGACGGTGGGCGGTGTAAATATTCAGCTGTATTCTTTTGTGCCGGAAGTAATCGATATAATAATTGCAGTAATAATTTACTGCGGTGCATTTGCATTGCTGTTCAAAAATATTATTTTAAGATTTCATAAACCTGTATCCAAGGACGAGGAGGTGAGCAAATGAACACAGTATACTTTGTAGCTCAGCAGACCATGTTTTTTGCAATTCCTTTATTAATTGTTGCTTTGGGAGGTATGTTTTCAGAAAGAAGCGGCGTTGTTAATATAGCCTTGGAAGGTATAATGGTTATGGGAGCATTTGTCAGCATATCATTCATCAGTATATTCCAAGATGTGCTAAGCGGCCAGCTGCTTCTTATATTGGCAATTATTGTAGCAGGCTTATCCGGTGCCTTATTTGCGCTTTTACATGCATTTGCATCCATAAATTTAAAGGCTGATCAGACCATAAGCGGTACTGCTCTTAACATGTTTGCTCCTGCCTTTGCCATATTTGCTGCAAGAATGGTTCAAGGAGTTCAGCAGATACAGTTTAAAGATACCTTTCATATAAGCAAGGTTCCTTTTTTAGGAGACATACCTGTATTAGGACCTATATTGTTTCAAAACTGCTATATTACAACATATATTGGTTTAGCAATAGTTATAGTTTCTGAAATAGTAATAAATTACACTAAATTCGGACTGAGGTTAAGATCATGCGGTGAATTCCCACAGGCAGCTGATTCAGTAGGTATTAATGTTTATAAAATACGATATGCCGGAGTATTAATATCAGGTATGCTGGGAGGCATAGGAGGCTTGGTATTTGTTGTTCCGACGTCCACAAACTTCAATGCAACAGTTGCAGGCTATGGATTCTTAGCTTTGGCAGTTCTTATATTCGGTCAATGGAGAACAAGAAAGATATTCTTTGCAGCATTTTTCTTTGGAATTATGAAGACCTTTGCAGCTGCATATTCAGCAATACCGATTCTTAAAACATTGCCGATTTCCAATGAGGTTTATAAAATGATTCCGTATATAGCTACATTGATAGTTCTGGCATTTTTCTCAAAGAGCTCACAAGCTCCAAAAGCTTCAGGAATTCCATATGACAAAGGGACCAGATAAAATAAAAATCGCTATTCATAGCGATTTTTATCAGATTAATGACAAACCCGCTATTTTAGCGGGTTTTCATATTTATGAATTAAAATATTTTATTATAAATTGATAAATGGTATTTTAGGTAAATCTTATAAAATCATTGAAATTCCAATAAAAACTCAGAAAACAGTCAAAATTACCACCTAATATGGTGGCAATCTTCTTAATATTGTATGCTGCTGCAGTCAGCAGGCATTGTTCATTCATTTTTTCAAGCCCCCTAAATCGGGCATAACGAAACCCGTGCA
>JAEXUD010000007.1 GCA_023453025.1 Bacillota bacterium
CAAGAAAACCGTACAAATTACAATTCCCATGGATATAAAAAATTTATCTATGTTTTTATTCTGATTAGATTCGTCAACCGGTATTGAAAAGGGAAGCTCGGTAAAATATATTTTCCCGAAAACAGGAAATACTGCCAAGCCTGTCAAAAACAAAGCAATCATATCCATTATAAATCTTTCCCTGAAAACTAAAATGTATATGGCACTGTTTAAAATTATCAAAGGAATATAGAAGCGCACTACAACTGCCAGCATAATTCCTTTATAAAGCTCTTTCAAATCTGCAAATCCGGTTATTACATATACATATGCTCCCTTCCAGGAAGATGAAAACAATAAGAGGTTCAATACAGTAGGAATGACCAATAGCCCAAAATAAAGATATAAATACTCAAATCCGCTAACTTCAAACCCTTGATTTCTAATTCCCATGTTGAATAACATTAATACAGGAAGAAATATACCTGTGGAAAGAGCCGGGTAAATTTTCAGTTTTAAGCTTCTGTCACTTCTTAATACCGAATTTGCAAAATAAAATACTTGCCTAACAGTATTGTTTCTGATAAAAGTCTTCCCGATAAACAGTTCTGCCAGATGTTTTGAAAATTTTTCTTTTCCCTCTCCTTCCAATTTTAATAGAAGTGACTCCATTTTTTTACTGAGGCGAAGATAAAAAGCGAAACAAACTAACGGTACAACTACCAATAAAATTGTAAAGATATAGAGATATACCTCTCTCCCTCCATTATAAACAATTTCAAATGGAGCGCCAAACCAAAGAATCGGATTGAAATAATTGCTGAATTTAAATTTATATGAAATATTCTGAAGGTCAGAAAAATCTATCATCCTTATTGCTATTTGATAGCCTATGGTAACTATAACAGTCAACAATATTTGTATAAAATTAATTATATTTCTTAAAAGCTCACCATCAAAAAATCTTAATATTAACAGGTATATAAAAGCAGTTATCAGAAATATAAATAAATCCATTAAAAAGATTTCAATTATAAATATCGGTATTGCAGATATACCGTTTAATTTAACAATTGCAATTAGCGAAGGTCCTGCTAAAAAGGCATTGAGGCGGAACATGTATATTAAAATATGCAATACCTTGGCAAGAGATACCACCTTGCTGTCAACCGGCTTAGTCATTATAATTTTTTTGTCCTTTGTATCCAGCAAAACAAATGAAAAATCAGAAATCAAGTACATAGTTGTCATAAAGAAAAATGCACCGGAAAAATATATCATTCGAATCATTTCATTTTTAATGAAGTAAACAAAAAAGGCTAAAAATAAACCAAATAACAAATGCAGTGAATATCCTTTAAACATAGAATATTTTTCGGTATCCTTTTTCTTTTTTTGCTGATTAATGACAGGAGCCCTTCTGGTATCCAATACCAGCTTGGTTTTTAAAATAGCACGCATAATTTCATAATTAATGCCAAATCGCTCAAAAATCTTCTGAAAATTATCCAATATTTTTAAAGACAAAAAATCCATAACAACACCCCTAACTCATAAATGCCGATATAAATTTATTTGCAAGAAGCTCATGATCATGAAAGCCGGTTACATCGTTAAAAATTGATTCCAGAGAAGAATCAGACTGTTTTTCCCTGACCTCAAGCATGGTACCATCCATAACTATCTTACCATCGTTAAGCAGTAAAATTCTGTCACTTAGCTTTTCAACAACCTCTAATATATGTGAAGAGTAAAATATGGTCTTGCCTGCATTTTTCAAACCCTGCATTATTTCTTTAAAAACCAGGACGCTGTTTGCATCAATTCCTCCCAGCGGCTCATCCAAAAATAAAATATCCGGATTATGAAGCATTCCTGTTATAATTGACAACTTTTGTCTCATTCCTTTTGAGAATGTATGAATTCTCCCATTAATAGCATCTTCTATGCCAAATACGCTCATCATTTCTTTTGCCTTTAATACAGCATTATCAGACCCTATGTTATAAAGCATTCCTATAAAGCTTATATATTCGTAGGCGGTCAAGTTATCATACATGTCTGAAATTTCAGGTACATACCCTATTTTTCTTTTATAATCAACCTTACCTTTTATATTTTCTCCAAAAACATATACGTCCCCTTCATAATCGTCAATCAGCCCAAGTATTATCTTGATTGTGGTACTTTTCCCTGCACCGTTAGATCCTATATACCCAATAATTTCTCCGCTGTTTACAGTGAAATTAATATCATTTAAAACTTCCTTATCGCCAAATCTCTTACTGATGTGTTCCAATTTTAAAACTTCAGACATAAAAACCCCTCTTTTATTTGTTATTATTAAATTATACCACAATACTGCAATCTACAAGGGAAATTGTAAAAAATAATTATAGTATTGATAAAACTAATGTTATTTTGTTATTTATCAACAATATTATCTATATTTTTCAGCATTATAGAAATAGTTCCGTCATGGTTTGTAATAAATTCAACCTTTTCCTTATTGCTGAGCATTTCATATGGTATGTTTATTTCTATTCCTTCATCCGTTATAAATTTCTGCTTGGTTTTAATTTTATTAGCGTAATTAAAATTAACCTTTACTTCAGGTTCCCTGATGCCCTTCATCTGGATTTCTTCATTGTAAACTTTTTTTGCATCATTGTCCTTAAATACTTTTTCAGAAATTTCTTCTATATTTATATTTAACTTTTCTTCTACATTTTCTCTGATTATATTTTTCACCTGACTTTTCATAAACAAATCATCGTCATAGTATTCCTTGATTATTTTTTCTGTAGCTTGAGTTATGATTTTCACCTTTTCTCTGTCCGGTTTTTCCTCCTTGCACTCCAGTAAATGCTTTGAAATATAATAACACGGTTCATTATAAACCTGGCATTTTTTCTCTTTTACAAATACTTCAAGGCTGTTTAAGTCCACAAATATGAATTCATCGATTTTTTGAGTTGCCGACGGCAGCGCGCAAGGCTGCTCAACTATAATGTTTTTTGTGCATTCTTCCTGTTTTGTGAAATGAATATATCCCTTCTTGTAATTCAGCTTAAGAATTATCATATAATCCTTATTAAAAACATTGGCCTGCACAAATAGCAGGTCACATGGCTTAATGTCCGGATTCTCAGATATTATTTTATAGAAGAATCCTGATACTTCATTTGAAAGCTTAATAAAATCGTCATTATTTAAATAATCTTTTATTAAACTAAAAAAAAGTCCATCATGGTTTATAAACTTAGTTTTCTTTAAATCCGCATCATTGTAGCATTTAATAATATGTTTTTCTGTGTATTCTCTCATTTCTTCGTTAAAAGACATGATATTTTCAGATAATACCGGTATTCCCAGGCTTGTGTCAAGTATATGCAGTATTGCTTTTGATATAGAAACGCTCATTTTTACCCTCTTAGTTATTTTATTATTCAATTATACACGATATATAATTTATTTGCCAATAAAAATAAGTCAATGAATTCATGTTATTTATCTTAAAATTATATGCCCTTTTAAAAGAGAGTAAGGAAAATAATAAGATTAACACTTAAATTTTTTATTACATATAATATACATACTACATATTACGGAGGTTTATTATGATATCAAATATTGACAACAGTAATTTAAATAATCTTACTGATACAGATAATTTTATAGGAGACAGACAATGCCTCACCATTGGGAGAATCGCCCCGGATTTTACTGCAATTACTACTCAAGGCCCTATAACATTATCCCAATACAGGGGTATGTGGGTTGTGCTGTTTTCTCATCCCGGCGATTTCACTCCTGTCTGCACATCTGAATTTATTGCCTTTGCACAGCTTTACCCTGAGTTTCAAAAAAGAAACGTTGAGCTTTTGGGTATAAGCATCGACAGTAATCCCGCTCACCTTGACTGGCTATATAACATATATCAATTTACAGGCATAACAATTCCTTTTCCTCTCATTGCAGACAGAGATGCCAGAATTTCAGAACTGTATGGAATGGTTAATCCGGACAGAATTTATGAACAAAGCGTCAGGGATGTATTCATTATAGACCCTGTACAGAGAATCAGAGCAATTTTAACCTATCCTGCAACCAACGGAAGAAATATGTATGAGATTTTGAGGCTGATTGATGCTCTGCAGGTAACAACGGAATACGGAGTTAACACACCTGCCAACTGGATGCCCGGAGATCCTGTTTTGCTTCCGGTAGCGCAAAATTATGACGAACTTTTAGAAAGAGCAGATAATCCTGTTGAACCTGGAGTTAATTGTATTCAATGGTATATGTGCTATGAAGATTACGAAAATTTAGTTCAAAATACAACTGATGATATAAACCGAAACATAACAGATGGAATGTGAAAATGTATGATATAGCTATGCAGTCGGGCAAACAAAACATTCTTGCCCGGCTGTGCATTAATATAAAATCACTTGCTGCCGCCACTATCAGATTTAATCATTTACTTGTAGTTCAAACACGCCAACATCTTTGCTCGTATCAGAAGAAGTTATTTTTAACCCGGTGAGTTCTGCAGTAAATGGTGAAAAGCTTTCCCAAAGAGTTGAAAGCAACCTCTCCTCCTGCCCGGGATCAGCCAAAGCAATTGTCATATGAGGTGCCCAGTTTTTTTGCTTAAGTGAATATAGACATCCCTTATCCATGCAACAGTTATCGTATCTTTCATGTATGCTGGAATGAATGTCCAGCAGTTTATAACTAGAACATGGAGCTAAAAAGCATAGACGTGCATCAGGGAAAAATCCAAAATGGTTAAAATGAATCTTAATTCTTTTGTGCTGTGCAGCTATCTTACTAATCCACTCGAGCAGGATAGCTTCATCTAGTTCTGTATAAATACCAAATGTTACATGGGGCTCATATGCATCAACAGAGATACCTCGCGCTTTCAATTTTTCTTTAATCTTATCCACTTCTCGGTTAGATTGATTGTCAAATATACCCATAACACATAATGTTTTTAATTTATTCAAATATTATTCCTCCGTTTCTTAAAAAACTTATTTTGTTGTTCTGCCAAGATATGTAAATAGTGTAAATACATTTAATATAATGGTGACGATAAGAAGAACCGCCGAAACGAACACCACTGCATCCGTTGTGTCCATAAGAGCAGACCAATCTTCTATTTTAACCAGATTATTTACAACAATCATCTGAAAAAAAGAGAAGCTGCACAGGCACTTATGCTGATAACAGACAGGAACACACAATTTTTGTGGTCATGCTTATTATATTTCATGAGATTAGCTACCGGAAGAATCCAGGCAATCAGTCCAAGCACAATGCTGGCAACATTAACTAAACCAAACATAATCTAATCCTTTCATATGTATTTTATCAGGAATAATACAACATCCAAAATGCTCAGTTTTAGCTGAACAAGTTCACTTTCTATTCTATTATTTTTTCAGCTGTTATCCTGCTGTCACTGACATTACACTTCAGGTCATGTGATTCCTCCATTTCATTTGTCCTTGTGTTGTAATCGTCTGAATATAATATAAATTCAAATTCATTAGGAGATTTTTCCAAATTATAATAGTGCTCGGACATAAACATAAATAATTTGACTGGATTTGTTTTGTTTATATAATAATAATCAAATGATACAGGATGTCTCATATCATCATAATTAGTTGATGATACAATTGCAAAATCAGAATCGATACCTATTATGTTAATTGATTTTTCCTTATTATACTCAAACATGTTTCTATAATTTTCATCCAATGAAATAATTTCTGTAAGATAATTACTCGGATCCCTTCCCATGCCTATGTTGTAAACCAGTGAATAATTGGAATTTTTAAATTTTCCTCTTCCAAATGCTGAAAAATTCTCTAACTCGTCAAAATAGCCATTAGTTCTGACAAATAAAAAATAATTACTTCCTTTTTCATTGTTAAATACAGGCATATTTTTATAATATTCATCATCAATGAATATCCGCCCTATATTTGCATTATACATTTCATCAAAATAAATATTATAGTATCCTTCCGTTTCAATTTCTCCGGCAAATCTCACCTGAATGCCGAGGTCGGTTTTCTGAACCCATTTTACAATTAGACCGCAGACTGTATCCTTTACTTTGATGTCATAATTGATTTTATTTGTTTCGTAGTTTTTTCCTTCATAGATAACGGTGCCTATATCGTCTGTGAGCTGTATATCATTTATAAAGAGGTAATTGTATTCTTCATCCTCATTAATTTTTACCTTAATCTTATAAATACCTAGCTGTCCGGGGAGACTTTCGACCTTATATTTATCTTCGTAAAATAAAATATAACTCTCCTCAGCACCGTACCTTGCCTCCATCTTTTCCCTGCTTTCTTTGTCGGGAACAAAATAAATTGTGCCAAATGAATTTTCATCAAAATCATAGATACCACCTGTAACTATTTCACCGGTAAAATAATCGTTATCGCTTGTATTTTTAATTGGAAATTCTTTACTTTCCTTTGTTATCTCTTCTGTATCATCCTGAATTTTATCCTGATTTTCATCAGGGTTTAATTCTATGACCTTACTGCTGTGACATGCTGACAGTATCAGCAGCAATGACAATATTACAGCTAGATTTCTCACTTTTATCCCCCCCAATAAAAGTATAGATAATTATCAGCAAATTATTATTAATATTATGATTTCTATTTAACAAAATTGTTTAAACTATAGCATTTTGTTAAAGCCCCCCACCTGAAATCTGATGTTCAGCTTTAGCTTTAATTTCATAATAGTTCTCACTTATTCATCTGTCTTATTTTTTCTTTGAAATTTATTAAATGTATTATAAAATTCATATCACATCAGTATATTTTCATCTTTTAATTCTTTTATTGCATGTTTTACTGCCAGCTTAATTATAAAATATAATATTACTGCCGGAATTATATAAACTATTGGTATTAAAAATAAACTTACAAAGCTCATTAATTTTTTGCTCCTCCTTGGTAATTTATTTATTTTTATATTAAAAAAGCAATACTTATAGGCGTTCTGTATTCTTTAATTCCTTTATAGCATGTTTTACTGCCAGCTTAATAATATAATATAGTATAATAGCAGGAATAACTAAAAATAACGGAACTAAAAATATTTCAGCAAAACCGATTCTACTAAACATCACTACCTCCTTAATAAAATAGATTTCTATATGCTTCTTATTAATTATCTCACACTTCTGCTATATTTACCATTCTTATCAGTTAATTTTCAATCCTCTGAAAAATTTATCAATATTCTATATCTTCTTGTTCCAAAACTATATTGTCAATATTTATCAGTTCTTCAGCTGTTTGCAGCATATGGGGCTGAACATAAATATCTATCCCATATAAGCTGGAGCCGGTTAGTACTTCTGGTGTACCTGTTTCATTTGATTTTTTTATAAATGGTATTTCATATGACTTTAAAATAGATATAATTATTTCGGCCTCTACACTTTTCAAATTTGAAGCCAGTAATGCTTTTTCTTTATCCTGTTCATTCATCTTAACATAATATCTGGCATAAAACGGAATTAAAGATATCATTATAACAATCCATGTTATATATGCACTTAAGTAAACCTTTAAAGAAAAGTTTAAAAATTCATCATAAATAAGATTTCCAATCATATTAATGATTATCGGCAGTGATATAATTAAACTTATGATTAACCTGGTCGAATAGTGTACATGGTGTGTAGTATTGCATTTGTCACATACAATAGGAGCATACCCCTTAATCATTAATGATTTCATAATATCCTTATATTTAAAATTATTTGAACATACTTTACACTTTTGCATCCTAATCTGCCTCCTAACATGACCTTTTGCTTTCTTGTCTTGAGCAGTTAATTATAATAACATATTCTATTATCTCATATTTTTACTATGTACGCTATATAAAAGCTGATATTTTATTAGACGATTATATGTGAAAAATGTTCCCACAAAAATACCGCATGCATAATTTACATGCGGTATTTGTTTATTTATTTTATTTCAAATGTCTGAAGAGGGTTTCCTTTTAAAATTTCACTTACTTCCTCAAATCCTGTTTGAAATGCGTAGTTGTAGCGGGCAGGAAGAAGAAACACATAGTCTGAGTTTTCACCCAGCTTGCTCGGATCCACCGGAGCCGCCCCCACGGCAAATTCACCGCTCTGCTTGGCTTCCCACTGTTTTACTGTAAATATCATTATGGGAATATCCTGTCTCGGGTTATCTTCCGTCCACAGAGGATGCCTTATATAAATAATCGGTCCTGTTATATCTTCATCCGCATTACTTTCATCATTTAACGGTTCACCTTTCCATATTTCATTCTGGATACTGTAGCCCTTCCAGCTTTCAGGCAATGTGAAAGTGAACCCATATTCGTCATTTTTATAAACGACAGAATTCTTCTGTATTTCTTCGTAGGCTCCTATATCTGCACCTGTAATCACCCATTTATCAACAATTTTATCAACATTGAGAGTTATGGGTCTCCTTGCTGCGGAACCTCTTTCTTTCAATTCGACACTTGTAACTTCAATTATAGTTCCTTTTACAACATATTGATTTTCATCTGTTTTTTCTACCGACAAAACATCGATACGCTCCGGCCATGGGCTTGAAAGCATCCTTCCAGGAGCATTTTCGGGGTCTTTAACCCATTTTTTAATCAATTCGTCTGATACATAATCTCCGTAATGTTCTTCCATTGAATCTTCCATTATATCTTCAGGTGCCAGGAGTGAAACCATTTTTAATTGTCCGCCAAAGCCCTGAACAAATTTTGTTACCTCATTTCTCTCTGCTTCATCTGGCTTAATATCTCCTGACAAATCCCATTGGAAATTATTAATGCCGCCTTTTTCAAATTTAACCATAACACTGGGGTATGTCAGCACCTGTGTAACATTACTTCCCTCTGTCGGTGAATTCAATGTTGCATGTATATATGCGGTTCCCGGAGTAACTTCTGTTATGCTGTCAACCTTGAGACTGTATCCGCCTGTAGGTTTTTCACCTGCTGATACCAGCACATAAATATAATCGCCGTCAATTAAGGAATAAATACCCTTTGTCATATGGTTTTTGTTGTACAGGTTTAGCAAAGATTCATTATCGTCTATTGTTTCTTGCCTTATTATTTCAAATTCAACAGGTCTTTCAACAGCTATAATATCTCCTTCTGCTCTGATGATTACCGCACGCAGAGAATTATCCCAATCCACATCAAAGCCTAAAGCTTCAGCTGTGAAACGAAGCGGTACAAATATCTCTTCATCAATTATTTTCGGAGCAATTTCCAGATCAATTGTTTCTTCTTTCAATGAGCCTCCGTCATTTTTTATTATTTTTGCACCGTTCTTTCCGACGGTCAATTCAATTGTTATATCCTCGGAATTAATTTTAATCGTACCTGCATTCAGGTCACTTTCAACTTCTGCACCCAGCTTTTCCATAAGTTCATTTAAGGTTACCAGCGTGCGGTCATTTTCAATGAAAGGCTTTATACTTAACTGTACCCATTCACTATTAATTTGTATTTTAATGCTGTCATTGACATTCAGATTATCTGAAACAGCAAATACTGTGCTTGTAGAAATGATTGCACAGCACATGCCTATAACAGCTGCTTTTTTAATATTCATTTTATAATACCTCCCGGTTTATTATTTGCATTATTTATATAATTAGACTTATAACAGGTCTTTTTTGTTCCATAATTTTATTAACTTCAAAATATTACCAGGTCTTAATTTAAGCAAAATGTGCTTTAACCATACTATAACACAGTATTTAAATGTTGCCGGATAGTTTGTTAACCTAAATTTAAAAACAGGTTGACATTTAACGGTGTTAATAATATAATACTAAAGAATAGAGGTGAAAGCATGTCAATAAAAAATAATGTATTACAAATTTTAGAACGAAACAAAGGCTGCAGCATATCCGGTCAGGAACTGGCTGAAAAGCTCGGTGTTTCAAGAACAGCTGTGTGGAAAGCAATAAACTCATTAAAAGAAGAAGGGCATATTATAAGCGGAGTCTCCAACAAAGGCTACTCATTGTCACCCTCATCTGATTTGATGTCAGCAGAAGGAATCAGGACGTTTTTAAAAGATGAATATAAAAATCTTTCTGTTACAGTTTATAAAACAGTAGGCTCTACAAACACGGAGGCTAAGATACAGGCAATGCAAAATGCTCAGCATGGAACAGTTATTATATCTGAAGGGCAAACAGAAGGCAGAGGCAGAATGGGGAGGAGCTTTTATTCTCCTGCTGAATCAGGAATTTATATGAGTATTATTTTAAAGCCTCAACTGAATATTTATGATTCTGTTTTAATTACAACAGCTTCAGCGGTTGCAGTATGCACGGCAATTGACAAATTTACAAACCTTGAACCTAAAATTAAGTGGGTCAACGATATATATTTAAATAATAAAAAAATCTGCGGAATACTGACAGAAGCAGTAACAGATATGGAAAGCGGAACAATCAACAGTGTGGTTGTAGGTATGGGAATAAATGTAAAAACAGAAGATTTCCCTTCTGAGTTGAAAGAAACAGCAGGTTCCATATTCAATACCGGTGATGACAGCTATATACGTAACCGGCTGTCAGCAGAAATAATAAACAATGTTTTATCAATTTGCGGAAGCCTTCAGGACAGAAGCTTTCTCAAAATATATAAGGAACGCTCTATGATTTTAAATGAAAAAATTAAATACTTAAAAAATAATCAATGGTTTGAGGGCTACGCCCAGGACATAGATGAATACGGCGGACTAATTGTGTTTCACGAGGACGGGCACAAAGAAGTCCTTCATTCAGGTGAAATTACAGTAAGAAAACAAAATTAAGGGAGGAATTTATGACTGAAATGAAATTAACAACTTTAGACATTACACAAATAGGAATGTTTTCTGCTTTGACGGCCATCGGAGCTTTTATCACCATACCTGTCGGTCCGGTGCCAATCACACTTCAATCCTTCTTTGTGCTGCTATCCGGGATAATTTTAGGCTCAAAAAAGGCTGCTTTTGCACAAATTGCCTATGTATTGCTGGGACTCTTTGGATTGCCCATATTCTCCGGATTTTCCGGAGGATTTCAGCATATGCTTAAGCCAAGCTTCGGATTTCTGATCGGCATTATTGCAGCTGCTTATGTAGTTGGCTTAATTGCGGAAAAAGATAAGACTTCAGCAAAAAACCTATCTTTTGCTGTAATTGCAGGAACTTTTGTTTTGTATGCCATAGGGCTTCCTTACATGTACTATATATTAAATATTATGCTTACCAGCAACTTCAGCATTATGCAAATTCTTAATATGGGCATGTTCATGTTCATACCTGGAGATACATTGAAAGCAGTTATAGCTGTGTTTGTTGGTAAAAAACTCAAAGAAAGATTGTAAGGTTAAAAAGGTCCCTCCACTTATAGGAGTGGGGGGGCATAATAATTTGATGTATCAATAGCTGACCTTACTTTTACCTTTACCTCTTTCAAGGATTTTCTTTTGTATTTCACCAACTTTATTTATTATTGAATTCATATCACTTTTAAGCTTTCCGTCATATTTCAGGAATTCTCCTTCTACCATAGTATATTTGATGTTACTGGAATCTGAACTGTAGATAATGGATGCAAGAGGGTCATAAACAGGATAGGTATTAACCATGCTTAAATCCCAAATAAGCAAGTCGGCATCATAGCCTGCAGCTATTCTTCCTGTGTTAAAATTTAACGCCTTGTGTCCGTTCATCAGGCTTTTCCATATTTCAGCTGTTTCAAAATCAGCGGCGTCGCCGCTTATAAATTTCCCGTTCAATGCAAACAATCTTGCCTGTTCCAATGGATTTAGCGTATTGGAACTTGCTGCACCGTCTGTTCCGAAGGAATAATTTATTTCATTTTTTAATTCATAGATGCTTCCGCTTCCCATACTTAGCTTCATATACGTCTTGGGACTAAATGCGAATACAGCATTATTGTTTAAATATTTCAAATCATCTTTTGTTGTCCACAGTCCGTGCGCAATTATTGTATCAACATCAAATCCTCCACTTTCATATAACACTTGTATTGGCGTCTTGCCTGTGGATTTTAGGCTATCTTCAACCTGTTGTTTTGTTTCAGAAACATGGATATGTATGCCTACGCCAAGCTTTTTGGCCGAATTGATTATTTCCTTTAATTTATCTCCGGGACAAGTATAAGGAGCATGTGGCCCCAGGCGTAATTTTATTCTCGAATTTTTTCCATTATACTTTCCCACAAAGTCAACTGCACTTTTGAGTTGATGCTGATAATCTGCAGCAAGACCAAATATTGTAGGAGCTATATCTCCTCTGATTCCTGTGTTCACCACTGCTTTATAAACCGATTCCTGACTAAAATAATGGTCAGCAAATGCAGTCACACCATTATTTAGCATTTCTTCTGCTGCAATCACTGTACCCCAATAAACATCCTCCGCCTCCAGCTTGCTTTCATACGGGAATATTTTTTCGTTGAACCAATTTTCAATTGATATATCTTCTGCTATACCTTTCATTACATTCATAGGTGAATGAGTGTGAAGATTTACAAAGCCTGGCGTTACATACATATTGGTGCAATCAATTATATTATAATCGCAATTTTCTGCATCTTTAGAAATTTTTTCAATCTTGCCGTCAGCAACAAATATATTCAGGTTTTTTTTAATGAAGCCTTCTTCGTCTATTATATTTCCATTTTTTAATAAAAATTTTGATTTATCCATATTAAAACTCCATCTATTTTTTCAATATTATATCATATAATTTAATATATGTGTTTATAACTTAATAAATTTAATGTCTTCCAGAAAACATAATATTTGTATGTAGAATTTATCTCCGGCGTAGGTTCTCTGACATTATTAATTTATAAACAAATTAAATTTGAATGCATATAATAATTATTAATTGCAACGAAAATTGAGAAAAGGATGTGACCATTCATTGAGTTTCAATAATCTTCCACTTATACCCGATTCATATTTAAAGGATACTAATAATAATGGCAACCGACCCTACAGGGCTAGAAATACTTTTTTAAACAAAACCTATTCCGCTTCTGTTTTTGCTCAAGCGATTTCACCTGAGCCTGCTCCGCAAACAGAAACCGACCTTCTCCCAGGTGATATTCCTGCCATACCGGCAGAACCTGGCACAATACCCGAAGAGACTCCTGTAGAAGTTGGATACATATCTGTTGGCGTTTTTACCGCATCGGGTGCCTTGCCTGTAGAGGATGCAGTCGTCACCGTTTATAGACTTGATTCTGATGGAGAAGAAAATGTTATATATAACGTGGTTTCAGATGCAAGCGGTCAAGTTCCGCTTCTGGAATTACCTGTAATATATAATCCTACCGATCCTTTAGTAAGCCCTGATTATTATTTCAGTACTTATAATTTAAGGGTGCAGGCAATAAATTACTATAATTTTAATTTGCTTGATATTCGCGTATTTCCTGATACAACCACTACTTTTATGGTTGATCTCATTCCTGTAGCTGCTGGCTCTGGAGGTATAGGCCCTGAAAGGACATTTGTTATCCCTCCAAGTCCAGTAGATATTTCAAATGAATAGGTGGTGTTATAATGAGTATAGAAATTCCAGGATTAACACAAGTTGTTATACCGGCTGCTATCACAGTGCATTTAGGGGCACCTGATGAGCCGGCAGAAAATGTTACTGTATCATTTCTTGATTATATAAAAAATGTAGCTTCAAGCGAACTTTATCCAACATGGCCGGAAGAGGCACTAAGAGCCAATATTTATGCTATCATATCCACAGCCTTAAATAGAGTTTTTACAGAATGGTACAGAACCAGAGGATATAATTTCGACATAACTAACGATACTGGTTTTGATCAGGCTTTTGTTCCTAACAGAGGAATATTTGACTCTGTTTCAATACTTGTAGATGAATTATTTGACACTTATATTACAAGACAAGGTCAGTTAGAACCACTTTTTGCACAATTCTGTGACGGACGAAATGTGCAGTGCCCAGGTTTACTTCAATGGGGTACTGTTGATTTGGCACAGCAGGGATTAACTCCTTATGAGATTCTTCAATATTATTATGGAGAAAATATCAATTTAAATATAGATACTCCTTTAACAGAGGCGTATGAGACTTTCCCAAGTGCACCACTTCAACTTGGAGATAACAATCCATATGTTTTATTAATGCAACTTTCCTTAAACACAATTTCTGCTAACTATCCGGCAATTCCTAAGATACCAAGCCCGGACGGAACATTTGATGAGGCAACCAGGGCTGCAGTTGAAGAATTTCAGAGAATATTTAATATTCCAGTAACAGGAACCATAGATAAATCAACATGGTACAGTATAAGAAGAATTTATGCGGCTGTTACCAGATTAGCTGAATTAACTTCTCAGGGAATTATGTTATCCGATATACCTGAATATACACCGACTCCCGGGCCGAGTGAAGTAGTGCCTAGAGTTCAGGCTGTGCAGTACTTTCTGAATGTATTATCAGTTTATTATAATACAATTCCTGCAGTTGATATTAGCGGAGTGTTGGATTCCCAAACAAGGAGTTCTATAATGGAATTTCAAAAAACTGCTGGGCTTCCGATTACAGGTCTGGTTGATGAACAAACATGGAATTCCATGTATAACCGTGTAGCAGGTATATTAGAAACACTTCCTCCATCTGCTATTTCTCTTCCAAGCTTATTATGGCCCGGTGAGGTATTTAGAGTAGGCTCAGAGGGGCCAAGTGTATATCTGATTCAACAATACTTGTCCTATATAGCATCAGTTTTGGAAGGAATTCCTCCTGCAGAGCCGGATGGAATTTACGGACCTCAGACAGAACAGGCTGTCAGAGAATTTCAGGAATACTTTGGGATAGATGTAACAGGTGTAGTTGATCAATATACATGGAACCGAATTGTGCTTATTTATCGCAATTTAAGATTTGGTAACACAAGAAATGTGGGTCAGTTTCCTGGTTCAGATATAGGTCAATAGCAAATATGCAGATATGTAATAATTAAAGGAGGTAAAAATGAAAAGTACATTAGATGTTTTAAAAGCTGCAAATCCAATATTTGAAATTCAGATAAATTTAAGAGATATAGCAGAGTATAACCCTGATATCCCAATGATCATACCCACCGGGACCTATGATGCCCAAACTCAAAGAGCAGTTAGTGAATTTCAAAAAAACTTAAATCTTCCTGTTACAGGCACAGTAAATTTTATGACATGGAGTGCCATCATGGCAGAACATAAAAAAACAATTCAAAACAAAAAAGAACCTAGCAATGTATGTTGTTATCCAAGCAATATTAATGAATTCAAAATAGGTGACAAAGGCAATTTAATTTACATTTTACAAATATTATTAAAAAACCATAATAGAAAATACAAAAACTATTTAGATGTTCAATTAACCGGATTATTTGACGAACAAACAGAAGCTGCCTTAAAAGAATTTCAAAAATACAGCAAGCTTCCCGTTACAGGAATACTGGATAAGCAAACATGGAATACCATCAATAAAATTAATAGCATCTGTAAATTGTATGAATAGCCTTATGAGAAAAAAATATCTATTCAAATAAGACCGTTTTATAACGGTCTCAGATTGATGACAAAGTCATCAAGATGGCAGGCTGTTGAAAAAGTTCATCCTGCAAGGCACCGGAAGGCAGGCAACCGGAACGTATTCAAACATACGTGAGGATTGACTGTCTGAACGGTAACGCAGCAGGTGGGCTTTTTCAGCAGCCTTAGACCGTTTTATAACAGTCTTATATGTATTAGCTTTTTATATTGATTGTAATATGCGATAATTTTGTTATAATGAACATAGAATATTATTACAAATTGAAAGGAGAAATGATTTGAACAAATTCAAAGAAATTAAACCAGAAGAATTAAGTAAAAACGCATTCCAATTAATAGGAAATGACTGGATGCTCATAACAGCAGAAAATGAAAATAAAGCTAATACCATGACCGCATCATGGGGTGGATTTGGAGTAATGTGGAACAAAAATGTAACCTACATAGTACTGAGACCGCAGCGTTATACTAAAGAATTTATTGATAATTCCGATACCTATTCCTTGTGTTTTTTTGACAGCAAGTATAAAAAACAACTATCATATCTTGGCACAGTTTCCGGAAGAGACGAAGATAAAATTGCAAAGACCGATTTAACATTGAACCACTATGACAGCACACCATATTTTGAGGAAGCTGATACCGTAATTATTTGCAAAAAACTGTTTGCGCAGCAATTTACACCAGCTTCATTCATAGAAAAAGATTTAATAGAAAAAAATTATCCTAACAAGGATTTCCACACCCTTTATATAGCAGAAATAGAAAAAGTGCTTATCACAAATTAACATATAAAGGCATCCTCGCTGATAGCGTAAGATGCCTGCTTATTTTAAATTATATTTCTTCGTTCTATTTTAAAACCAATAGAATCTTCTATCTTAGAAAGAATCTCCATATCCTTTGGTGCCGCAAACAAACATGTGTATCCATCTTCACCTGCTCTGCCCGTCCTTCCTATGCGATGTATATACGATTCCGGATTTTCAGGAATATCATAATTGTAAATATGCCCTACCCCTCCTATGTCAAGACCCCTGGCTGCAACATCCGTAGCAATCAAATACTGTATATCTCCTTTTCTGAATGATTTCATTATACGTTCACGTTTTGATTGCAGAATATCTGAATGAAGTTTTTCACAGTTGTAGCCTCTTGAGTGCATTGCTTCTTCCAATCTATCGGCTCTGACCTTGGTCCTGCAAAATATTATTGCCATAAAAGGTCTGTCTATGTCCAACACACTGAACAATGCTTCCTGCTTTCTCCTGTCTGTTGTTTCAACCACCTGCTGCTTAATATTATCAAGAGCCACACTTACCTTTTCAACAGAAATTGATATTGGATTTTTCATATATCTGTAAGCAAGCTTTTTTACCTGAGAGCTAATTGTTGCAGAAAAACAAAGTGTCTGCCTTGTTTTTGATGTTGACTTAATTATGTCTTCAATCTCATTTTTAAATCCCATTAATAACATCTGGTCCGCCTCATCCAACACCAGGACTTTTAATTTACTTAAATCAACAGTTTCTCTTCCAATATGATCAAGAAGCCTTCCCGGAGTAGCTATTATCATGTGTATGTTGTGTTTAAGCTTCCTAACTTGTGAAGCAATATCCCTGCCTCCGTATGCAGCCAATATGTTAATTTCCTTTGCTTTTGTCAATTTGTTGGCTTCTTCGGTTATTTGAATTGCCAGCTCCCTGGTTGGAGTTATTATCAATGATTGTACAAATTCCAATTTAATATCTGTATTTTCAAATATAGGTAATAAAAATGCTAAAGTCTTACCTGTTCCTGTCTGTGCTTCCGCTATGACATCCCGTCCTTCTTTTACTATTTGTATACATTGATTTTGTATTGGAGTTGGCTCTGCAATACCTGAATTTTCTAGTATATCAACTATTGATTTGCTTATTCCAAGTTCTTTAAAATCCATTATGATTCCTTTCAGTTATATGTCTTTTCTATCCATATTATTATACCACAGCAGCCGTTGGAATAAACTATAAATTAAACATTTACTTGAAGTGTAATCGCATATTTATCTCTTTTCTCCCATAAAAACCAGACATAACATCCCCGGGCCTGTATGGGTGCCAATTATAGGTCCAATATAATTTATGACGATATTTTTTACATTAACTTTATTTAAAACCAACTCTTTCAATTGCTCAGCGTCCTTTAAGCAATCACCATGATTTATAAAAAGAGTCTGTTCTTCTGGATTTGTAATAAATTGAAGCTCATCAAGCAATTCTTTTATCGCTTTTTTTCTTCCTCTTATTTTCTTAACAACATCCAGTTTTCCCTCATTATCAATATTCAACAATGGCTTAACGTCCAGTATGCTTCCTACCGCAGCACTTGCTGCTGATATCCTTCCACCTCTCTTTAAATGATCCAGACTGTCAATTATAAACCAGTGATTTGATTTAAGCTTATTGTTTTCAATCCATTCCACAATTTCATTTTTTGACTTGCCTTGCATTAAAAGCTTATTTGCATAAAACACTAATAACCCAAGACCTACAGAAGCACTTTTAGAATCAATTACTGCAATGTCTGCTTCAGGAATTTCTTCTAAAACTATATTTCTTGCTGCAATTGAATTATTAAATGTCTGACTGAGCGCAGAGGAAAATCCTATATAAATTACTGCTTTTCCTTCCAGAACATATTTTTTGAATTCATGTTCAAAGGTATATGATGAAATTTGCGAGGTTGAGGGCATTGCACCATTTCTTAGTGCATTATAAAAATCTTCGTATGTCAAAGATTTGCCAAAATCATCAATGTAATCTTTTCCGTCTATAGAGTATGGAAAAGGTATAACTTTTATATTATTCTCACTTATGTATTCGCAGGACAAATCACAGCTTGAGTCTGTTATTATAACTGTATTCATAGTACATTTTTCCCCTCTGATTTTCTTCTTTAAAATGTATAGCTATCATTATACCTTATTCAAAAACAATATTCAAGATATGAAGTCTCAGGATTGTATTGTAATTATAAAAAGATTTGACTCTGTCAAAATCAACACCCCTGCCCCTCAATCTTGAGGGGTAGTTTTTTTCTCCGTTTAAGTCTTTTCTTTTATTCAAATTTATTGTATTATCTTTTTTATGAGCAGATAT